>JAFQCI010000096.1 GCA_017416505.1 Lachnospiraceae bacterium
AACTCTATCCCTGTCTGGAACCCATATTTATATATAGCAAAATCCTCTTCCTTCACTACGCCCTGTTTTAAAATGTACTTCGTCAACCCTTCTGCCAACTTATCCATCAGAATTTCCTCAATTTACTTAAATCTGGCTTTTCCGGCTCATGAAATATATAGTAACAATATGTATAAGCCCCGATATAAGCAAATAATAAGGCGAACCACGAAACAATGCACGCAACAACCTTTCCCTCTGATAATCTTTTTTTAATGTCAACCATTTCCACATACCTCCCTTTTTCTACAATTCTACCACAAAAATTCCCTATTTTTCTTACCATGTAATAATTCCGCAATATGATGTAATTTTTCCCTTATTGTTTACAAAAAAAAGGACTGAATTTCAGTCCTCTTCACAATCCTTTAAATCACCATGCAATAATATATTTAAACAATACACATTTTCTTGTATCCTAACCTCATAATAGCCCTGATACTTTTTTAGCACATTTTGTATGGAACCTATTCCCAGTCCATGATCTTCCTTGTCAGCCTTTCGTGTAATGCGTTCACCCTTAGGGTTTTGAGCAATTCCACCATCAAAAGAATTTTCCACTATAATAATTAAATTACCACCCTCATATTTCACTTTTAAATCAACATAAGGTTTTTCCATCTTGCTTCGCAGATTTGCTTCCAATGCATTATCCAATGCATTCCCTAGTATAATACCTAAATCTCCACTTTCAAAGGGAAGCTGGGTTGGGATATCCAGTTTAACCCGAAATTCAATATCATTCTTCTTTGCTACCTCGTACTTATAGTTAATAAATGCATCTATGATAGAATTCTCCGTATGGGCGATTTTTAACCCTTCCAAAGATTTTAAATCTGCCAGTTCCCTGATACAAATTTCTAACTTCTCATACTGCCTGTTTTGTAATAAACTTAACAATTCTGTCATCTGGTGTTTTAAATCATGCCTTTTTCTTCTAAATTCAATCATCGTATCTTCTTTTTCTTTCATATACGTATCCATGAAAGCAAGTTCCTTTTCATACATGGAATTTTTATATTTCAATCCTAAATTTTCGGATAATCTAAGATATAAATGAAATACTACAACATTAATTGTCAAAACAATTAACATACACAGAATGACAGTTGATTTAAACTCTCGTTGGTTTAGTTTATACTCTGTTATAAATATATGATGAACTAAAAACATACTCCCCACCGGCAAAAACATAAATACCAGATTTGTTTTCCACGAAAGCCCACGAACCGCATGATTACAGAAAAAACATTGTAATATTTTCACAATCATCAACAATAAAATTTTTGATGCAATCGTACCTATCAATATATTTGACTCAATTGAAATATTGAATAAAATGAAAAAACAACCAACCAAAGATTCTGTCAACACCGCTATGGCTACATGAAGAATAGAAAATACAATTTTCCCCAAACAATCCCCTATAAAGAAACCACTGGTAATCACAACAAACAATATGCTTAAAATCATTCTGCTCCAGATAGGGAAATCTGTCATTACATAATCTTCTATTATTTTCCATAAAAAACATAACATCCATACAAAACATCCAACTGCTTTTATATTTTTTTTCTTAAAAAATGTTTTAAAATATTCTATCTCCACCACTGCTGACAGACCTGCCATCAACAGAACTTCCACCATTTTCATTACCATATCCTGCAAATTCTAATCCCCCATTGTTTTCCCGATTTTTTCTACATAGTGAGCATTTATTTCTCTTCTTCTATCTTCACTGATACTTAATCTTTTCCCATTTGTTAATTCTATATAATCAAACGCCTTCTTCACAACATATCTGGAATTTACTAAAATGGATTGATGGATTCTCCAAAAATCAGCTTTTGAATCCTGAAACTTTTCCTGAATGAGATTCAACTTATCATAATATTGTTTGATTATCCCATCTTTCAAATAAATGCGAATCATCCTTTTTTCGCTTTCAAAATACATAATATCATTTACCAGAATCCGGTAATACTCCTTATTATATTTATATTCATAATAAAACTCTCCCGCAGTAATCACTTCATAAGCCTGCTGAAAATAATCACAAACTATTTTTTCATCTATGGGTTTTACAATAAACTGAAAGGGATGTACCGAATAAGCCTCGATGGCATAACTGGTATGACTTGTGACAAAAAGAATCAATACTATCTGATTCTTCTTTCGTATCTGACGTGCCGTTTCCATCCCATCCATATCTTTCATTTCAATATCAAGAAAGATTACATCATACTCTGTTTGTTCCTTCTCCATATGCTGCATCAATTCTTTTCCATCAAAAAAAATATTGATTTCATAACGGATACCTAATTGTTTTAAATAGTCCTCAATTACATCCTCTAATTGGGTTGTTATTTTTTTGTCATCATCACATATCGCAATTTTTATCATCCAAACCACCTTCTGTCCGTAATAACCTCATTTTTCCTTTTTCGTAAATAGGTTCAGCACGAATGGTCAAATTATGGTCGATTTTAGTCAAAAACCTATAAAAAACGAAAGAAAAACAACTTGTTAGTTGTAAACTTAATTTGTTAGTTGTATGATTCTAACATATAAATCTACTTGTGCCAAGTTGTTTTCAGTCAATTTGTATTTCAACATGAGTACTTCGAAATGAATTGTTCTTTCAATGCTACCATTTTTTCAATCCCTTTTTCCGATGTAATAAAAAATTCATTTTCTTTCACCGTCTCATACTTTGCATAATTTCCAATCTTATCAATACTGGTGCATGGAACATTAGGGATATCTTCGTAACAAAAAATAGGTGTAACTATAAAATCTTCCGGTTGAATGTAAATTTCCTCCTCATTAAATGTATTCAATTTTCTATCTAAAAATATAAGATATGTTTTTCCAGGAACCATTTCATTTACAAATCCCAAATCATTCGATGGCATCCCTGCAATAAATCCCTCCTGTTCCATGTATATGTGTGTTCCGTTTCTGGCAATCTGTATTTTATCCCCTTCTTCCAATCCATCTCCTTTAAACACATATTCTACACTGACTTCCTGCGTATTGCAGGAAAATCTGTACTCAAAAGTATCTTCACACTTTGCTGCAATAATTATATTGGCTGAATCCAGCTCTTCCTCCATAATCGAAATCTGCATATCTAAAAATTCTTCATCCACTAACGCTACGACAAAATTATTTAAAGGTTCTTCCTCCAAATTAAAATCTTTGTAAAATTTTTTTTGATACATCCCATAACATAATGCCACCAAAAAAGTAATTCCTGTTAATACCAACACATATCTTGTTTTCAATACTACTCCTCCTTTTCTATTACAAACCCTTGATTTACGATAAATACTTTGTCTGCGAGCAATTCAATATCTTCTTTATTATGACTGGCAATACACACTAATGCTCCCCTTTCTTTCTCTTCCAATATAATTCTTCGAATATCTTTCACACCATTTTCATCTAATGCATTCGTTGGTTCATCTAACAGTAAAATATCCGGTTTTTCCATAATTGCCTGTGCTAAAACAATTCTTTGCTTCATTCCCAATGAATATTTTTGAAAAGTACGTTTGTCTTCCGGATTAAGACCTACCCGTTTTATCGCTTCTTCAATTTCAATTTTTCCTATTTTTCCATTTAATTTAGCTAAAAGTCTTAAATTATCAAACCCTGTAAATTCAGGATATAACCCTGCATTCTCCAGCATAAGACCCAAAGCAGGCAATACCTTCATATCTTTATGCAATCTTTTCCCATCAGCTATGATTTCTCCCGACGATGGCTTCATTAGTCCGGAAATTGCCCGAAACAACATGGTTTTTCCGGAACCATTTTCACCTACAAATCCATATATCTTTCCACTTTGCAATTCCATATTTATATTTGACAAAATCACTTTGCCTTTTATTTTTTTATTCACATTTTTTATGAGTAATTTCATACTATATCCCACCTTTTTCTTTATTTGCATTTATAAAATCATGATAATGAACAAGGACGCATCCTACTATTATAGTCACCACAGATAAAATGATAAATAACAACAATGATTCATTTAAATCAAATGCAATTCCTTTTTGATGAATCAACTGGTTTAATTCTTCTATATTACTGCTGTGAATTCCAAACACCAAATGGGAAAATGGATTCCATTTTATCAGCCATTGGTAATCACTAACCATCGCATGTTCTGGTATAAAATATTCCCCACTCATACTATAGATAGCAATACATAAAAAAAGAAAGCTTTCTACCACCGTAAACCCTACATTGCTGGTAAATAAAATCCCAAACAGATTCACTGCCAATGTAGTAAACCACAAAAAAAAGGAATAAATTAAAATATAATAAACAAAAATATAAATGGAAACTGCATCCACCGTTACTTTTATCAATATATCCGTTGCAATTACTCCTGAAACCACAAACACTACAAGATATCCCACGCAAAAGATATAAAGACTCAAACATTCTTTCAAAAACCATAAAGTCCGGCTACAACATCTGGAAAAATAATAAATGCTGGCACAACAAAAATGTCTGTAAATATAAGTACCATAAAATACTTGAAACAATAATAATGGTACATATCCAAATGTAATATTGGGTATATATTGCATATAATAATCTGTATCAAAGTAAGTAGGAATGAATAGTATTTCAGATAATAAAATCTCTGAGAAATTTTTGGTACACCCTACTATACAAAAAATCCCACAAAAGACTGCAATCCAAAGATATTTCATATAGTGTTTCATAATATATCATCCTTTTTTGTCTTTATATGAACCATGCCGACAGAAAACAATACCAGAATCATTAAAAATATACCATATACAGCATAGTTCTTTTCTTTTATATCAAACAATCTCAGAATAAAAAAATAATTTGTAGTATAATTAAGTTTCAGAAACAGACTGATTCCGCTTATAACATAAAACAGAATGTAAATCGGAAAAAATGTAAGTATTTTATATTTGAAAAATGGTAATGTTGTTAATGAAAAATTGAAAACGGCTAAAATTCCGGTTACTATCCCCCATATAACTGTCATAACTATGGCATATAACACTCTGTTATTCAACCACAACGCTGAAAACATATACTGGTTTTCAGTTTCAACCGTTTGTATATAACTAAAATTAGATGGATCTCCAACAGCAGAAATATCAAAGCAAACACAACTCAGCACAATTTCAATTAAAAAAGGAATCACAAATACTAAAAACGTAGTTAAAAACACAGAAATTAATTTACCATACCAATAATTCCTGCCTCCGACTCTGGATTCTATATATATTTTCACCCTCGTATCTCTATCTGTTAAATAAGAACATGCTGTAGGAAATACAATAAGAATCGGTAAATATACCATCAAAAAGTAACCTCTCGGAGACCAGGTTGACAATGTAAGTAATTTTATTGGATCCTGCATTTGCGTAACATATTGAATCTCTGCATACCTGTTTAAGTTTGAATCATAATTTACCATAACAAAAGCCAATAAAATAAAAAAAGTACATACAACCGTTTTTTTTCTCAGCATTTCATGCATTTGCATCCTGATTGATTTCACCATGATTTTCTCCTCCTGACAACTCAAAATAAAGATTTTGTGAAAAGAAGTCCGAAAATGTCATTTTTCGGACTTCCCCATTTTCTTATTCAATAAATTATTTATGTAATTAATGATTATTATTCACTAATGGTTTTAAATCATTTTATACTAATAATTTATAATCCATTATAGGTATATACTACATATGCATCATAATTAGGGTTATTTCCAGCAAAACATAAATCAAAATATGTCACATTTAAATATCCTTGCTTAATATACACCGTTGTAGCCGTAGCACCTTCTGTAAGGGTATATGTATCAGATATAGGAAGATTATCCTCAGAATTGTGATATAACCTTGTTAAACACTTTGTATAATTATCCTCAGAATAACTACCTGTAGGATAAACACTATTTACTCCAATATATACAAAACTGAAACTTTTTGTTCTGGATATTCCCGTTTTAGCCTGTGTCATAACTTGATTTTTTGCTACTTTTACTGTCCCTGAACCCGAACTTGCAAAAGCCGCAAAATTTTGCAAAGAAAATACCATTGTTAATAAAAACATCGTAGCAACTATCTTTTTCATTTTAATCTTCATAATTATTTTCCACCTTTCATTGTGTTTTCTAGAATTCCTTCCTCATCCCAAAAAGAATTCCTATCTCTTTGCATCATCTTGTTCTTTGTTTCCTAAAAACTTTCTTCTCGCAGCTTCCGGTTCTTTTGGCTGATAACAGCACCATGGCGATGATGCACATACGGCACTTTTTGCAGCTTTTTCACCAATCATTGCTACTGTTTTTAACATTAGTTGCTTCATCTGCATTCTCCTCGCATTTGTACTATTATTAACACTGCTGTCACTACCATCGTGGATAGAACGATATAAGGTACTATCCGTAATACATCGTAGGTCAGCAATAAAATAACCAGATAAAATGTACTCAACCACCCTGTCATCACCAGCACCGTTACATAACAAACTACCGTCATAAAGGTACAGCCCATTCTTGTTTCGGCATGATAACCGCCTGTATATTTCCTCATACTCACAAATACCATAAGGAAAATAACGGTCGATACGATTCGGTTCATTATCATTCCCAACACCAAAAGCAACAACATCTGCCAGATACTATAAATTAATGTTTCATACCCATAATAATAAATT
>JAFQCI010000011.1 GCA_017416505.1 Lachnospiraceae bacterium
AGTTACTGTTCACTCGTGCCTCGTAAACAGTAACAATTCGCAGGCTCATTTAGAGTTTTGCTTCGCAAAAGGAGCCTGCGAACTCCTGAATCACGTTCTTACGCACCAAAACAGCAAGTGTTTTGGTGCTGTCTGTACAGTAACGCAAATCATGCTATTATGCAGCCTAGCATCAAGGGTTTTGTTTCTGTTTGAAAAACAGCACATAAACTCCTTGTATTTTTCATATTCCCCTAATTGACATCTTCTTTCTTTATCTGCTAAACTCTAATCAATAGACAGAGTTTCGGAGGTGTTGGATATGAAAAATGAACTAATATCCATTGGTAAAATGGCTGAAATAAATCAAATTACCATTGCTACTTTACGTTTATACGATAAAATGGGGCTTTTACATCCTCGTTATGTGGACCCGGAAACCGGTTATCGATATTATGATATCCAGCAAAATGCCCGTCTGGATATGATTGCATATATGAAGGAACTTGGCATGAGCCTTTCAGAGATTGGAAATGTGTTAAAAAAGGAGGACATCACATTAATTGAAGATATCCTTGCACGAAAAAATGAACAGATTCACCAACAGATTCGGGAATTAAATGCTCGTCATGACGCTGTAACCCGTGCCATCTCCAGCATTGAGCGTTACCGCAAATCACCCAGAACCGGTACGATTTCTCTTGAATACATTGACCGGCGTTATATCTGGGCAATACCATGTACTACTAACTTTTATGCCCAAGGTATCCGCAGTTATGAAGAGGTATTGATTGAACTTC
Source organism: Lachnospiraceae bacterium (assembly GCA_017416505.1). The sequence goes on from JAFQCI010000011.1 coordinate 780, forward strand.
GAAAAGAGTTGATTGCTAACGGAATTTCACAGTTTCACTCCTATAATACCGGAACCTCCATTAGTATGGAGCATTTCGTAGAAGAGAACTTTATCCCTGATAAAGCTTTTGTTTTTTCGGACAAAAAATTTATGATAAATGATGCTGGTAATAAAATCATTGACAGTGGTATGTTTGCCTGCATTTATCTTGACAACTACGACAAAGAATTAGAGTATGCAAAAAAACTACTTGATTTTTGCAAAGAGAATCAATATGCCATTTCCGGTGACTACCTTTGTGAGGTTTTAACAGAATTCAATGTATTCGACAGCGGTCATAGAAATATGTTTATGCGGCTGCAAGTACCTGTCAGTTTCCCATATATCAGCCAGTATGATTCTCGGTCTTAATGAGTAAACTATAAATTATCCTGTGTCAGAGTTCATAAAAGCAACAACCTACGGTTTCCTGTTCACACATGAACAAAAAGTATTATTATTCTTGGCATAAATGGCAGGAAATTAACACTTGACTCTCTTCTTAGATGAGGGTTTATGATAGAAATATCAAGTAAATTCTATCAAAATGATTCATAGGTTTCATTTAAAACCTCTCATGAATCATGGACGATGAGCGGACAAATTAAAAAGGAGGATTTCTAGTATGGAGAAAATTAAAGTAGTACAATATGGTTGCGGTAAAATGAGCAAGTATATCTTACGTTATCTTTATGAACATGGTGCACAAATCGTAGGTGCTATCGATGTAAATCCAGAAGTCGTGGGACTAGACGTTGGCGATTATGCTGAGTTGGGCGTGAAAACCGGTATTATTATTTCCAACGATGCGGACAAAGTACTGGATGAATGCGATGCTGATGTAGCAATTGTGACTTTATTCAGTTTCATTAATGATATTTACGACCATGTGGAAAAATGTGTTGCCCGTGGAATCAATGTCATTACTACTTGTGAAGAAGCTATCTATCCTTGGACTACCTCTGCTGCACAGATTAACAGACTGGATGCACTGGCAAAAGAAACCGGTTGTACCATCACCGGCTCCGGTATGCAGGATATTTTCTGGATTAATATGGTTGCCATGGTGGCTGGTGGCTGTCACAAGATTGAAAAAATCAAAGGTGCTTACAGCTATAATGTAGATGAGTATGGTTTAGCACTTGCCAAAGCCCATGGTTGCGACTTAACTGCTGATGAATTTGAAAAACAAATTGCTCACCCGACCGAATTTGAACCTTCCTACGCTTGGAATGCTGCGGAAGCTATCTGTAACAAACTTGGACTTACCATTAAATCCATTGAGCAAAAACATGTTCCTTGCATCATTGATAAGGACATTTATTCCTCAACTCTAGGTAAGACCATTGCTGCCGGAAACTGCATCGGTATGTCTGCGGTAGTAACCATTGAAACCATGCAGGGAATTACAGTAGAAGAAGAAACCATTGGTAAAGTATATGGTGCTGACGATGGTGATATGTGTGACTGGTGGATTACAGGAGAACCTGATACTGAATTCCATGTAGTGAAACCTGCTACAGTAGAACACACCTGTGCTACCATGGTAAACCGTATTCCTAGCTTGCTTGCTGCACCTGCAGGATATGTAACTTCAGATCAGTTAGAAGAAATTTCTTATATGGCTTATCCAATGGAATATTATTGTTAGACTTTCCTACTTTAGGACTTAACTCCATCCATCCCTGGATGAATGAAATTAATATGTAACAAACAGCCCTTCTTTGCAAGACATTGTCCATACAAAGAAGGGCTTGTTTTCTATCTAAAATACCTTTTGCTACTGATGACTTCCCCTTAATTTGATGCAGCTGCAGAAGCTGCGGCTGTAGATGCAATCACAGCACACATAGCAGCCTGTTGAGCTGCAATCATAGATACGGCGCCGCTAATGGTGGTGGAATTCATCACAGAATTATCCATTTGTCCGGAATATTCACTGGATACTATCATTCCTGCGTGCATCAATCTTTGTTTTCTTCCTAATCCCAACAAACCATAACCCAGGTCTCCTTTTAAAAATTGGTCAACTTCTTTGATATCCTGGATGATGTTTTCCACATCCTCATCCTGCAAGGCAAGAACTGCAAGTGTAGCAAGTTCATAATCTGTTCCATACTTACATCCGCTTTTAGCCAGTTTGTCATAGAGTACCTTCACTTTTTCACATTTTTCCTCCGGCTTTCCTTCTGCCAGAGCCAATACATGACTGACGGACTGTACTGCATTTCCTGAAAAGAATTTACCCTTTAAAATTTTATAACATTGTTCTGTTTCATCCAATATCTGCTTTTCACTTTGATTCGTAAGTGCCAATAATGCCGCAAATACGCTGTCTTCTCCGGAGGTTAAAAATGGATGTTCCGTTTTCATCATTCGATAGATGCGACCGGTACGATTCACAATCTCCTCATATTTTTCAGGCTCCGTCATATTCGCAATGGTAATCGCTGTAAGCGACAGACATTGGGAAGAAATTCGTTCTTTTTTCAACATGGCATGAATCTTTACCGTCTGACTTAATTTTTCTTCCGGATGTTCACATAATGCAAGCATAGAAATCATTGCCAGTCTTCCATATCCACGAAAATCAGAAAACACACCAGTCTGAGATTTTAACACCTTCTCACAATGTTTCATTTTCTCCACATCTACCTTCTGGCCCTTATCCATAAAAATAGATGCACAAACAGGATAAATGTATTGACTTTCCCATCCAAAGGCTGATTTAATGGTATTTCTGTTTCCAATAAAGTTTTGACATAATAAAGCTAATGATTCTCTCATATCGACATCTCCTTTTTTTATAAATCTATAAGCAATTGCGAATCTAAAAAATTTATGAAACAATGATACAAAATGAACAAAACACCTGCTTATGTATTTGTTTATTTTGTATCATTCAATATAAGTTTTTGATAGTTTCGCAATTTCCTATACTATAATCTATTTGTTTCATACTTCCGGAAATTCATAAGCAATGGTAAATTTACATCCTTCTAATCTGGCCTCTACCCTTCCACCCATGGCCTCTGCCAGTAATTTTCCTATGGTCAGTCCCAAGCCGGTTCCTTGCTTTGTTCTGGATTCCTCTTTCATATAAAAACGCTCAAAAATATAGGGCAAGTCTTCCTGTTTTAAAGAATAAGTATCATTTTCAAATAGAAGAAAAATCCTGTTTTCTCGTTTTTCCATAGCTATCCGAAAATAAGTTTCTCCATATCGTATGGCATTTTGTATCATATTATGAAAAATACGCTCCATTGCATTGACATCCACCATCAGAAAACAGTCTGTTTCTTCTATGTCTATCTTCACCTGCAATCCACTTTCTTCTAACTGCTGAAAGGAAGACAATATGTTTTCCTTCAGAAACCGGGAAATGTTTATTTTCTCCATAGAAAGATAATATTCATCCATTTCCAATCTGGATAAATCATAAAAATTACAAATCAGATTTTGTAAGTTCTTTCCCTTTCGTTCTACTACCTCCAAAGCCTCTTTTGTATCTTCCTCTAAATGTTCCTTATTGACAAAAGAAAGATATCCTAACATAGCAGTAAGAGGGGTTCTTAGGTCGTGACTAATACTTTCTATCTGTATTCTAAGCTTCTTTTCTTTATTTTGTTGTATGATTCTTATTTTTTGATTCGTTTTGATATAATCATTCATGGTTTTATATAGCAGTTCTAATTCTTTCTGAAAAAAATCCAAAAGCAAAATCCGATTATCCTCAGGGTTTCTTTGTATCTCTTCTAACTGCTTTGTCATTTGCTTTATACTGTTTTTTAACCTATAATAACGCAGTATAAAACCCAATCCTATCAAACTCATTAAACTAAGTCCTGCAATCAGCCACCACACAGAATTTCTTCACTCCCAATCCCTATCCCAAATGATTTGTTACTGTACACTCGTACCTCGTGAGCAGTAACAATGATTTCTCTTACCAACATCCATAAAATTCATTTTTATTTCTTTTTTCGCATACCAATCATTCCTATCACAAGGAAAACAATGGTTCCTAAAACTCCAGCCAGAATGGTTCTTGTCAACCCTTCTGAAGTTTCCCATATCATATACCAGTCACCGGCTGCCTCATCTATCGTCACATCACCTAAAATATCAAATACCAGCCATTTGCTTAGATGCTCTAAAAATTTAAATTTCATGCCCAATAAAGAAATTGGCATCGCAACACCTATAAAAACACCAAGCCACGTCCATATGACTTTGGTTTCATTTTTCAAAAGAAAGATGAATACATACGCTCCGGTAACACCGCAAATGAAAATGGGAATACATACAACTACCGCTTTTAATACACCCTCTATTTCACCAACATTACTGTGTTCTAATAACAGCCAACCACTTCCAAGCAAGGTTCCTACCACTAATACCAAACCGATAGCAGAAACAAACAAAGTAATCATCCATTTGCTAAAAAATACTGTCATCTTGGAATAGCCAAACGCAGTTACATTGGAAAAGGTTCTATGCTTATATTCATCTCCAAAAATCATACAACTAATCATTAAAGTAATAAAAAACGCTGTCTGCATTCCTGTTTCCAGCATGGAAAAAGAAAATTTAGTGGTTGCATAAGTAAAAAAATCATAACTCTTTCCAAATGCCCATAATACTAAATTCATGGCAAGCATTAATATCATACATCCGCCAATTAGCAAATAAATTCCTTTGCTTCTCCAAATTCGATATAACTCACTTTTCATATAATTCATCATCTTACTTGTCCCCCTCTGCTTCTACAGTTTCACCTATGATTTCCATATAGTAATTTTCCAAATCAACTTCCTTCATTCCAAAGGATAACAAACCAATTCCATGATTGACTGCTAACGCACTGTATTCTGTTAGTTTATCTATTTTACCTAGAACATGAATACTTCCGTCTGCCATAACTTTATAATTTTTGCATTCCAGTTTACTTTCCAGCAGACTTACATATTTTTCTGTTTCTGTCACTCGAAGTTCCAGATAATCATGACATTTTTCCTTTAATACTTCTGCACTAATCTGTTCCACCACGTTTCCTTTGCTTAAAAAAACATATTTTGTAGCAATGTTAGAAAGTTCTGCAAGTATATGACTGGAAATAATGATTGTAACTCCTTTTTCCTGATTCAATTTCAGTAAAAGATTTCGGATTTCTATGATTCCAGAAGGGTCTAGTCCATTGATAGGCTCATCTAAAACCAAAAGTTCCGGTTCTCCCATCAATGCCAAGCCTAAGCCTAGTCTTTGTTTCATACCCAAAGACATATCTTTGAATTTTTTATTTTCTGCATCGACAAGCCCAACACAATTTAACATTTGTTTTACCACATCTTTACCAGGAATTCCCCTTTGAATGCGATAGTATTCTAAATTCTGCTTTGCTGTCATTCCAGGGAAAAATGCAGGGTTCTCAATAATAGCACCCATTCTTTTTCGTACCTTGGAATATCCTTTTTCTGTATTCTCCCCTAGTAAGGTGAATCCGCCGCTGGTTGGAACAATTTCCCCGGTTAAGAGCTTTAAAAAAGTAGTTTTACCTGCCCCATTGTTTCCTACCAGACCATAAATTTCCCCTTTATAAATAGTAATATCCGCATTATGAAGTGCATCTGTATTACCATAACGTTTGGTTAATTGATTCGTCTGTACTATGATTTCTTTCTTCATTTCTTTCTCACTCCTTGTACGTTGTTTACATGTTTATCCTAAACATTTTTCCTAAATTAGTACTCAAGAAAGTATAAAGAAAGTATAAAAAAATCCTAGTCAAGTTTATATCCAATTCCCCATACTGTTTTTATGTACTCTTCCTCTATGACTGCAGAGATTTTCTTTCGAAGATTACTGATGTGCATATTCACTGTATTATCTTCTCCATAATATCCACCCTGCCAAATCATTTCATAAAGCGTCTCTCTTGAAAAAACTTTGTTTGGATGTTCCATCAAGAGTTTTAAAATATCATATTCATGTGCAGTAAGCGAAAGGGAAATTCCATCCACCTTCACTTCCCTTTCTTTAGGATAAAGGCTTAACTTTTTATATATTAAAGTTTCCTGAATCTCTTCCTTGTTCTGGATGCCTTCTTTTTGGGTATATCTTTGGTATCGTTTTATGGCACCATTTACTCTGGCAGATACCTCCTCCGGCTCAAAAGGTTTTACAAGATAATCGTCTGCCCCAAGATTTAATACCTTTACCTTATCCTCCAAAGAAGATTTGGCAGATAATACAATGATAGGAATATCACTCATTTCTCTGACCTTTTCCAACAGTTCCTCTCCCATCATTCCCGGAAGCATCAAATCCAGAAGAATCAAATCAAAGTCAGCTATCTCTCCCTCTTCTTTCTTTATAAATAATCTTAGTTCCGCCTCTGTCCCAGAGAAAGCCTGTACCACCTCATGCCCTTGCTGCTTCATTATTTTAGCTAAAAGTGTATTGATATCAGAATCATCTTCTACAATAAGTATTTTATATGACATGTTTTCCTCCTAATATCATAGGGACAAACTGCCTTTTGCCCTCAAATCATTCATGTATCTTTCACATTATAACATTTGCTTTCATATTGCAACAATAAATATTTCTTTATAATAAGGCTTCCACCCAAAAAATATCCAGATACCAAAAAAATCCTGCAGAATAGCCTAAAATGAATCTGCATTATTGACTTATGTCTTTTCTTCTTATAAAATAGATTTGTTTGTGTCGCAAATATGTTTTATTTTAAATGAGGAGGAAAACAACTATGAAACAATGTCCTTACTGTGGATACACTGGTACTGACGCTGAAACTTATTGTAACAAATGCGGTTCTCTTATGAACAGCGTACCAAATTCCATGCAACAAGCATCCAATGCTTCACCTTATACTTATAATTCTGTAAATTCAATGGGAAACACAGAAAAACCTAAGAAAAGAAACAAGGGTCTAGCCATTTTTCTATCCATTCTTGGAGTTTTCCTGGTTTTAGGGATTGTTGTTACTGTTATATTTATATCTTTTGCCAGAAGTATGTTTATGCCAAGGTCCTTTATGAATGCCCTTGTGGATGGAGATTATGATAAAGTACTTTCTTACTTCCCTGACTATATTGCCGAGGAGCAATATGATGATGATGAAGAAACCTTTGAAATTTTAAAGGAAAATTTCGAATATTATTGTGGCAAGGATATGAAGCTTAACAAATATTCTGTAGACTTAACCAAAACCCTAAAAGGCGAAGATGCAGAAGAAATGAATGAATATTATGAAGAATTATATGAAGACTACAAAGTAGCTGACAAATTCTATTGCTATGAAGGAACCTTTACTGTAAAAGGTGATGAAGATTCCGTAGACTTCACCTTCGAAGCTATCGTATGTAAGATTGATGGAAAATACTATTTATTTAATATTAACTGGGATGAAGACTAATCATAAATAATTGAGAATTTAAAAGCTTTAAATTCTGATATTTTTATCATAAAAAGTGGAAAACCGATGGTGATTGTTTCGGTTTTCCACTTTTTAATTTCTATAATTCGAGTCATGAATCATCTGGATTTATGATTTTAAATTTATAATTCGCAGGAACCGTTCTACGAATTCCTGGTCCAAATCACAATTTTCATATCCTTCTTCGCTTGCTTTTTTGGGAATTCCTAAACCCACCAATGCCTGGTCAAATTCTTCTAACTCTAAATAGGATTCTTCTTCATATCTTTTTATATCCTCATTTACACTAGGTACATGAAATGTAATGGTCTTTCCATCCAGTTCAATCTGATAAAAGAACTCTCCTTTGTGCTTGTATTCCGCGATGGCAAAACTCTTATTTCCAAATCCTGTGGTGATGGATTCCACATCAGAGTATTCATAAACCACTCCCCCCGGACAAACCGGTGTATGGCAGATAATTGAATCTTCTGTTACAACCGTAACATTGGTCATACAACAATAAATTGCTATTGCCCAAAAAAGAATTACCATCCATCTCCATTTTCCAAGATGATTCCAAATATAAATGATATCATTCATTTTTTCCATCTGTTCCTTACTCTTTTTTGAGATTTTTGCAGCAATAAGCAAACAAATTAAAATTACAGGAATCATCATCAACCAAATCATCACTACTCCTGCTACAGGGTGATATTCATAAAACAAATACTTCTCTGGTATTATCAGCTTTTCAAATAATACCATAATCAAAACCACCGCAACAATCCCAACAATGCAGACAATAATAAGAACCGGAGTCATCCATGCCCATTCACGATTTTTCTTTTTTACCCGCTCCTTCTGTTTGCGATACTGGGTAATATAATGAATCCAGTTAAACGTAAGAAATGCAGTTCCAACCAAGGCTAAGAAAGCATTTACCATCAGCACTCCATAAATACCATTTTTAATGTTATAAAACAGCCATAAAATCGGTCCTGAATAAATAAAAGATGATGCAATGGTAGAAAAAAGATTAGGACACCCAAAGTCCTTTAATTCTTCTTTAAATTCTGCCCACTCCTCGCCTTCCAAATATTCGATGGTTTCATTGTATTCTTCAATGAACTTTGGTTCTGCTTTATATTCCTTCGCTAAAGTCAGACACATTTCCTGCTTGTTTTCATTGATTTCTTTTTGCAGGGCAAAGGCTGTTGCCTTGTTTTGAAGTGCTTCCTTAATTTCTTCCTCTTCCTTATCTAATAACAGGCGAATTTCCTCAATGCTAAAATCAAGATATCGAAACAGTTTTATCCATCTCAATCGGTTTACCTCATTTTCGGAATAGCTACGGTAAGAATTATCCTGATTCCTCTCCACCGTAATTAACTCTTTTGATTCGTAAAAACGAATGCTTTTTGCTGTTAATCCTGTCAGTTTTTCTACGTCTTTAATTGTCATAGTCGTCCCCCTTCTTTTTTTATAATGAAACTAATGATGCAATCTTTTTACCGCATCATTTATCCCGAACATACACTATTGTTACTGTTCACTCGTGCCTCGTAAACAGTAACAATTCGCAGGCTCATTTAGAGTTTTGCTTCGCAAAAGGAGCCTGCGAACTCCTGAATCATGTTCTTACGCACCAAAACAGCAAGTGTTTTGGTGCTGTCTGTACAGTAATACACTATTCCCTAAGGGGAAGGTCAAGATTTTTTTCAGATTTTTATTATTTTTTGTAAATTTAGTACCCTTACGAGCCGAACGCAGCGGGAGCGGCCTGCGATGTTTTGTTCATTTTAATTCCTACTTTCCTTTTTATGAGTTAATGGTATAATACATTCTATAGACATACGTTAATGTTTACACGCTACGTCAAACTTTCCAAAGGAGATATCAGCCTATGTTTTCACTTTTATTAGCTATCATTTATCTTGCATTTATCAGTTTGGGATTGCCGGATTCCCTTTTAGGTTCCGCCTGGCCGGTTATGTTTCATGAATTAAATGTTCCCATTTCCTATGCAGGAATCATTTCCATGATTATTTCTGGCGGTACTATTATTTCCAGCTTATTTTCAGATAAAATTACAAGAAAACTTGGGACAGGACTTGTAACTGCCATCAGCGTATTACTTACGGCAAGTGCCTTGTTTGGCTTTTCTATCTCAAGCTCTTTTATTGCACTTTGTATTTTTGCCATTCCTTATGGTTTAGGAGCTGGAGCCATCGATGCCGCACTAAATAACTATGTTGCCTTGCATTACAGTTCCAGACATATGAGCTGGCTTCATTGTTTTTGGGGTGTCGGTGCATCTATCAGCCCATATATCATGAGTTATGCCATTCAATCCGGACACGGATGGAACAATGGATACCGTATGGTATCAGCCATACAAATTTTCCTTACTGTTATTCTATTCCTTTCCCTGCCTCTTTGGAAAAAAAAAGGAGTAGTTTCACCAGAGGACGAAAACTACGAGGCACCATTAAAACTTAGGGAAGCATTGAAAATAAAAGGTGTCATTCCTATATTACTTGCTTTCTTTTCTTATTGTGCCTTCGAATCAACCGCAGGGCTTTGGATTAGTACTTATCTTGTAGAACATAGAAATTGGGACAGTCAGAAGGCGGCTGCCTTTGCTTCCCTCTTTTATCTTGGAATCACTCTGGGACGTTTTATCAATGGATTTATTGCCGATAAATTGGGCGATAAGACCATGATAAGAATCGGCACCGCAATTATGTTCACAGGGGTTTTATTCATCGCATTTCCTACTGAAATTAGTATTATCCCCCTTATCGGTCTTACGATTGCCGGTTTAGGAGCTGCCCCTGTATATCCTTCCATCATACACTCGACACCTGCTAATTTCGGGAAGGAAAATTCCCATGCAATTATAGGCATTCAAATGGCAAGTGCATATGTTGGAAGTACCTTTATGCCCCCGATTTTTGGATTTATTGCAGAACATATCAGCGTTGCAATTTATCCATTGTATCTTGTGATTTTTGTTATTCTATTGCTTGCGATGTCCGAAAGATTAAACCGTATTGTCGCAAAAAGACAATAACGATTCTTTCAGACTTTCGATAAATTTATCATAATTTTCCTCGGTCATATCCTTTGTTACTTCGTTAAAAGATGCTTCTGTATAATTTTCTTTTATGTATGTACTAAGTTCCTGTTTTTCTTTTATATTTCCGATGCCGTTCACAAACAGGATAATGGGAACTATCGCAAACAATAAAGAAAATACCAATAATGCAGAAGCACCTTTTATTTGCTTCTTTTGTTCTTTGATTGCGATTATGGTAAAAATGACACAGACTAGAAAAAAGCACAAGGCACAAACCATCCATACCCGACTCATTTGTAACTCAATAGAAATTTGTTTCATAAACTGTGCGTATCTATTGTCCATTCCCACCCTGGCAAGACCTAAAAAGCCAGTAACCAATACACTCCCTACAAGCCCTGCAATAAAAATAAAAAAAAGGAGCGTAACTTCAATTATAATCTTTAACCATCCATTTAGTTTTTTCTTCTCTTTCATAAATTTCCCTCATTTTGATTTCTCACATACAAATTCTTGCTGTATATGTATTTCTGGCACTAAAAATAATATCTGCCCCTAATAGAATAGTTGCAAGAACATTACTTACCGTTGGTAACTCAATAACAGAAAGGATAAGAATCACTTCCATAAGTGCTTGTAATGCATATTCTATCCCCATCATAATCCGATATGCAAGCAACCTTCCACCAGAATTTTTATATACCAACCGGGCTATTAACGCAACTAAAAACAACAATGCCGCATATCCTGTCAAAAAAATCAATGCAAGTTTTAGTGCTATTACACCAAGCCCTCCTATTAAATAGCCAAAACTTTCCATGATGATTCCATAACCTTCCACATCACCAATTTCATCCCCTTGGCGTTTTTCATTAATGCTACTTTCAATCTGCTCCAGTTCTTTGTCTGCCTTTGATACTGCTCTCCAAACAGTAAATGATATTAGTAACACTGCCACCACTACTACCATTGCTAATATAAAATTTATATTTGCTTTTTTCATATGTTTTTCTCGCCTTTCTTATAACCCTCGTTCCCCTAATTTTCCTACAATATCCTTATAAAAATCAGTAATATCTGATATTCCCTGTCCTTGTTTTTTGGTAAGACGAAATCTTCTTAAATCTACCTCATCACTATGAGAAATCCCCCGTCTAGCATTGCTTCTTTGAATCCCTTGAAACTCTCCCCACTTCACAGCCTCTGGGGTAAGAAATCCGTCATTTTCCCCTTCAATTTTGGAAACCACAAGATTCGTAAACCAATATAAGCCATCACTAAAAGGATGCTGCATGACAAAAGCGTAACTTTGATAATACACATTCTCGTCATCCGGATTATCATCGTTGAATTTTTTTGCACTTTTAGTAGTAAAGGAATGAAAAATCTGATAGGTACTCGGTTTTTTATCTCCTAATATTCTCATCCACACATCCGTACAGAAAGCTACAATCCGAACTAAGATATCCGGCATTTTTAAAAGCCAATCCACAGTTTTTGAGCCATGATGTGGTGTACTAATGGTGGTCAAAGATGCCACATATTGACCGGCACCCAGGGAAGATATAGCATACCGCATATCCAGACCACCTTTTGAATGGGCAATCACATTTACTTTTTCACAACCTGTTTCTTTCACAATCTGCTCAATGCGGTTTCTTAAAAGCTTTCCATTATCTTCTATGGAGGCGTTGCTGTCCTGGTTTCCATAATAGATTTTACATCCACTCTTTTCCAATTCTCTCGGTATTCTTCCCCAATAATTCAATACTTTACTATCTCGAAATCCCATTCCATGTACAAGCAAACATGGATATTTTAGATTGTAATTTCCTTCCATTTCCATCAACCTCGATTCTTCTCTACATTTCCCTAATAAATTATATCAAAATGTTATGATTCCTTCCACAATATTCTTTACTTTTTATCATAGTTTATCCTTAAACCGGAAAATTCAAGAAAGTCTCCATCAAACAAAAACTCAGGAAACACTTCCACATACCAGAAGTATTCCCTGAGTTAGAATTATACCACTTCATTTATATTTGCATTAGCATTGAAAATTATTGTTTTTGAACCATATACCTACTCACTATTTCTCTAAATATTTCTACATAATTCTTGTCTGGTATATAATACTTTCCATCTATAGATACATCATCCTCAAGAAAAAGCAACAAATGTTTGCTTCCATCATTCATAGTTATAATAATCTCTGCACCCATTCCATCTTTTTCATGAGATTTTGATTTTCTTAATTGAATTCCATTAAGAATTTCCATTATCTCAGTAATTTTTGCTTTTTCTTCACTGTCTATACTCACATAATTTTCCTTTGTTGTTACTGTAACTTCTATAGTAGCAATTTCGGATTCCTTAATTTGGGAGATAGGATTCTTTTTTAACATAAATGCTATTACAGTTATCACCACAACAAAAATAAATCCTCCACCAACAAGTAACCATTTCTTTTGCATAAAAATCCCTCCCATATGCTATATTACAGATTATCTCTCAAAAATCTCAATATAAATAAGTATAATATATTGCCGAACGTTCCCATATATATGTTTTTCCATCATACGGGAACTTACTACCATTAGTACTATATGATACTGATTGTATCGTTTCACTTCCCGGATTCCATAAATATATCAAACTAACTCCTCCATAAGATGAATATCCCATCAATGTCACCGCATGTCTATATGAGCCATCACTAGTAGCACAAGACATATGTATTGGATATTGATTATTAATAGAATCTACTACTTGATCCCAACTTGACTGATAATTTTGAATATAATACTTTACATTATAATTATTCAAGGCTTCTGCTGCATCACTTACAGATCCTCCTTCATCATATCCAATATTCATTGCATCACAAACATTAGTAGCAGTCAAAGTTGTATTATTATTTCTATACCTTACTATAGTTGCTACACTGGCTGCCCAACACATTCTTCTTTGAACACCATTGCTATCTTTTTGATTAACTAATCTATTAGTCATATCCAATTTTTTCACATAATATGTATTCTCAGAAAAACCTAGTCGCAAACGGTTACTTTCTTGTTCTTGACTAATCATTTCAAAAACTTTCTCTATAACAAATTCAACACTATCCTTTTCTTTTGTTATTTTTACTTGTTTTTTATCGCAAATAAATTCTTCATAATTTATACTATCCTCATCCGACACCATATTTTCTTCTATTCCTTGTAACAATATCATTTGATTAGACGCATTAATTGCATATACATTATCTTGAATACTACAAAATACATACTCACTATTGCGCCCAAGTTGATTAATTTTATCTACAAATTCTCTAGATGCTCCTATACTTAACTCATCATTAGATTTAACAACATTGATAAAAATAATTATATCTTCATTATAAAGCACAGGAAAATAATATGTAACTTCAGAAGTATTCGTAGAATTTAAGCAATATATAATAAAGGCATTTCCAATGCATATATTTTCTATATTCTCGATTTCTACTCCATACATGCTACTATTATTAATCACATCATAAATAATATAGGGAGCCATCATACCAAAATATTCTTCTATTTCTGCGGGAACTTCATCACTTAATATTATCAGGTCTTGATTTTCATCTTTTGCATAACAAATGTTTTCTTGTTTTTCCATTCCAAATCCCATTGTCAAAACCAATACTATAAGCATACATAGTAATTTCTTAATATAACGTCCTCCTTCATTTTACTAAATCCAACAACTTTCCAACAAAACTATCAAAAATAATTTCTAGCACCACCCCTTTTTTTAATAAAATATAATTGTCACCTTTTGTACCTAACAAATATATTATATCCTAATTTATCCAGTATTTCAATAGTTTACTTCAAATTTATAATTATCAACGTAACATTATATTACTGCAAATAGATTCCTTATTCTCAATTATCCATGATATATCTTATCAAGTGTAACTAAGTGATACATTTGTATATCATTTATTTACAATCTGCATCAATTGACTTTTTATCATAAGAATATGATTAAGACGTGAATAATCTCGATTTATTATTAATGTGAATAAAGGTTGCTCTAATAAGAGCAATTTCCTATCAAATAAAATAACGATAAGAAAAGCCTATCATTTAAAATAATATCCCTTTTCTTATCGTCAGTCTGATTTCTTTTATTTTTTCTTATAGCTCAAACCACAGCAAAAATTCACTTTTTTTTGCATGTATGAACTATTCAGCCAATCCCTTAACATGTATCATAATTTCGTACATAGAAGCAATCTCTCTCAACTTCACTTCCTCGTACACATGAAGCACAAAGACCTCTTTATATGGTTCCGACAATTTTTGAACTGCTTCTCTGATTTTTTTGCACTGCTATTTCCTAATAACATTTTCTTCCAATGAAAGGGCAAAATCTTCTGTTTTTTCCTCCTCAACAGAGGAATCTGAAAACCTGTTACGTCTTTTGCATTCCTTCAACCACGCATTTTTTGCAATCTGGCAAATCCATGTATATACACTACTTTTCCCTTCAAATTTATCAATGTTCAAAAACACCTGATAAAATGTTTCTTGTAACAAAACAGAACCAAATACCAGTTAATGATAAATCGCACCCTGATTGGTTCTGAATCTTTCCAAAATATTCCACTCTTCAAACATCACTGTCACTTCGTTGCTCTATACATTCAAATGCTGTTTAAAAAATTCTAAAAACCCGTCTCCCACAGCAACCTCATCCAATTCCTCTTCTCCTAAATCATAATAATATTTTCCTGATTTTATATCGATAGAAAGACTATCCAGTGGAAAGCCTTTTTTTCTGATTTCATGTGGTTGGGAGGTGATAATAAAAGGTTCACTTGCCATACTTTCTTCCATTGCCCCAAAGACATCCGTTTCATTCAATACCAGACAAATGGCATTTTTATATTGAGCCTTCAAATCCCCATATTTTTCTGCAAGTCCCTTATAATATTCAATCATTTCATCATCCGATAAATATTTCCCTTGAATGGTTCTTACATGAACTCCCGGCTGTATCTCTTCAGGTATATTTTCAATATATAATCCTGAATCGCAGGAAAATACAGGCATATGAAATGCCTGATAATAGCATAATGCCTTTTTCCTGGCATTTTCCAAGGGTGTATTTCCGTCTTCCTCTACCTCTGGTATTTCCATATCTATTTCTTTAAGACCTATTACATCTATTCCCAGACCGGACAAATGTCGTTTCATTGCTTCCAGCTTCGCCGGATTTCCTGTGCCATATAATATCTTCATGATTTCCTCCTAAAATACAGTTATTTTTTCTATTGCTTATATCCAAAGCAAGCAAGAAATTCATCTACTCCCACCAGGAAAATGCAGCATACAAATAGCAACAACATTACACCTGCCGTGAGCCAGACAGCTCTTAGTCCAATTTTTCTCATTTGCTTAAACAGATATACAGCACATGGAACGGACAGTAGCATCCAGATGATAAGCTCAATAAAACCAAACCACACATACAATCCCCGCTCGCTGCCTAAATCATATCCGTAACCTTTAGAATGTCCTGTAAAATCCATATAAAGAAGTCCAATGCAAAATGGAGCTGTAAATGCTATCATTGATTCCCACAAAAATGCCAATACCAATTTTACTTTCTTCATCACGATTGTAATCCTCCGTAATTCGCATTTTAAAATGTTTTGTTTCCCTCGACTAACTCTTTTCTCCTTGATATCATGATACTTTTTTCTTCCTTATTTTACAAGTAAAATTTTATTTAGGAAGGTTTTATTTCACTCAATATGTAACTGTTCACATTTTAGTACTTTGTGCATACCATATATAGAAAGCTTAAGGAGCATCTTTTATGATCATGCCAAAAATTGAATGCACAAACATTGAAATCTGTTGTGCTGCTGCATCCCTTCGTGAACTACCCATTGTCTAAAGCCAATGGGCTTCCTGCTTCATAAACCTCGTGTCTTCGCTCCGCTACGGTCGGCTCAAAGCCGACGTTCACCGAACGTCGTTCGCCCTACTATCTCCACAGGCGTTAATTCGGGCAGTTC
>JAFQCI010000097.1 GCA_017416505.1 Lachnospiraceae bacterium
AAATGAAAACAATTCAGAAAAAAAGTAAGGGGAAAGAATAAATTACTAAAGTCCGTGACAGAGAAAAAAACGCTGTAACACCTATATTTACTAGGTTTACAGCGATTTTATTTTTTGCAAACTGTCAAAGATGGGATTATATCCTATAAACGCTTTCTGTTCAATCAAATTTCGAATCTAAAGGAAAAAACACAATAAATATAACAGAAATAAAATATTGATAATTTTTATCAAATAAAAATTAAAAAACAGTTGACAAATTTCTGATAGTAAATTAAAATCTAAAAAACAACAAAATATTCCAATGAGGGAGTAGTGGCGTGAATGCGTGGCAAGTCAACATACTGACTTTATAGTCTGGCTTGTCTTAAAAAACGAGACTCATGTATTGCAATATGGCTATACATGGAGTTTCATTTTTTTATCCGGGTATAGTGGTTAATCATATTGCTATACCCGGTTTTTTTGTTGATACAACCAAACAATGAAAGGATGAGAAAATTATGTTTTTGGAAATCAGCAAAATCAAAAAGCATTTCGGTGAAGGAGAAAGCAGAGTCGAGGTATTAAAGGGAATTGATTTAAACATTGAGAAGGGAGAATTTTGTGTATTACTTGGACCTTCCGGTTCCGGTAAGTCTACGCTTCTTAATATCATTGGAGGTATTGATAGTGCAGATAGTGGTTATATTTCCATCAACGGTGAAAAAACTGCGGATATGAATGAAAAAACGCTAACCCTATACCGCAGAAAGCATTTAGGCTATATTTTTCAAATGTATAATCTGATTCCTAATCTTAACATCAAAGAGAATGTTGAGGTAGGAGCATATCTTAGTGATAATCCTTTGGATGTGGATGAACTCTTACATACGTTAGGACTTTATGAACATCGTCATAAGTTACCAAATCAACTCTCCGGTGGACAACAGCAAAGAACTGCAATAGGCAGAGCCATCGTAAAAAATCCCGATATTCTTTTATGCGATGAACCTACGGGGGCATTGGACTATAACACTTCTAAGGAAATTTTAAAATTGATAGAAGAAGTAAATCAAAAATATGGAAATACCATAATTATGGTAACTCACAATGATGCCATTAAAAATATGGCAGACAGAGTGGTAAAACTTAGAGACGGAATGATACGAAAAGATTACGTAAATGAAAATAAAATTCCGGCTGTAGAGCTTGATTGGTAAGGAGGTGTTACAATGAGAAATCCATTAAACAAACGTTTACCAAGAGAACTAAAAAGCGAGTTGATAAAATATATTATTCTCTTTCTCTTCCTTGTAACAATCATTGGATTTATTTCAGGATTCCTTGTAGCATCAGGAAGCCTTCGGATAGCATATAATGAAAGTTTTGAAAAATATAACATTGAGGATGGAAATTTTGAGTATTATACAAAAGCAGATGAAAATACGATTGATACCATTGAAGAAGAAGGGGTAAAAATCTATGAAAATTTTTACATAGAAAAAGAAACGAAGAACGTGGACAGTACCCTTCGTATTTACCAGAACCGAGAAGAAGTAGATAAAGTTTATTTGATGGAAGGGGCATTTCCACAGACTAAGGATGAAATTGCCATCGATAGAATGTATGCAGACAATAATCATCTTAAGGTAGGTGATACGATATCCTTTGAGGATAGAGAATTGACCATCACAGGTTTGGTTGCATTTTCAGATTACTGTTCCCTATTTTCCAGCACATCAGATATGATGTTTGACGCATTTAAATTTGGTGTTGCTGTGGTGACGGAAGAAGGCTTTGATAGTCTTGGGGAAGCAGGCATTCATTACAGTTATTCCTGGCTCTATGATAAGGCACCAGAAGACGAAATGGAAGAAAAGGAACTGTCAGAAGCATTTTTGAAAGAATTATCAAAACATGGGATATTAACCAATTTTGTTCCACAATATCTAAATCCATCCATTAAATTTGCAGATGATGATATGGGAAATGACAGAATCATGTTTATGGTATTTTTATATATCGTAATCGCAATTATTGCCTTTATTTTTGCAGTTACCACAAGCAATGTCATTTTGAAGGAGGCAACGGTAATCGGAACACTTCGGGCATCAGGTTATACCAAGGGTGAAATTATAAGGCATTATATGGCAATGCCGGTACTGGTGACACTGATTTCTGCATTGGTTGGAAATATCCTGGGATATACCTTATTTTTAAAAGTAGCAGTTCATATTTATTATACCAATTATAGTTTGCCGACTTTTGTGGCTGTATGGAATGCAGATGCCTTTATTAAGACAACTGTGATTCCTGTGATTCTCATGATTGTGATAAATTACGTGATTATTTCAAATAAAATGAATCTTTCGCCAATGCAATTTTTAAGACGTAATCTTTCTAAGAAACAAAAGAAAAAGGCATTTCGTTTAAATACGAAAATAGGTATTATGAAACGCTTTCGACTTCGGGTTATTTTTCAAAATGTACCGAATTATGTGACACTTGTCATAGGAATCTTTTTGGCGAATGTAATTATGATATTGGGAATTGCTTTTCCGGCATTACTTGAAAACTACCAGCAAATCATTTCAGACTCTGTTATTTGTAAGTATCAATATATTTTAAAAACGGAGGTAGAAACAAAAACTGAGGGCGCAGAGAAATATTGTGCAGGAAGTCTTATGACCATGGGAGGAAATTTAAAAAGTGAAAGTGTTTCCCTGTTCGGAATGGATACAGACAGTGCATACCTTTCCTTGGATTTGGATAACGACAATATCTATATTTCTTCGTCTTTTTCAGACAAATATGATATTTCTGAAGGGGAAACCATTACTTTAAAAGAAGAATATGGAGATAAGGAATATCAGTTTAAGGTAACAGGAATTCATGATTATTCTGCAGGAATCGCAGTTTTTATGAGCCGGGAATACTTTAATGAAATTTTTGGTTATGAGGAAGGTTATTTTAATGGGTATCTTTCTGATAAAGAAATTGAGGACATAAATGAGTTGTTCATAGCCACGGTAATTACAGAAGATGATTTAAATAAGATGTCAAGACAGATGGGTACATCCATGGGAGGTGTATTCGAGATGTTTTTCTGGTTCGGACTTGTTATGTTTATGTTGATTATTTATCTTCTTTCTAAGCTGGTAATTGAAAAGAATACGCAGTCCATTTCCATGACGAAAATATTAGGATATACCAATAAGGAAATCAGTGGTTTGTATATCATGGCTACCAGCCTTGTGGTAATTATCTCATTTATTGTTACCATGCCGATAGTAAATGAACTTATGAGGATTGTATGTGCAGTAATGCTTTCTGAGTATCCGGGATGGATACCATACTATATTCCATCCTCAGCCTTCATTAAAATAATAATCGCCGGAATTGCTTCCTATGCTGTAATTGTCTTTATGCAATTTAGAAAAGTAAAGAAAATTCCATTGGATATTGCATTGAAGAATGTGGAATAGAAAGAGGTGACAAACTATAAATAGTCAAGAGTTTTTTTGAAAAAAATTGTGAAGTAAAAAAGGGTAACTTTAATAGACCATCTGAATACATCGTATTTCAGATGGGACAGATAAATGTATGCAGAGTAGATATTAGCGAAGCTTC
>JAFQCI010000098.1 GCA_017416505.1 Lachnospiraceae bacterium
AAATGTTTGGCAAGAAAAAAGCAAAAGAGCTTATAAACACACCATTTACCGATTGCTGTAATGACGGTTTCATAAAAAATGTCATCAGCACAGGCGAAAAAGAGTTTAATATTCAGGAGCAAAGCATTGATAACAGCAATGTTTTGATTGACTGCATACCTATCAAGGAAAAAGATGATATTATCGGGGCAGTTGCAATTCTTCATAACCGTGAAGAATACACAAAGCTGATGGAAGATCTTGCAGGAACAAGGTATCTTGTGGATTCAATGAGAGCAAATAATCACGATTTCACAAACAAGCTTCATGTTATAATGGGACTGATACAAATGGAAATGTATGACGATGCAGTATCTTATATTGAAAATATTTCTATTGTGCAGAGAGAAACCATCAGTAAAATAATGTCAGTCGTTGACGAGCCAAGTATAGCAGCACTTTTAATAGGCAAAAGTGCAAGAGCTTCAGAACTGAATATAAAGTTTATTTTAAACGATGAAAGCCATTATTCTAAAACAGATTTACTTCTTCCATCTGAACTTATGGTAACTGTTATAGGGAATCTTATAGACAACGCATTTGAAGCTATTAATATAAAGGATATTCAAAGGCAGAAAGAGCTTCGCTTCGGTATATATTCCCGTGAAAATGCACTTTTGATAACTGTTGAGGATACAGGAATCGGAATAAGTAAAGATAATCTTGAACATATCTACGATAACGGCTTTTCCACAAAAGGTGAAGGCCGAGGAACTGGATTGTATCAGGTAAAGGAAATGGTCGAAGCTATAGGTGGTAAAATAACGGTTGAATCACAGGAAAATGTGGGTACATCATTTACCGTCATTTTTCAAAATAAATGTTAGGAGGTGCATTATGTATAAAGTTTTAATAGTTGAAGATGATCCGATGGTTGCAATGATAAACGAACAGTTTGTAAGCCGTCATAAAGATTTTACTGTTTCAAATAAATGTAGCGATGGAAAAAGTGCTTTGGAATACCTTGAGGATAATGATGTCGATTTGATTATTCTCGATGTATATATGCCATACATGGATGGTTTTGAAACACTTAGACAGATAAGAAAAAAACAAATTCCCGTTGATGTTATAATGGTAACCGCAGCTAATGAAAGAGAGCAATTAAAAGAGGGATTGCATCTTGGTGTAGTTGATTATTTGATAAAGCCATTTACTTTTGAACGCTTTAAGATGGCGCTTGATAAATTTATTACACAGGCAGAGGCTTTGAAAGATTTAGAACGGGTGAATCAAAAAAACATTGATTTTTTGATAGATAAATCAAGAAAAACAACAAACGAGCTTTATCCGAAAGGCATACAGGAAAAGACTTTGCAAACTATTATTGAACATTTAAAAGAAAACAAAAGCAAATGGCTCACAGGTGATGAAATTGCAGAAAAAGTCGGACTTACGGGCGTTACTGTAAGAAGATATATGGCACATCTTGTGGAAGCGGGAATGGTTATTGCGGATATGAACTATGAAACCGGAGGCAGACCGCGTATGCTCTACAAGTTGTTAAATTAAAACTAAAAGATAAATAAAGACGGAAAATTTTTTTGGATTTTCCGTCTTTATGATTGGAGATTATCCTCTGAGGCTTTGTTTTCATTATAATATCAAAAAAACTCACTCGCTTCATGCAACAAGAAAGCGACTGAGTTCTTCTTTTA
>JAFQCI010000099.1 GCA_017416505.1 Lachnospiraceae bacterium
AACGCAGGAAAAATGAGAGGAAGTACAACATATGATACCAAAGGATCCAGTAATGCTATTAAGCTTTATGAATTTGAAGTTACGAGATTTTTATCCAAGTCTGGAAGCTTTTTGCGAGGATACGGACGAAGATATGCAAGCTATGATCGACAAGCTTGCAGGAATTGATTATCATTACGATAAAGAGAAGAATCAGTTTGTATAAATGAATAAAGAGAATTCCCGAAAGCGATTAGAAGTTGCGTTTTCGGGAATTTTTTTGTTTGCCGATAAAAGAGGTCAAGGCAACTAAGAGATATACAAGCGCCTCCAGAAACAAGTATTTTTTAAAATGGAAGAACCAGAATAAAAAAGCAAAAATAAAACCTAGTATTAAGGTAATATCCATTTTTTTTTGAAAGCAGATGTTTTCAGAAGCATCAACAGAGCGATTCGGATGATTGACTGGGCCGAGAGCTCTTAGAGCAAAAATACAAAGCAATATCAGTAAGAAAGATAAAATGGGCGCCAAAACATAATATTTTACAATTAATAAAGTCATAGCCAACGTCCCGCAAGAGAGAAGAAGGCAGGTAAAATATCGTTCCATATGAAGTCCGCCACCGTAAGAGCGAAGCGGAATGAAAAAGAGAAAGAAAAAAACACATTCTAATTTCATGTCTAAAAATACAGCAATCAAGATACTGCATATTACATTTATGAAAAGTTCCAAAAAAGTTTCAAAACCATATTGATATATTTCATAGTCATCGGGCTCAATGAAGCCTTTCTGAGAGATATAATCCGTTAGTATAGTTGCTAGTTTCATATTTGTAATCATACCTTTCTAATATGTACCAAATAATAACATAAAATTAGAAAGAAACAAGTGAGTAAAATACAAAATGTAAGAAAAACGACTTATTGTGTTAGTTTTGCTTTCTTAAAAGAGGGAATAAGTAAATGTAAAAACGCGTTAAATAATAAAATAATCAGAATAATTGCAGAAGCAATCCTAAAAACAGCGATTTAACATAAAAAGACGTAAAGTGTTGTACAATTGATTTTGCAATGAATAACGAGTTGATACAAAAAAGAGAGGGATTGGTATGTTATGAATCATAAAAAGAGCATGAAACGCATGTTACTTTTAATGAGTCTGCTTCTGCTTGTGTCATTTTGCTCAAATACCTATGCATTGGAAAAGGGAAACGATGATAAAGTAATTGTATTTGCACTTGATATATATCGTGACGGTTTTTTGAAGGTACAGACAACAGACCAGTCATTAACCATGGATTTAGTCAGAGAAGAAAAAGTACCAAAGGATAAGGTGGCAGTTCATGAAGAACGAAATAATCTATATGCGTATCTGGGGCAGGAAAAAGATTTCAAGCCATATATATCCGGGAAAATAAAGCTGACCAATGCAGATGCCTTAGCTCTTTATACCAGAGATGTGTGGCAGCATATCGATGAGGGGGAAATAGGCGATGTATTTGCCGAGGCAGGCAATGAGCCAACTGAAACAGTAAACTGTATCGAGGAATTGCTGTTATCCAGACAACCTAAAGATTTGAATAAATACACACTGGCAGTGGTGTTTATAAATAAAGTGTTTGTAGACCCAAACAGAAAGCGAAAGCTGAAAAGATTCCTGATGGCGTTGCTCCCAATTATGGTGATGGTAGTAACCATTAGTGTGGTTCTGTTCATTCGCCATAAGAAGCAGGAGGAAAAAAGGGAAAAACTGCAGACCTATTATACAGATACCATAGAGTACATACAGATGAACAATTATATCAGAGCGCAGGAGTGCTGTAAGGAGGCATGC
>JAFQCI010000100.1 GCA_017416505.1 Lachnospiraceae bacterium
GTTGTAAATTATATCGTGATTTACGATTTCTGTGGCTCTACTATGGATAATAATTGTACACGAAATAATAATGATAATAAAAATAATAGCAGACAATGAAAACCACTGTCTGCTACTGTAAATAAACTGGATTAAAACGGTGTCGCGATGCAATCCACTTTATTCTCTAAAGTGCAAATTTCACTATCCTAGCCTACAACTCTCGCCCACCACTTTTCGGTCCCTTTTCTCTCTCTTTTCGGTCTCAAAGCGTCGCTGTTTTCGGCATTGTTTTCGGCTGAAAATCCTTTGTTTTCGGCGTTTGTTGGGTTTCGGGCTATTGTTGATGGCTCTGTCTTGGGCAACAAAAAAAGACCCCGGACAGGCTTATCAAATAAGCCCATACAAGGTCTTTCTATATTCTGTTTCAGGATAAAGTTGTTTGCACCGTAGAGGCTAAAGTGGTTTGCCCCATGACAACTCTCTACTATTCCCACTCGACATTGTATACTACATCTAGTGTGGACTAATTATTTTTCTTACCACAAGTGGTATGGTTTTTCTAGATATTCTATGGATTACATATCGTTTTCGAGGATTTTGCAAGCAAAGTGCAAGCAGATTGCCATTTACCATATAGCAACTTATCCACTTCGAAACAGTCGGTATAAAAAGATGGATTATACATTTATCTATTAGATATTATTACGCTTCTTTTAATGTTATAGCCTTTGCTAGTAATCCATATTTTTTGAATTTATATCTAATATAATTAGAAAAATCTTCCTCATGTGTGGATAGTATTATTTGATAATCCAAAAACTCTCTGCGCAGAAGTTCCACGAATGAAATCATATTTATATCATCCATGCATTGAATGGGATCATCTATAAATATTGTTTTAATACCATCCCCAGCATATATTTTATTCATTGCCAATGAAAATGCTAGTAATACTGCCGACAGTTGTCCAGAACTCATGGTATATAAAATATCATGTTCTGAACCTGGCGCTTTAAATCTAATAGCATCACCATCATTTTCCATGAGAACCCCTTGTCCTCCTTGGTATGACTGTAGCAATCTCGAGGAATAAACAAAAAATGGAATCTCGATCTCATCTATAATTTGCTTTTTATATTTCCCCATCGCAGCTGACAACGAATCACTATATCCTTTTACTTGCTTTTCAATTTCGTTCAAAGTTTCTCGAACTTTCTCGAGTTCTTGTACCTCATTTAACAACGACTCAAATGACATGTAATACTGATTGTTAATATATTTTTTCTTGTCTTCGATTTGTTCGACAGTAATATTTTGGGCTTTCTCATTAGATAGATTGTATTTTCGGTTTATTAATGAAAAATTCATCTTCTCATTCGCCTCAATATATGCGTTTGGTATTTCAACAATCATTCCGCTAATCTTAGTTAATACAACTTCTGCTATTTCTTCAAATTGAGCGTTATCCTTCATGTCATTAACCACGTTTGCATAAACATGATTAAAAGCTTTTTCAGCCAAAGACATAAAAGCTATCAATTGAACCTTATCCTCGAAATTAGAAATAATCCTAATGGAATTATCATTTTTCAATAATTCGATTTTGTTCTTTAAGCTTGACATGACCTCGTCATCTATTATTTTTTCAACTTTCTTTACCTGAATGTTATACTGCTCACCCTCCCCCTCTAGCAATCTATTGATAATTACGCGAGTTTCATCAAAGTGCTTTTCTAATATTCTATGTTCTTGCCAATCGTATCCGCAATATGGACATACACTGCTATCTACATATATAGACTCTTGTTTACTTCTTAATGAATCTCTAATCTTTAACAAATTGTTAACTGAGCTCTGTAATTCGCTTTGTTTTTTTGATAATTGGGTAAGCCGTTGCTGTTCTGTTACTAATTTATTTACAATATTTTCATCAATTTTCAATTCAAGACATAGTTGTTGAAACTTAATACCATAATACTCTTTTTCGTCTATTAATTCCTTCTGTTTTTTCAAAAAAAGCAAGGCTGAATACGATTTGAAAAGTTCATCAAAATCTATTTTCTGTTTTTTCATCATATGCGCTTTAAGAACATACAACTGGTATTGTTTTGGAATCTTGTTGAAATCAGTTATGGCATCATATATATTATGATACTGCTTATTTTCCACATAAGATTTTAATCCTTCCAATTCAAAATAATATTGTTGCAATGTTTCATCTCTTTTTTCATTACCAAAAGCCACCTGCTCTCTATCCCATGGATAATCACCTTCTAATATCCTCTGATAGATTACATCATGATGGGAGTTTTTCGGTTTTTGCTCCAATACAGTTTTTTTCTTTTTGATTTCAGAATCAATCTCTTTGCATTTATTTTTTAGTATTCTATGTTTTGTTTTAATGTCATTCAATTTTTTCCTTTCGTTTTCTACCCCCAACAAATCCTCAATAGTTTTCGAACGCGATGCCTCATTTTGTTTGAAATAAGCCAATCTATCTTCTTGTCTAATATAATGAAACAGTGTGTATTCATCAATATCCTGCTTTCCAAAATATTTTTCTCGAATCGTATTAATTCTTTCATTACATTTGTAGCTTTGCCACTCATCTATAGAAATATCATATTGAGGTAAAATATAAAAATTAATACTATCAAAAATATTTTTAGGATTGACCTGTTTCCCCTTTATTTCATCTATTCCTATTTTGGCACCAATAACAATCTTTTCATCATTGTTACATTGAACAAATTCACCTTTGATTATTACATCTTTGTCCTTATTCTTTGCGAAAAAAATTGTATCATACGACAAATTCCCATTTATGGCGTCGCATTCTTTTACTCGTGACATTTTCCCGGTAATTAGTAATTCGATGGCATCAAAAATACTTGTTTTCCCATATCCATTAGGTCCATCAAATATTAACAGCATAGCACCTGCAAAGACAATCTCTTTAGACGAAAATAATTTGTAATTTTCCATATACAATCTATTAATAGTAATCATAATCAATATTTCCTTCCTTATTCATCTAACAACTTATTCCATTCACTACAAATATCTTTAATGCTCATTTCATCCAAATTTACATACATAAATTTCTCAATCCTCTGCTTATTAACTTCTAATGGTTTCTTTGACTTTTTAAGTTCTACTATCTCTTCATCTAAATGTTGCTCTATAGTTTTTAACCCAAACGCTTCTACTTTTTTCATTGGGAAACATGGTATTTTAGTTATTAACTCAATAAAATATGCATATATTGGTTCATTTTGATTATTTGCTTTATATCTTCTAAAATTTTCTGTATCAGTTATGTAATTCTGAATCTTTTCGACCAACTGGCTTGCGATTCCACCCGTTTCTAGCCACATTGAACCGACCCCCAAAAGTTAGACCAAAAAATCTAACGATTGGGAGGTCGGTTTTTTAATGGCAAAATACAGTTTTGAATTTAAGAAGAAGGTTGTGGAAGAATATCTGCTGGGAAGAGGAAGCACTCACGAATTAGCAA
>JAFQCI010000101.1 GCA_017416505.1 Lachnospiraceae bacterium
ACCTTGAGATAAATACTTTGGAAAATGCAGTATATCTGAATATAAAGAATGACATTTCCTTTGTATTTCACTTTGACCTGTATCTTTTCGAACATCAGAGTACCTTTTGTCCCAATATGCCACTGAGGGATTTGCAGTATGTTTCTGCCGTACTGGAAAATCTGATAAAGGACTTTGACCTTTATTCCGGTACCATGGTGAAGATTCCGTCCCCTCATTTTGTAGTATTTTATAACGGGAAAGAGAAAAAAGAGGACAGGATGGTTTTAAAACTGTCAGATGCTTTTCAAAACAAAGAAACAGAGCCACAGCTGGAACTGCTGGTTACCATGATAAACATTAATTATGGGAAAAATAAAGAGCTAATGGATGCCTGTAAAGATTTAAGTGACTATTCCATATATGTTGCCAAAATCCGGAGTTATATGGAAGGAAATGGTGGAAAGATAGAAAATACTCCCGGAAATAAAAATCACAGTAATAAGAAATACAAAATGACCATTGAGGAAGCCGTAGAAAGAACCATTGATGACTGTATCAAAGAAGGAATTCTAGTGGATATTCTTACCAAATTCAGAGCAGAGGTGAAAAAATTGAGCATATTTGAATATAACGCAAGGCTGCACGAAGAAACCCTAAAAAAGGAAGGCTATGAAGATGGCCTTGAGAAAGGACGTGAGGTAGGACGCGAAGAAGGGCGCTTCCATGAATTGTGTGCTTTAATAGATGACGGCATCCTCACTATTGAGCAGGCTTCTGTTCGAATGGGGATAGAACCGGAAGAATTTTTGAAAAAGAAGAAAAAAGAAGGCATACCAGTGTAAGTTATTGTATCAGAGAAGGCATATCGCAGTAATAAGCAAAAGGTAATGAATCATCTTAACAATAAAAAATACAAGGAACTTTTTCACTCAGAAAATAGAATGGAGTTGTAAAAGTTTCTTGTACTTTTTTATATCACAAAGGAGCCTTCGCTTTCGCGAAGACTCCTCGTTTCATAAAAGTCCTATTTTACAAACTCTAAGTTCTTAGAAACTTATTAGTTAGCTGTAAAAGTGATTGCACCATCAGCTACAGCTGCAGTATAAACAACTGTTCTTGTTACAGTATTATAAGTGCTGTTAGTATACACTACTGTAACAGTTGTAGTTTCATTAGTTAAGCCAGATGTATCTGCAATAGTGCTTAATGTAGCTGCTCCAGCGTTATCAGCAAAAATATCATTATTATTTACTGTTACTGCAGTTACAGTACATCCTGATACAGTTCCGAAAGTAACTGCTGTACTATCAGCTAATGCTACAGTTGGAACTGCAATTGTTGCATTATTAAGAGCGTTCTGAGCTGTTGCCTTAGCTGCTGCTTCTTGAGCTGCTGCTACAGCTGCTGCTACAGCATCTTCTACTTCCTTATCAGCTGCTGCTTCATCAATCATACCAGTATCGAAAGTAAATGTGTTTGCATTAATTTCTTTACCGTAAGTATCACATAAGTTATATGTGATTCCATCAGTCACAACATTACCGATAGTTACATCGTAATCTGTAAAGTTATCTAATCCACTGTTCTTGAATTGATCAGCAAGAACAAGAACTACCTTGTTGCTATCAGAATCCATCTTCACGCTAGCAACTGGAATCTTGTAAGTGCCGTATTCAACGGTGAACATTTCTTTCTTCAATGTATTAGCATTTACAGGGTTAGTGAAGTATAATTTCACTTCTGGATTAGAACCAGACTTGTAGTTGTAAGTTGCTGTTACTAAATCGAAGTCAGCTGCTACCGTAGTTGCTTTCTTGTACTGGATTGTTTGTTGAGTAGTTTCGTTTCCAACCTTAGCTGAGATTGTAGCTGTAGTAGGAGCGAATCCAGCATCTGCTTTAATTGTTACTGCTACTAAACCGTTAGCATCAGTAGTTGTCTTAACATTATTAGCTGTCTTTGCAACACCAGCGTAGTTTGCATTGAATGTGTCAGTGTTATCAGAGTAAGTTACAGAAACTTCAACTTCTTCACCAGCTCTTACGTTACCGAATGCATCTACAACCTTAACGTATACAGTTTCGTCAGCGTCAACAATCATGCTAGTTCCCTTAGGAGCGATGATGCTGATAGCTGTACCTACAGTACCCCAAGTAACTGGTAAGTTCAAGGATGCACCGATAGAAGGAGTTCCTTCACCTACGTTAGTGTAAGTCTTGTAAGATACAGTAGAACCATTCTTAGTTGCTACGTTGAATACAACGTTTGTTCCAGAAACTACTGATTTTTCATCGATAGTACCAGTTAATGTAGTTGCACCAGCCTTAGTAGATGTTAACTTAGCAGTACCATTAGCCATACCAGTTGTTGTGATATCACCAGCACCACCCTTAGTTACATCAATCTTAAGTCCTTCGATAGAATCAACCCATCTAGTTGCACCAGTATCGTTAGTTTCACCAACTACTTCGTAACCGAAGATCCAGTTGCTTCCTGTGTCTTTCTTAAGAATGTTAGTTAATTCAGAAGAATTAGTTGTAGTTGCATCAAATGCAGTTGAGTTAAGAGTGATTGCCTTTTCATAATCAGCATCATCCTTATCTACGCTTGAAGTAAATGCAAGACCTGGTTCAACCCAACGTAAGTTAGCGTTAGTTACGATAGTGTCACCAATCATTAACTGTACATTGTAAGATGCAGAAGTTGCATGTAATAAATCAACTAATGCTTGTTGATCTCCAGAAGCAAGCTTTAATGTAGCCTGACCGTTAGCATCTGTAGTTGCTGTGTAAGCAGTTGCAGTTGCCTTAGTTTCGCCAACAGCTCCTAATTCAGTAATCTTATCGTTGTTTGTACCATAAGCATAAGTAATCTGTTGTCCGGATTGAGAAACCTTGTTACCATTGTTATCAACTAATTGAGCCTTAACTGTAATGTTCTGACCAACTAATGCATAGAAGTCTTGGCTTTCAACAGCCTTTACAGTGTTAGGAATTGGTGACCAGTGTACACTTGTGTATACAGTGTTGTTGATTAAGTTGATTTCATTTTCAAATCCAGCAAGGTTAATCTTAGCCTGAAGTGCTGTGATACCAGTAGCTTCAGAATTAACTTCTACAGTGTTTCCGTTTGCAGTGATAGCACCAACGTTGTTGAATGCTTCATCGTAAGAAACTAAGATTGCCTGGTTGTTAGCGTCAACAATATCATTTTCATTTTGGTATACTACATCACCAGATACTACCTTAGTGATATTTTCAGTAGGAATAGTGAAGTATCCAACTACCTTCTTGTTTACGTCCTTAACTGTTAATACTGCATTACCAGTGTATGGGTAAACAGGAACTTGGTAAGAATAAGTGTTACCTTCTGCAGTATACTTAGCATCCATTTCATCTGGAATGTAAGCAGCAGCTTCAGCAGCTGTTAAAGTCTTAGCATTGCTGTATTTGTTTTCTACTACAGACCATGTTACAGAATCCTTTAATGAAATAGTCTTTACATCATCAGAAGTCTTAGTATCATATAAACCAGTAACATCTGTTACTACTAAACCAGCATTTTGATTATCATCTACCTGTCCTTCAGAAATAACCTTAACTTCAATGTCAAGAGCTGTATTCTTCTGAACTGGAATCTGGTAACCAAAGTTCTTTTGAGTAGTAGGTCCATCGATTTCGTAAGTTTCTACTACAGTACCTGAACCTGCCTTGTATGCTGTGATTACAACCTTAGTATAATCAGAAACATCGATAGATGAGAAATTTAATGTAGCATACTTAAGACCAGCTGGAATTCCTTCTACCTTGAAAGAAGTGCTTCCACCGTTCTGGTATACAGTGTATTCTTTGATTTCCTTATTTACGTCTTGTTGATATTTATCAACTACACTTGTAGCATTTGCATAAGGAATCATGATTTGTGGATCTAACTTTAACTGAACCTTGTTAGTAGTAGATCCTTTTTCGTTTACTTGCTGAGTTGAAACATATTCAATATCAGCATTTCCATCGATAGTAGTTGTCAATGGAGTTGCATCAGTAGTTGAAGATGCGTTCTGAGATGGTTTAACTAAAAGATCATCATCAGACTTGTTGTCGTTTAATACGTCAACTTCACCTAAAGCTACTGTTGCGAAAGCTAAATCAGTCTTGTATACTTGATTAGTTGCTACTGCAGTTGCAGTTAAAGATAATAATGCATAATCTCCGCTAGTTGGAGTTACATCAGAATCCATAGCACCAATTACGAAAGTTGCATAACCGTTAGCATCTGTATTCTGAACAGATAATCCCTTAACCTGGAATGCAAAACTGGTACCTAATTTATATTGTCCCATTAAAGATACAGGAGTGTTAGCTACTGGATTTCCATCCTTGTCAGATACTAATACTTTTAAGTAAGCATCGCTACCAGCAATAAGTACGTTTCCATATTCTGCTTGATAATCAGCTAATGCGTTAGTGATAGTACCAGTGATTCCATCTACTGCTTCGATTTCAACATCAGGAGCGATTTCAACACCCTTCTTATTGAAAGCCTTAGCTGCTGCTGGAGCCTTTACATCTGTACAAGCACCGTCAGTACCGAAGTTATATTCAGTACCAGCTACGTTAACCTTACCAGTCTGCATCCAACCTTGGTCATTTCCACCTAAGTAGTAAGTTTCACCTTCTACTTTAACAACACCTGACTGCATAACGCCAGCTGCATTGAAGAAGTACCATTGTCCGTTAATCTTAGCCCAACCGCCTTCGAACATAGAACCATTATCTGTCAACCAATACCAAAGACCAGCTTTATCCTTAGCCCAAGAGTTAGTTAACATAGCTCCATTAGCACCTACAAAGTACCAATCTCCAGCCTTATCTTTTACCCAAGAGTTTTCTAACATATATCCGTTAGCATCAAAGTAATACCAAACACCATTGATCTTAGACCATTTGTTTGCTGGATAAGATCCGTCAGCGTTTTGATACCACCAACCCTTTGAGTTTTGCTTCCATCCCTGTGTAGCTGCCATTACAGGAGTAGCAGCAGTACTTGCAAGCATACCAGCTGTTAAAGCTACTGCCATAGCTTTTTTAGCTTTTCTTGACATTTTAATCATTTTCTTTTTTCCTCCTTATTTTCGCTCCCTGACCTTGTCTTCGTCCCTTATTAATGTTTTTTCCTGACATTTTTCCATTGCTTTCGAAAAAGAATGGAACGTGTCGATTGTGGGTGAATGATTTTGAGGTCCTGAAAAGACCGAAAAATAAAGGTTTTTTAATTCCGTGATACTAATTTGATACTAAAAGTTTTTTCGTAGTAGGGTGAAAGCTTAGAAAATTAAGGGTTTGGAGGTTTGTTTCGTGATACTGATTTTGATACTAAAAATAGTAGCATAGAATTTTGAAATGTGGGTATGATAAAAGATTTATGAAAAAGGTGCAAAATCTAATCTTAATAACTTGATAAAAGACTTTACACCTTATATTGTGTATTGTTATTTTGTTGTTAGTTTTTATATTGATTCTCTAAATCTTCGATATTAACTGAATTAAAAGCACTTAACCCTATTTTACAAAGTTGTATTTCTCTTTCAAGCGCTTTATCTCTATCAGTTGCATATTTCAATCTAAATAATATGTCAATCTTTGCAAGTAATTCTTTTAACATCTCTTTTTCACTCATTGTATAATCAACCTCGCTATTCATATTATTTTCACCGCCTTTTTATTATGTATTTGATACCTTTATTATAGGTGGAGTCTGTAAAGATGTAAAGCCTTTTATAAAATTATCAAGGTACTTTGAATTGAGGAAGTATCTATAAAATTTGTGTAATGGAGACTATAAAAAAGATGTAAAATCTTAATAATTTAATAAAAGACTTTACACCTTATGTTTATTGGTTACTTATTTGATTATTTTACTCTTCTAATGCTTTTTCAATACGTTCGTTATCTTTTTCGAGATATTCCAATGCTTTTTCGGTTCTACCTTCTTTTATTGCTTCAATAATTAAATCATTTAAAAACTTATCTTTTCTTAGACCGTCTTTATACTGCATATCCGTTGGCGTATACTCCACCATCCTTTCACCCCTTTCCATAGGTTACTACCTATATTATAAGGGATTTTTAATAAGATGCAAAGCCTTTTATTAAGTTTTCAAGGTACTTTGAATTGAGGAAGTATCTATGAAATTTGTGTAATGGAGACTATAAAAAAGATGTAAAATCTTAATAATTTAATAAAAGACTTTACACCTTATGTGAATTACTTATTTATTTGTTGTTTCCTTGCAATGGTGGTGACTGGTATAGCTTTCGTTCGATAGCTTTTCGTTCAAAATCAATCTGCTTTAATGTGCTTGTGGCATTGTCTTGTTTGGCTGTTATTTCAAGTCTTTCTAATAACGTAAGTTGGTCAAATAAGTTCCCATTGTACTCTTTTTCGTTTGTTGGCATATCTATCATCCTTTCACCCCTTTCCATAGGTTACTACCTATATTATAAGGGATTTTTAGTAAGATGCAAAGCCTTTTATAAAATTATCAAGGAGCTTTTTTGAGTGATTTTTTGAAAGGAATAAATCAATGATTTGGTTTTATTTGATGTTGGAATAGTACCAACTGAGAATAAAAAAGTAGTGTTGATGAGTTAAAATATTTGAGGTAAATAAGTATCTCAATTAAAATATAATATGAAATGTGGTTAATGTCAATAAATGATTGTAAAATAATAAAAATATCGATTGTGTTACGATGTTGGGGTCAATATTTTATTGACTCCAACATCATAGGATTTTATCAGCGAATTTCTTATGGTTCTCATACTTTATGAAGTTAGGTTCCTAACTCTTCCAGAGCCGCAATCAGAACTTCTTGTTGGTGTGGGAACAGGTGGGAGTAAGTATTCAGTGTGGTAGCTACTTTTTCATGACCTACACGTTCTGCGATGATAAGGGGGGAGAATCCTAAATTAATCAGCAGACTGACATGGCTGTGGCGAATATCATGCACACGAATCCGTTTTACCTGAGCCACATCGCAATAGTGAGTCATTGCCCGGGACAGATAATTCTTGGTAAAAGGGAAAAGCCGTTCGGAATCTTTCACTTTTTTGGTACGAATATAATCCCGCAACTCCTTGCATAAAAAAGAGGGAAGGGGGACAATGCGATTGCTTTTGGTGGTTTTAGGTGAGGTGATAATATCTTCACCATGAATTCGTTGATAAGTTTTATTAATTCGTAATTTTTTTTCGTTTAAATCAATGTCTGCCGGAGTCAATGCGAAAAGTTCCCCTTCCCGCATTCCTGTCCAATATAATACCATAAAACTCATACGCACATTTTCGTTATCTGTAATGGAATGGATAAATTGTTCAAATTCTTCTTTGGTCCAGAAGTTCATTTCTTCTGCTTTGTTTTTGCCAATACTTCCAGCCTGGTGGCAAGGATTTTTTCGAAGCCCATAATATCGGACGGCATAATTTAAAATAGCAGTAAGTTGATTGTTGACGTTTTTTAAATAGGTTTTGGAGTAATTTTGCTTCATTAATTCATTTTGCCAGTTTCTTATGTCAGTTGGCTGGATATCACTTACGGACATATAGCCAAAATAGGGAAGGAGTTTTGTATCAAATATATGCTGTTTGCTATGAAGAGTAGAGGATTTTAGACGTTCCTTCATATCTTTAAAATATATCTCACTAAGATTTTGGAAGGTCATATCAATATCCTGGCTTTTTTCTTCTAAGAACTTTCGTTCATAGCTTTGAGCATCTTTTTTGGAAGGGAAGCCACGTTTGAATTTCTGCTTTTTGACTCCCTGCCAATCGTTGTAATAAAATTTTGCATACCATGTGCCACGTAATTCATCTTTAAATGCTGGCATTGAATCATCTCCTTTTAAGTTTTTATCCGGTATCTGCATCAGTGTGTTATAGTGAACTTTAAATAAGTGGAATGGAGATAACGAACCCTACTCCCTTTATTATTTCCTTTTTAAGGTGTAAAATTACCTTAATTCTTATTGTAATGGGAACAACTGTTGTATAGATACCTATATGGAGGATTGCCCATTGTATTTATGGATGGACTCCTATAGTAAAGTATAGCATTTTTGAGGGAAAAAGGTAGAAACTACCAGGATAAAAAGTCGAAAATTGATAAAAATCCGGGTAAAAAATAACGAAGGAGGACGTATGTGAGGAAAATTACGATTCAAAATAGAAGAAAGGGTGTTACTGTTTACGAGGCACGAGTGAACAGTAACAAAAGGGTTTGGAAAAAATTTTGATAATAGAATTTTGGGAAAGTACCTTGAGGGACATGGTATTTTATGGTATCATTTAACTGTTTGCAGGAAAAACAGATATAGTATAAAATACAGACTATGAAGAAAAAGGAGATATGAAAAATGGAACAAAAAAATCCGATTGTAACCATTACAATGACAACAGGGGATGTAATGAAGGCAGAACTTTATCCTGACATTGCACCAAATACAGTAAAGAATTTTATTTCTTTGATAAAGATGGGATATTACAATGAATTAATTTTTCACCGTGTAATTCCGAATTTTATGATTCAGGGAGGATGTCCTGAGGGGAATGGAACCGGAGGACCTGGATATCATATCAAAGGCGAATTTGCTAACAATGGTTTTGAAAATAATTTAAAACATACTAGAGGTGTTCTTTCTATGGCGAGAGCTCAGCACCCTGATTCTGCTGGTTCTCAATTCTTCATTATGCATGTGGATTATCCATATTTAGACGGAGATTATGCAACATTTGGCAAGGTAATCGAAGGAATTGAAGTAGTAGATAAGATTGCTGAAACTCAGACGAATTTTGCAGACCGTCCTATGACAGACCAAAGAATTGAAACCATGACAGTAGAAACTTTTGGTGTAGAATACGAAGAACCGGAAACATTATAAAAGTAAGTGAAGCAGAAGGCTACAAGGATGATATCAATGGTGATTTAAGGAGTTTTCTTGAATCAGCATTGATATGGTAAATAAAAATTAGTCCCTAGAGAATAAAATTTATTCTTTTGGGACTAATTTTTTATGATACGTGAAAATGTTTCTTTTCAATCTGGTCATAATAGGCATATAGTTTCTGAACACCATTTTCTAATAAATAGTAGTGTTTTATGTAAGGAACTAAAAGTCCAAAGAACAAGGCAGCCAGTGCAAATAGACCGAAGGCCGGTGCAAGATAGCAGCCTAAAAGTGCCATCATCAGCAACAAGGCAAAGCATACAGTTACGATTAAGTGAATGAATCGTTCATGTTGGAAAAACTGGATTTGTACCAGCATTTGTTTTAAGAATGCTTCTCGTTCCTCCTCGGTCATTTCACTATCTTTCATTTTTTCCATGAAAGCCAAATAGGCTCTTAGTCTTTTTGCCATAGAAATTCCTCCCTTGTTTCGCTTTTTTTCCACAAAATGCAATAAAAAATTGTTTTCATGGGGTGAAAATACTGTTATACTGTAACCATGGGGTGAAAATACTGTTTGCTCCATGATACCATTATAATACATTTTATAAGAATAGGGGATAAAATTTATGAAAAAGTTAATAAAACCGCTTGTGATTTTGGCTGTTATTGGTGCCATCATAGCTGTGGTTGCTTCCTATGGTATGGGAATTTATCGTGATTTTATGGAAGATTATAAAGGTGACCACACATACCAGGGCGAAGATTTTACAATAGAAGTGCCTATGGGGGCAAGTGCCAACAGCATTGGTTTACTGCTAAAGGAACATGGAGTCATTACTTATGAAAAGGCTTTTGTTCAAAGAGTGAAGGAATCAGAATATAATGGTAAGATGAAGTATGGTACTTATACCATTACCAAAGGAATGACCATTGATGACATGATTGCATTGATGTCAACCGGGGATGACAGGGAAACTTTGAAATTTACCATTCCGGAGGGATATTCCATTGAAATGATGGCGGAGAAGCTGGATTCGGAAGGAATCTGCAGCAAAGAAGATTTTCTTGAGGCAGTAGAAGCTACGGATTATGATTTTGATTTTCTTGATTTTACTCAGGTAGAAGGAACGAAATATTATTTACAGGGATTTTTATTCCCTGCTACCTACGAGATTTTCGTAGGGGAAACTGCTCATGATATTGTAAATCGTATGTTAAAAGCCTTTGATGCCCGATATACAGAGGAAATGCAGGCAAAGGCAGAGGAACTTGGTATGAGTACCTATGAAATCGTTACCATTGCATCTATTATTGAGAGAGAGGCAAAACTGCAGGAAGAACGTCCTACGATTTCAGGAGTTATTTATAATCGTTTGAATATTGATATGAAGCTTCAAATGTGTCCAACGGTACTTTATCCATTAACAGATGGAATGTACAATGTAAGTCAGGTATTATATGATGATTTAGAGATAGAATCTCCATATAATACTTATAAATATGAGGGTCTTCCTGTGGGACCGATTTGTTCACCGGGGGCAGCTTCTTTAGAGGCAGCAGTGAATCCGGAGAGTCATTCTTATTTATTCTATCATACAGATAATGAAGAAACGGGAAGTCATGTTTTCTCGGAAACTTATGAGCAACACCAAAGTACAAGATAGATGGTGAATAGGAAATGGTAGAGCTAAAATATTTTGAATCATTTAATATAAGTTTTGGATAGTTTCGTAATTGCCGATTACCTATGGATGCTGAAAGGAAAAGGCAGAGGATTTGGAAGGGGTGAAAGACTTGGAAGACATGGTGTTACAGCTAAAAGGAATTAAGAAACGCTATGGTTCCCAACAGGTTTTAAAGCAGGTGGATATTACCATTCAAAAGGGACAGATTTATGGTCTGGTAGGAAAGAATGGAGCAGGTAAGACTACCTTGATGAGGATTTTAACCGGACTTACCAAACAACAGGCTGGAAGTATGTGGCTGTTAGGGGAAGATGGAAAGAATGGTTATGATGCAGCAAGAAAGAAAATGGGGTCTATCATTGAAACTCCTAGCTTTTATCCGTTTTTTGACGGAAAAACGAATTTAGAGTATTATAACCAGCAGTTGGGCGGCAAAGCAAATGTGGATGAAGTTCTGGATTTGGTTGGGTTAGGAAAGAGTGGTAAGAAGAAGTTTAAAAACTATTCCCTTGGAATGAAGCAAAGACTGGGAATTGGACTGGCTATCTTAAATGACCCGGATTTTCTGGTTCTGGATGAACCTATTAATGGACTGGACCCTATGGGAATTGTAGAGGTGCGTAATTTAATCCGTAAGTTAAATCAGGAAAGAAATATTACCATTATTATATCTTCTCATATTTTGGGAGAACTTGAGTCTATTGCTACGAATTATGGTTTCCTTGACAAAGGAATAATTTTAGAAGAATTAAGCAAAGAGGAGCTTGAGCATAAGTGCCGCCCTAACTGGAAAATCAGGGTAAATGAACCGGATAAGGTGCTTGCTCTTATAAAAGAAAAATACGGATTCTCTCAAATAGAAAGAGACGAGGGAAGTTTGGTGATAAAAGAATTGTTATCAAACCCGGAACAGCTTACCAGAGAAATCGTGGAGAAGGGATATGATTTATACGAATTTGCCATGATAAATAAGAGTCTGGAATCCTATTATCTGGATTTGATTGAGGATAGTAAGAATGGGAGGGAGAACGTATGATAGCATCATTAAAAGCAGAATGGTATAAATTAACGCATCGTGCCTATCCCTTTATATTCTTGTTTATTTCCATGGGATGTGCAGTAATGATTGCTTTGGTAACAAAGCTTTTACTTCCTATGATGGAGCATTTTAATATGGGTTATGATGCCGGACAGGTTCTGGATATGGGGTTTTATGCCTCCAGTAATATTGTATGGTATCTGTTGATTATAACAGAGGATATGGCTTTTACCAGTGAATATAAATTCCGCACCATGAAAAATGTGATTACTCGTGGGGAAAACAGAACGAAATTATATTTATCCAGACTTTTCATGGGGTGTGCAGTGCTTGTGATTGGTGTGGTATTGGTTACTTTGGTTTATATGGTGAGTGTCAGGATTTTTTATGGAGCAGACCCTACCCTTACTGTGGAAGGATATTTAGACCTTGCAAAACAGGTGCTTTGTGGATTGTTTTTATGGTTGGGAAGTCAATCTTTGATACATATGATGGCATTTTTGATTCCAAATGAAATGCTTTGGGGTTGCGGCTATCTGGCAATTTTCACTTTTCTTCCTAATGGTGTCTGGATTTTAAAAAGTGTGTTTGGTGATAATGTGGCATTGGATTTATTTTCAGATGCATTATTAACAACCCAAATGACGAATCTGGTTAATGATGGTGTGCAGGATGGAGGAACTATTTTAACCTGCTTTTTGATGGGTGTTGCTTATATGATAGTAACAACCCTGGTTGGAATTTTCTTTTTCCGAAAGAAGGAAGTGCGGTAGAAAGAAAAATAAAGGTTACTGTTCACGTGTGAACAGAAACAAATAAAGCCCCGGCTCAGTGAGAGTCGGGGTTTGTTTTATTTTGATAAGATATAGTTTACTGTTTTTTCAAGAGAATTCTTGTATTCTTCGTCAGAAGAGTTAGGGAATACTACTAATTCAGGAATATTAGCTGGTCTGGTAAAATCACAGCTTGCGATGTATTCATCCCAGTTTTCTAATTTCCAGGTATCACGGTCAGAATTTCTCTTAATCATACGCTGACGGCATACTTCAGGGTCAGTTTCAACCCAGATAAGAACTAATTCAGCACCTTTTCCTGCTAAAGTCTTACGAAGCTCAGCCATCCAGTCTAAGTTACGGATTTCATCCGTGAATGGGGCATTGATTAATACCATATTTGCATAATCTAAAGCTTCTAAAGCTAAATCCAAAATAACATTATATTCGTAATCACGAATATTCTTTTGGAAGAAGTCTGAACTACGGTTATATTCTTCTCCAGCTACAACGAAAATCTGCTTTGAAAGTCCAATTAAAGTGTCTTTATCTAAGTATACGATATTCTTTAATGCTTTTGACAATTCTTTTGAGATAAAAGTTTTTCCACAAGCTGGTGGAGAAGTTACAAGGATTAATTTTTTCATTGGTTTTCCACTCCATTATCTATATATTTTTTTCGTTATTTATTTAAAGGTACAATACATTACAATTATACAACATGAAAAAAAATAGTCAATAATTAATTAGAAAAAAAGAATGACAAATTAGGGGGAGTTACTGTTTACGAGGCACGAGTGAACAGTAACGAGTTACAAGAAAATTATGGTAAGCGGAAGGCATAAAAATGAACAAAATATGAATAAACCTTAAACAAAAACCGGATAAAAAAAAGAACAAATTATGAAAAATTGCAGTTCACGCATAATTTATTGCGTTTCACACCTTTTTAATTGAAAAAAAAAATCGAATCGGTTATAGTAAACACAAGTTAAGCGACAAGAAAAATTCAACTCATGAAAGTTTTCACCGACAGACATGACCGAAGGGGCTGCAAGGTTTCACCGCCTGCAGGTTTGAATTTTTAATAATATATTTGCTCCAAGAAAACTTTATATGAATAATAGTTAGTAGCTGATTAGAATTTCTAATCAGCTACTTGTAGTTTTAGGAGTTTTAGAGTAAAATCGAACATATGTAGTATTATAATGAGGATAGAGGTTTGGGATAAAGCAAAGAAAGGATAAGTGTGGCTTCGTAATTTGGCTTATGAAATGCACAGGTGGAAAAATGGCGAGAAATTTAACTTTATTAACAGATTTATATGAACTTACCATGATGCAGGGATATTTTTGTTCCCAGAAGAATGAAACAGTAGTATTTGATTTGTTTTACCGGAAGAACCCTTCCAATGGGGGATATGCCATTGCGGCAGGACTGGAACAGGCAATTACTTATATAAAGGAACTTTCTTTTTCTTATGATGATGTAGAGTATTTGCGAAGCCTTCAGTTGTTCAGCGAAGAATTTTTAGAGTATTTGATGGGATTTCATTTTACCGGGGATATCTATGCTGTGGAAGAGGGAACTGTAGTATTTCCAAAGGAACCATTGATAAAGGTAGTAGCGCCGATTATGGAGGCACAGCTGGTGGAAACCGCCTTATTAAATATCATCAATCATCAAAGTTTGATTGCCACTAAGGCTTCCAGAGTTTGTTTTGCGGCAAAGGATGCGGCAGTAATGGAATTTGGATTAAGAAGGGCACAGGGACCGGATGCAGGTATCTATGGAGCAAGAGCGGCGGTTATCGGGGGACTAAACGGTACTTCTAATGTATTGGCAGGCAAGATGTTTGATATTCCTGTCATGGGTACTCATGCTCATAGCTGGATTATGAGTTTTAAAGATGAATACACTGCATTTTTAGAGTATGCCAATAAATATCCAAAGAATTGTATTTTACTGGTGGATACCTATGATACCTTAAAATCAGGAGTACCTAATGCGATTCGTGTATTTCAGGAGAAGAAAGAGCAAGGTGTGACTTTCGGGCAATATGGAATCCGCCTGGACAGTGGAGATTTGGCATATCTTTCTAAGAAAGCAAGAAAAATGTTGGATGCAGCAGGGTTTGAAGATGCGGTTATCTGTGCCTCTAGTGATTTGGACGAATATTTGATTGACAGTTTAAATGTGCAGGGGGCAAGAATTGATTCCTGGGGAGTAGGAACTAATCTGATTACTTCTAAGGATTGTCCTTCTTTTGGAGGCGTTTATAAGCTGGCAGCCATTTTAAAGGAAGATGGCACCGTAGAAAATAAAATTAAAGTATCAGAAAATCCTGCGAAAGTTACCAATCCGGGGAACAAGACGGTATTTCGTTTCTATGATAAGGAAAGTGGAAAGATTAAGGCAGATTTGATTGCATTGGCAGGGGAAAGTTATGAACCAGAAAAGGATATTGAAATCTTTGACCCTGTGGATACCTGGAAGCGAAGTACTTTAAAAGGGGGAACTTATGAAGTTCGTGAATTGCTGGTTCCTATCTTTAAAAAGGGACAGTGCATTTACAAGAGTCCGTCTGTGATGGAAATGCGGGAAAAATGTAAAAAAGAACTGGCTACTTTATGGGAAGAAAGCAGACGTATCGTGAATCCTCAGGAAGTTTATGTGGATTTGTCTGAGCCTTTATTTGAATTGAAAAATGAATTGTTGGAAAATAGAAATAAAAAGTAGGGGTGAATTGTTGTGCAGACGTTGAAAATCATTCATTGTGCCGATGCACATCTGGGTTCGGATATTCGTTCTTTAGGACATTTAGGTGCCAGAAGAAAGATGGAAATCCGCCAATCCTTCTTTCAAATTCTTAAACTGTGCGAGGAAGAAGGTGCGGATTTGCTTTTGATTGCGGGGGATTTGTTCGACCAGCCTACACCGGAGCCGGAACTGGTGCATCAAGTCATAGAGCAGATGGAAAAAATACCTCAGACCAGAATTTTTATTTCTCCGGGCAACCACGATTATATTTGCAGAGACTCTTGTTATTTGACAGCAGAATGGCCGAAGAATGTTACTATTTTCCAAGGGGCATATGAGTGTGTTACCATAGAAGAATTACAGGTAAATGTGTTTGGAGCGGCATTTCAGGGCGTAAATCAGGAAATTCCATTGTTAAAGAAGAAGGAAGAAGCCATTGGCTATGTGGAAAATGATTATGTGAATCTTGGAGTGTTACATGGGGATTTGGTTTCTTCTGCCTTAGGCAGTACTTATAATCCTATTACCATAAAACAAATAGAACATTCGGGACTTGATTATCTGGCATTGGGACATATTCATCTTCGCAGCGAGGTAAAAAAAGCCGGAAATACTTCTTATAGTTACCCTGGCAATCACGATGGAAGAGGCTTTGATGAATTAGGAGAAAAAGGAGTTTATGTAGGAGAAATCAGAAAAGCCTTTTTGGATTTCGAAAAGCAATTTCATTTTAAGGAAATGGGAAGCAGAAGATACTTAGAAGTAAAGTTTGAACCGGGAAGATTCATGGGAGAAGAAACGGTCAGCGAAGAAGAAATTGCCAGAGCCATTCAAAAGGAACTGGAGGCTTTGGATGTTAAGAGATGGCAGGAGAATCTTTATAAAGTAATTTTAACCGGGGATATGCGGGAAAATGTGGTATTAAGCATAGAGGGAATCAAAAGCTGGCTTTCGGAAGTGTTTTTCCTAAAAATCAAGGACCGGACAAGAATTACAGTAGACTATGAACAGGTGGCGAAACAGCGTACCTTAAAGGGAATGTTTGTGGCGAAGATGTTAAAAGGAATTAAAGAAGCCAAAAGCAAGGGAGAAACCGAAAAGCAGGCTGTTTTAGAAGAGGCTTTGTCCATTGGATTAAAGGCATTTTACACGGAGGTTGGCTACGATGTGGATGAATAAAATAATGATAAAATCCTTTGGAGGCTTAAAAGATGTAACCTTGGAGTTAAAGCAAGGCTTTACTAATATTGTCTGGGAAAATGAGGCTGGAAAGTCAACCATTATGGCATTTATTAAGATGATGTTTTATGGGAAAGTTCCGGGAGGCAACGATATTAGTAAAAACCTTCGAAAAAAATATCTTCCGTGGGATGAAAGTAAAATGGAGGGTGCCATCGAATTTCAGGTGGGAGAGGATTCTTATCGTTTAGAGAAGTCTTTTGGTAAAACTGCCGCCGGAGATAAGGTGCATCTCATTCATTTGAATCGTGCAGAGGAACTTAAGGTAGCAAAAGACCTGGAAATCGGACAACAGTTTCTGGATATGGATTTGGGTGCCTTTGAAAAAACGATTTTTATACAAAATACCGGAATGATTTCCGGAAGTGGTGAAAAGGATTCGGTAGCTGAGAAGATATCCAATCTTTCCAATGGCATGGAAGAAGAGGTATCCATGGAACAGGTCTTAAAACGTCTTTTAACGGCAAAAGAGGATTTGGTTTCGAAAAGTGGAAGAACCGGAGCATTGGTTCGCAGGAAGGAAATGGTTCAAAATCTGGAGCAGGAAAGAAACCGTCTTTTGGCGAGAGAGGAAGAACAGAGGGAACTTACAGCTTTGCTTGAGGAAAAAAAGCAAAACCTAAGGGAAAAAACAGAAAAAATTCAAAAGATGAAGGAACTTTTGGACGTTCAAAAAATTAATGAATTATTACAATATAGCGAAGAAGAAGAGTCTGCCAT
Organism: Lachnospiraceae bacterium; assembly: GCA_017416505.1. Next base: position 17,143 of record JAFQCI010000101.1, read on the forward strand.
AAAGCAAAAGGAAGAGTATTGGAAGGACAATCTTTTTATCAGCAAAGAGCAGAAAGAACGTTGTCAGACATTAAAGGAATGGATTGCCAAAGAAGAGGCAGTCATGGAAAATCAAAGAAAAAATCTTCAAGAATTAAAAGAACAACAATCGGAAAAAATAAAGAGAAAAAAGGAATTGCAAATGGATTTTGAATCCGAAGGGGAAGAGAAAAAGACGGAAGAAATGGAGCAGCAAAGACAACGTCTATCCCAGATAAAGAAAGAACAGATGCTTGCTTTAGAAGAGGAGCAAAAACTGGAATTTGAATCCATGCAGCAAAAGGAAACTTCCCTCCTACAGGATATGCAGGAAAAACTGACTTTTATCAAGGAAAAGCAGGAGTCGGAAGTTTCTAAGAAAAACAGATTTCTTCTTATATTTGGTGTTTTATTGCTGTTGGGGGGTGCATTGTTTACAGTGTCTTCTTTGGCAGGTGCCATTGTTCTGGTAGCAGCAGTCATTTTCTTGTTCTTTGGAATGGAAAAAGCCATGAAAGTGCGGGCATGGAATGAAGAGATAGTGAGCCTGAAGGCAGAAAGAACTGCAAAAGAAGAAGAGGAAGCAAGGCAGAGTAAGTTAAGAAAACTAGACTATGAAGAGAAAAAGGAAGAACTTCATAGGAAAAGCCAGGAATGGCTTCAGGAAGAAAATCAGTTAAACAGGAAGTTAGAAGAAGGGTATCAATGGCTTTCTAAGTGGCAGGTGAAAAAAGAGCAGATTACAGCCTTAGAGTCTGAACTTCAGGTTCTGACAGAAAAAATCAATACATTAGAGCATCAGAATGTAGGAAATTTAGAGGCAATTCAGCAAAAGCAGGCAGAGTTAAATTCCTTGTTTGCTTTGTATCAGGTTTCTGAAATTTCAGAACTGGAAGAGAAAATGAAGAAGCAGCAGAGGTTGGAGGAAGAGATTTCTGGTAAAAGGTTAAAGGTGGATACCTTGTATGCAGCTTTTGGAATGGAGAGAATGTCCATTCAGGAGTTAAGAAACCGTATTCGGGAAGCAGAAGCCGGATATACGAAGGAAGAACTGGAATGTTCGAAAAAGGAAGGAAACGAGCGGCTTTTGGAATTGCAAAAGGAATATGAAGTTTTGTTAAGGGAACAAAATGAACTTTATAAGAAATGTCAGACATTAGAACAGAATCCGGAAGATTTAGAGCAAAGAATTCAGGAGTTAAAGACAGAAAATCAGGACATGGAACAGTATTATGAGGCGGTTAAAATTGCTTATGAAGCAATGGATGAAACGACTCAGGAAATTCGTCAAAGTTTCGGTCCAAAGTTAAATGAAAAAACCGCAAAGTATTTTAGGGCATTGACCAATGATGCCTATGAGGATGTATTGGTGCAAAGTGATTATGGGATTATGGCACTAAAAAAAGGTGATATTTCCTATCATTCTTACAAGTATTTAAGTCAGGGAACTATCGACCAGGCATATCTGGCATTAAGGCTGGCATTGATTGATATTATTTCGGAAGAAACTGCAGGTCAAAGACTTCCTTTGTTTTTAGATGATATTTTTATGCAGTATGATGAGCCAAGACGTAAGAGCGGAGTTGCATTTTTAAAAGAATATGCAAAAGAAGGTCAGGTTATTTTATTTACACCAAGACCGGTGGAATAAAAATTAAGTGAATATTATTTTTGACTGTGGACATAATAGAAGGGTACTAAAATTTCAAACCGAAAGGTAGAAAGGCAGGCATTTATTATGTCAGAAAACAACACAAAAAACAATCAAACAAACAAGACCAGCAACAAGGCAACCAACGGTTCTAACAATGGTTCTACAACCAATGGTGCAAACAACAACATGCAAAACACAACAGGTAACACTCAGCAGGCAAATAACAAGGCTCAAAACAAGCAGACAAATAAGACTTCAAACAACACTAAGTAATTGAAGTAAAAGCCCAAAGAATGCTGTCATCATAAAGGTGGCGGCATTTTTTGTGTTAAGCAATTTGTGACCTTTTGACCCTGGGTATCATATCTTAAGAAAAAAGGGGTATTTTTATGGTGGATACAATTCTTGCAAAAGACGTGTTATCAACAGCAGTTGCTCAAAATGCACTGGTAATTGATGTTAGGGATTATGAGAGTTTTCGTAAGGGACATATTCCTATGGCTATCTGGATGGATATGGAAGATATCAAAAGAGGGAATATCAAAATTCGAAAAAACCGTCCTTTGATTGTTTATTGTGAACGTGGCTCAACCAGTATGTTAGCTGTTAAGGAATTGGAGAAACTAGGCTATCATGCAGTCAGCGTAATCGGGGGATTTCGCCAGTATAAAGGTCCGATTGCCAGAAATAATAAATTTTAATGAATATAAAAAGCAAAGACTACGTTTTATATGTTATTTTTGCTGATAAAACCAAAGTAAAATAGAAATTATTTCTATGGTAACATACATTGACATTAGAACTATAAAAACGTAAAATGAAAGATAAAGTAATGATATAGGAGTTACTGTTCACATGTGAACAGTAACATATGGGAGAACGTATGAAGACGATAGAATTGATTGCACCTTGTCATTTTGGACTAGAGGCTGTATTAAAAAGAGAGATTATAGATTTAGGTTATGAAATCAGTAAAGTAGAAGATGGAAGAGTGACTTTTATCGGTGATTTAGAGGCGGTTGCATATGCCAATGTATTTTTACGAACCGCAGAGCGTATTTTAATTAAATTAAAAGAATTTGAGGCTTATACGTTTGAAGATTTATTTCAAGGCACCAAAGAGATTCCTTGGGAAGAATACATTCCGAAGGACGGGAGGTTCTGGGTGAAGAAGGTGGCTAGTGTTAAGAGTAAACTGTTTAGTCCTTCGGATATCCAGTCTATTATGAAAAAAGCCATGGTGGAACGATTGAAGACGGTTTATAAGGTAAACTGGTTTGAAGAAAATGGTATGGATTTTCCAGTGAGAGTCTTTATCAACAAGGATGTAGTAACTGTGGGACTGGATACCACAGGGGAATCCCTTCATAAGAGGGGATACCGTACTCAGGCGGGACTTGCTCCCCTTTCTGAAACCTTGGCTGCAGCTTTGATTTTATTTACTCCATGGAAGAAGGATAGAATTCTGGTAGACCCTTTTTGTGGAAGTGGTACCTTTGTCATTGAAGCTGCTATGATAGGGGCAAATATTGCTCCGGGAATGAACCGGGAATTTACTGCTATGGACTGGGAGCATTTGATTACAAAGAAACAGTGGATGGATTGTCTTACTGAGGCAAGGGAACAGATTGATTTAGATGTAAAGATGGATTTGCAGGGATATGATATTGACAGAGGCGTGTTAAAAATTGCCAGAGAGAATGCAAAACGGGCAGGGGTGGCTCACTTAATTCATTTCCAGCAAAGGGGAATCAGTGAATTAAGTCATCCGAAGAAATATGGTTTTATCATTACCAATCCGCCTTATGGAGAACGTCTGGAGGAGAAAGAGGATTTGCCATATTTATATCGGGATATCGGGGAAAGTTTTGACCGCTTGGAAACATGGTCTAAGTATATGATTACTTCTTATGAAGATGCAGAAAAATACATTGGTAAGAAGGCAGATAAAAATAGAAAGATATATAATGGTATGATAAAGACGTATTTTTATCAGTATTTAGGACCAAAACCACCAAAGAAGCTATAATGAAACGGGTTGTAAATATCAGATTTGACAGAGGGTTATTTCAGTGAAAAAAGGAATTATCATTAGCTGTATCCTTGGAATTTTTCTGATGGTTTATATGGGATTTTCCGGTGGTGATGAGCCGGGGATTTCAAAGGCAGGAGATAATCATGAAACCGTCAAAGAATTTTTAAGTGAATTGGCACAAATTAATAATGAACGAGGGCTTATTGTTAGTGTTGAAGATACCATGGTAAGTTTTGAAAAGGATAGTAAGCCATATGTCAGTGATAAGGCGAAACTGATGTTTCCTTTGGATTCTTTTCATCATATGTTAGATTGCAGTGCAGTTCTTTATGATGGTGGGAAGGTGTTTCTTCAAAACAAAGGAAATGTGATTGAAGGCCTGGTAGGAAGTGATGTGGTGAATTATAACGGAACAACGGTTGAACTGGGAGAAAAGATTACTATGGTGGATGGGGAGGTTTATGTTCCCGCCCAGGAAATTTTAACGAGTCTTGGTTACCATTACGACTGGTATGTTACTTCAAATTCTGTTATGATTCAGAAGATAAATAAGGATTCTTATCTTCCGGAAAGATATGATTTAAGGGAAACGTCAAGAGTCAGCGAGGTACGAAACCAAGGTTCTTATGGTACATGTTGGGCATTCGCTTCTTTGGGAGCCTTTGAAAGTAGTCTGATGCCGGAGGAAGAAGTGGTTCTTTCACCAGACCATATGTCTTTAAATAAGGATTTTGCATTAGAAGGAGATATGGGTGGGGAATACACCATGGCAATCGCTTATCTGGCAAGCTGGAGGGGTCCTGTTTTAGAGGAGGAAGACCCTTATGGAGATGGTGTTACCAATGAAGATGCGGAAGTGGTCTATCATTTGGAAGATGCCATGGTATTACAGTCTAAGGATTATAATGCCATTAAGAAAGCGGTGTTAAAGTATGGCGGAGTCCAGACTTCTATCTTTACCTATTTAACCAGTTCCTACAGTTCCTCTTATTACTATAATGCGGATAAGGCAGCGTATTATTTTGATGGTGTTGGAAAATCCAATCATGACGTGGTAATTGTGGGTTGGGATGACAATTTCCCAAAGGGATACTTCACCATAGAGCCACCGGGAGATGGGGCCTTTATCTGTAAAAACAGTTGGGGCGAGAATTTTGGGGAAGATGGATATTTCTATGTTTCCTATTATGACAGCAACATCGGTGTTTATAATGTCGTGTATTCCAAGATTGGGGATGCAGATAATTATGACAATATTTATCAGTCAGATTTGCTTGGCTGGAATGGACAGCTTGGTTATGAGTCCGAAAGTGCTTATTTTGCCAATGTGTACGAAACGGACAGCAGGGAGGAATTGAATGCAGTTTCTTTTTATGCTACGGGAAAGGACACAGAGTATAAGGTTTATCTGGTAAAGGATTATAAGAGCAAGGAAGACTTGAATCGAAGAGAATTGATTAAGACAGGATATTTAGAGGAAGCCGGATATTATACCATTGATTTTGATACAGGGTATGAATTAAATGCAAATTCTAAATTTGCAGTGGTAGTGTATGTTTCTACCAAGGATGCGGAACTTCCTATTGCCATTGAATATCAATCCAGCAGCAGAAGAGGAAATTTTATTCTGGAAGATGGAGAAGGATATATCAGTATGCATGGAAAAGAGTGGAAACGATGCGAAACCACTCAAAAATGTAATGTGTGTTTAAAGGCATTTACTACGGAATTAGAGTAGGGATTATGAGAATAGATACGGAGGAAAAAATGAGTAAAAAAATAATTTTTGCCACAGGTAACGAAGGAAAAATGAAGGAAATCAGAGAAATTCTTGGAGATTTGGGCTATGAAATCTTGTCCATGAAGGAAGCAGGAATTTCTGTAGATGTTGTGGAAGATGGCACTACTTTTGAAGAAAATGCCATCATTAAGGCAAAAGCGATTAGTGAGGTTTGTCATGAGATTGTCCTTGCAGACGATTCCGGCTTGGAAGTGGATTATATGAACAAGGAGCCGGGAGTCTATTCTGCCCGTTTTATGGGGGAAGATACTTCTTATCATATTAAGAATCAGGCAATTATTGACCGTTTGGAGGGAGTACCGGAGGAAGAAAGAACTGCAAGATTTGTTTGTGTTATTGCAGCAGTATTTCCAGACGGAAGACAGGTGACAAAAAGAGCCACCATTGAAGGAATCATTGGATACGAGGAAAAGGGGGAAAATGGATTTGGATATGACCCTATTTTCTATGTTCCAGAGTATGGGAAAACTACAGCCGAGTTGAGTCCGGAAGAAAAGAATGCAATCAGCCATCGTGGAAAGGCATTGACCGCCATGAAGGAAGAGTTATAGGTAATTGCGAAACTATAATATTCTATATAAGAGTGATACAAAAGAAACAAAACAAACTCAATATAAATTTTTGATAGTTTCGAAATTACTTAAAGGAAGAGTTAAATTGAGGGGAGAAAGTAGGTAGCAGGTTTGTCTGGGATAGAAGGAGAGGCTAAGAATGAAAATTTTGGTAATTAGTGATTCTCATGGGCGAAATGATGATGTGGAAAGAGTCATTAGTCAGGTGAAAAATTTTGATATTTTGATTCATTTAGGTGACATTGAAAGAGGGGATGATTTTATCCGGAGTCTGGTAAGTTGTCCTACTTACATGGTGCTTGGAAACAATGATTATCGTTTGGATTTGCCTAGTGAACAGATTGTAGAAATAGAAGGGTATCGTTTTTTTCTTACCCATGGACATAGGTATTATGTAAACCGCGGAACTATGTATTTAGAGGAATATGCCAGAGAGCATGAAATCGATGTAGTGTTGCATGGACATACCCATGTTCCAACGTTATTTCAGGAGGATGGCTTAACCATTGCCTGTCCCGGAAGTATTTCTTATCCAAGACAAAGTGACAGAAAGCAGACTTTTTTATCGATAGAGATTGACAGGGAAGGCGAGATACATTTTTCTTTTGGATATTTGGAGTCGGAGTTAGAAAAGATATATGCGAATTTGTTTTAAAGAATGAGAAGGAGAAAGGAAGCAGGATGAAGAAGGGTCAGATTATTGAAGGTATCGTGGAAAGAGTGGACTTTCCCAATAAAGGAATTGTAATGGCAGAGGACAGGGCAGTGGTTGTAAAGAATGCCATTCCTGGACAAAAGATTCGTGCCAGTGTGAATAAAATACGAAAAGGAAAAGCAGAGGGCAGATTGCTTGAGGTATTAGAACCTTCCAAAGAGGAATTGACGGAAGGTTTTTGTATTCATTTTGGAAGTTGTGGAGGCTGTACTTATCAGAATCTTCCTTATGAAGCACAGTTAAATATGAAAGAATCCCAGGTAAAGGGATTGTTGGATGGAGTATTGGAACCGGATTCTTATGTCTGGGAGGGAATTAAGGCGAGCCCTCTTAAGAAGGAATACCGGAATAAGATGGAATTTTCTTTTGGGGATGAGGTAAAGGATGGTCCTTTAGCTCTTGGAATGCATAAGAGAGGAAGTTTCCATGATATCGTTACGGTGCCGGAATGTGAAATCGTACATAAGGATTATGGAAAGATTTTATCTTGTGTGCTTCAGTATTGCAAGGAGGCAAAGCTACCTTTTTATCATAAAATGGCACATCAGGGATTTTTACGTCATCTGTTGGTAAGACGGGCTCAGGTTACGGAGGAAATACTGGTGGACATCGTAACAACAACCCAGCAGAGTTTCGATTTTAGTGATTTGGTGGAGAAATTAAAGGGCCTGGAGTTGGAAGGAAGGATTGTAGGAATTCTTCATACTTTAAATGACAGCCTTGCGGATGTGGTACAAAGCGACGAAACCAGGGTGCTTTATGGACAGGATTATTTTTATGAAGAAATTCTGGGACTGAAATTTAAGATTTCGCCTTTCTCCTTTTTCCAGACTAATTCTTTGGGGGCGCAGGTGCTTTACGAAACTGCTAGAGAATATGTGGGAGAAACAAAGGATAAGGTTATTTTTGATTTATATAGCGGAACCGGAACCATTGCACAGATGTTAGCTCCTGTGGCGAAGAAGGTCATCGGTGTGGAAATTGTAGAAGAGGCAGTAGAGGCGGCTAAAATCAATGCAAAGCTCAATCAGTTAAGTAATTGTGAGTTTATTGCGGGAGATGTGTTAAAAGTTATCGATGAAATTCAGGATAAACCGGATTTCGTAGTACTGGACCCACCAAGAGATGGAATTCATCCAAAAGCGTTGCAAAAGATTATCGATTTCGGAGTGGAACAGATGGTTTATATCAGTTGTAAACCAACCAGCCTGGTGAGGGACTTGGAAGTGCTGAAGGAACAAGGATATGGGGTGGAAAAGGCTTGCTGTGTAGATATGTTCCCTGGAACTTATCATGTAGAGTGCGTGACACTGCTCCAAAGGAAAAATACCTGAAACTCCTTGAATTTAGGCACTTTGAACGACATATCCTGTTCTCGCAAAGTGACCGAAAAGACAAGAAAAAGGCAATTTCCAGTGGTGTAAACGTCCAAGTGGTTGTGAGGGTGTAGTTCGGAAACACAAAAATCTGTCGTTCATATTTCATCAAAAATAACTAACAGTTCAATAAAGTAACAAAGTGGTCTGAGCCGCTTATTTTCAAGTGATTTTGGAAATAAGCGGCTCTCTTGCGTTCTCGGATAAATGTGCGAGAGCGAGAGTTTTAACGGAGGTAATTGATTTTATGAAGAAACAAGAAGAATTGTATTCTTTTCCACAACAAAACGATGGTGCTGTGGTGGAAACAGATATCAGAATGATTCCTTTATCGGAATTGCACGATTTTAATGGGCATCCCTTTAAGGTGGAAAACGATATGGCACTTTTTGAATTAATGCAGAGCATTGAGAAAGAAGGTGTGATTGTCCCGGCTCTGGCAAGACCGAAGGTTGGTGGCGGTTATGAACTGATTGCGGGTCATAGAAGAAAGGCTGCCTGCAAATGGGCGGGACTTAACTGCATGCCTGTGGTAGTTCGTGATTTGGATGATAATCAGGCGGTGATTGCTATGGTTGATAGCAATTTACAGCGTGAGCATCTGAAACCAAGCGAGAAAGCATTCGCTTATAAGATGAAGCTGGAGGCAATGAAGAGGCAGGGGGCAAGAACGGATTTAACTTTTTGCCAAGTTGGCGAAAAGTCATCTTCGTCACAAGTTGTGACAGGAACTTCGGACCAAGTCGTACCGAAGTTAGAGAACCCCACCTTACAAACACATTCATTGACCAGTGGACATGATGCTGATGGAAAATGGGTGTTGCTACAGGATAAAAGTGTTGAGGATGCAATTATTAGAAGCAATCAGGCACTGGCAATGCAGACTGGGGAAAGCCAAAGGCAGATATCGCGTTATATCCGCCTTACCAATCTGATACCTAAAGTGCTCGATTTGGTAGATGATGGAAAAATTGCTTTCACCATAGCGGTAGAGCTTTCCTATCTGACAGAGGAGCAGCAGTATGAGCTTTATGAGGTTATGGATATCGAACAATGTACGCCTTCCCTGTCGCAGGCGAATCGTATGAAGCGAATGAGCCAGTCGGGAAGTCTTGATATGGATGCGATGTTTTCCATACTGGAGCAGGAAAAGCCAAACCAGAGAGAGCAGATTAAGCTTCGGGCTGATTCTGTAGCAAAGTATTTTCCGGAGAACTATACACCAAAGCAAAAGACGGATTTAATCGAGCGGCTTTTGAAGGAATGGTATGAGAAGCACGAGTGTGAGAAAAAGCATAGTTCTGACAGTAGCCGGGGCAGAGCAAGATAACAGAATGGAGGTAGGACAATGAGCAGAGAATTATCTTTATATGAAGCAATGGGTGGGACTTATAGGTCAGTGGATGGTATTTTATATCCGAATATTGGTACGGATGATAATCAATCCGATACGGATTCGGTTATCGCCATCACTGATGTCGGAAAATATGGTCATATGTGGATTTCCTATATGAAGGAAAATCAACCGGACAGATATCGCCATCATATAAGAATGGGACAGCTTTATAGTAAGGCTCAGGAAGTGAACGAGGAGGCGTATGAAATGCTTGATAGGATTATGAATCAGTATCTGGCAAAGCATAAGCCAAAAGACAAGCATTCCACTATGGAAATGTGGAAAGTGAGAGAGCAGGCAAAGAGACTTGCGGAGGAGGTTATTTATGGAGAGATTGTTTACCAATATCACTAATGCAGAAGAAACTGCAACACAAAACAACGACGATTTGTACACCGGTTGTCATGCCGGAGAAAGAGAGGATTTTATGATGAATGGTATTTATAGTAGAGAAAACGAGTTGAAAGCTGAAAATGCACCAGTAAAGATTGCATTGGATCATGGCTGGAGTTCCATTAAGGGAGAGCATATCTTTATGGAAACTTCGGTTGTTCCGGTGGATTATACACCGCTTACTAATCATGGATTATTGGAGTATAAGGGACAGAAGTATATCGTAGGTCAGGGAAGACTTGGAAAACAGGCAACCAAGACGGAGAATGAGAACTATTTTCTGCTGACCCTTGCAGGAATTGCAAAGGAACTACAGTATCAGGGAAAAACACAGACAGAGCATGTGGAATTGTATGCAGGAGTACCCCTTACCCTGTTTGGTGCAGAACGTAAGGAGTTCCGTGATTATCTGTGGCATAAGGAGCGGATTTCCTTCTCCTTTGAGGGGGTGCATTATTCCTTCTTTATGGATAAGGTGAAGATTTATGCCCAGTGTTATGCAGCGATTGCAAATCGTATGGGAGACATGGACAGATTAAGATGCGTTGACTTAGGTTCCTGGACACTGGATGTGTTAAGTGTCCGTGACAGGATTCCTATGGATAAGGATGCTTACACTTATGAGCTGGGACTGATTACAGCCATTGAGCGAATTAAGAAGGATGCCCTTCCCAAGTTAAAGTGTGAGATTCCGGAGGATGATATTATTGATGTTATCCGTGGAAAGCAGTCCAACGTAAATGCTGATTTTCTTCCGTTTATCGAAAAGGGCTTACAGCATTATGCGGACGAGGTGGAAGCAAAGCTTCGTGAGATTAAGGTGGATTTACTGCATGAGAATATCGTATATGTGGGCGGTGGTGCATGTGTGATGAAGCGTTTTGGCAGAACACTGGGCAGAAATATCCAGTATGTAACGGATGTGAAAGCAAATGCCATCGGATATCGTTATCTTGCAGAGAATCTGGGATAGGAGGCACTTATGGGAAATGCAATATCATTCCGGTTAAATCCGAAGAATGAAAGTGATAAGAAAATCCTTGACTGGCTGGAAGAAAAATCCAGCCAGCCCGGATTCTTGAATCAGACGGAGGCAATCAAGAAAGCAATACTTACTGCAATTGAGGACGAGCAAAAAGAGAATCGGGAAAAGTCCATAGAGGACTGGATTAGTGAGGCAATATTACTTTCAAGGGAAGAGTTTATAAAGATTGTAAAAGAATCATCCCAAAATGTGGCTAACAATGTGTTTGCAGGGGTTCTTGGTGTAATGGCACAGCAGGTGAATATGGGAGCTGTTCCGATGTCTCAGATGGCAGGAACGGTACCGAACAGTGTGCCCGGGAACATGCAAAACACGATGTTCAATACAGCACAGGGTAATGTATCTGGTAATGGAAGTATTCATATAACAGATGTCGAGGCTTCAGGTAATGAACTTCCAGCTGATACCTCTGCGGAGATGGATAATTCTACAAAAAGCATGCTTGGAAGTCTGTTTGATATGGATGATGATTGAGATGCAAATTCATATAGCTGTATGATGAACTGTCTTACAAAAGGGTTACTTGTATGAGGATATAACCGAATTTGTAAGACAGTCCTTTTTATTTGGGAAGATGTGTCATACAAAGGTTTTACGGAGTATGCTAAGGCTTTGAAGCAGAAAACAGTCCACTTGCGGGCTGTTTTTTGTCTTTCGAAAGCCGGAAGCAGCTGGGGCTTGGGGATGCCAAATCCCCAACAAGTTCTGCCCTGTATATACAGGGCGGAACTTGCTCTACCTTATGCGACTTTAATGGAGCAACAGCCGACATAGGTCGGCTTGCATCAGAGGAAAAAGAAATTCTTTTAGAAATGATGCGCAGGCTGTAGCAAGATTTCTTATGAGGAATGCGGATGGTGAATCCTCAGTAAGACAGGTGTATGACAGATTTCTTGGATATATATTATCCGCAAGTGAAGCGAGCGTATTGGTGAGCGACCATAGGGGAGCGAGGCTATACACGGGAGGGGAGATGCAGAATCTGCATCGGGGAAAAGCATCTGCCGTATCCGGCAGTTTTATTATTCATATAGGAATAGCAATTAACATTATTACAATTTTACAGATATGAAGCGAAAGCAGGTAGAGATGCCTGCTTTTTCTTATGTCAGATTGGAGGATTTCATGAGAAGTACAGATAAAAAGAGAGATAACAAGGTTCTTATGTCCTTGCGTATATCCATAGAGGAGAAGGAGCAGATAGAGGAAAAAGCAAGGAAAACCGGACTTACCACATCGGAGTATATCAGAAGATGTGCTCTGGGAAGAAAGCTTCCATGCTATGGTGACACAAGTCTGTTAAAGGAGTATTCCATGCAGCTTGGAAAGACTGGTTCCAACCTAAATCAGATAGCGAAGCATCTGAATAGTGGCGGTTCCTATTTAAGTGTCTACAGTGATGTGAAAGAGGCAGTGAATGAATTGCTGGACTTAAAGTTTAAGATACTTCCTGCGTTAGAGGATGTTGTCTGTGGAAGAAAGCGCAGACGAAAGATTGAAAAGGATGGTGAAGCATAATGGCGATTATAAAGCATATTTCTGTGAAGAACAGATTTTATTCGGATGCAGTAGAATATCTGACCTGCAAGTTTGATGAGTACACGAATAAACCGATTCTGGATGAAAAAGGAAGAATACAGGAGAGAGATTCTTATCTGATAGAAGGGGTAAACTGCGATGCAGATACCTTTGGAGCAGAATGCATTGAAACAAACCGTCTGTACGGCAAGAATAATTCTGTAAAAGATGTGAAGGCTCATCACTATATTATCAGCTTTGAGCCAACAGATGATATTACCATGGAGCAGGCACTGGAGTTTGGAAAGCAGTGGTTATCTGCATTTGCTCCGGGACACCAGGCAGTACTTGCGGTGCATCCGGATGGTCACAATGGCAGTCAGAATATGCATGTTCATATCGTGATAAATTCCGTCAGAAAGTATGAGGGAAGGAAAGAAAAGTGGCATGACAAGCCCTGCGAATGGAAACAGGGCTGCAAGCACAAAAGTACAGGAAAGATGATGCATCATGCAAAAAAGTGGGTGATGGAAAGCTGTATCAGACGTGGGTTTGGACAGGTGGATTTGCTTACCAAGAAGCACAGGGATAATTACTGGGTAGAAAAGCAGCTTATGAATAAAAATTCCAGCGATGGTGTAGGTGTTACATCGAATCGGGAACTGATTCGTAACACTATTGATAAGATGTTGCCCGTTGTAGATTCTTTTGAACAGATGGTGGAATGCCTGAAGGGGATATATGGTTGGAATATCCGTGTTACCGATAAAACAGTAACCTTTGCCACTTCGGACATGAAAAAGGGAATTCGTGGGAATAAGCTTGGTGATGGATATGGCAAAGCGGAGCTTGTGGAACGGATAGCCCAGATTGTGACAGAAAGAGAAGCGGCAAATGAGGCACGAAGAATTGCAGAGGAAGAAGCAAGAGCAAAGGCAGAAGCTGCTGCAAGAGAGGAAACAATTCGAAAGAAAAAGCAGCTTGAAGAAGAACGAAAGCAAGCAGAAATCCTGTCAAGGAAACGGAAGCTTGCATATGAGCGTAATAATATTCAGCATGAATATTACAGTGAAGAATTGGCTCGTCCTGACTGGAACAGGGAGTATATAGAGTATCTGGAAACACAATTTATCAGAAATGCTACTTCTTTATCTGAGGAAGAACTAACAGCACCGATTATGACAAGGGAAGAGTTTGAGAAAGAACAGGCGATAGCTTTGTATCGTGAAAAGGCTGATCAAGCAGGTGTCCTCTGGGATAAGGCATTGTTGGAGTTATCCAGTGTAACACATACTTGGAAATGGGAATATATGGATTATCTGGAAGAAGTCCGGTTTAAGGATTTATCGAATGTAACACTTTATGATGCCAGAGAAGAGATTCTGTCTTATGAGGAATTTGCAGGTATTAAGGAAGCGACAATTAAAGAAAAAGAGCAGGAAAAGGTAGTTGAGGTTCTGTCGGATGAAGAGGAGGATAACACTATTTTTAAAACGGCTGAACAATCGGATGGTAGCCAAAGCGTTGATACTGCTGTGAAAACGATAGAGAAAGTGATTCCTGAGCTACCTATGGAGGAAACGATAGAGACGGTTGTCGAAGCCATTCCTATTGACTTTACAAAACTTACTATTGAAGAACGAGTGACACTTCTTCCAGTACCTACAGATGATATTAAGACGGAGTATGATGCTTATTGTGAACGTATGGGATATACAGCAGAAAAGCTGAAGAGTATTCGATATAAGATGGATTTGTATGATGAATTTTTGGAGGAATACAATTATCGCAAGAAGCATTTTGGTATAAGTGATGCTTCCAGAATGGTAGCTGTTCCTGAAAAGAGTCGATGAACAAGGTAACATGGATTCATAGATCGTTGTCAAAAAGTTGTGATTTGAGAAAGATGATTGCTTATTTGGTAGTTTTCTTATTATGGATTTAAAAGGAAAGAGGTTTGCTATATTGTGAGCAAACCTCTTGAAGTTAATATTCATGATAACGAAAGGTATATTTTTATTGGAAGTAGAATTGTTTTATTTTGAGTTGTATGGAGGTTCTATTTTACTGTAAATATCTCCAACAGTATGATTTTTCAATTCTGAATAAAAAGAACTGATATACTGGGAAAAACACTCATTTGATACGGTTTTAATTTTTTCTTCGAAAAATGAAGATTCATCTGTTGAATCGTAAAATTTCAGAATTTGTTCGTCATCATTTGTTACTGTTGTATATACGTCATACAAGCTTATATCATTTAGGTCTTTTAGAAGTTGGGTTCCACCTGGCCCTGGTTTGCTTTCGATATAACCATTGCTCTTTAAATCTGCCATTACTCTTCTAATAATAGCGGAATCTGCACCTATTTTCCTAGAAATAAATCCGCTGGTTATTTTCTCTTTTTCATAGTGCTTGCAAATCATCAATAATTGTAATGCTACGGTATATGTTGAAGAAATTTTCATATCGGTCTCCTTTTTTTTGATGCGATAAAAAAAATCACAAAATAACTTGACTTATTTTACCAGATGCGATATTATTTATCACAGATATTAGTGTAATAATTAATATCACACCAATATAATACCTTAGGTTTAAATAAAATGCAAGAAAAAAAGGAGAATTAATCAATGGAAGTATTATCAGTAAATATTAATAAATGTGGTGGAGTTCGTTCAAATGGTAAAGGTGAGATCTATGACACGGTAATTGCAGAACAAACGAAGAATATGATTATTGATTTCTTAGAGATAGAGGAGAATAATGTTGTTTTTGTAAATGAAATTAATAATGCAGAAGACAATTTTAAATCATTCGAAAAGCTATTTGATAAGGAAAAATACATTATTTATAAACCTTCAAATTTTGAAACTTTTAATGATAGTAATCATCCGTATGGATGTACTGTTGCGATTACAAAAAAGAATTCAGTTTGGGAGAAATCACGCTCAATAGACTTAATTGAACGTAAAAATGGCGAATTATCTTATGCTAATAAAAGTGTAGTGTTGAAGAATGGCGATATTATTCTTGTGGGTGTACATATTCCATATGATATTGATTATTGGGATGAAATTATTAATTATTTTAAAGAAAATCTTGAAAAAAGATTATATATTGTTGGAGATTTTAACGTGTTTGATGAGGGCACCAATAGAAAACTAAAGTTTGACGAGTTAAAGAAGGAAGGCGCAATTGATGTTTGGTTAAATAGGGGAGGAGATAACGGACATATTACTTGTACCACGGGAAGGAGACTCGATTATTTATTAAGCTCTGTTATTGGATATTCTTCAATTAGAAAAATGGGTTACCTTGATAGTTTAAGAGTAAATGGATGTACCGATCACTCGGGAGTGTTCTTTGAAATAGAAAGATAGGAAGGAGTTTAGTACAAATGAATAGAATAATAGCAGTAGATTTTGATGGAACCCTATGTCATGGCAATTGGCCTGGCGTAGGGGAGCCTAATCGAAAATTAATTGATAAATTGTTGAAACTTCAAAGAGAGGGCAACAAAATTATTTTGTGGACATGCAGGGAGGGGGATGCATTATATAAAGCAATAGAATGGTGCAAAGAATTCAATTTGGTATTTGATGCAATTAATGATAATCTTCCGGAAATAAAGGAATTGTATGGAAATAATTCAAGGAAAATTAGCTGCGATATTTATATCGATGATAGAAACTATATTCCTAAATGGGAATAGAAATTTTAAAGAAATTTTCAAAAGAACAACACTACTGGTGTGTAGATTTTGCTATTTGCAAACAGCGTCTTAGATGAATTTCAAGTATAATAAAAGGAGGTCCCATGGACATAAAATACATAGGAAAAAATATTGCAAAATTACGTGTTGCAAGAGAGCTAACCCAAGGGGAGTTGGGAGCTAAAATAGGATTAACTCCAAGTGCGATATCAAATATTGAAAATGCCACGAGTTATCCTTCTATTAACACAGTAATTTTATTTGCCAATTACTTTGGTGTAACAGTGGATTATCTGTTGACAGACGAAGCCTCTAAAGAATTAGATGAACTTTATTTTAAATCTAAGCTGCTTACAATAGAAAATTTTCTGAAAACAGGAAAAGAATATAAATGTTCATATGAGATGGGAGGTAAGAAATATCTGTTTGAGGAAGAACAAAATGAAATTACTTATAGGGTGATAGAAGTTAATGAATGATTATAGTGGTTCAGTTGTAAGAAAAAGGAAGAGAAATGAAATGAATAAGCTACAAGCAAAGAAGAAAATTATTGACTATTTTAAGAAGAACTCTATTGAATATAGGTTTCTGTATGAAGAAAGCAAACCTATAATGCTAGATTCATCAGATACAATGTATTTGTGTACATGTATACCAGAGGTTATAGGAGGACATATAGAGACTAGTATTCGTTTTAGAGATGACCACTTGTACTGTCAGTCCTATTATTGTCAGCAGGTTGTACATAATGAGGAGGAGGCAATTAGAGCGGCAAGAATTGTAAATTATTTGAATATGCATTTGACATATGATTGTAATTCGCTCTATGAACATTCATTTGTGTTAGACGAAGATGAAGGAAATATTTTTAATGGATGTCTTATCCGATACGAACTTTTGGAAGAGTATTTTTTCGAATCAATGAATCATATACTGAATTTTTCTGTTCAGCAAATTGCAGATGTATGTAAAGCTGTAATTTTGTATATTCATGGAGACCTAAACTACTATGTTGCGACAAAAGTGGCAATAGATCATGAACTTATGGGAAAACCAATATTAGGGATAGAAGATTAGAGAGTTTTACAAGTGACGATTTACTGAATGAGGAGTGAAAAAACAATGTGGAAATCAGGAACTTTTGATTTAGAGGATATAAATGAAACATTGATAGATGAAATTGTGTTTTTTGACATTTCTTATCCTGGAATGGGAGAGCCGGGATGTGTGATATTTATTACCAAGAGTGGTGATGAGTACATAATTAGCCAACAAGGAACAGAATGGCATATTTCTGACATAGTAAAACTTTTTCCAAATATGTATGAAGTATATAGAAATAAGGAAAATGGAGTGAAGGATGAATATGGGTTTACAGCTATTAATAACTGGAAGATAATACCTGCCTTTGCAGGGGTGTTTCTTGTAAGAATGGACTATTTTGAGAAATTTTACTCTAAGTATCAAGCAGAAAGTGAATCAGAGAAAGAATTTCCTTGTAGTATAGCCAGATTACTCTTTGGAAGAGGGCGTTATGCACCGGATGAAAGAATGGTATATGTAAAGACACAAGAATGCTGGAATCAGGATTTACAGGAAGAAATCGCAAGAAAACGAGAAATAGAAATGAATCGTTTATCAGATACTGATGTGCCATGGATGAAGTATTACAACACCATATGGGAGGGATATATTAAATTTTGGATTCGTAAAAATAATGATGGAACTCTCACTGGGTTTCGATGGCTCATTCAGGCACAGAAAGAGGAATACCAGGAAGGCAGTTATAAGTTAGATGCACCGATTGAGTGTTACAATTTGTTTTTACAAAAATATGAAAATATGGATGAGAAGCTATTTAACGACCTTGAAAATATTTATTTTACTTATGTGAAATGCCATGAAGCAGGAAAATTTGTACGTTCATATAAAGATTTAGAAAAAGCAAAGGGAGCTGTTAGCATAAGAAATGAATGGATAGGATGGGGGAACGTAAACAAGAAAAATGTATATATGCTTGATTATGAGTACCTTAAAAAGCAAATTGAAGGCGATTCACAGATTTATATATTCTAAAATAGCAATGAATCTGGTATTAAGCCTTCAAATATGCCACACCCATCATAATTCCGGAGCCACCGGAAATTGGGTGCATAATCGGAAGAACGATGTAGCTGTAATGATGGGAGCTATTTCAAGAAGAGAACCTATATGAGCAGTTCTGTATGGCGACATGCAGACACGGTTAGTTGACTGTGAATGTCTATTGTATCCGGTTATGGCGCGTTATACATATCGTTACAGACTGAAAATCATTTTAACGAATGGTTGAGCATGGAAACATGTTTATGATAGGTTTCCCAATGGTTCGATAGGCGGCCTCAACGCGGAGGAGGAACAGTTTATGCCATATCCGAAAGGTATAGAAACAGAGCTGAAACCGATAGCCCATTGGAAAACATCGCAATGATGCTAGGGCATATCTGAAAAGGATATGTATCAGAAACCAAAGCATAAGTAAGTAGCTCAAGGCATCTTTTGGATGCGACCAGGAGAATCTTGTGGCGGGTGAAAACTAGACAGGCTTGTAATAGAAGGGATTTCTGTCTGCGGTAAGGAAACTTATATGCAGAGTCCATAGGATATAAGTCTTATCGACGGATAAGACGAGAGGGATACCTCGGCAAGATATCTTATGCCGACACTTACAACTGTAAAGGTATGTATAGGGTCCTCAAGTGATTGAGGGCATATTTGAAGGCTTAATGGCTTTATGAAGAATTATGATAAAGGTGAACAAAATGTTGTTTGGCGTTTGAGCAGTTAGGAGATGATAGAGAGTGAGATACTATAAATTTGCATTTAGTGGAGCAGTAGAAAAGATAAAGGGATTGTTACAGGATAAGGAATATCTTAGAGAGTATAGGTGGGGAAATGCAATTTGTGCGGTTAACAGTTATATGTATCAAAATTTAAAAAATAATGTTGGATTTTTAGCCTATAGGCAAGAAACGGATGATAAGATTTTAGCAGTTTTGTTTTTGGATGAAAAGAGAGAGACTCTGGAAAATGCGTATGATTATATTATCGAAGTATTAGAAAGTGTATTTGAAATTAAAAGGATACAATTGACACCAAATGAAATCACCATGTATGAATTTTTGGACTGTTACAGAGAGGCCAAAAGAAGAGATTTTGATAATCATGGAACTAGATTTGTAGAGTTATCAAACTTATTCATATATGAATATTATATTGATAATTCAAAATCATATCATTTTAAATTTGAGGAAAAAATCATACCAAAAACTAAAACTGAAAAAAATGCAATTTATGATGAAGAATTTATTAAAGAACTTTCAAATATAGAACTGCATTCAAATAATACTAAATATCAAGGAAATATGGTTCATTACATAATTTCAAGTAGGAGTGTTGAAGCGGCATGTGATATGACGGAAACAGTTGCCCAATCTTTGGTAAAGGCTAATCGTATAAATGGTAGACGAATGGAAGTTATTAGTGAAATTGAACCATACTTATATAAAACAAATAATCATTTGGAAGAGATAATAGAGAATAATTATGGGGGCGTAATTATATTTGATTTATCAGAAAAGTTTGGCTGCGATCCGGTGGATTATCAGATGACATGCAAGTATATAGAAAAGCTGGTGAAAAAATACAAGAATGATTGTCTTTTTGTATTTACATACAATATAGAAAATCCAGGATTCTCGTATTATCTTCTGCCGCAGCTTAAAAAATATGTGTTTCCCGTTATGCTTCGGGAGGGAAGAGGTAACAGAAGAGCCGCCATAAAGTATATGAAAGCTCTGATAAAGGATTCGGAATATGCAGAATATGCCGGACAGGCAGGTGAATTCATGAAGCTTTTCCCGGGGAATGACTTCACCCAGACAGATGTCCTTATAGCATATGAGCAATTTGAAGCATGGTGTCTGAATAAGAATGTACTTCATGCTTATAATTATGACCTGTCGCAGGGTTTTTTGCTGGATAGGGATGAGACAAAAGAATCTTCATATGACAAACTTAACAAGCTGATAGGCTTGGATATTGTCAAAAAACAGATTGAAAGCATTATTGCATCGGATGTTGTGGACAAGGAACGTAGAAAGCGAAAGGGCAAGGATTATCAGGCATGTTCCATGAATATGATCTTTGGAGGTAATCCGGGCAGTGCGAAGACAACTGTTGCCAAACTTTTTGCAGGGATAGCAAAAGAAAAAGGAATCTTAAAAAGCGGATCTTTCGTAGAACGCGGAGGAATGGATCTTGATGGTTTGGGATGTGTCACAGCTATACGGGAAGCGTTCCTTGCTGCAAAGGGCGGTGTTTTGTTTATTGACGAAGCTTATTCTATGGTATCCGATACAGCAGTAACAGTACTTATCCAAGAGATGGAAAACAGAAGGGATGATGTGATTGTTATTCTGGCAGGATATAATGAGCGAATGCATGATTTCATGAAAATTAACGAGGGCTTAAAAAGCAGGATACCACATTGGATTGATTTTCCGGACTACACTGCCGATGAGCTTACGGATATATTCAAATTGATGATAAGAGAACGCGGATTCCGGGTTACAGATGAGGCAATAAAAGAAGCACATTATATTTTTGAAAAGGTAAGAAACACCGATAATTTTGGTAACGGTAGATATGTAAGAAACCTAATTGACAGGGCTTTACAGAATCAGGCGGTAAGACTGCTTTCAGACGGAAAAGATGCCAGTGTTCTTAAGAAAGACGAATTATTTCGAATTACAAAAAATGATATAAGTATGTTGGAAGAAGGTCTGAAGAAAGAAAGGAAGCCAGGAACCGCAAAGAAAGAGCTTGATAACATGATAGGGCTTGCTTCCGTGAAGGAGATCATTCATAAGGCAATCGCTCACTATAAGATGAATAAACTATGCATTGATAAAGGTATTGCAAGAGAAAAAGCTTCATTACATATGGTTTTTACCGGTAATCCCGGTACTGCAAAGACTACTGTAGCAAGGCTGTTTGCGGAGATTATGAAGGATGAAAAGGTTCTATCCACAGGAACTTTTGTGGAGGTTGGACGTGCAGACCTTGTCGGCGAACATGTTGGATCTACAGCTCCGCTGGTCAAAAAGAAGTTTAAGGAAGCACAAGGCGGTGTTCTATTTATAGACGAAGCGTATGCACTTTGTGATAGCTATGAAAATGGATTTGGAGATGAGGCAATCAATACGCTTGTACAGGAAATGGAGAACCATAGGGATGATGTAATTGTAATCTTTGCCGGGTATACGGAACCCATGCACCGGTTCCTTGATATCAATCCGGGGATGCTTTCAAGAATTGCATTCCAAGTGGAATTTGAGGATTATACTACAGACGAATTGTGTGACATTACTAAACTTATAGTTTCGAAGAAACAAATGACAATTACCGATATTGCTATGGAAAAACTTAGAAAGAACTATGAAAGTGCGAGAGTAAGTAGTGACTATGGAAATGGACGTTATGTACGCAAGCTGTTAGAGGAGGCTGAGATGAACCTAGCAGAAAGAGTGTCACGGTTATGTGAGTCGGATATTACGACGCAAATCATTACAACTCTTGAAGAAAGCGATATTCCGGAGCCTGAAACAATGAAATGTCATGAAAAGAAAAGGATAGGTTTTTGTGTTTAGTGTTTCAAATTATGAATGATATAGAAAAGTTAATGTTCTTAGTGGGAACAGAGAGGAGCGGAATCATGGTAAGTATGATGGATAAAAAGATATATTTTCCAAAATCTTTCAATGAGCAGATGGCTTGGATTGATGAAGAGATTGAGCATATTATCAAGTATAATGATAAATATAATATAAAAGAGAATATACAAGAAAGAGGCAGAGCTACATATGGTGAGCATGGTTACACACATGCTATTAATAGGCTTTTTGAAATTATAAAGGCTGATCCTAAAAATAAGGCTCTTTTGCAAGAAGTATGTAAGGCAGAAAAGGAACTTATAGCCTTTCTTTATGATGAACTAGGTGCATGGTCTGAAGAACAGATATATGCTTACTGGAATTCCTACCTACAATCATATATTGCCGAATTAGAAGCACACCCAATACATTACATTTTAGTGAAAGGGTTCGATGTAAAGAGTAATGAAGAAGATAAAAATGAAGAATTTCTTGGAGTATACGATAGTATTGCAAGATTGCAGGATGCCTATGTAATTGCGCTTCAAAAATTAGAAGAACAGCATAAAAACATGACGGGGTTATTAGGTGACAAGGTGGATTACATTGTAAAGCATGAAAAGGTGATGATAAATGCTTTTGATGAGTTTACGGGTCGTTGGTATTATGATATGAAACCAGATCAGTTGTTTTGGAAACAGAATATAGATATAGAAAATTTTAATATGGTTGAGTGCATAATAGATTCTCCAGACATGTGCATGTTCAAGTTGGACAAGGTAAAGAAATCATTAAGTGGTTATGTGTACGAGGATATCCCATCAAGATGTCAGAGGCATGGTGAAGAAATGATAAGTGTCCGATTTGATGTAGATTATTCCTACGAAGTCCTAGGGTTATTAGATTTGTATTGGGGTGGTTGGAATAGTACACCTGATGCTAGGACTATGCAGGAAAAAGCGAAAGAATGGTATGAAAAATATGATGCAGAACTGGTAAGAATTTCGCATGATACATTGACATTCAAATGTAGAAAACTGTCCGAAAAAGAGGCTAAAGAACTTATAGAAGAGACTACACAATTATATGCATTAATTGTTGACTGTAAGCCGGAGAAATTATTGAAGCATCTGATGGAAAATGAGACCTTTACATTGTGGTGGGATTAATGCATTAAGTAAAGGTTATGATTTGATATGGAACAATAGATACAGAATGTAGTATTTAAATTGATGAAACGGAATTTTCAATAATTCCCCAAGAGATTGTAGGAAAGGAGAGTAATTCATTATCCTTTAAAGAGGATAATCGAATTATGTGTGATTTATGAATAAAGCAACTGTAAATATGACAGATTGGGAACTTTATGTATATGAGGAGGAATATATGCTATCAGGGACGGCAGATAATCATCCGTTTCTTGGAAAAAATACATATATTTCAAGAACATCATGCTTGGTGGATTTCATATTTGAAGATGATGTTTTGGTTTATGAAACAAGAAACACAGTTTATATATGTCCATTAAAATATATGTCTATCTGGCCTTATAGTAATGTTTCTATTGAATATAAGTATAAATTGACTCACAGAGCAGATAATTCTGATAGCATGCTTGATCAAATAATCGCAGCTACAGCAAAACTGTCACTGGAGAATGATAAGAAAAATCAGGAAACTTCTATGGAACAAAGTATTGCATGGAATATAAAATTAGAAACGATTTCAATAGATTTCTCTGATGACGAAATGCTTAATAGAATTAAAAAGTTACAAGAATTTGGTCAACAGGAAATTGAAGTAAAGAATAAGCGAGAGCATAAACGTTTGATAGAAATTGCACGTCGATATGACAATTGTGTTTACATTGAAGTATTTAATGTGGGAGAAGGAAGCCTCTTGGCATATCATTTTGGGGATTATACCGGAGTTGTTTATCCATGTCTTCATAGTGGTATGTTTCAAGACAGTGTTCTGTATATAAAGTATGATATGGAAGATGATCCTTGTAGATTGGATTTTAGATATTTTCCTAAAGGATGGGATGATATTATGAAAACCTATGTTTGGTCGGACAATATTAATCAGGTTGTTATTAAAAATGAAACTGGACGTTTTTTAACATTTAATGATGTAGAGATTCCAACGGGAGAAACGGCAGTAATTAAATCGGATAAGCATTGCCAATAATGATTAGCCCTGATTGTCATAAGGGCAAATCGTTATTCATGGAAAATGAAACCTCTACCTTATGGTGGGATTAATATGATATTTGTCCAAGTGTAGATATTCAGGAAGATGACGATAATCTTTATAAGCATGTGCCAATTGTTGATATAGAACTGTTACATGTGCATGGATGTTAAGGAGGAAATGTATTATGTTGATATATTCAATGTCAGATATACATGGATTTTTAGAAGCTTTTCAGTCAGCACTAAAGAAAGTGGATTTGTCAGGAGAAAATAAAATAGTTTTTTTAGGAGACTACATCGATTATGGACCACAGAGCCGTGAGGTGTTAGAGAGTATTATGCATTTACAGAAAAAATACGGTGCTAATAAAGTGGTTGTATTATTAGGAAATCATGAAAAAGATTTTTTGGATTGGCTAACTGAATATGAGGATATTAATATACATATTGCAAAAATAGATACATATTCAAAATGTGAGTGGTTGCAACAAGAAAGAGATTGCGATTATGAAACTTTAAAAAGCTTTCTATCGCAAGAACATTGGAAAGCTTTTTCAGCAACAGAACATATTTTATCGTGGGATTCAAGAAATGCGGAGGCGGTTAGATTATTACTAGAAGATGCGGATGAGATAATTACGTGGCTTAGAGGTTGTTTGTATTATTATGAAACAGATAATCAAATATTCGTGCATGCAGGAATTGCAGAATGGGCAAAAGAAGAGTGGTTGTGTGTAACAAGTGATGACTTGATGGTAAGGAAGTATCCAGCGAGTAAAGGAACTTTTTATAAGGATGTTATTGCGGGGCATATATCTACTGCACGTATTTCAAAAAATAATGAGTTCTATGGTGTATTGCATGATGGAGAAAGTCATTATTATTTGGATGGAACAACTTATAGAAGTGGAAAAGTACCTGTATTGGTATATGATACGGAGGAAAAGATTTATTTTGAGAAATAAGAAATGTACGCAGAAGAGGATGGAAGAATATGTTTTTTTGATTGGAATAATATATCCTTATGGTGAACTTAATATTATGGGTATCTGTACGGATGAAAAGATGTTAATTAAGGCATATGAGAAACTGGTAAAAGAGGATGCTAGGTGTACGCAATTGAAATATTCTGAAATGCCAGAAATATATAAGATTCCATTGAATAAGTTCCTTGGAGAAGTGGTAGAATGGGCAAAAATTGATGATAAACATTATTTTTATACAGATGGGAATATTGAAACTGTTAGTATAGATGCGATTAAGGCACATATAAGAAAAGGAGGCTAAATGCTGGTGAATGGAAAGAATCGATATCTTGATGAACTAGGTATACCTCGAAAAATATACGGCGGGAATTTTGTTCGCAAGAAAAAGTTGTATAGGCTGCTTCAACGATGCTGCTATGGATTTGATTATCGCGATATTTTTAATATGGATGTATCCTTTGCTGAATGGTTATATTCACATATGCGGATGTATAAAGACAATAGTGTTCACGATGATACTATGAACAGTATTGTCTTTGAAGATGATGAATACACCATCGAGGAGGCGGTGGATTGGATTATTGAAAAGACTGGAGAGTTTCTAAAGTATAGTTATTACATCGATGCACATTTTGATTACATAACTAAACATCCGGTTATAGGAAAACTGATATGTAAGTATAGTTCATCTGTTAGATTATACTTGGAGGAGTATAATTGGCCTGAAGATAATGAATACAGAATTGAAGAAGATTACATTAAGGCGGGAAAATTATTTTTAGACATAATGGGATACTGCTGGATGTAGGAGGGTATGATGGACGATATTCTGTGTCGGATTATAGAAAAATTAATATATAGAGTAAGTTTTATGAAAACAAAGGAGAAATTGAGAATGAGTAGTAACGAAGTATTAGCTGTATCGCATCATCCAGGGGAAATAACGCTGAAAGGTTTTTCGTTTATAAAAGATAAGCTTCCGGACGAGTTTGAAGTTTGCTTGATTGTTGAAAAGAACGGGGATTTAAGTGCTGGGTGCTGGGATACCGGAGTGTGGTCTGCTGAGAATGGAAAACCAGGTTGCTTTAGGCAGAGTAGGGGTGGTGTCATAGATGCAGAGTATGTGTTGGCGTGGTTACCAATAGAAGAAACTGCTATCGATGTAAAAGATCTATGGTGGAATTCGTAGTATCAGCTTATATCTGTTTTTCAGGATTGCGTTAGGGTGTTTGCAAAGGATGGAGATAACTGTTTGATTTTCGAATATTCTGGAGGAAATGACGAGAAGGTCATCTTTCATATAGATATAAGAACAGGAAATATATCAGACTAGAAAAATAATGAATATTTCCGAATGGTAATTAGGTGGATAAAAGTGCAGGAGGAATTGTTATGGGTAAACGTTGGAGTAAGTTACAAGCAAGACTCTATAATTTAATGGAACTGGCGGTTAACTTTCAAATACATTGCGCCTTATACGAAATGAAAAGTTTGGGGCATTATGGAAGTCGGTGGTCACGCTATTTTATTACTGGCGATAAGGAGATAGTTTTTGATTATCCGAAAGATATGGAATTGGACAAGAAGTATATTTATCTATGGAATAGTGATGTTGATAAGATATCTAATCTAATTGAGGAATATATACAACGCCCTAAGGATGAATTATTTGAAGATTTCCCTAATGATAAATGGGGAATTGTTGATATTTTACGTGCTTGTGATAGGCGTGTGGGAAAAAAGCGACTTCAGATATTAGCAGAACGAACGAGAAATGAAAATGTACGGTTTATAATTGAAAAAAGAGGACTGAAATATGAGCCGTAGTTATAAAAAGACACCGGTTTCTAAATGTGGCGGTAGATGTGGGGGAACACGAAAATATTGGAAAATGCAAGCAAATAGGAAAGTTCGTAAAGAAAAAACGCTTCGAAATAAGTCAAAAAATTATAAAAAGATATATGAAACATGGAACATTCGAGATTATAGATTCTATGAGAGAAAGCCCACCGAGATAGATGGAAATTGGATTGCAAGATGGAAAAAATATTACCATAGGAAGTGAGGATGAAGATGAATGAATTACTATATTAGTGATTTGCATTTGTTTCACGAAAATTCTATTAGGTTTGATAACCGACCTTTTTTAAATCAAGATGATATGCACGAAACGATTAGAACTAAGTGGAACAATAAGATTACAAATGGGGATACGGTGTACATTCTTGGAGATATAAGTTTTCGTGGCAAGAATGAAAACTTAATAGCCTATATATCTACATTGAAAGGTCATAAGATTTTAGTTAGGGGAAATCACGACGATGTTTCCGATTACAGATATCGCCAATTGTTTGAAGAGGTGTGTGATTATAGAGAAATACATGATTCTGTTGATGGGAAAAATTATGATCTGGTTTTGTGTCACTATCCAATCTTTAGTTGGAAGAAGATGGGGAAAGGTTCTATTTTGCTTTATGGGCATACGCATAACAGCCAGGAAGATGACTATTATCAAAGATGTCTTGCAGACATGATTAATAATGATTGTAGGCACGTATATAAAACAGAAGTAAAGGCATTAAATGTTGGTTGTATGAAAACGTGGATTAATTATGAACCAAAATCCTTAAAAGAAATATTGGAGTATTGGCACTATTAGATGTTAAGAGGAATACTATAATTTGCAAGAGGAGGAATGTTGAGTGAAGATTTTTTGCATGAGCGATATACATGGATGCTTAGCTGAATTTGAAGTGGCTTTATCCTTGGTAATGGAACATTTAGAAGAAGCAGAAACGATGCTTATTCTTATGGGAGACTATATTCATGGCGGGTCTGATAATTATGGTGTTCTGGATAAGATAATGAAATTGCAGAATCGGTATGGTTTGGATAAAGTGCTGGCATTGATGGGGAATCATGAAGAATTTGTTTTGTGGGGCGATTCTACAATTAATCACATGATTAAGACATTTGATGAAGAACAATTTATAGATGAAGGTATGGAAGATAAGTACATACAATGGATGGAAAATTTACCAAGATATTATACAGCAGGAAATACAATCTTTGTACATGCTGGTATTGACGAGGAGGCTGGTGACCTATGGGAATGGGGAACTGGAGATGAATTTTTTGTTGGAAAATATCCGGCTGAAACCGGAAAAATAGAAGGTTTGGCTATGAAAGTGGTTGCTGGTCATGTTGGAACGGCAGAAATCGTAGGAAATCCAAGTTTTCACGATATCTATTATGATGGGGAAAGTCATTATTACATAGATGGAACCGTGCTAGATAGTGGTGTGATTCCGGTTCTTATGGTAGACACGGATACAGATAAATATTACAGGGTAACAGAAACTGGGAATTGGTTGATATTACCATATGATGAAGAGAATTAATGAATTCCGAAACGATACAACAAGGAGTAAAAATATAAAATGTTTCAGCAAGTATTAATAAAAATGGCTTTGTGTATTGATAATATGCAAAACCATTTTTATTAGTAGAATGAACAATAATATAATTATTAGGGAAAGTGTTATTAGCGTTTATCCGCAATCTCTTCCAATGTACCAATGCTCTTGATAAAGTCCTGTTCAACTGGGGAAATGGTGTTTTCCAAGCGATTCTTGTACTTGATGTATTCGGCATGAGCCTTATCAAGTGCCTGCGTGTGGCTGATGTGACCGCTACTGGTAAGAATATCACGGCGGGTCATTTTCAGGTAATCGTCAATGGTTTCCAGCCAGTCCTTCATATACATTGGTTCCTGATTGAGAGCGTGTACCTCGGCAATATCAAGGTAGGCGGTAACAATCTTATTTAAAGCATCCAGTTCCTGCTGGGTAAGATAGTTTTTGGCAACTTCCACATCAGAGCGACGGATAGTTTCGTTAGCCCATGAGGTAAGTCCCATGTTATCTTTTTCAGCGTCGGCACGTTGGTAAATAACCTCTGCGGCTGTGTGTTTGTGCGCTGCCCAGTGCATCTTATTCTGCACCTGCTTAAAGAATAGGATGGAGCTTTCTGCACTAGGATCGTAATCGATACTGGTAGCGTAGATTTCCAGAACCTTTCTCCAAAAAACTTTTTCAGAGGAACGGATGTCTCTGATACGGGCAAGCAATTCATCAAAATAATTGCCACCGCCAAGTCTTTTTAAGCGGTCATCATCTAATGCAAATCCCTTTTTCATGTATTCCTTTAATATTCCCATAGCCCAGATACGGAACTGAGTACCACGGTGGGATTTTACACGGTAGCCTACGGAGATGATTACATCAAGGTTATAGAAATCAACATTGTAATCTTTGCCGTCGGAAGCAGTGTAGGCAAATTTTGCCCATACTGAATCTTTATCTAATTCACCTTCTTTGAAGATGTTACGGACATGCTTTCCTATTACACTTCGGTCACGCTTAAACAACTCTGCCATCTGGTCAATGGACAGCCACACAGTATCCTCTTCAAATGTAGTTTCTATTTTTGTCAAACCGTCTTCGGTTGTGTACATAATAATATTCGAATGATTCATATATGCACTCCTCCTAGGTTGGTGTATCGTTCTTCTTTGCCCTGCTCTTATACACATTGTACTGGTTTTTACATTGTGGTGAACAAAATTCCACATTTGGTCTGGTGGCAACAAAAGCCTTGCCACAGTGCTTACATACCTTCATGCTGGAGTTCTCATCCGTCAGCATAAAGGAAAACATCATCTGTACACATAACAACAAAGAATTGAAGTCCCAAACAATGGTAGGACGTTCACGCAGCTCTATGCGGTAGGTAGGTGCTACACCGCCGAAAGCAGCCATTCCCTGACGATACAGGTTCCGCTCATTCTCGTCCAGTCTGTCGTAGTCTAGATAATAAAGAAAGCTGGAGAAGAAGGTAAATGCCCAGTCACGGAATACTTCTACAAGCCACTCATAGGGCTCAGCATATTCCTTTTGAAAGCCTATCATCACAGCCAGCGGTTTGTTTTTCATGGTCATTATCAGGGCAATCATCTCCACGCAGTCTGTACTCCAACTGGATTCCACGCCTATTTTGCGGAAATCAATTTTGTCAAAAGGGAAGAAGTAGGACAGATACTTCTCTGTAGAGATGCTTTCTTCCTTGATAAAATGATTCTTTGGCAGATAGACTGCCTCGTATGTAATAAAATCCGGTGTGGTAGGAAGGGCAGTCATAAGTCCCAGCATACCGTATTCGGATACAAAGCTCATAATGGCTTCTTTTAATTCTGCTTCGTCTGCTCTATTCATGGCGGTAGTACCGATATTGATTGCGGTCAGCACCAGCTTCTCATAATCCTTGATAGGATTATAGATGGATGGCTTGGCATCCGTAGAAGGTGTAATATAACACTTTCCGTTTGCGGCTGTCCGCCATTCGTATTTATCATATTTCACCCAGTTGGAACTGGATTTCTGAAAGATATTCTTCATAGTAATTCCTTTCTGTGTAAAAACTATTACTATCATAGCATGTCTGCATTCGATTTTAAACTTCTTTTTTGTGATTAGTCCGATTATTTTTCTTGTGTTTCTTGGCTTCTTCCTTCGCTTGCTTTTCCTGTTCTCTAGCAATTCTTCTGACCACAACACCGATTTCTTTTAAAAGAGCCAGCTTTTCTTTATCCAGCTTTTTCGTGGTTGCCGGGATTTCTTCTTCATGTCGTGACAGGAAGTTTAATTCCTCAATAGTAAAAGGAAACTGCTCGCCCTGTCTGTCCACCAGTATCATAAGAACCTTCTTTTCAATCTGTCCAAGGATGGTAGAGCGTACACCACGGATATTTCTGTCGCTCTGATTACGTAAAGCAGCAAGCTGACTGGTAGTGAAATCTCTAAGATATAGGAAGTATATCAACTCCTTATGGTCGTCCTTTAAGTCATAAATAATCTTGGAATAGTCCTCATCGGAAAGGGAGTTGTGCATCTCAAAAGGACAGTTAGAGATAATGTCTATATAATCCCCCTTCATAAGCTGTCGCCAGTAAGCATGATTGATGGGAGCCGGGATAACGATGGCAAGTGGTGCAACATCTTTTTTACTGTCTATATTTTCCCTGCCGATTTCGTGATATCGCTCCTTGCGTTCTCTGTTGGAATCTAATAGGTCCCATTCCCTTATCACTTCCTCAAAATCCGAAACGGTGCGGGCACCGTCCTCCAGTCGCTTTAAAGCAATGGCACGAAGCTCCCTTTTTAACATGGTCTTATTGGGGTGCTCATCCTCTGGCTGGAAATCAACATCTTTTATGGGATGTAATTCCTGTTCCAAATCCATTTCATTAAAATGCTCTAATTCAATTTGTAATTCCTGCTGTGCTTCATCAAAGGTAATATCCTCATCTATGGAAACGGCACCGTCTTCACTGTCGAAGTTATGAGAATATTCCCAGAAGTCCAGCAATTCCTGATGTTTTCTAATATTCATTTATCCGTAAAACCTGCCTTGTAGATACATTTTCATATTTTTTTGCAACTTTTTTCAAAAACACTTCCACAAAACCACCACGAAATCTCCTATAGGTGAGGGAGTAATCTTTTTGTATGGAAAAGTATTACTCAAAGTGCGGGCTGATTTTTGTAATCAGTATAACATATTTCGAATGAATGTTCTATATCTATTTGCACAAATTTCGAAAATATGTTCGGTTTAAATAAGGAGAAAGATTTTGAGAGGAGGATTTATTATGGAGTGGTATCAGTTAGATGCAGGAAAGTGTATGGAGTTTAGCAAGAAGATGGCTGTGCTTAGAAGAATGGTTCATCTTGAACTGATTTCAGAGAATGAATATATTCTGGCAAAGAATAAGATTATGAGTTCGTATCATATTCTGGAGTCTGAATATTTCAAAAACAGTGCAGCAAGTAGAGTTGCTTAGCAACCATAAGCTGTATTGGGTGGGTTAAAGAGAGTCTGTGTATGCGTTAATGTGTATGCAGGCTCTTTTACTTTGTGGATGAAAAAACATTTTCATACATTCGTTCACAATTTCATTTTTTAGTATGCTTGGTGCAAAGGGTGGCACCAAGCAAAAGATTTCAATTTAAAGGAGGATTTTTATTATGGCAGAAGTAGAAGTAATTAAAGCGGTGGAGGGTCCTATTCTTCGTAAGAGGGATTATGAGGGCAAGCCACTGGTTATCACAAGACAGAGGGTTGCGGCGTATGTGCGTGTCAGTACGGACGATGAGGAGCAGCTTGAGAGTTTCCAGTCCCAGAAGAAGTATTATCAGGACAAGATATCAGAGAACAGGGACTGGGTTATGGTTGGCATTTATGCAGATGAAGCCATTACCGGAACCAAGGTAGATAAACGAGAGCAGTTTCAGCGTATGATTCAGGACTGTATGGATGGAAAGATTGATGTGATTATGACAAAATCGGTGTCCCGATTTTCCAGAAATACAGTGGATATTCTTCAGTATGTGCGTCTTCTGAAGGATAGAGGCATCGCAGTGATTTTTGAAAAGGAAAATATCAATACTATGACGGAGCAGGGCGAAATGATGTTGACTCTTATGGGTACACTGGCTCAGAACGAGGTGGAATCCACATCCAAGAATGTAAAAATGGGTATTAAGATGAAAATGAAGCGTGGAGAGCTTATGGGATTTAACGGATGTCTTGGCTATGACTATCATCCGGAGGATAAGACCATTACTGTAAACGAAGCAGAGGCGGAAACGGTGCGACTGATTTTCGAGTTGTATTTGCAGGGATATGGTACTTATACCATTGCAAAGCAGTTAGAGGCTCTCGGCAAGGTCAATAAAAAGGGCGTGGTAAAATGGACGGATAGCGGTGTCCGTGGGATTATCAAGAATGAGAAATACAAGGGAGATTTGCTGTTGCAGAAAACCATTACCACAGACCCTATCTCCAAAAGGCGTATTGAGAATTTTGGTGAGGAGGAACAGTATTATGTCCGTGACCACCATGAGCCTATCGTCAGCAGGGAAGTATGGGAGCAGGCAAAGGAAATCCGCTTGTCCCGCAACCGTCAGACTGATAAAAAAGCAGACGGCAAGAGAGAAAAGTATACCAAGAAATATGCACTTTCCAGTATGTGTGAGTGTGGGTTCTGCGGTACAAAGCTCACAAGACGTACCCTTCACAGCAGTTCCAAGTATCAGACTCCGGTGTGGTATTGCAGAAATGCCGCTAATAAGGGCAAGGCAAACTGCCCGAACAGTAAGTCAGTGCATGAGTCCATTTTGGAAAATGCTTTTCTTGAAGCCTACAAGCTGTTGGCAGGAAGCTTTGATGATGTGATAGATTCCGTTGTCGGTGTTATTGAGGATATCAGTACCAATAATGGGGATATCGGCAGACTGAAAAAGGAACAGAAGGCTCTGGATAATCTGGAACAGCGTCGAAAGAAGCTTACCGACTTGTATATAGACGAAGGTATTTCCAAGGAAGCATACGATGAAAAGTATGAGGAGCTATCTGTCAAAATCCAAAAGTCCATGGAAAACATTGAAATTTTGCAGACAAATGTTTCCAACCAAAAAGATGTAGGTAAGAGAATGGCATCTTTAAAGAAAGCTCTCTCCGACGGAAATATTTTAGAAGAGTTTGACAGAGTGGTATTTGAAAGCATTGTGGAGAAGGTTATCGTGGGAGAGGCAAACGACGATGGCACCGTAGACCCGTTTAAGCTGACCTTTGTGATGAAGGGAAATGGCAACAGCGTTGTTCCTAATGCAAAGGAATGGTTTAAAGCTGAAAAAAGTACAATACAGTCAGCGTAGATTGTGGTATACTGATTAAGGTAGCAAGGCATCTGTTGCTTTTATAAGTGGCAGATGCCCTGATATAAAAACATTCATAAGGAGGGCTTGATTATGGCTAATCAGACT
>JAFQCI010000102.1 GCA_017416505.1 Lachnospiraceae bacterium
TGGAAACGAAGAATACACAAAAATGGCATATCAAGTGGCACGATATCATCATGAAAAATGGAATGGAAAGGGTTATCCGGAGGGACTTAAGGAAAGTGAGATTCCGTTGTGTGCCCGAATAATGGCAGTAGCAGATGTGTTTGATGCAATATCGGAAAAAAGATGCTATAGGGATGCTATGTCACTGGAAAAATGCTTCGAGATTATCAGTGAGGGAAGCAACCATGACTTTGAACCAGTGATAGCAGATGTCTTTTTAGACAGTAGAGAAAAGGTGGAAAAGATATATAACGAAATAAAAAATAACAATATAGATGAAGTAACTGATATGTAAAAACATATGTAGATTTTAAGTATGGATTTTTGAGTTAGAGCAAGTGGAGATAACATATGAAAAAAGAATGGTCGGAA
The DNA here is from genome assembly GCA_017416505.1 of Lachnospiraceae bacterium. The sequence continues at coordinate 412 of JAFQCI010000102.1, forward strand.
CAAAATAAATCAATACAGTTACAATTAAAGAAAAATGATACCTTTGCAGAGGGGATTGATACGTTGATAATGCTTCGGAAGGGGCTTATGCACGAGATTTTACAGTTTAAAGATGAATTATCACAGGAGGATTTTTTTGCTATGCCTTTTATGAATGCTAAAGGATATCATTGCAAATCCATTGGGTATTCTTTTTGGCATATTTTCAGGATTGAAGACATTGTGGCACATTCTCTGATTGCGGATGATGAACAGATTTTCTTCCGTGGGGATTATGAGAAGAGAATCGGTGCACCAATTATTACAACTGGAAATGAACTGGTAAAAGAGGAAATAAGAGAGTTTTCAAAGCAGCTACAGATTGATGAATTATACAATTATATGGTTGATGTTGACAAAGCAACAACCGAGATATTGAAATCCCTTACATATCAGAACTTGAAAGACAGAATATCAATTGAAAAGAGAAATAAACTGGAAGAACTTCAGGTTGTCAGTACAGACGAAAATGCGTATTGGCTAGTTGATTACTGGTGCAATAAAGATGTTAGAGGACTGATTCAGATGCCATTTTCCAGACATTGGATTATGCATATAGAGGCATGCTTGAAAATACGGGACAAAATAATCTAGGAGCAACAGGTATGTATGATTACAAAGAGTTGGATAGATATAGGAAAAGCTGCACAAGAAGGCAGTAAGTTATGGAAAAGTGGCTGACGGGAGGAGAAGCGACAAAAGAAGTTGTACCACTTGGATATGCCGGGAATCCGTCAGGATATGGTATGGTTGAAAAGCATATGGAAGAGATGATTGCATTACAGGTTACAGATATTGCAAGAAGGATACAAGGGGGAATTTAAGTATTGGTATGGAAAAACATATTGAAATATTAAATGAAAGATTTTGTAAAGATTCTTTAATGGCATTGGCAACGGTTGATGCAAAAGGAATTCCGTGGGTTAGAACAATCAATGCCATTTTTAATCAAGATAGTTTTTATTTAATAACATATGCGCTGTCCGGCAAGGTGGAGCAAATAAAAAACAATCCAACGGTAGCAATCAGCGGAGAGTGGTTCTCGGGACATGGGATTGCTGAAAATATAGGGCATATAAAGGCAGAAAAGAATAAAGAGATTGCAGACAGATTAAGAGCTGCATTCGCATCATGGTATGATAACGGACATACTAATGAAGATGACCCGAATACGATTATTTTAAAAATCAAATTAACGGATGGTATTTTGTTTAGTAATGGGACAAAGTATGAGTTCTGATTGTTTTATCAGAATTGGTAAACCGAAGAAGATTGCAGTTGTTGCAGAGTAAAAAGACATGATGAATTTGAAATTATGTAGACGTAATATGGCTAATATAATTACATGTTGTCGCATTGTGTGTAGCATACTTATGATTTTTTTTCATATGCCATCAACGCCATTTTATATTTTGTATATGATTTGTGGCATGTCAGATGTATTGGATGGAATTATTGCAAGAAAAACAAACACAGCCAGCTACTTTGGAGCGAGATTGGACACGATTGCTGATTTTATATTTGTAACGGTTTTGTTAATTAAAATATTATTAGGGATTGGCGTTTTCATATGGCTATGGATTTGGATTATTGCGATTGCAGGAATTAAAATTGCTAATATAATATTTGGAGTTGTTTGCACAAAAAGACTTATAGTAGAACATACCCTTTTGAATAAAATTACCGGAGTGTTATTGTTTTTGTTACCTTTGACATTGTTTTGGATAAATTTCAAATATAGTGCTATGGTGGTATGTGTTGTGGCAACATTTGCTGCAATTCAAGAAGGATATTATATTAGAAAAGGACGAGAAATCGTTTAGTTTTTAAGAGAAAAATTTAAAGATGCAGGAGCAAAAAATATGAGAAAAGATATTATAATCAGACAGGAAAGTGCTAAGGACTATAAAGAAATTGTGTCATTGATTCTACGGTCTTTCCAGGAAGGTACAAATTATTCAGATGGAAGTGATATTATTGCTCTGATAGAAGAAATCAGAGTGTCTAAGTACTATATTCCGGAACTGTCGTTTGTGGCGGAACTGGATGGAAAGATAGTAGGACATTTTTTGTTTTCGAAGTTCCCATTGTCCCCAAATGCAGATGGCGGACATGGAGATGATAGTGATATTGTGATGCTGGCGCCGGTATCGGTGCATGCTGATTATTTCCACCAGCATATAGGTGTCACTATGTTGACATTGGGCATTCAAAAGGTAAGAGAGAGGGGGTATAAGGGGATTACTGTAGAAGGAGATTATAATTTTTATAATCGAGTGGGATTTAGAACTTCATCGGAGTATGGTATTTATCCCACAAGCGGTTATCCTATGACAGAACCCAGATGCATGATGTGTCAGGAAACAGAAGGAGGTTCGCTAAAAGGGCATGGCGGTTATGTTGTTTATGACATGTATTACAATGCATAAGAGATGAAAAATGGGATTTTTAAGTAAGGCAGTAA
>JAFQCI010000103.1 GCA_017416505.1 Lachnospiraceae bacterium
ACCGTCTGCATCCTCATAAAAGCTCTCGAAAAATTCTAATTCATCATCAGTTATGTTATATGGGTTTATAATAACGGCAAAATCGACTTTTTCTACAAGACAGACAGCTTCTCCGGTAATGTCTGTTATTTCAACTTCTTTTCCCGGCAGTGCTTTTTCTAGCACATCTTTTTCTTCATCTGTAAGTCCATAAATGAAAATATTTGGCCAACGAATGCTTTCTATTGTTTCTCCTGTCTGCGGATTAGTTGCTTTTATAATTCTTGGTTTTATCATCAAACTCACCTCTTCCAACTATTATATCATAGTCGTGCGACAACAGTGTGTCATTACACTCAAAAATGTTTCTTTATTGCTTTTGGGGGGCATTAACTTTTTTTGATTTTCTTCTTAAGTCTTGCCCATTTTCGGTCGGACCACCAGTACAATAAAAAGAAAAATACTATAAATAGACATATTGTAAAAAAGGCAACGTTTATTACCACAACAACACCTGTCTGTAGCCATTGTTCCTGAACATTGCATGCTAATTCACACAAAAAACATCTTACTGTCCATGCTATAGCTATGCCAATAATATCCAATATCATGTAAAACAATACTTTTTTACTCATTATTTACTCCAAAACATATAGGCGATTCTGAAATTACGACATTTCTATAAATACAATGCCGTAATGAGTTCCTTCTAATAATTCCGTTAACCCAGGGACTTCTACCTTTTCTTTTTCTTGAAACCTTTCTAATTGTTTCTTAGTGCATCTCCATACGAAGCTTCCCCAATCACATTGAAATGCCTTATCAAAGTATTTATCCCCAACACTTAAAATAGCAGTTCCTATCTTCAGTTCTTTTTTCCATTTCAGAACATCAAATGGGCTTTTTTCGCATTCAGGATGTTCTACTAATTCACCAAAATAAACATTACAAACCATTTTTATCACTACCTTTAGATTACATATTCATCCGTTTCAAACTCAATCAATTCAACATCATAAGAAAGCCTTGTCGGATGATGAGGATGTCCATTTTTAGTGTCCTTATTCGCTTTCAACCATCTGCAGTTATATTTTTTTGCTAATTCAAAAATTCCTTGAAGGTTTTCTTTCAAGTACCTTCTTTTTTCGATGCTACCTCCCCATGCAGCCCATATATCAACTTTTCCTGATTTCAAAATATTTTCAATTTCCAAAAGATTTCTTTCAGAAGCAGTCTTATCTTCTTCTGTTAACATACCATTTGGATTTGTTGACCTTTGCGGACATATATTCAGCATTATGTACCCATCATAGCCTGCATTTAATGCTCTTTTTTTGACCATCTTCATTGTCAAATCCAGATTCTCCGGTGTGGCCGTGCTTGGGTTAATACCAAAGCATATTAGGGGATTCGGTCCTGTTATTTCACCTAAAGCAAATCTATATTTATTATCATCTGAGTTTATGTAAATCCACTTCTCTAGCTCATATGGTTTTGGAGATAATATTCCTTGCTTAATCAAATTGTCAACCCTCTCATATTCCTTATATCTATCCTCATGCTGAACTACATGTTCGTCACCTACAATATCAAGCCAAGAGCATTCAATTCCGTTGCCCTGCTCAAGTCCTGATAAGCAAGCACAGTTTTCGCATTCCTTTTTAGTAGGCTCAATTACACTATGCTTTTTTCGACAATATATTGTTCTTTCCGAGGGATTATCGCTATAGATAAGTCCTGTAAGATTATGATGTCTAGTCATTTTCAC
>JAFQCI010000104.1 GCA_017416505.1 Lachnospiraceae bacterium
GACCTGTGGATCAGTTCGGACACACGGTGCATACTGAGGTTTGCGTGAAATTGTGTCGAAAAATAAGCTTGTAAGGAGGTGGAAATCCATGAAGTGTTTATTGATGAATAAAAATATGCCGGTAGTAGAGTTAGAACTGGATGATGATACTGCAACAATATTAAAGGTATTGAAGACTTACGAATTGGATTTCCTGCCTGTTGGAATAGATGCAAAATCCGGAATTCCAAACAAAAAAGAATTGAATGAGTGGTGGTTTGGAAGAAGTATTCCTGCAAGCAGATCAGGAATCAGAACTGCATTGGAGAAATTAAATATTCAACATTCAGAGCAGTTATTGTTAAAGTGTTATGGTCTTAGTTTGTCCGACCAGTATTGGATGAAGCCTATGGATAGCGAACTGGAATGGATAAATATTAATTTCTTTGACAATAATTTTTCAGATGATGTAGGTAATATATTATTTGGTCAGCCTGCATCACAGGACATTGATTTGATGTCTCCATGTAATACTTCAGATGGATGGCTGAAAAAGAAATGGAAAATTATTGATGGAAAACGATGTTTGATAAAGGCTGGAAGTAATCCATTTATGCAGGAACCAATCAACGAAGTGTTTGGAACAAGACTGCATCAAAGGCTCGGATGTAAAAATTATGTATCTTATAATGTGTTGTTGGAAGATGGTATTCCATATAGTGTGTGCGAAAACTTTATTGATACCAATACGGAATTGGTAAACGCAGTAAGTATTAACCGCAGCATAAAAAAGAGAAGCCAGTATTCTTCTTACGAACATTTCATGAATGCCTGCGAAAAACTTGGCATTCCGGGGATGAAGGAATTTATTGATTACATGTTGGTATTTGATTATTTAATGGCAAATACAGATCGGCACTTTGGGAATTTTGGGGCAATTCGAAATGTGCAAACCTTGGAATGGATAGGTCCGGCACCGGTATTTGATAGTGGAACAAGTCTTTGGCATGATAAGCTCACAAGGGCAATCAATCCATTAGGCGAAATAGAAACAAAACCATTTTATTCAAATGCGTCAAGACAGATGGAATTGGTTTCAGACTTTAGCTGGGTTCCGTTTGAGGAGCTTAGAAACCTAAAGGATGATATAAGAGAAATCTTTGCACCGACGGAATTTATTGATGAAGAACGTATAGAAGTTTTGTCAAAGGCTGTAACCAGCAGAGTTGAAGAATTGCAGGAAATGGTGTTAGAACAGAAAAAGCAGTTTACTTTGGGAAGTTTACAGTAGTAAATATGAATAGGGTCAGCCACTCTACAAAGATTATAAAGGTATAAATTTTCAACAACAAAGAAGCAGGTCATAAAGGCCTGCTTTTTAAAGTAAAAGAAGTGCAACAATCTGCTGCATAATGTGTACCGCAATGCAGCTACCAAGGCAACTATGATTGAAAAGATGTAGACTATTTTCATGTTGATACAACATCACAGATGATGAATCACAGACCTGTGATTATCAATATGGAGATGCCGGAAGAGGCAGATTATGACTTGACAGTGTAAACGGTGAAAATTCTTGTCATCTATGGGACAAATTGCTGGTGAGAACCGTTCCTATTAATTGTGAATCAAAAGCATCATGAGAAAAATTTTATTATTGACTTGAAGTGCACTTCATAGTTTATTCTGATAATGAAAGGTGGAATTATATGTACTCAGCAAAGGAAGCAGCAGAAATAACAGGATTGTCAACGGCAACATTAAGATATTATGAAAAGGAACAGCTTTTGCCACAGATAGCTAGAACAAGTCAAAAATATCGACAGTACGCGGATACTGATATTGAGTGGATCAGAATGATACAGTGCTTGCGAATGGCAAATGTACCAATTAGAACTATAAAAAAATATATTTCTTTGTTAATGCAAGGCGGAGAAACAATGGAAGAA
>JAFQCI010000105.1 GCA_017416505.1 Lachnospiraceae bacterium
ATCTGATAGCCAAGTCTGATATCGATTTTGCAATGGATACTCTTGATAAGGTATTGTGTTGCAAAGATTGGCGAATTTTTAGTACTATTTCCTAAAAAATGTAATTTTTTTATTGATTTGCATTTCCAACTATTTTATAATCCCGTTTTTGACAGTTGTCAAAAATAAAACTCTCGTGATTGGCGTAAATACGCTGTTTACGAGAGCTTTCTTTTTGAAAAATATGTGGTAATATTTACTTCTTTTTAGTCTGATTTAAAATTTTTCGCATATTTTTTTGAGAAATTATCTGATAGTCTGTTCTGAAACCAAATGTATCATGTAGTACATCGGTAATATCAGTGCGAGTATATGTTGGAATATAACCTTCACCGGGTGCAATCATCATATCCATTGAACGTATTGTTTTTATTAGTTCTTCGCAGGTGTATTTTTCATTTAGTTTCTGCTCAAGAATTCTGTATATAACAAGTGCTGTAAAACAGGTGGTGAAATGAGCTGTGATTCTGTCTTTTCTGGACAAATATACAGGTCTAGCCTTGAACTCTGTTTTCATGATTCTAAAGCATTCTTCAATTTCCCATCGTTTCTGATTTATCTTTATTATGTTTGATACATCATACTCGAGGTTTGTACAGACGGCATAGAGACCGTCGTATTTTTCTTCGTTGTCAATCTGATTCTGATTTAAAGAGGTAATTGTTTTACTAGCAACTTCGCCTTCAGAAGTGCAGTGTTCTTGTTCAATAAATCGTTTTGGATCATTGGTTTTGTTTTTTGCAAGTTTCGACGGTGATTCTATTAATTTTTTTGCTCTATCTACCTGTCGCTCTCTTATCGTTCGCTGATAATTACGATATTTAAGGGAATAGGTAACGATAAGATGTTGCTCTAGGTTATTCTCATTCATCCATCTATCCTTATAAAAAATCTTGTCGTAATCAGTCTCTTCATTCAGTTCACTCAACTTATATTTTTTATTGCTTCCAGGAAGATACCAACCATCATCTTCAAGACAGAAATCCTGTAAGAAACCTTTTAGTTTTTTGATGGACTGTGTTGTGACAAAACCTCTGCCTTGGATACTATTAAACTTTCTGTTAGCAGTAGAAGAAAGTCCTGCATCTGTACATACAATAAAATCTGAAGTATCAAAGTCTTTAATAATCTTTTGCTCAAGCGGAGACATAGAAGGTTGTTCATTCTGATTGCCATCAAAAAGAGAAAAGGCAAGAGGAATTCCATCTGCATCCATAAACATACCCATCTGAATAATAGGATTAGGACGGTGTTCTTTAGAAACTCCATATTTTCTGAATTCATCTTCGTCTTCAATTTCAAAGTAGTAGTTAGTACAGTCATAATAAAGGACTTCTTTTTTACGATTGATTACATTTTGAGAATTCTTATACAACGCTGCTTGAAAGAAATCATTCTCCTTAGCAATAACTTCAAGAGCCCTGTATACCTGATGCAATTCGCATTTAGGTTGCTCAAGAAATCCTTGTGCACTTTCAAGAGAAGAAAGTTTGGATCCCGGAGCAATGATTCTTGAATAAACAAGCATGGAAAGGATGTCATTCAAGTCATAATCGAATTTATATTTCTCGGAAATGGAATCGCATATTTGATTAATTCCAAGAGAATAGTAGATATCTTGTAGAAAAAGATATCCGGCATTGCAAGAACGACGCATGTTTTTATCGATGAGAGCAGAGGATGAAAAACGCATAATGATGTCTTGCTTATGCGATTTTTCTTCTGCTGTACGTTTGGCGGCATAATCTTTAGCCCAGTCTAATGGGTCCATATCTCCGCAAACCTTTTTTATTTCTTCATATGTTCCGATTTTTTCAACTGTCTTTGTTGTTGTTTTATTTCCAACTCTTACCGATTTGCTTAGGTAATAGATGGTAGTGTTCTTTGATTTTGAAATACTAACTTTCATGGCACACCTCCGATATATTTATTATAACATATATCGCTAGATATCGCCACATAAAGATGGAAAAAATTTGACAAAAAAATACAGGCTTTTCAATGCCTGTGAGAATTTTTATCTTATTCAACTGTCAAACTACCGTGATGCATATGACATTCTTTTAATATTTGACGAAAGCCAGACCTGTTTCGGAAGACTTGGCAGTTGGTTTGCATTTGAGAAATATGATGTCATCCCGGATATGGTATGTCTTGCCAAAGGTATCGGGCTTGGATATCCGG
>JAFQCI010000001.1 GCA_017416505.1 Lachnospiraceae bacterium
CAAAACAAATAAATTTGCCGTATACAGACCACACAAGGTCCATATACGGCAAATTTTTATTCTGCCACCGGCATTACTGAAATGTTATTCGGATCATCTTCATGCTGGCGGATAATAACCGGCAATTTATCTCCGGCGGTTTCAATAATAATATCCTTTTCTTTATCAAATACACTCAGGGCAGTTTTGAATTCCCTTTCATCAACGGCCACTGTCTGCACCTCACCATTTTGAGCGCACATTACAGTTGCCGAACTAAGTTCGTCTTTCCCTTGAAACAATACCTGAGCCTCTCCCTTTTTACTCATTCTGAGTAATGGATCTTCCATAGTTACTTCATAAATGGCTAATGCTTGAAGTACCTTACTCAAAGGAGCCTTCCATGCTCCCTTTTTCTCCATTCTTTCTATAAACTGAAGTAAAGCGTCCATTGGATATGCCAGTTCTTGCGTCAGAATCATAATAGAATCACTACCACTTCTGATACGAAGTTTCTTAGAATCTACTCCTACCTGTACCTTTTTGCTAGTTAAATTTCGAACAGCGTTTCGGAGTTGTTTTCCTTCTATTAGCACAGTAATAGGCTCTTTGCCCTGCTCGTTTTGTTCTGAACCTTCTTCGCCTTTAGTCTTACTTGCAGCTATCGGTTTGTAAGTTAAATTCCCTGTTTCGGCATAGGCACACCTAGTTGCATTGCTACTTACTGCACACATTTTCTTCTCTTCCCTAAGAAATCGTATACCTACACAATGAAGACCTCTCTTTACTTTGTCATCACCGTAGCAACTTGTAGCAAAATTTATGAAGTTTACAAAATCTTCTTTTGACATTTCCACTTCCTGCAAAACTGCCTCGTTTTGCTTGAGAGCCACGATTGGCTGACACATCTGCAACACTACTTTTTGCCCTCCACCTACAATTGTCACATCCTTATCAATTGTGATTTCAAGAACCGTATTAATTGCACCAAATGCATATGCTGCAGACTCCATCTTCTTTCCGTTAACATGAATCTCAATCATATCTTCTTCAGCTGATACATCTTGAATGTCAAGAGCCGAAGCTGCTTGTATCTTCCCATCGAAAGCCAATACAAGACCCACAGGTTTTGAGATTTTTTTGGTTGACTTATAAAATGCTAATTTAATCCCATCATTATCACCTTTCTGGGATGCTGCCGGAATAGCAATAGATATCTTTCTCATTGCCTCCTCTAAATCTTTGCTGTTTACATGAAATTGAAACATAAAAAATCCTCCTTGCTCTTAAAATAAAAAATCGAGAAGCATTTCCAATTCACTTTTGGATTCACTTCCCGAAATTTCTTCTTGTTCTTCTGTTTCTATAATTGTGTTCAATGATTCATCCCGAACCACCGTTTCTAATATTTCTACTATTGGCTCCTCTTCAACAAAAGATGTACCCATATCTAACAAATCAAGCACATCTTCTCCCGTAAGCCATTCAAACTCGCCCCACGGGTCGTCTAAATTAGGTACTTCTTTCAAACCAGTCAATTGAGAAAATGTAGGCATTTTTTCATAGTGAACTTCGCCTTTCCCTTGATTATTCCGCTGATTTAAAACGTCCATCATTTTTCGCAGGCCACGCTCTTTCTGCTCGCTCTTTTCAGCAACTGCCTGGGCAAGTACCACACGTGGATCCACGCCACGTGCCATCGTTGAGAGACCTTCACTCGAAAATTGTCCTTGAATTGCACTTGTCGCCACTTCCTTCGTTGCAACAAGTTCTACCGCATCAAGCTGTATCGTTCTTTCCGACACCATAAAGAAAGTTTTGCAATCCTCCGTCTGATTTAAACGATATGCACGCCTGCTCGCTTGCCATATCTTTATCATGTCGTATCCGGTCTGATAAAAGATAATCGTTGGATAATTGTATTTTTTGCCTTTATGGGTAAATGCAAAATCAAGGCCTGTCGCCACACATTTTGCATTTGTAATAAACACTTTGGCACCTTCAGATGCTTTCTGGTGCATCCACTGCTCTCTTTTCGAAGCAGCAGGATATGAACTTTCCAACACAACCACCTCGTGCCCTTTTAAATGACAATGTTCTTCTATGACATCTTTTAGTCTGTAGGTTATCGTGCCTTCCCCATCTCCGGTATATTCGCAATATATGAAGACATTTCTATTTTCCTCTTGCTCTTTGCAAATCATGTCTACCAATGCCTGTTCCTTATTCAAGAGCTTTTGCCCTGCGACCAGATATGACAAGTCGGATGGGCTAGAGACAACTTCCCCCGTTTGGGGTGATTTGATCGGTTCTCGATTATAAGGCAAATCGGTATATGACAAAGAAAACTGTAAGAAACTTCCCATAAGCATCGGGTCTTTTCCCTGTGTCATTTCCTTTTTCAAGGTTTTACGTACCCTTGCATACTCTGCATGGATCTCGTTTTCCAATGGTACAATAACGACTTCTTCATACAAATTCGGCAAGTATCTACTCAAATCCGACAAATCTAAGAACAAAGCTGTATCCATTAAAAACTCCGTAAATATGAGAACAGAAATTCCCGGCAAACACCGCTGCGGCGTAATAACTCGCCCACGTGACGATGCATGATATTGGGTATTCTCAATCACTTCATAAACCGTCTCAACCGTACCATACTGTTCAACGAAATGTCTTTCCCCTTTAGAACCGTAACTGTATCCTTTGCTTTTCATTCTCGCCGGATCTAACCGGTACAAAGTATAGAACAAGTCAGAAGCATATCCACCTGCTATAGTTCCAGTTAAAGCAACATGTTTTTTCGATGCTTTAATTAAATCATGCATGGAATAGCCCTGGGCACTTCCACCTGCCTTATACTCCTGCACCTCATCGAAAATTGCCATATCAAAATACCCTTTGAGATATTTTTTGATATAACGTGTCAAACCAAATCTTCTCGGCCCATTATAGTCCATATCTTCAACATCTTCATCGTCTATACCATTCAAAAGCTTATACTCTGCTTCTTTCGATGCTAATACCCACACAGACTTTCTCGCCTTTTTCGCTTTGTTCGTAAAATGGGATATCTTTTTCCATCTCTTCGGTTTTGGTTTAGGTTTATAGAACATAATCCTATGATCGATATTCTCACATGCCGGAGTCCATAAAGCAGTTTTACAGCAGCGACAAAAACGATTCATTGTACTCTGTTGGGCAAAATCTTCCGGCTTCAATACTCTATAACCACCCAAATCCGGATCATAGATTTTCCGGGAATCAACCGGTAACAAAAGCTCACCACATTCAGGACAAACAAGACCAGTTTCTACCTTTCCTTGTTCTTCCAGTACCCATGTGTCGCATCCGCATTGGCATATTTCATCATCAACCGGATATTCCTTCCCACAATTCGCACATACTGGTATTTTGGGCTTTTTTCTCTTTATCTGATATGGCACCGGTGCATAAGAATAGGACAATTTACCGGAATCCTTACTCAATACGTAAAACTGTTTTCCTTTCGGGTCTTTTCCCTCTTTTCGTAATGCTACCAGTTGTTCCAGCGATTCTAGGATAACTACCTTTGCATAGGGAATTTCATCTCTTAATGACTGCGCCCACTTTTCTACCAAATGAGGAGGGCACATAATAATAACACGATAATTTACCAAACTTCCGTCTTTATAAACATCTATAATGTTTTTATCCGGATGCGCCTTAAGATACTGTTCATTAAAATATGCTTCTGCAACCCCCATTGCCTGCAATGTCTTACCAGCACCCATACTCTCAATTAAAAGTACATAATCTTTGTGCTGAAGACACTTAACCGCTCCATTGATAATTGCGGCTTGTTGAGGAAATGGTGATTTTTCTATAAATGCAAGACTTTTGACTTTATCTTCCATTGGACTTAGCGGTTTCAGTAATTTTTCCAAATTATCAACAAGCGTATGCCCATACTTTTCAAAATAATCATCCATATTCTGAAACTGTAACGCGTTTTGCTTCTCTTTTGCAATGCAAATATGTTTTTGAGATAAGCCTATTTCCAGTATTTTTTGAAGTTCCTCATTGGTCATTGCTGTTTGAAACACCTCATATTTTTCAAAATCAACACAATCGCCAATAATTTTCATTTCCCTCTTAACAAATAAGCCTTTTTCTTCCGCTGTCTTACAGATATAAGAAATCCACTCTCTTAATAACGGATAATCAAACTGGTTCATCAAATAGGAATACACATCATCTTCCCTATTGTCCTTGTTTAAAAAGACATACTCCTGATTTATCAGGTTTGAAAAACTCACGCTGTGGTATATATTTTCTCTCCCTGAACTTAATTTTGTATGATAATGTTCCATCTCCAAACGTCCACCGAACGAAGCATGAATCCTATCCTCATCGAGAATACGCACAGGGTTTCCATTGAGACCAATGTTTGCACACATACCTTTTATCGACATTTCATTGTTATTAAACGCCGATAAAACTATAAGTTTTTCATCTACTGCTACCGCATAATTCAAGTAGGTAAAAATATTTCCTACGGTAACACGCAGCATAACAACTACCTCCTTTTACAAAAAAATAACAGGCCATGCCTGTTTTCTACAATTGGTGGATCATACCATTATTTTCAATAATATTAAAATTGATACGCGTATAGCGTTGTACTGCCTCCACCGTTTTACCCTGCTCGTCTTGCCGGTACTCTCTTTCTTCGACATTGGTAACAACACCACGTTGCAAATGCTGGTCCTTTGCTTCTTCAGTACCAACACGGCCCTGCCCGGCTCCTGATATAGCCATCAAATACATTTGTCCGGCATTAGGCATAATAGGGGGTCTGCTAAGTCTATCCGTGATGAACTTTTGAACCTCCACCCTCTTCTCGACAAGGGAATTAAGAACACTCTTCTTCAAATTTCTTTCTGCCTTTTCTGCATCAAAAAACTTTGCTCTGAAAGTAGCAACTCCTTTATTCGAAGACGGATATACAACAATTTTATCACCCGAATAATTTACCGGAACTTTTTGAAGCACCTCCACATCTTTTAAAGTGTTTTCCAGCTCAGAATAATCACTCGTAGATAACTCGGCTCTTTTTCTGCCTATTAGTACGACCTGCTTCCACTTCTTAAATTCATTTTCGTGGAATTTGTAAACACACTCCGTATGAAAATTGCTATGCCACAGTCTCAAAAACTGCTTTTCAGAAGCAACATAATGGGGAATAACATAAACAAGCACCGCATCTGTCATAAGATATGACTTAATTTTCCTCAAAAAACTAATTTCCAACCTTGCTCCGTCGCTCTCCCCATAGGGCGGGTTTGCAAAACAAAACGAAAATGCGTTTTCTGAAATCATTGCATCATTTAAAAAATCCCCATAAATGCAATCCTCCACCATTTGATTCTCCTGTACCTGTATTGCCGTCTCCTTATTAAGCTCCACACCAAAAATATAAATCTTGGGGTTAGTTCTTCTTTTGGTAACAAGCATAATGGCTTCCGCATTACCTATGGATGGCTCCAGACAGGACACTTCGTCATCTTCCGGAAACTCTAACAGTTCAGAAATCATCTTGCAATGCTCTGGATCTGTATAATAGGCTCCCAGTTTTGCCTCATTCATTCTCGTTTGATGAAATCGGCTTTGCTTTTTAATTTGATTTTCCAATCACTCTTCCTCCTTTTATTTATTCCTGACCGTAAAAAACGGCATAAAAAAAGACACCTTTGCGGTGTCCGTTTCTAATATACATACCTGTTTCCAGGAATTTCGCCTCATACCAAGTCAAAAGACTTAATCTATAAATACTAATCAGGTTACTCATAGTTTAGCATTCTTTCTGCCATTCTGCAAATATTTTTACTTTTTCTTCTTGTTCACCAAAATTTTTAAGATTAAATTTGCATATTTTTTTGTGTTATACTATAATAAATTGATGAATTATGAACGGAGGAATCGCCATGGCAGGAACTGTAGATAGAACACAGTATGAAAAATACGAAAAACTGGCTGTATTTATCATGCCATATGTGCGCCCAGAGTTGATCAAAACTTATAATAACTTCATTAAAGATCGTCAACCGGAACGCTTCATATACGAAAACTACATACGCGAAACAATCCCTGCCGACGAGAATTCTTCCCATCCGAAATATCCTGTCACGTTACAGGATATGATTGCTGTCAGTACTTACATTGCTCTTTCTCAAGAATCTGTAGAAGCGGCTTTAGGAACCTACCGTGAGTATCGTAGATTTTACAAAAGAAATTTATTCAAACATGTAATGGAAGAAATTAAGACACCAGACAAAATGTCACCTCGCAATCCTCAATATCTTCGTAATTTTGCAGAGTTAAAGGTTGCTATCGCTGGTATAGAGCGTTCCGATGATGCCAATACTTCCATCGAAGCAATTATGCAAGACAAATATTTAGAGATAGACAAATGGCGCTCGGACACTTCCGCTCCGATTACGGATTTTGCATTTATTGGTAAAAGACCTGTAAAGCAAATCGCCAATAGTTTTATTTACGACATAACATTTGAATCCATTACAATTATCATAAACAACTTCAGCGGTTCGATTGAAGGTTTTAATGTCAAGTTCCCGACTGATTTAACCAATCTTCCAATTATTGGTTACAGAAGCTCGGACATCCAATTCGAAGCTCTTTTTGCAAACGAACTTGTTTTTATGGATGTTTACAACTTCGCTCCTGACTCAGACAGCGATGAAATGGAAGGTAAGATTGAAGTTACTCTAAATACTAAAGATCTGCCGGCAAATGTAAATAAAGAAAACTACCAACAAATGCTTGCAAAGTATAACATTGATCGATCGCGCCATGAACGAGACATGGATATGAAAGACCGAGAAATCATGACGCAACTGTTTAACCTCATTAATGGTGATACACTTGCAAATGACATTATAGAAGTAGATATAAAAGCTTTTACGAAGAAGATATACAATGTCAGAGTCCCAAAAGCAAAACATTATGAGGATTTGGATAAACGTTTACACAAACTTAGAAATTTTGATTACAAAATTACTGTCCGCAATAAGAATACTGGTGAACTTGTAGAATCATCTTCTATTGGTCTTTTAAGTTACTTACATATAGGATATGAAACAGGATATTTCCAATTCTCACCTTCAAAACAATGGATAGACACCTATGTACAAAAGAAATATATTAATATTTTGACTGATTCATACCATAGTATAGAATCACACCAGACAAAAGGTATTATGATGATTCTCCAAAGGGAACGTATTGCAGAGTATTCAAAAGGTAACAATTCAAAGCAGTTCAACATGAAATATTGGAGAGCTCATATGAAACTTGGTAAAATGCCACCTTCAACTCTAGTAAAAGAACTCACAAAACACTTTGCCGTTCTAAAAGAAAAAGCAATTGTTATTAAGGATTTTGAATTTGTTTCGAAAAATTCTGCAGTTAATATAGAATTCTTACCTTTGGATAACAAAGAGTTAATGGCTTACGACTTTCAAACAAAAGCACTCGAAGACAAATCTGTCATCGATGCTAAATTCAAAGAAATAACAGAATAAAGACTATCATGACAGCAGCCTCTGGCTGCTGTTTCAAATTTAGTCGCAATCTTTTCTATCAGGAAGACTCTTTTCTTTATTTCTACCATAAATATTATTAAAAACACTTGTTTTTTATCGCTTAAAGAAAATTTAGTCCGCTCAAATGGGACCTTTTTTTATGTTTATTTGATTGTAATACTTTCTCTTTCCCCTTCATGAAATCTCATTTTAGTATTTAAAATAACTGAAATGCATACTCTATCAGCTAAACACGCCATAAAAAGTACTTTTAAATTTAGTCGCAATCTTTTCTGATAATTGCTTGTAAATTCATTAAAAATCTAATATTATACGCGTTTTTCGCCTCATAAACAGCATTATTTCAAATTTAGTCCGCTCAGATGGGACTTTTTTTTATGTTTCTAATTAACTTTTCCTCACTTCTTTTTCAAATTTAGTCGCAATCCTTTTCTATCAGGGATAATTTTTCAATTTAGTCGCAATCTTTTTTCATACAGGACAAATTATATAATTTAGTCGCAATCTTTTTTGTTAATAAAGTGTATAAAATTAAATTCACACCCTTATGCCTCCACTTTAGGGGGTATTTTGCACCTAATTTGGGAATCCATACTAATTTAGTCCGCTCAGATGGGACTTTTTTTACACTTTTAATAATATGTGCTGCATACCATTAAATCAAATTTAGTCGCAATCTTTCGTATTTTTACTCAAAATGAGTGCATAATCCTCTTTTTTCAATTTAGTCGCAATCTTTTTTGTCCGGAACAATTTTATGAATTTAGTCGCAATCTTTTAGTCGGTATTTTTCCTGCATCCCTCGTACATGTTCCTCTAAAAAAACAATATCTTGTGTTTATCTTTCGACAAGAACACAAGATTTTCACCAATTTTCTTAATTTAGTCCGCTCAGATGGGACCTTTTTTTATGTTTTTAATTCAAAACACCCAATTTAGTCCGCTCAGATGGGACTTTTTTTTATAAATACCCAATTTAGTCCGCTCAAATGGGACCTTTTTTTATGTTTTTCCACTTTTTACTAATTTAGTCCGCTCAAATGGGTACTTTTTTTATGTTTACAAGCCCACAATAAAAATTTTTTTAATAATTTTTGACGACTAAATTCCAGAAAATAGCCAATTTAGTCCGCTCAAATGGGACTTTTTTTTATATTTTTAAAGAAAAAGACCCATTTTCTTCAATTTTAGTAAATTTAGTCCGTTTAAATGGGACCTTTTTTTATGAAAAAATTTTTAAAATATTTATTTATCTTTAAACCCCTTTAAAATCAAGGGTTCTTGCACTTTTTCAAATTTAGTCCGCTCAGATGGGACTTTTTTTTATACTCAAGGAATCCATTGTTTTAGGCACTTCCATGAATTTAGTCCGCTCAAATGGGACTTTTTTTTATATTTTACAAATCGAATAAAATGTCGTATATTAAAAAATGTGAATAACTATTTCGGTCAAAAATTAGTTATCCACAAATTTAAAATTTATTAATTTACAGTATCCTGTTCAGAAGTTTTTCTTGGCGGTCAAACTACTGAACCAAAACCGGCATCGCCGATTTGCATTATCATTATACAATAGACTTTTCTATTTTTCAAGTGATTTTGCCAAATTGGTTTTATTTAGTTTACCCTTTTAGGATTTTTACTATGGCAGGAGCTGATTTTAAGACCGAATTGAGGTGATACACTTGAATCTTTCAAAATATGGTCGCATTGGTAAAGCACCTTTTATCAAGGCCATCGGTATCCAAGAGAATTACAAAAAAATAGTATATACGGAAGTTCAGGAGCTGGATCGAAAAGAATCCGGCTGTTTTTCGTGTGAAAATTACAAACAGATTGAATTCTTAGAATACCTTCCGAAAGAATGTCAGGAAAAAGCCTGCCAGAACTGTAAAGACTGCCCTCATGCAGTTTATAAGACTGTGACGAAGGAATCTTATCAGTATGTTAACGAGAAAAACATGTACGGCTATAAACCTCGTCTAAAAGCGATTGCTCTTAAATTAATGCTTATTTATCACTTTGCAGAACCGGATGACAAGGGATTGGTTAGATGTCTGTCACCAAAAAAACTTGCTTCCATGCTTCATTGCAGCGTAAGGTCAATTAAAAATGCAAATAAGACCTTGCAAGAATACGGTTACATTCTTTATTCCGAAGATCCTATGAGTAAAAAACGTTTTCAAGTATTCCTTACTGAATACGAAACTTATCATTTA
This sequence comes from Lachnospiraceae bacterium, assembly GCA_017416505.1. Next base: position 9,803 of record JAFQCI010000001.1, read on the forward strand.
CCTGCAGATCAAGGTGGACGTGGTTACGCTACCTTTAATATCGACAGCTTAATGGAATTCATTAACATGAAAGACATTAATCAGCTCCGTATATTATTGCGTGCAGCATTAGAACTTGATACTAACAAGGATGAAGACAAGCCTATCATTCTATCTAACGACTATGATTCATTAAGACGTTTTCTTCCTTCTTACTGTAAACCGGGAGTTATCAGAAAAGCTCTCTCTTCTGCTACTTCCATGTTCCAGGTTGCCTTTAAGGATGAATTTGTTCATCTTAAGATGAATGCTGAATATCACGGAAGACGCTCGTTTGAAAAAGGATGTCTTGCTTATGCGACAGAAATGGAAGAATACTTCACTAAACTCAATAAAAAGATATCAAAAATCAACGATCGCCTTATAAAAAAAGAACCAGTTAATAAGAAAGACTTGGAATACATACAAAATGAAGGCTTTAACCATCAATTAGATAGAACGAATACTCCTCTTTATAGTACTTTCTACCTTAACTCTGAAAACTATAAAGATTTAGGAATATTATGCGAGAGTTTTTCAGTCGAAAAAGTTAAGGAGACTCTCCGATACATAAACAAACACATTCCTAATCCTTATGAGTGGAAAAACTTCGGAGCACTGGTAAGAACCATACTAAGAAACAAATTAAATCTCGAAGAAATTACTTCTCTTTTCAATCCTGCATAACATCAGGTCTTTTTGTTGTGCCCTTTTTTAGAATTTTCTCACTTTTTTCCTGTTTTTTTCATTTCCATACTCTTATTTTTACTATATGCACCTGCTTTTTTCTCTATTACCTGTTTTTTATAATTCTTCAAATGCGGAAAATTTTATCCCACATTTGCATAAAATATGCTATTTAAAAAAATTTTATCTTTTGCTTGAAAATATTAATCTTCACTTGCAAAAAATGTGTTTTTCGAAAAAATTTTATTATTTGTTGGAAAGTTTCATTTTTCTGAAAATGCCATTTTTCGTTGTAAAATAGGGATTTTTTTAGATGTGATTTACCAATTATGATTTAATTCTGTTTTAATTAAGTATTAATTACGTATAACTATGTGTTTACGCTTTCGCTCTGCTCTTCACACATACATATATGAATCACTTCAAACAAAATTAATAAAGATTTATTTACACCAGATATTATAACTCCTCTTTAGAGATAATACAAATCATTTTTAAGGACAAGGTTTCCATAACAGCATATAAGCCATTATGGAACCTTATCTAATTATGATATTTAATACTGCAAAAATCCAACATTAATACTTCAAAGTATTTTTTCACAATCAGATATGCCGGATATATATTGGTTTCAAATTGGTATTTTTCTTCTCCAATATTCTTGCAGCATATCAACGCTGTTTTAAATAATATATGTTCCTTCTTTGATGTTTCAAACAACATTTCCTCTTTGCTAAAGATAGCCACTGAAGAGTTCACGCATTTCCTCACTCATTTCTTCATCATCTTCTTCATCGACCTGTTCTGCTGAGTCGTTCTTTGAAGATGCTTTATCCTCGACCTCTTCTACTTCTTTCTGTTTATTATCATCTTCCTCAAAAGGAAGGTCAGTTATTTTTTCAACGTCTTCCCACTGCTCCTCTATCGGAACGAAGTCATCTTCCACTTCGTCAGAAACTATAAAGGTAGTTTCTTTTGAATCAGATTTATTATCTTTAATTACAAAGTTGCCCTGTTCCATATTCTTCACTTTTCCTTCTAACTCGTTAATTCTGCGAAGAACATCTCTCATACTTTCATTTAGTAATTTAGGGTTTGCGCATCGAATAAGATAAACTTGAGTTTCCATGTATGGATTCAAACTATTTCTTATTTTTTCACGTAAAGTACTTATCTGATCTACATACCAAAAAATGAGGTCTAATGGTTTTTCTTTTACAATGGCAAACAATTCTTCTTTATATTGCCCGGAATTATATATTTCAGCTTTTCCTTGAGTTGCAATCAGAAGAACAGCATCTGTAAGAGTTTCCAAAAGATTATCTGCCAAATGAGATAGATTTTTTCCTTCCTCATAAGATTTATGAATTAAATTGATGGTATCTTTTCCATTTTCTTCACAGATAGCCTTAATTATTTTAAGTGATAGTTCATCATCAAGGAGACAAAGAGATTTTTTTACATGCTCCGTTGTAAGCTTATCACACGAAATGATGATTTTTTCTGCAATACTTAAAGCATCTCTCATAGAACCGTCTGCCTGCTTTGCTATCAAGTTAATTGCTGTATCTTCATAGGGCTTTTTTATGTCATTTAGCACATGTACCAGTCTATCATGCATGATTTCTATGGAAATGGCATTAAACTGGTATATAGAGCATCGCGATCTTATGGTTGCAGGAATTTTATGTAACTCCGTTGTACATAAAATAAAAATGCAATGTTCCGGGGGCTCTTCGATGGTTTTAAGAAGAGCGTCAAATGCACTGGTAGACAAATTATGAACTTCATCTATGATGTAGATTTTCTTTTTCAAGGTAGTTGGAAGATATTTTGTAGAAGATACCAACTCTTTTATATCATTAATTGAATTGTGAGATGCTGCATCAAGCTCTACAAAATCTAATGTGGCATTTTTTAGCATTGACGAGCATGAATCACATTCATTACAAGGACCATCAGTTGAGACATTTTTACAATTGATGGCTCTTGCAAGGATTCTTGCAATGGTTGTTTTACCGGTTCCTCTATGCCCAGCAAAAAGATATGCGGAATCATATTTATTTTGTTTTACCTGCTCTTTTAAGGTAATAAGATTGTTGTCCTGTCCTACTACTTCCTTAAAATTAAGAGGTCTATAAGTTGAATAAAGCATTGTTTCCTCCTTTTATTGAATTTGAATAATATATCTTATCAAATTAAAATAATCATTTTTGGTGTATGTGGTTTCTGCCATTTTTAAGTGTTCAATGCCATAAAGCAGGATTTGATATGCCTGTTCATAGCTATAAAGATTGGCCGGAAAATTATATTTATTATTCTCACCACATTCATTGTTGATTATCATTTGATAAAAATAATACAGTAAGAGTCTTATATTCCAAGCTGGATGTTCATCATGAGAGGAATAAAACTCAGCATTATCTTTTTCCTTAAGACAATGAAACAATTGCAAAAGATTTTCTCTCATAGTGAGAACGTTCATTTTGTCAAACATAGAAAGATAATCCTTTAAAATTTCCTTATCCTCAATCACCAAAGGAGCGTTTTGTGTTAAAAAACACAGAAAGTCATGGTATTTGCTTTCTACACCCTTTTTATTGAGATAGATTTTCATTTTTTCTTCAGATAGAGGATGAAAATTGATGGTATAACACCTACTGGATATTGTATCAATCAATACATCTTTCTGAGTATGAATAATCAAAATATTAGTTTCATGTCTATCTTCTAATAACTTTAACAAGCGATTTTGAGTCTGTATTGTCATTGTGTGGGCGTTATAAATAACAATTACTTTACGTGTCCCCACACTTGAACGATTAGCCATATCAAGAAGGCTATTAATATCGTCAACCTTCAGGGATTTTGAAGGATCGGTTTGAAAATAGTCGGGGTTTGTAATCAAATCGCCCTCTGAACAGCCCAGAAGCGCCGCAGAAACGAATTTAGCGGCTTCTGCCTTGCCCAGACCGCCTATGCCCTTTAAAATCAATCCTGGAGGCTTTTTGAGCGTCAGATAATCATTTATTTGACTCATCGTGTCACTATTTATTATTTCATTCAAGTTCATTGCCTGTTCCTCCTTTTATTTCTTGTCTGGTTAAATAGAGATAATGATTTTTGTTTTGTATATATACCGGACCTGTTTTATCCTGAATTTTGGAAAGAAGACACTCCTGATCGGATAATCTTTTGTATGCATGGTAAGCCATGTTTAGCAATAGAGCTTCCCTTGTCATAATTCCGGCAGTATCTTTACTGTAAACACTCTGAATCATGTGATATATTAGATTTTTCTTTTCGATGGATACAAAAGATTGTATTTCAGAAAAGTATTTTTCTATTATCTGAATACTTAAAACTTCTTTAGGTATTAGCGAATACTCTCCCACCCTCTCGGCTTGTGGATAAGGAGTAAACAAATGCGATATACCTATTCCAAATAATAAGGCACCACATACCATTAGTTCTTCATCCAGTTCAATCTTCAAATCAGGTTGATAAGAGTAAAGTTTGTGAGAGCGCATGAGTTGTAGAGCCATGCTCGTTACAGACACAGTCTGTACAAGTAGTCCACCATTATAACTTCCGGATAGATTTAAAGAAGCCGGCGCTTCTTTAAATCTATTCATTTCACCATTAAAGACGGTAGTTAATAATTCATGAAGTCCTTGATTCTTAACCAGGGACATTTGTTTTCTAAGTGTTATTAGATATTTTTCCGTCTCTTCTTCAGAGATTCCCTTTATAAAGCAACTCATCTCTGCGTCTGCCACAAGTTCCATCCTGAAACATATGAATTCGGGTAAAGAAGAATTTAAGGTCACTTCGCCATATGCTCTAACCACCTTACCTTTGAAGGTCAAATACTCGTCCTCAATGTTATTGTCCCAAATACGACCAAAGAGAACTCCGCTTTTGTCTTCCAGCCTTAATTGAAGGTATGGAATTACGGAATCTTTGGTGTACTCCAATTTGATGTCTTTTAACAGAAACTCTTCCACTATCTCTTTTGCAAAGTGTTCAGTGATCTGCGACACGTAGATTTTCTTCATTTGCTACTCTCCTACTCTCTTGATTATTTGTATTTAACGATTTCAGAAGCTTACCGTAATACTCTTCTATTAACCTATCTAGTTCTTCATCTTCCGGATAACAAAAATACTTTGTTTCCTCCGGTTTTAAAAGAGAACTTACAACATGGCAATTTCTGAACAAATACATCTCACCGCAGCGAGCAAAAATCTCGCACTTTCTCAGATAATATCTAAGATCATATTTTCCTTTTAATACAATTTCACTACTACCCTCTTTCTTGCTGTCATTAACAGTTTTAGTAAGAAGATATTGGTATCTCATGGCTATACGGCTAAAATCGTAACTTAAAGAAAGATTACCAAGTGCATCGTCTATCAGATGGAAATACTCATGTGTAAAAGACTGTGGATGTCGAAAATCCACTACCATTGTTGAAATGGATGGATAATAGAGACCGGTAGCACGGTGTTTTCCAAGTTTTCTAAACCTTAATGAAACATTCTTACACTTAAAATCATGAAATACATGATGATTCAGGCTTTTAAATTCAGTCACAATCTTATCAACAAGGTTCAAATCCACTTCCTCATCAAATTCCACAAAACCAAAAAACTCGTTTAACTCGGAATCCTTCATTTCTTTCAAAATGTGATTTGGTATATTGCGTTTTGTGGTGTAGGCCCTTGCAACCATTCCTCTCAGTTCCTTGCGGTGCTTCTCTTCTGCTACGGTGTCCTGTATGTTAGAAACAATGTGATGCAATGCATATAGAGAATATGTACCCGTAGGATACGTTAAATGGATTCCATAAGAGGAATATTCTGATTCGAAAATGTCGTCCAAGGTGTACTTTTCCAATGAGTATGCATAAGAGACAATCCTCACCTCGGCAGAAAATGATGTTAGCATTTCAGAAAAAGATGTAATGGTACCTATACTAAGACCTTCCTTCACCATAAAACCATCTTTTAAGTCGTAGCCATTATCAATTAAAAAGTCATAATACCAATCTGGTATATCACTTCTCTTCCACACATGCTTTTGCAAATTGTAAGTAAAATTACCTGCAAGACGTTTTAACATCAATTGTATTTCTTCATCCTCTCTTGCTTCATCGGCAAGCAGGTTTAACCATTTCACCAAAAAGAATGGATAAAACAAAAATTCTCCGTGAGCCATAGGTATTTTACGACTTTTGTTTACGCGATAATAATACTCACTATCTGTAAATCGCTTCTTTGGGTCGCATGGCACATAGTAATCACGCCCTTTTATTGTTGCTTTTATGATTTGGTCGCATTTTGTTACTGCCGTAGCCAACCCTTTTTCGAATGAAGTTTCCGCAACCTCTACTTTGAAATCCTCAAAATCAGGCATAAAGTTCAATAAAAAAGGAATCCCTTCGTTTAAAAGGCATTCCTCAGAATTTATACTCTTTAATTTTGATTTTATAGCCTTGTGTATAGCATGCTCGATTTGAAGCAAGGCTTTACTGATTTCCGTATCCAAAGGCGGGTATTTCAAATCACACAACCGAACGGTTCGGTTTTCATTTTTAAAAACGGTACGCTCCTTCTTTTCTCGTGCTAAAGACAAAATGCGTTCGCCGTTCTGCAGATACACAAGGTATCCGTTTTCTTCTTCGGGTGGCACTATGTAGATATCTTCATCCAGCAGACCAACCAGTTTCAATAGTTCTTGTAGTTCACTCATATGTGTTCCTCCTTTTAAAATAAAAAAAGACATCCGAAGATGTCATTCCATAGTGATACAATATGACCTATTTATCTAGGGATTGATAACCGAGAGCTGCCAAAAGGCTTTTCTGCTAAATGAAATAGGTTTTTCTAAAGTATAGCAATCCTTAACCGAAATGTCAAATAATAAGAATGCCTCGTGTTGCATAAATAAAACGCAAAACCGAACGGTTCGGTTACAACGCAAAAAGTTTAAAAATTAATTTATTTAAAGTTGATTTTTAAAATAGTGTGTGTAATAATGTAAAAAGGAGTATTAATAAAACAGAAAACCGAACCGTTCGGTTTTTACAAAAGGAGGAAACATATGGCAGTAACATTATGTGTTTATAACTTAAAGGGAGGAATCGGAAAGACGGCAGCGTCTTACAATATAGCTAGCCAGTTAGCGATGAATGGAAAAAAGGTTTTGGCTATAGATGGCGACAGACAGCAAAATCTTACGCAAGCCTTTTTTGAAAACATACCGGATGAACAACTTACGCCGACTACGGATATTTTTGAAAATGGAGAATTAAAGGAAGACGTTGAAACCCTTTATCATGTCTTGGAAGAAAACACAAATATTTATAATGCTATCAGAACGGTTGAATATTCTACAAAAAGAAAGCTGAAAAACAAGTTTAAAAAGTTGGAGTGTAAAGTAGATGTCCTGTTAGGCAGCAAAGATATGAAATATTTTGCTTGCGAAGATTTTGAATTGTTAAAAGAAAAATTATCTGTGTTACAGGATGAATACGATTATATCATTATTGACACACCGCCAAATGCTAATGTTATAACAATGTTATATTTGATAGCAAGTGACTATGTGCTTATACCAATGCATTTGGCAAAAAGTTCGAGCATACATGCGTATAACGATGTAATTGAGGCTGTTCGTGAAGCAAGAAATGATTACGGCAATGAGAACCTAACCATTCTGGGAAGTTTTTATACCGCAGTACAATTGTATAAAAGCGATCAGCTTGAAGAAATGAATTATTGTATGAGTAATGAAATAAGGGAAAGTATGAGTTTATTTAAAACGGCAATTCGTTTTGATTATGCTTCTACACAAAAGACGGAAAGAACCGGAAAACCTTTATGTGTTTGTTGTGCTAGCACAGACATAGCAAATGATTACAAGAATTTAGTTAAAGAAATCGAAAAGAAAATTAAAGAGGAGGCACGTGCGTAATGGCAAAAACACTACCAAATCAGGCAATGAAAAGAATGAACTCCATATCTCAGTTGGCGAAGAAATCACAGGAATTCAAGCAAGAGATTAGTGCGGCTGAGAATGTACAGGACTTACCGGAAGACGTAAGAGGAAAAATCATAATGTTGCCGGATGAAATGTTGCTTGACGATCCGTTCAACCTAGAAACATACGGCGAAAATGAGGTGGAAGAATTCGCAGACATCATGCGTAAATATGGCTTCAGAGGCGTGGTGATTGCATACCCATACGAAGGCAAATACATGATAGAGTCCGGACACAGAAGAAGAGAAGCGGGACGCCGTGCGGGGATAAAAGATATACCGACGTATTTAGTTGAACCACCGAAAAGTGAATGGGAAAGAAGACTTAACCTGTTGATGGCTAATCTCAATAATAGAGATTACACGCCAATGATAATAGCGAGAGTTGCACAAGGCACCTATGAAGCTCAGATCATGAAGATAGCCGATTTAAAGGAAAAAGGGGAACTACAGGAGGGAGAAAACACCAATCCAAATGAATTAACAGCCGAGTTTATGAGGCTCGATTCAACAACTGTCGAATTGTATAGAAGACTTTTGAAACTAATTCCAGAATTGCAAGAACTTGCAGACGATAAAAGATATTCATGGTCTGCAATTGCATACGCAAGCAATATGGCCGAAACGTATCAGAAAAAGTTGTACCAAGGTATTGTAGAAAAGACGGATAAAGACGGTGCTAACACCGTTACAAAAGCATGGATCAAGAAAACTATTCAGAATTTGAAACTCGAAGAGAAGACCGGCGAAATAGCAAAGGTGGTAGAAACAAAAGAAAAGCCTACTCGGGTTCGCAGAAAAGATGGTACAAAAATCATTATGAATTGTACAAAGAGTCTGAAAGATGTTTTGGAAAACGATGCAATTATTAGGGATAACGAAGTGGAAACAGTAGTAAAAACCTTGAAGGGGCTGCAGAAGAGCATCGAAAAGAAACTTGCAGAACTGACGAAATAAAATGAAAAACCGAACCGTTCGGTTTTTGAAAGAGGATGGGAAACATCCTCTTTTTTTATGCCGGAATCAGCTCTGGTCTTATGCCCAGTAGCAGTATGTCATCCAACCCTTTTCCGAAACCCGCATTCCATCGGGTCACATAAGAAGTAAACCCGTTTTCTTTCAAAAGTTTTACTAGATTCTTTTCGTGCCTTTGCACAGCTTCGTTCACCAACTTATCCGCATCATACGCAACGGCGGCAGCAGTACAACCCAGCGATTTGAGATAATCTAGGCACGACATACCACTAGAATCTTTATCTGTCAGTTTTGAATAGGTGCCAGTACCGGGAAGGCAGATTACAATCACTTTCAAAAGGTGATTTGCAACAATTGCTTTCTTTTCGCCCTCGGTAACATAAAAAAGATAAGTGTCATCAAGGGTAGGAGAGTAGTAAATACTGATATTGCTACCTGAACGGCAACCATTGTTGTAAATGTTATATGTGTTGCCGTTTTCATCATTCTCTTCTTTGTACGAAGAAAAGTTTTTGTATTTATTCATCTCTTTCCCTTTTTCATTCACTTCAGGCTTATCCAATCTGAGCCTTAATCTGTAAATCTTTCGATTTCTGTCAAATACCGGTATCAGCATTCCGCTTTTACCAACGAAGGACCAATGCCCATCGTCCAGTTGATAGAAGCCGGGCACACCTGCAAGAGTACCATATTTCTTTGTCAGAGCATTACAAATTCGCCGGCGCATGTACTGGTCTGAATAGATTCCCTTGTCTTTGTCAAACTTTTTGACAAATGAAAGCGAGCGAATCTGGCTGTCTTTTACTAACTTCTTCGTCCAACCATCATCTAATAGTTTCTTCAAGTGTTTTTCGGATAGCGACAATTGTGCCATGAAGTCTCGATATACCTTATCCAACTCTTCGTTTGGAAGAGGAGGGTTGCTTATATCTTCCGGCTTCACGGAAGGCGTTAAAGGGGTGTAAACATACCCTTTCGCGTGACTATCCTTTTCGGCATCTTTCTTTACGTCTGTGTAAAGTATGGAACCGTCTGACAGTTCTTTGACAGAATAATAGGTTTTCCCATTTATGGAACTTGTGATTTCTGAAGCTTGGATTCTCCGGCATACACATAACAGTTGTCCGGGATAGGCGGCCGTATCTGGCTGAAGAAAACTACACCAGTCGGTTTTCCCACATATCGGACACGGATACTGCTTTGTGACATCTCGGAATGTTCCCATAATACCTCCTTTGGCTTTCGCCGAATGTCTGCAACTGCAGGCATTGATTATCGAATCAACCAGTGATGCGATTACATTTTGTAGGTAGGGTGCACACATAGCAAAAGCTCTGCCAACACCCGTGCATTAAGCAATAGTGTGTTTTTTCTGTAGTATAGCATAACTGTGAAAATATGAAAGAGACACCAAACTCATTTTTGGTACGGATAGAAAAAAAGCACCCTGTTAGAAAAAATGCAGACGAAAAAAAGAGCAGTGCATTGCGATGAGAAATAAATAAAATAAAAAACCGAACGGTTCGGTCAAAAAACAGAACCGACATTGGAGACGGTTCTGTTTTGGAGAAAGGAGTGTATTAAAGAGTATGTACGTATAATTCATTTTGACAAGCCCAATCTAAATACTTGCTGATTGGGAAGCGTTTCTTGTTTGTGCATTTTGTGCGTTCCAAGGAAACATTTACAATATCCATAAGATAATCAAGATCGGCTCTGCGTTCATCATATTCTGTATTGAGAATCTGTTCCAATACATGATAGGTCTTTTCAGAACAATGGAAAGATAGATTTTTCTCTTCTGCAATACGTTTCAAATATTTTTCAAATTCTATTGGTTTGAATAGTTTAATTTTTTCTTCTGCCATAACAGAGCCTCCTTTCTGATGGCTTAATTATAAAATTGATTTATAAAATTTACAAGGATAAAAACACATTTTATTCTTTTTTAATAATCTGTTCGAGTAAAGCGGAATCGGATGCGGTCTATGTGCGGCTTGCCATCGATTTCCTCGCATTGATAGATACAGTCAAAAAGAGGGTGCGTAAGTAAGTTGGTGTCGAGGGAATAATAGACCGGATGCAGTTTTCCCCTTGTATGGCCATTATTGATTTGAGATTGTATAACCGGAATCTCATGCAAGTTTTCCAGAAGCAGAAGTATCATGTAATTACGATAAGGCTCTTCGTTCTTGTTCAACCACTCAAACAAGGTTTGTACATCTCCGATTAGTTTTTCGCGACTACCTTGCTCTGCTCGTCCGGATAGGACTAGTAGATGCAAGGGAGGTTGTTCCTTTTCGCTTTGAAAGACAAGATATGTTGGAATAACAACTTGCTTATTTCCAATTTTTTTTCTAACACACAGTCGTTGCTTTTTGATGCAGTCAGGATAGGCAACATTTGTATGGATTAGTAGTTGTACTACGGAAAGCACCTCGATAATCTGCCTGTCACGAAGACAAAACTGTATATCGTGCGGATTATTCATGAAAGAAGACATATAACTGTATGCGCCGGGTGATAGCGAATAAAAACGAAAAGGCGAAACAATCATGGGTTCCTCGCCTACGGTTTTATCGGCAAGGCAATACTTGATAAGAATACCGGCTTTTACAAGTTTATGTAGGTTCTTTGTATATTCTGACTTCTGATAGAATTCTGACATTCCATGAAGCAGAGCATATTCGAGATTATAGGTATTCACAAATGGGTACACCGATAACAGTTTCATAATTTCAAAATCTACGCCATTCAAAAGTCCCTTTGCGGCGAGTGTGTCAATTTCCGCGTGCGTGCAGTTGTGGTTTTTGTTTTCCTTTAGGACACACCATGTATCTTCAAGGTGAAAAGGGCTAGGCGACAACGCTAGACCTGTGTAATTATTATTGTTTATCATAATGATTCGCCTCCTTTAAAATAATCCTTCCAAAGATTCGCTTCCGTTAGGAAGGTCTTGAGAAGAGGGTGGGGGAGTAGTGGCAACCCTTTGTTCAACAGGTTGGCTTGCTTGCTGTTCTTTTGGGCAACCATTCTCTTTATCAAAGGAATAGGTATAAGTGGCAGCAGGAATTGTTTCGTATGACAGTTTTTCTTCATCGTGCGTTACTGGTTTGTACGAAAGTTCTTCTGTATGCTTGTGGCATACAAATTCATCGATTGTAACAGGACCGGTGTATTGCGGTTCCCAATCGGTAGGTTTTAAAAAGTCCACCTTTGCATGATACGGTGGAAGAGGACGCCCCTCTTTTGTTGTAAAATAGGTGACTTCCTGAAAATCTCTCA
>JAFQCI010000106.1 GCA_017416505.1 Lachnospiraceae bacterium
AAATTATATACTTCACCTTTTTGCATTGATTTCAACACGTTTTTCTCCGGTATAGGGTCACCAGGATATACTTCACAACTAAAAACTTCTTGAGAAATATCATAGACTTTCATCGCATATTCTCCTCGCCAAATTCAAATTCATGCGTGCGTTCAATCTTTCTGTAAGACTGAAAGTTGCGCTCTCTTATTTGCAATATATCTCAATTGCTTTTGCTGTAAACAGAGCAGTTCCTTCTCCACCATAGCTATCAATGTTTTCGGTAAATTCTCCGCCACTTGCATACATCTTTCCCAGACCTGATAAAATTTCTTTTGTACAGGTGTAATAATTCTCTGTGATGAAATCCTGCAATTTTTTCACCTGTAATTGAACCGTATCACAGGATGTATCTAATTCTTTTATCTTGCCAAACTCTGTAAAAATAAGCATAAAACGATTGATTACATCCTTCTGCTGTGTATCAGACACCCCTTTCGTCTTTTCTTCAAATTCCTGATACTGGGCTATCTGTCCCCATTGTTCCTTTGCACGCTTTGAATAATCTTCCATCTTTTTTTTATCAAATACTTTAAAATACGTCTTATTTACTCCCATCGTTTTTATTCTTCGAGCAAAATCAATCAAATTTTCTATATGTTCCTTCTTCAATACCAAAAGTTCTATTTGCTGCTCTAATACTTTTTCCTTATTAAATTTAGGATTATATATAATATCTTTGATTTCTTTCAGTGGAAATTCCAATTCTCTAAACAATAAAATCTGTTGCAACCTTTCTAATGCTTCTTCATCATACAAACGGTATCCTACCTCTGTATACTCAGTTGGTTTTAACAGTCCGATACTATCATAGTACTGAAGGGTACGTATACTTACTCCTGTTAGCTTACTTACCTCATTTACTGTCCTCATAGGAATTTCCTTTCCGAATAATGGTCGTTTCACTCCAAAATCCATCTATTTCTTTCAAAATTTCTTCTGCTGGAAGTATTGTTGCGTCAACAATATCTTTTCCAGTTTTATCCAAATAATATTTCACCATATAATATCCGCATGCATACCCAGCACAATAAGGCATACCCACCGGAATATAATTTTGTAATTTTGCCATTTCATCTCCATACATATATGATGTAATATTGTCAAATCCTTGCACTTCTAAAGCGTCCTGGATAAGTGGCTTAATATATTCATTTAACATTTCCTGGTCAGTTTTACTAACCCATGGTCCTAAGTTCTCTTCACCGTAAAGTTTTACTGCAAAATTTTCTGCCAATCCTTCACAAATCATATATTCTGCTAATGATATTTCATTACTCCACTTTATATATTGAAATCTTACATTATGATTCGTCTCATGAGCTAATACAACTGGAATCCTTGTTTTTGTCGTTTCAGAAGGTACTAATGATCCAAATATGTATCCCGGAATTCCACCATCACCACAATAACCATCATTCATCACCGAATAGGGACTTGATGGATCTGCGAGCATCAATGTAAACATATACTCTTTAACCTTCAAATCTATTCCATGTCTAACAAATGTCATAAGAGAGCTTTCAATAGATGCCACGCAATCCGTCCATAACTTTTCATCTGCTAATTCTGCAATATATTTTTGTTCTGTGTCTCCTATTTTTTGTGGCAATAAATATCCTAACATACCGCTTGCCATCACCACATCATATCCGCCAGATTGTTTTGCTTTCAACGGACAGTGATACATATCCCATTTCTTTTCAAATTTTTTCATAAAGTCATAGCGATATATATCATCTTTCTTCTCTAACGATGCATTTGCTATCTTTCGATAAATCTCATCTGATTTTACTATTTCTATTATAAATTCATGCATATCATTTCCTCCTATCGATAAGTACACTTTAAACTATTACGCAACGTAGGAGTCAAGACTTTTTCCAAATATTTATCTGATGAAACTTCAAA
>JAFQCI010000107.1 GCA_017416505.1 Lachnospiraceae bacterium
GGTCAAAAGGTATTTTGACCCCATGATACCTACGAATTGCTCCGCACTTTGTGCTCCCGCAATTCTAAAACATTCGAAATCCGCCCTATTCGGGCTACTTTCTCATGTTTTGCGGGTCCCAAAGTCATGTTTTTTCATGCGCGCATGAAAAACATGACCTTTTGACCCTGGTATCATACTAACTACTTTATCGACTGCTTCCTGCCCATGATATGCTTCATAAGTTCCCTTATAATAATCTCCATCATACTCCTCTTTAGTTCTATAATATATAAAACTTCCATCCTCGCCCATTTGGATTTCTGAATCATCATCTAACACAACAAATCGGTTTCCTATTACAATATTTTCATTAACTACTTCTATATTGTCCTCCATAACTTCGGACGTTGTTGTTTCCTTAATATTTTTGTCACATGCACACATATTTATTGCAATCAGACCACCTAAAAATAATATTGTAACCAATTTTTTAATTCTCATTTTCCCACTCTCCTAAACTTACAATGTATGACTAAATTATAACATAGCATCATTTCTTTTACTATATAAAACAAATTAAATCTGAAGAACACAATAATATCTGTAACTGCTACTATTCAGACGAACAGTAACTTATTAATTCTGCATACAAATTCGCTTTCCAAAACAGAAATTACCCAAAAAAAAACGTATATGTTTCACGTGAAACATTTTCATTTATCCAAAACTATACTGTTGTAAAGAAATGACAATCAACTGATCACTCAATACCCTGATCTTGCTGTCAGGGTACATAATAGCATGTTTCAGGAGTTGGTCTTTACTTTGCGTAAGCGAATTTACATGAAAAAACCAATTAGTTGCTGTTCATTAGAACAGTAACATAATAAATAAGTACTCCATTATTTTCAAATAAAGAATTGCAAAATAGTATAAAAAGAGATACAATAAAATTAGAAGAAGAAATATTTCAAAGGAGATTTAGCATGCCATTTATTCAATCAAAAGTATCTGTTTCACTTACAGACACACAAAAAGAAAACATAAAATCAAAACTAGGAAAAGCCATTTCTTTGATTCCAGGCAAATCGGAACAATGGCTTATGGTAGAAATAAAAGATAACTGTTGTCTATATTTTCAAGGAAATCAGGATGCACCGACAGCATTTGTAGAAGTGAAAATATTTGGAAAGGCATCTTCCCAAGTATACGATTCCCTTACAAATGAAATATGCAATATATTAAATACCGAACTCTCAATCCCTAAAAATCGTATTTATGTAAAATATGAAGAAGTGGCAAACTGGGGTTGGAATGGAGGTAATTTCTAAGAGAAAGGAGATGATCCTATGAATATTAATCATTTATCAAGTATATCGACTTTATTTTCAAGTATGAATCAAACCAGTAGCAGCAACAATAATATGAATTTATATTCTGCATTTAGTGAATATTCCATAATTAAAAGCGGAGCATATCGCAAATTAGTAAAATCATATTATGATGAAACTGGAAATAGCAATAGTACTATAAAAGATAAATTATCTAAACTAAATTCTGATACGACTTCTACAGAAGCAAAACAGTATACAGAAATTAAAAGTGCTACTGACTCACTTTCAAAATCGGCTACTGCCCTTGTGACCAAAGGAACGAAATCCTTATTTAAGACAATGGAAACTAAGAAAGTGGATGAGTCTACTGGGGAAGAAACTACGGTAAAAGAATATGATATGAAAGCAATTCAGGAAGCAGTAAGTAGTTTTATTAAGGAATACAACGATACTTTAGAAATTGCGTCTGAAACAGACAACCAGACTATTCTAAAAAATACCTTAAATATGACGAAACAAACTGCATCATATGAAACAAGCTTAGATAAAATAGGAATTACCATCAATGAAGATAATACTCTAAGTTTAAATGAAGAAAAGTTTAATTCTGCAGATATTACTTCCATTAAATCACTGTTCAATGATTCTCAATCATTTGCAGCGAAAACATTATATAAATCAAATCAAATCGGACAAAATGCTGTAAAAGCAGCTACGAATGCTTCGATTTACTCAAGTACGGGAAGCTATTCTACAATAAATTATTACTCAGCAAATAACTGGTTCTTATAAAATTTAAGGTGTTGTCGGATGCATCCTTGTATCTAATAGTTCGTTACAAGTTAATACAAACATAATATGAGTTGCTCGACAAAATGGGCAACTCATATTATGATGTTGGAAATAAAAGATATTTTTTTCCATAATGCTTACGAATTGCTACACTTTTTATAAATCATAATTTTATAAATATAAGAAACATAAAGAAAGGAAAAAAAGTATGGAATTAAGCCAATGTATCAACGAAAGAAGAAGTATTAGAGACTATCAAACCAAAGAAGTTTCACGTGAAACAATTTTAGAATTAATCAATGCAGCCATAAAAGCTCCTTCCTGGAAAAACTCCCAGGTATCAAGATATTATGTAACAGACACCTCCGAAAAAACAAAAGAATTTTTACCATGTATGGCGGAATTCAATCAAAAGAACATTGCGAATGCTCCTGTTGTGATTGTATCAACAGTTGTAAAGGGAAGAAGCGGCTTCGAACGAGATGGAAGTTATACCACTCACTTAAAAGATGGCTGGCAATATTTTGACAACGGACTTCAGGTGCAAAATATTTGCCTAAAAGCCTATGAATTAGGTCTTGGAACATTAATCATGGGAATTTATCATGAAGAAAAAATCAGAGAATTCTTCCAAATCCCAGATACAGAAGAAATCGTAGCAGTCATTGGAGTTGGTTATCCGAACATAAAACCAGAAATGCCAAAAAGGAAAACTGCGGAAGAAATTACTACGTTTAAATAAATAATTCTAAAATATTTACTTTTCATTACTGATAAATAAATAATATTTCCTGGTAATAAAAAAGCCTGTGAATGTAATTCTTATTACACTCACAGGCTTTTTACCATCTCGACTACATTCTCTCCGGACACTGAATACCTAATAAATCCAATCCATTCTTTAATACATTCTTCGTAATACAAACAAGTTTTAACCTTGCCTTCTTCACCTTCTCATCTTCCACATTAATCTGGCAATTATTATAAAACTTATTAAATGCCTGAGCCACAGCAATGACATAACGAGCCACGATATATGGTTCCAATCTTTCACCTGCATCTGTTACTACCTGAGGGAATCTGCTAATTTCCTTCAATAATGCAAGAGAAAATTCATCGGATAATACCTCTGCATCAATATCATTGTCCACACTTTCCACTCCTGCTCTACGAAGAACACTGGCAGCTCTTGCATAAGTATATTGTGCGTAAGGTCCTGTTTCTCCATCGAAGTTCAGAATCTTTTCCCATTTAAAGCTGACATCCTTAATTCTTTGATTATATAAATCATTGAAAATAATGGCGCCCACACCAACCTTTTTTGCAACTTCTTCTTTATCCTCAAGATCCGGATTCTTTACGTCAATGACTTCTTTGATTTTATTAATGGCTTCATTTAAAATATCTTCCGCATAAATGATATTTCCACCTCTGGTAGATAACTTAGCACCTTCCAGACTTACCAATCCATAAGGAACATGAACCGGCTCTGTCTTTGCCCATTCGTAACCCATTAATTCTACTACCTTAAATACCTGGCTGAAATGAAGTTTTTGTTCCTGTCCTGTAACATAAAGACATTTTGAAAAATCATAAGTTCTCTTACGATATAATAAAGCGGCCAAATCTCTGGTTGCATAGATGGTACTTCCATCCTTCTTCATAATCAAACATGGAGCCATATTATATTCTTCCAAATCAACAATTTTAGCACCTTCACTCTCAACTAATAAGTTTTTATCCTTAAGTTCCGCCACCACATCATGACACATATCACGATAGAAGCTTTCCCCATTATAAGAGTCAAATCCGATTCCTAACAAATCATATACTCTCTTGTATTCGATTAAACTAATATCCTTAAACCATTGCCAGATAGCAAGAGCCTCTTCGTTTCCCTGCTCCATCTTCGCAAACCATTCTCTTGCTTCATCTTCTAACTCATGATTCTTTTCTGCTTCCTCATGGAACTTCACATAAATACGGAGTAATTCAGCAATTCCTTCTTTTTCTACCTGTTCCTTGGAACTCCATGCCTTATAAGCAACGATTAATTTACCAAACTGAGTTCCCCAATCTCCTAAATGATTGATACGTTCAACCTTGTATCCTAATTTTTCATGAATCTTATACAACGAATTTCCAATGATAGTAGTTCTTAAATGACCTACATGGAAGTTCTTTGCAACATTTGGAGAGGAATAATCGATACAAACGCTCTTTCCACTTCCTTCTTTGGTAGAACCAAAATCTTTCCCAGAAGCTACATCAATTATCTGTTTCACAAAAGTAATCTTATCCACAAAAAAGTTTAAATATCCACCATTCGCTTCTACTTTAGAAATGAAATCCACATTACTGAACTTTTCCTTTAAATCTTCCGCAATCATTTGTGGAGCCTTACGATATGCCTTAGCCAATCGGAAGCAAGGAAATGCAAAATCCCCCAACTCTGGTTTCGGTGGAATTTCCAAAAGACCCTCAATATCCGATACTTCTAATCCTTCAACTTCCTTTGCAATTAAATCAACAATCTTACTTTTCATAACTGTTTTCCTTTCTTCTCTGCCTTTTACTAAAACAATTGTGGAAAAACTTATTTTTTTTAATAAGTTATCCACATTAAACTTCATTGTATACCTTATAATCCCCACTAACACATTCAATCCTGGCTTATATGTATCCTCACCCATGGGAATACTAATATTTTATTGCGTGACTTTCTACTATAAACTACTTATCACATTTCAAATTGCATTTATTTGATAACAGCCATCTAGCCATCTACCTTAAACTGGTATTAGAATATCAATAATCGTCCCGGATGTCAAATCTCCAGAAATCTCAATGGTTCCATTTAACAGATAAATCCATTCTTCCACAAAATGCAGACCACTGTGCCAGTTTGATTTTTCCAGATAATCTTCTGATATTCCAATTCCATTATCACTCATTTGCAATGCAATCTCTTTTTCCTTAAAACTTAAATACACACCAATTCGATTGGATTCCGAATGCTTTTTTATATTTTCTAACAATTCATCCATAATTCGAAGTATTAATAAAACAATGATTGGAGGAATGCTTTGTTGGAAATTTACCTGGCTGACTTCATACTTAAACTCCCACTGTTCATAACTCTCCTGTTTTTGCTTTAAATAACGCTCAAAATATATTTTTGCAGGTTCATTAAATTCCGTTTGCACCTGTCGCTCCACACTTTGATTTTTAAAATTACTCTGCCATTTCTTTAAAATCTTTTCCACCCGGTCTAAAGTAATTTTCGCCCGTTCCATATCAGAAAACATCATCCACTTAATTTTATCAATATCCTGCAGACATTGATCCATTTCCTGTATTAATTCTTCTGACAGATAATTCTGCAAACGAACCTTATCATACTCCCAAAGCATCAGAATATTACTATTATGTGCATGAATTTCCGAAAAGTCGATAGAATTTTCAGACTTATTCGCATTATCCACAAAGTTTTCCACATTTTCTTTCTTTTCAAGCATTTTATGATTCATTTTTTCTCGAATCATTGCATTTTTATCCACAATAACCGCAGGAAGCTGGTCCTCTTCTTCAATAAAAATAAAATCTTCCTGTTCAAAAGCATCGAAAAACTCTTCCTGCTGTCTGCTTTTTTCAAAGCAATATACCTTTAATTCATTCATGGATATCTCCAGCATTTGCAGGTTTTTATTGATTTCCCTTAATAATTTCGTAGCTTCCTCCCTCATTACTAGAGTCTTCTCTTTTTCTTCACTCAACTGCTTGATTTGTTTATCAATGTACTCATTTTCCACACTATTGTCAGACAAATTCAAAGGAGAAAAAACATCTCGATAATGATGGGATTCTTTCGAATATAACTGCTTTGTTTTTTCTAATTGGTCCATTTGTATGGCTAATTCTTTGATACTTAAATCATATTCATTCATCTTTGCAACCACATTGGCTTTTTCTTTTTGAAAATGATTCCACAATTTCTGATTCGTTGCAAGTACACCTGAAAAAGGTTTTTCTTTCGATAAATCCATGTTCTTCCCTCCTTTTTTCATGCAATACAAAGCGGGACTCAAAGTCATACTTTTTCATGCAATTATGAAAAGTATGACCTTATGACCCTGGTATCATATAAATAGTTTTAAAAGAAAATATCACATACCTTCATAATCTGCTCTGGATACTCTAATTGAGGCAAATGCTTTGCATTAGGAATAACCGTAGTTTCCACTGCAGGGTTTAAATTTTCATAAAACCTTATTGTTTCCTCATATTCCTCTTCCCTGGAACCGAAAATCATGAAAATAGAATTATCTATCTGCTTTAAGGCATCCTTAATATTCACATTCACATCATGATGGAACAGACTTGAAAATAAAAATTTACTGCTGGAACCCTGTAAATGAGCCGATTCATGAAAACAATCCATTAATTTATCCGAAATTTCATCTTCCTGATAATAATATATGGTTTCAAAACGCTTTATGATATTCTTCTTTCTCATACAATAAAGATAAATACTGGTACCTAAAATCGGACATTCTAAAAGAATTTTTCCTAGTTTATGTTTTGCCCTTGGCACTCTGCATATGTTTTTCTTATTTTCCGGATTAATCAGACAAATCTTATCATAATACTCATTTTCAAAATGACAGGCCATTACCACGATACTGGCACTTTTTCCTGTTGCCATTACATTAGTCTTTTTTCCAATAACATTTTTAATAAAATCGTTGATTAACTGCACATATAAAAAGCTGGTATAAGTAATCTTCGGTTTATCAGAACGCCCACAACCTAACAGATCAATAGTATATACAGTATGCTTTTTTGCCAGTTTATCCACAAGGAAACTCCACTCTTTTTCATTGCTGTCACAACTAATATCATGAACAAGTAACAAAGGCTGTCCCTTTCCCTGTTTTGTATAAAAAATCTTTCCAAAACGCCAGTCAAAATAATTACTATTTTTAGAATATAAGTTTTCTTTTACGCAGTCCAGTTTAAAAATAAGATGATTCACAAAAGAAAAACCAGAAACTAAAGATGCTGTAGCAAAGGCAAGGTAACCAATTTTTTTATATCGATTCATAAAAGTCCTCCATTCTCCATCTTATACTACAATTCTGATGATTCAAGTCATAAGACTATACCTTAATCATTCACGACATACTTAAGCTACATTATCGGCTCCTTTGTCGGTAGTCCTGCCTTTCTTGGATACTTCTTTGGTGTTTGCTTCTCCTTCCTAATTCCAACAAAAGAACGCATATAATCCATCTTACACAAATTAAGATAATCCACCTTTGCCACACTGCCGCCTAAAACAGAGATTGCCTTTTTCGCAGACTCTAATTCCTCTTCGATTTCGCCGGATTTATAAGAAATAAAATATCCTCCCGCCTTAACAAAAGGAAGACAATACTCACTTAAAGAAGCCAGATTCGCCACCGCTCTGGACACACAGATATCAAACTGTTCCCTGAATTCTACCTTTTTTGCACCATCTTCTGCTCTAAAATGAACTGCCTGAATTTCTTCAAGTTTCAATGCCTCTATCACTTCTTGTAAAAAAGAAACTCTCTTATTTAAAGAATCCAATAAAGTTACTTTTAAATTTGGAAAGGCTATCTTTAAAGGAATTCCAGGAAAACCTGCACCCGTTCCTACATCAATCAAAGACACTTCTTTCGTTACGAAATCATAACAGGATGCCACTGCAATACTATCTGCAAAATGTTTTACCATAACATCCTCTTTTTCTGTAATTGCGGTCAAATTCATTACTTTATTCTTTTCAATTAACATTTCATAATAGGTTGAGAATTGATTTAACTGCTCATCACTTAACTCAACTCCATATTCTTTCGCATATTCCCGTAATTTCTCCATTCCAACCCTCCATATCATACCATCTTAGATAATTTAATTTTAGAACCGTTGAAAACTTATCTTAAGTGATTGAAAAGAAATAAATACATTAGCAGGTGCTTGGGCGGCCGTCGGTACTTAATGAGCGACTTGTCGCGAATTTAGTACCGCTACGAGCCGAACGCAGCGAAAGCGTGCCTGCGTTGTTTTATTTCTTTTCAATCACTTTCATATAAAGTACCATAATTTCGCAATTACCTAAGAACTCACTCTAACATATAATTCCAATTTTACATTACTTATGTGCCTCTAAGTAAACCAATAGCATAGAAATATCTGCCGGAGATACTCCGGAAATTCTGGAAGCCTGTCCAATGTTAATAGGACGTATGGATTCTAGTTTCTGTCTGGCTTCTTTTCTTAAACTGTTTACTTCATTATAGTCAATATCTTCAGGAATGGCTCTGGTTTCCATGACTTTGAATTTATTTACCTGAGATTTTTGCCTTTCAATATAACCATTATACTTTAAATGAATATCAATCTGTTCAATAATTTCCTTTTCGAACTCTTCTCTTTCCTCATCGATATCCTGAATGATTTCATAGGAAAGTTCCGGTCTTCTTGCCAAATCTGCCAAGGTAGAAGCTGTTTTTAAAGTCGCACTTCCCACAGATTCCAAAAATGCCTGAACCTTAGCATTGGCTCCCACTTTCGTATTCTCAAGCCGCTCAATTTCCCGGTTAATAATTTCTTCTTTTCTTACTACCTTTTCATATCGTTCCTGATCAATCAGTCCAACCTCATACCCAATCTTACTCAAACGGATATCCGCATTGTCCTGACGAAGCAATAAACGATATTCCGCACGGGAAGTCATCATTCGGTAAGGTTCAAAGGTCTCCTTGGTTACCAAATCATCAATTAACACTCCGATATACCCCTGAGAACGGTCTAAGACGATAGCATCTTTTTCCTGAATCTTACGGGCTGCATTGATACCTGCCATTAAGCCCTGAGCCGCCGCCTCTTCATATCCTGAACTTCCATTAAACTGTCCACCACTAAAGAGTCCAGCTACCTTCTTAAATTCCAAAGAAGGCTTTAACTGCAATGCATTGATACAATCATATTCAATAGCATATGCATTTCTCACTATCTTTGCATTTTCTAGTCCCTTTACAGAACGGTACATGGCATACTGTACATCCTCCGGCAAAGAACTTGACATGCCTCCGATATACATTTCATTAGTATATTCCCCCTCTGGCTCAATAAATACCTGATGTCTTTCCTTATCCGGGAATTTTACTACCTTATCTTCGATAGAAGGACAATATCTAGGCCCTGTTCCTTCAATGGCTCCAGAAAACAAAGGGGAACGATCAATGTTATCCCTGATGATTTTATGGGTTTCTTCATTGGTATAAGTAAGCCAGCAGGAAATCTGCTCTCTGGCAATGTCTTCTGCTTTGTTGGTAAAGGAAAAAGGAACAATTTCCTCGTCTCCTTTTTGTTCCTCCATTACGCTAAAATCAATGGAACGCTTATCAATACGTGCCGGAGTACCTGTTTTAAATCTTCTTACCTCAATGCCTAAAGAAATCAAAGAATCGGTTAATTTCGTAGCCGCCATCAAACCATTTGGACCTGTAGGGGTACTAACATCTCCATAAATACAACGAGCCTTTAAATAAGTTCCGGTACAAAGAATCACTGCCTTTGCATAAAAAGTAGCACCGGACGTAATTTTAACCCCTGTTACTTTCTTACTACCATCTACATCTTCTGCCAAGATTTCGCATACCTCAGCCTGTCTTAACGTAAGATGGTCTGTATCTTCCAACACCATTCTCATTTTTCTTGAATATTCTGCCTTGTCTGCCTGGGCTCTTAAGGAATGCACCGCAGGTCCCTTGGAACGATTTAACATTTTAGACTGCAGATAAGTCTTATCGATATTTTTACCCATTTCACCGCCCAGGGCATCCAGTTCACGCACCAAATGCCCCTTGGAACTACCCCCTACATTAGGATTACAAGGCATCAAAGCCACGCTGTCCATGCTTACAGTAAAAATAATGGTTTCTAAACCCAATCTGGCACAGGCAAGGGCAGCTTCACAACCAGCATGTCCCGCGCCTACTACCACCACATCGTATGATTCTTCTAAAAAAGGCATTTCTAAAACTCCTTCCTACTTACCCATACAGAAAGAAGAAAAAATCTCATTCACTAAATCTTCTCCCAGGGATTCACCAATAATGTATCCTAGTTCTTCATATGCAGCCATTAAATCAATAGAATAAAAGTCCTCCGGCATTTCATTCTCAATACTATTTTGTACCTGCAATAAATTATCCTTAGCATGTAAAAGTGCCGTCTTATGACGCATATTCGTAATATAAATCTCATCATTAAAGGAAAGATTTCCATCGAAGAACATATCCTTTAACAAATCATATAATTCCTGCATTCCATCATGATTCTTTGCAGAAATTTCCACCACTACCATGTCACTGAATGCTCTGATGTCCTCTTTAGAAACCACAGTATCCAAATCCATCTTATTCATCAAGGCAATGACCCTTTTCTCTTTCAACAACTCCATAATGTTTTTATCATCTTCATTAAGTTCCTTGGACGCATCTATCACATAAAGCACTAAATCCGCATCTTTTGCCATTTCTTTTGCTTTATTGACACCGATTTTTTCCACCACATCCTCCGTACTACGAATTCCTGCGGTATCAATGATATTTAAAGGAATACCATGAATGGAAACTGCCTCCTCCAAAGTATCCCTTGTGGTTCCTGCAATTTCCGTGACAATAGCACGTTCCTCCCCTAAAATAGAATTCAAAAGGGTAGATTTTCCCGCATTTGGCTTTCCAATGATGGCAGTTTTGATTCCTTCTTTCAAAATCCGTCCATTGTCTGTGGATTCTAACATTTTCTCAATTCGTTTCAATTCCTCTGTCACCACTACCTTTAAATTATCCGCATATCCCTCCAAAGAAATATGCTCCGGATCATCCAAAGCAGACTCAATAAAAGCAATTTCATGTAAAATATTCTTTCTTAACCCTGTAATCTCTTCTTTTAAGGAGCCTCTTAACTGCTTTAAAGAGCTTTTTAATGCAAATTCGTTCTTAGAATGAATAATATCCATCACAGATTCCGCCTGGGATAAATCAATTCTACCGTTTAAAAAGGCTCTTTTCGTAAATTCTCCCGGCTCTGCAGGTCTTGCACCATTTCGAATCACCAGTTCCAAAACCTTTTTCATGACCATAACACCGCCATGACAATCTATTTCTACCACATCTTCTTTCGTATAGGAATTTGGAGCCTTCATTAACAATACTACACACTCATCCACCATTTCCTCGTCGTCATAAACAAAACCATAGTGAGCAGTATAAGTACTGCAGTCAGCGAGTTTTTTATTTTTATTTTTCGCTACAAAAATCTTATCCACAATAGAAATAGATTCCGGACCACTGACCCTGATAATTCCAATGCCGGAATTTGTCATTGCCGTAGCAATTGATGCAATGGTATCATTTAAAAACATACTAGCCTCCATAATTGAATCCAACGGATTCCTCATTTAAACTTTCTACACCTGAACCACAATGATTCACATCATATCCAATAATTAAAATTACATGTCTTTAAAACCCAAAACAGGCTGTCTCAAAATTTCTTAAGACAGCCTAGCTTTATTATTTTTTTAAATATATAACAACCCGGCGGTTTGGTTCTTCCCCTTCGCTCTTAGTTGCTACAAAACGGTCATTTTGTAATACCGTATGAATGATTCTTCTTTCATATGGAACCATAGGCTCCAATGTAACAGGTTTTCTTGTTTTCTTCACCTTATATGCAATATTCGTTGCAAGATTTTCCAAGGTTTCTTTTCTACGTTTTCTGTAGTTTTCCGTATCCAGTTTTACTTTAATAAAAGTATCACTTCCACGGTTCGCATACAAACTTACAAGATGTTGAACGGCATCCAGAGTCTGACCTCTTTTTCCAATCAAAATCCCCATCTCGCTACCTGATAATTCAATATCCATAAACTTCTTTTCCTCATTGAAATCAATCTTAATTTCAACTTCCATGTTCATGGCACGAAACATATCATTCATAAAATCTCTTATTTTATCCACCAGATTTAACTTTACTCTGGCTTCAATGATACAAGGTCTTTTGTTAATAAAACCAAGTATTCCGGCATTACCTTCATCAATCACTTTCCACTCTAACTCATCACTGGTAACACTTAATCCTATAGACGCATTTGTAACTGCCTCATCCACAGTTTTTCCTTTAAATTCTCTGAACTCCATACCAATGCCCCCTTTACTTATTCGTATCCATGTATTTTAACATCATATTCGCTTTTGCTGAAATACTATTTGGATTGGAATCCATCTTTTCTTTTAAACTTGATAATTCTTCCTCAGAATAATTATTTGTGGTAACGTCTTTAGAAGTCAATACCTTCTTTGTACTTATATTTGCAATCTGACTAATGGATTTCTTCTTTGCTTCATCCATTTCACTTTGATACTGCTGATAATTCTCGTTAGCATTTTGCTGCATTTCCAACATTCTTTCCATAAAGCTCTTCTTATTCTTCTTTTTAGCCTTTTCTACATTCTTAGCTATTATCTTATCCATATCCACATGTTTAAAATACACATTTGTGAATATCTGTTGGAAAATCGAAAATGCAGCACTTGCAATAAAGTAAATACCAAGACCCGCTGGTAATGTCACACCCATAACAAAAGACATCACCGGCATAAACATATTCATGGATTTCATCATTCCTGCAGCTGGATTATCTTTATCCATCTTGTTATTTGCATTCATCATCTTAATGGATATAATATTTAAAACCAAAGACAATACAGGAATCAATAAATATGCATTAAAGTGTAATCCCGGTACCTGTCCTATATTAATTCCTAACATGAAATTATTATAATCATGTAAAGTGTCGTAATTTGTTGATATTATCTGAAATGCTTCTGTATCGGAAGAGAATAATTCCATAAACGCAGACCAGTTATCCGTATTAAATTTACTTAATACATCAATAATCTGATTTGTAGTAGGATTCTCTGATAATTTTTCTAATCCATATCCGGTAACCTTTTCATTGGTGATAAAATCATTGATGGTATTTACATAATTACTGTCTGATGCAACAATGGCTGCCACCATATTAGAATAAAGTACTCTAACCTTTGAAACATAAGCAGGAATATTATTTATTAATCGATACAATGCCCAGATGATTGGCAACTGTATAAAGGAAGTCAGGCATCCACCTGTCATGGAAGTACCGTACTTTTTATATACAGCATTGATTTCCATATTCATTCTCTGCATAGAATCATTATCATTTTTTCCTCTATATTTCTTCTGAATCTTAGAAATTTCCGGTTGTATAATCTGATTAATTTTCATACTCTTTTGTTGCTTTATACTAAACGGAAAAAGTAAAGCCTTAACAACTAAAGTAAAAATAACGATACAAATACCAATATTAAATACGCCAAAATTAGCTAAAAAATCAAAAATAAGTTCAAATAACTTACCTAACACAATGTAAATCGGCTTGGTAAGAAAATTTCCTTGTTGCGTAAGTAGCATTTTGCTCCTCCATTCCACTATGGAACCGGATCATATCCACCTTTTGAAAATGGATTACATCTTAATATTCTCCATACTGCCAACATAGTTCCTTTTATAGCACCATGCTTTTCAATTGCCTCAATCGCATAAACCGAACAAGTCGGATAAAATTTACAAGTTGGGGCTGCTTTTAATGGAGACAAATATTTCTGATAAAAACGAATTCCATTTATTAATAAACTTTTTACAATTTTCAAATTTGTTCCACCTTTTTATGAGTAACTTCTATATGATGCAATTTAACCAAATGCATAAAAGCACTTTCTATTTCTTCATAAGTACGTCCTTTTGCATTTGGTCTTCCTACAACTACTATATCATATCCACATAGAATATTACTTACATTTAAACGATAGCTTTCCCGAATCAATCTGGTTAATCTGTGTCTTACTACACTGTTTCCAACTTTCTTACTGACTGAAATTCCAATTCTATTTTCTTTCCATTCATTCTCACAAATATACATTACCAAATATTTATTTGCGAAAGATGTTCCATTTTGATATACATTTGAAAACTCTTTAAAATTTTTCAGGGAACGAAACATTCTCATAAACAACCAATCCTTTTCCTATAGAGTGAAACCTCATTGTGAGAGAAAAGAAAAGGTCACAATTTATGCGACCTTATGCTGATAATTTATGTCTTCCTTTTGCTCTTCTGCTAGCTAAAACTTTTCTTCCATTAGCAGTGCTCATTCTCTTTCTAAAACCATGAACTTTAGATCTTGATCTCTTCTTAGGTTGAAATGTCATCTTCATAATTAGGCACCTCCTTAAAATTATTTACTCAATGTTTCTTCTTCTTGTCCGCAAACCATAAATAATCTGCAAACATCACTCCTATTGTATTGAATAAAGGGGTTTCTGTCAATCTTTTTTTTATTTTTTTTAGATAAAATTTTATTGGTCGGTATATTTTTACCCCAAGGCTGAAAAGTTATCCACAATTTGTGAATAACTTGTTGATAACTTTCTAAGTTACTCTCATTTTTCTTTCATTTTAGGCATTTATTTTGTGATATTATTTTTCAACAGCCTGTTTATATTTTCTTTTTGAAAAAATTATGTTAATCAAAAAAATGAGTTTCTTCCTATTAAAATGTGATGATTTATTTTCATTTTTTATCCACAATCTCTTTTTCCACACAACTCACATTTTACTTTTTCCTTATGCTAATCGCATTTATAGACTTTTTTTTCTTTCATTTTTATTTTTTTATCCACATTAGATACCCACTTATCCATTTTTCTCCACAATTATTAAGGAAACCAACTCCTGAATCATTCTATTACGTACCCTGACAGCAAGTGTCAGGGTACTGAGTGAACAGTAACAAAGTTTTTTCATTGTTTTTCCTTGAAAAAAAACTTACTTTATACTAAAATATATGTGTGTATCTGTGCCTTTTCATTGAATTCCTTTGAAAGCATAAGATACGATACCAGAATACTTATAACTTTCTGGTAAAATACTATTTTATCTTTAATGAATGAATTTGAAATGAGGTAATTTGCTATGGTGAATCAAAAGATAATAGAAGAAAAATGGACGGACATCCTAAACTTAATAGAAGTAGAACACAACTGTAGTCCAGTTGCAATTAATTCCTGGATAAAACCTCTTACTATCCATAAGATGG
Source organism: Lachnospiraceae bacterium (assembly GCA_017416505.1). The sequence goes on from JAFQCI010000107.1 coordinate 15,346, forward strand.
ACGACTCTTCTATTACATTTCTGATAGGAGATAAATTTGATGAAAGAGCGATTCAGTTTATCAAATCCAAAATGTATGATTTTTATCTACAGTTAGCCATTGAAGAAGTTACCGGAAATCAATACGATATTAATTTTATTTTAGCTTCTGATATAAAAGAATCCCCATCGGATACAGAGGAGGAAAAAGAAAATCCTTCTCTTCAGCAAAAAGACCTTTCCTCGATTTATGCTGCAGGACTGAATCCTAATTACACCTTTGATAACTTTGTCATTGGTGAAACCAATAAACACGCCCATGCGGCTGCAGTTGCGGTAGCAGAATCTCCTGCCAAGGCTTTTAACCCATTATTTCTATATTCCGGTGCCGGACTTGGAAAAACTCACCTTATGCACTCCATTGGTAATTATGTCATTAAGAATTACCCTGAACTTAAAGTTTTTTATGTTCCAAGCGACCACTTTACCAATGAAATCATTGAAGCTATCCGAAAAGGCAGAACAAAAGAATTTAGAGATAAATACCGTCAAATCGATGTTATCTTAATCGATGATATCCAATTTTTGATTGGTAAGGAGCGAACTCAGGAAGAATTCTTCCATATCTTTAATTACCTTAGAGATAACGGAAAACAGATTGTAATATCTTCTGATAAACCACCAAAGGATATTGAAACCTTAGAGGAAAGACTTCGTACCAGATTTGAATGGGGTGTCACTGTAGACATCCAGCAACCGGACTATGAAACCAGAATGGCGATTCTTCAAAAGAAAGCAGAACTAGATGGTATTGTCATCCCAAATGAAGTAATGCAATACATTGCGAATAATATTAAATCAAGCATACGTGAAATTGAAGGGGCTCTTAATAAAATCTGTGTTTATGCGAACTTAGAACGAGCTCCGATTACATTAGAACTGGCTGAAATTTCTTTAAAAGACCTAATCTCTAATGATGCTGTTAAATCCATCACCTTAGAGTTTATTATTAATACAGTAAGTGACCACTATAATGTATCTTATGAAGACTTATTATCTACTAAACGTAGTAAGGATATTGCATATCCAAGACAGGTTGCCATGTATTTATGTAGACACATGACTACTCACTCACTACAGGAAATAGGTAATGCTTTAGGAGACAGAGACCACTCTACTGTTATGAACGGAATACGTAAAATTGACACTGATAAAGAAGTCAATGCTACCTTAAGAAACTCTTTAGAAACCATAAAAAAGAAAATTACAGGATAATCTTAATAGTAAAACATATTATTAATAAAGTATTTTTATATATTTTTACGTTTTTTTCCTATATTTTTTTATACCATAAATATTGTTTATAACTTTGTGATTAAATTGTTCATATTGTTTTCTTAAGTCGTGGATAAATATTGATTTACATTTTATCCAAACTATTTTATAAACACTTTTTCACACTTAATAATTTATTTTTACACCAAGTTATAAAACATCCTCATCCTTAATTTTTAAGGGGTTGAAACACTTTTAAACAAATCAACACCCCCTACTACTATTACTACTAATTATTTTATATTTATAGATGTGCACAGAAAGGAAACTTACACAATGAAGATAGTTTGTTCAAAATCAAAATTTTCCACAGCGATTTCTATTGTATTAAAAGCAGTATCCAATAAAACAACCATGCCAATCTTAGAGTGTATCCTAATAGAAGCTCAGGGAGATAACATTAAATTAACTGCCAATGATATGGAATTAGGAATTGAAACATTCGTAGATGGTGAGGTAATAGAACCAGGTCGTATTGCATTAGAAGCAAAACTTCTATCTGAAATCGTTCGTAAATTACCAGATAACAATATTACCATTGAAACAGACGATACTTATCAGACTGTGATTCGTTGTGAAAAATCAAAATTTAAGATTTCAGGAAAAGAAGGAAGTGATTTTACAGAACTTCCAGAAATAGAAAAGGATAAATTTATCACCATTTCCCAATTCACCTTAAAAGAAGTAATCAGACAAACCATCTTTTCTACTTCTGATAATGAAAACAACATCTTAATGACTGGTGAATTATTTGAAATCAATGAAGATAAATTAAAAGTTGTTTCTTTAGACGGACATAGAATTTCCATTCGTAACATTAATTTAAAAGAAAATTATGGATTTAATAAAGTAATCGTACCAGGGAAAACCTTAAATGAAATTAGTAAAATTTTAACAGGTGAAATTGAAGATGAAGTTAAAATCTACTTTACTTCAAAACACATCTTATTTGAATTTGACCAGACTAAGGTATTATCCAGAGTATTGGAAGGAGAATATTATAAAATATCTCAAATGCTCTCCAGTGATTATGAAACCAAAATTGACATTAACAAAAAAGAATTTTTGGAATGTATTGACCGTTCTACTTTGTTAATTAAAGAATCAGATAAAAAGCCAATTATCTTAAATGTCACTTCTGATAACATTGAATTAAAGATAAATTCCACTATGGGTTCTCTAAAAGAAGAAGTGGAAATTAAAAAAGAAGGTAAAGACATTATGATAGGATTTAATCCTAGATTTTTAATGGATGCTCTTAAGGTAATTGATGATGAAACCATATCTATCTATATGGTAAATCCAAAAGCACCATGTGTTATTAAAGACAATAAAGAATCCTATATTTATTTGATTTTACCTGTTAATTTTAATATTTAATCAAGATAATTTATGAATTTTATCTATTTGCAGGATATATCGTAAATCATTGGAACTTTATTACGTTAGGAAATTAATAGAAAGGAAGGACATGAAAAAATATGGAAATCATTCAATTAAGAGACGAATACATTAAACTAGGTCAGGCTTTAAAAGCAGCTGGACTTGTTTCTTCCGGAGTAGATGCAAAAATGGTCATTCAGGACGGACTTGTAAAAGTAAATGGACAAGTAGAATTACAAAGAGGAAAGAAATTATACGACAACGATATTGTAGAATTTGAAAATGAACAAATTAAAATTGTAAAGTAGGAACCTTTTATGATAGTAACATCCTTACAGTTAGCTGATTTTCGTAACTATGATTTTTTAGACATTCATTTTGATGAAAATACCAATATCTTATACGGAAACAATGCACAAGGAAAAACGAATATATTAGAAGCACTTTATATATGTGTTACCACGAAATCCCATAGAGGTGGAAAAGACAAGGAAATGATTCGATTTGGGAAAGAGGAAGCACATATTAAAGTTATGCTTGAAAAAAAGGGAATTCCCAGAAAAATAGATATTCATTTAAAAAATCATAAATCCAAAGGAATTGCCATTGATGGAATTCCTATTAAAAAATCATCAGAATTGTTAGGATTATTAAACATTGTATTTTTCTCACCGGAGGATTTAAGCATTATCAAAAATGGCCCGGCAGAGAGAAGAAAATTTATGGATGTAGAATTATGTCAACTAAATAATATCTATTTTCATCACTTTTCTCAATATCAAAAGGTTCTTAATCAAAGAAATAATCTTCTAAAACAGCTTATCAAAGAACCTTATCTTATGGATACTTTAGAAATCTGGGACAAACAGTTAATCGAGCATGGAAGTATCATCATTGAGGAAAGAGAAAAATTTATCATAAGATTAAATGCCATCATAAAAGAAATACATAATAAACTAACCGGAAACAAAGAAGAAATACAAATTCTTTATGAAAAAAATACTAAAAAAGAACAGTTTTTAGAAAATTTAAATCATAAAAAAAGTAGTGATTTAAAGAGTTTAACCACACAAACAGGCCCTCATAGAGATGATATGGCTTTTATGGTAAATGGAATTGATATTCGTAAATTCGGTTCCCAGGGTCAGCAAAGAACTGTGGCTTTATCCCTAAAACTTGCTGAAATACAATTAGTAAAGAGTATCATAAAAGATACTCCGATTCTATTATTGGATGATGTTATGAGTGAATTGGACCATGACAGAAAAAATTATTTATTAGAAAGTATCAAAGATATTCAAACCATCATTACCTGTACTGGTTTGGATGAATTTATAAAAGGCAGGTTAAATATAGATAAAATTTTTCAGGTAACAGAAGGAACTGTAACAGAAAAAATCTTAACTTGAAAAATATAGATAGAAATTCAGGATAGAAAACATCAGGCAGAAAAACTCTGTTTAAAGTTTTGGAATGGAGGAAAAAATGGACGAAAACAAAAATGTAGAGTATGGTGCGGAACAGATTCAGATTTTGGAAGGATTGGATGCTGTTAGAAAAAGACCAGGTATGTATATTGGTAGTACCTCAGCAAGGGGTCTGCATCATTTGGTTTATGAAATCGTAGATAATGCGGTGGATGAAGCTTTAGCAGGATTTTGTGATACGATAAAAGTATTCATTAATAAAGACAATTCTGTTACTGTCATTGATAATGGTCGTGGAATTCCAATCGGAATCCATGAGAAGAAGGGTATTCCTGCAGTTGAAGTAGTATTCACCATTTTACATGCCGGCGGAAAGTTCGGCGGTGGAGGATATAAGGTATCCGGCGGTCTGCATGGTGTTGGTGCCTCTGTTGTAAATGCGCTTTCTAACTGGCTGGAAGTTACCATTCATAAAGATGGTAAAATGTATAAACAACGTTACGAAAAAGGTAAGGTTATGTATCCATTAAAAGAAATCGGGGAAACCGACCATAATGGAACTGAAGTAACATTTTTACCGGATGAAACCATATTTGAAGAAACCATATTTGATTTTGATGTATTGAAAAACCGTTTAAGAGAAATGGCTTTCCTTACGAAGGGATTAAAAATTATTTTAACCGACCTTAGAGAAGAAGAGGAAAAAGAAAGAGTCTTTCATTACGAAGGAGGTATTAAGGAGTTTGTCCAATACCTTAACAAACATAAAGACCCACTATATGAAAAAATTATTTACTGTGAAGGAAAAAGAGATGATGTTTATGTAGAAGTAGCCCTTCAGCATAATGATTCCTATACAGAAAATACCTATAGTTTCGTAAATAATATTACCACACCGGAAGGTGGTACTCATTTGGCAGGATTTAAGAATGCTTTAACAAAAACATTCAATGATTATGCCAGAGCAAATAAATTATTAAAGGACAATGAAGCAAATTTGACTGGTGAAGATATCAGAGAAGGTCTTGTTGCCATTATTAGTATTAAAATTCCGGAACCACAGTTTGAAGGACAGACCAAACAGAAATTAGGAAACAGCGAAGCCAGAGGTGCAGTAGACTCTGTTGTTAGTGAACAATTAACTTACTTTTTGGAACAAAATCCACAGGTTGCAAAAGTAATCTGTGACAAGGCAATCTTAGCCCAGCGTGCAAGGGATGCCGCAAGAAAGGCAAGAGATTTAACCAGAAGAAAAACAGCCTTAGACAGCATGACTCTTCCTGGTAAGTTAGCAGACTGTTCCGATAAAGACCCTAAGAATTGTGAAATTTACATCGTAGAGGGTGATTCTGCAGGTGGTTCTGCGAAAACCGCCCGCCAAAGAGCAACCCAGGCTATTTTACCACTAAGAGGTAAAATTCTAAACGTAGAAAAATCCAGACTGGATAAGATTCTGGTAAACAATGAAATTAAGGCAATGATAACTGCCTTCGGAACCGGTATTCATGAAGATTTTGATATCAGCAAGTTAAGATATCATAAAATTATAATTATGACAGATGCCGATGTGGATGGAGCCCACATTGCGACTTTGTTATTAACATTCTTCTACCGGTTTATGCCAAAATTAATTACAGAAGGTCATGTATACCTTGCCCAGCCACCACTATACAAGGTGGAAAAGAATAAAAAGGTATGGTATGCCTATAGTGATGAAGAATTAAATAAGATTCTTACGGAAATCGGAAGAGATGGAAATAATAAAATTCAGCGATACAAAGGTCTTGGAGAAATGGATGCAGAACAGTTATGGGAAACTACCATGGACCCGGAAAAGAGAATTTTACTAAGAGTAAATATTGATGAAGAAGATTCCGCAGAAGTAGATTTAACCTTTAACACCCTTATGGGAGATAAAGTAGAACCTAGACGTGAATTTATTGAAGCAAATGCAAGATTTGTTAAGAATTTAGATATATAGTGGGGTGAAATAATGAACGAAGAGAACATCTTTGATAAGATTCAGGAAGTGGACCTTAAAAAGACAATGGAAAGCTCCTATATCGATTATGCCATGAGTGTAATTGCTGCAAGAGCATTACCAGACGTAAGAGATGGTTTAAAGCCGGTTCAAAGAAGAATTCTTTACTCTATGATAGAGTTAAATAACGGACCAGACAAGCCACATAGAAAATGTGCCCGTATCGTAGGTGATACCATGGGTAAATACCATCCACATGGTGATAGTTCTATTTACGATGCTATGGTTAAGCTGGCACAGGAATGGAATACAAGATATAAATTAGTAGATGGTCATGGAAACTTCGGTTCTGTGGATGGAGATGGCGCCGCTGCCATGCGTTACACAGAAGCAAGACTTTCCAAGATATCCATGGAAATGCTTGCAGATATCAACAAAGATACCGTTGATTTTGCACCAAACTTTGATGAAACCGAAAAAGAACCAATGGTATTACCATCTAAGTTTCCAAACTTATTGGTAAACGGTACTTCCGGTATTGCAGTAGGTATGGCAACCAATATACCTCCACACAATTTAAGAGAAATCATAAATGCGGTAGTAAAAATCATTGATAACCGGGTATTAGAAGACAGGGAAACTGAAATGGAAGAATTACTGGACATTGTAAAAGGTCCTGATTTCCCAACCGGAGCCCAGATTTTAGGTACTCAGGGTATCGAAGAAGCTTATCGTACCGGACGAGGAAAGATAAAAGTACGTGCCATTACCAATATTGAACCAATGCAAAATGGAAAGCAAAGAATCGTAATTACGGAACTTCCATACATGGTAAATAAGGCAAGATTAATTGAGAAAATCGCAGACCTGGTAAAGGATAAGAAAATCGAAGGAATTACAGAAATCCGAGATGAATCAGACCGTACCGGTATGCGTGTGGTAATTGAATTAAAGAGAGATTGTAATGCTAATGTTTTATTAAATCAATTATATAAACATACCCAGTTGCAAGATACCTTTGGTGTTATCATGCTGGCATTGGTAAACAATGAGCCAAAAGTCTTAAATTTATACCAGATGTTATATTATTATCTGGAACATCAAAAAGAAGTAGTTACCAGAAGAACCAAATATGAATTAAACAAAGCACAGGAACGTGCTCATATTTTACAAGGTTTAATGATTGCTTTGGACCATATCGACGAAGTAATCTCCATTATCCGTTCTTCCAAAAACGTACAAGAAGCGAAAGACAGATTAATTCAAAGATTCGAATTAACGGATGCTCAGGCACAAGCAATTGTGGATATGAGACTTCGTGCATTGACAGGACTGGAAAGAGAAAAAATCGAAAGCGAATTGCGTGAATTGATGGAAAAAATCAAAGAATTAGAAGCAATTTTAGCAGACGGTAAAATCCTGTTAAAAACTATTAAAGAAGAATTATTAATCGTAGTAGAAAAATTCGGTGACGAAAGAAGAACTTCCATCGGATATGACGAAGAAGAAATTGACTTAGAAGATATGATTAAAAGAGAAACCACTGTCATTGCCATGACAAAATTAGGCTATATTAAGAGAATGACAGTAAATAACTTCAAGAGTCAGCACCGTGGAGGAAAGGGAATTAAGGGAATGCAGACCTTAGAAGAAGATTACATAGAAGATTTGGTAATGACTACCACCCATCACTATGTATTGTTCTTTACCAATAAGGGAAGGGTATACCGTCTGAAAGCATACGAAATACCGGAATCCAGCAGAACTACCAGAGGAACTGCGATTATTAATTTATTACAATTACAACCGGATGAAAATATTACTGCATTAATTACCTTGAAAGATTATAAACGCGGTAAATATCTGTTCATGACTACCAAGAATGGTCTGGTAAAGAAAACAGATATTTCTGAATACCAGAATATCAGAAAATCAGGACTTACTGCTATTAATTTAAGAGAAGGTGATGAGTTAATAGAAGTAAAAGCCACAGATAACAAACATGATGTTATTTTAGTAACAAAACATGGTATGTGTATTCGATTCAAAGAAACAGATGTAAGATGCACAGGACGTAACTCTATGGGAGTTATTGGTATGAATTTATCAGAAGGTGATGAAGTAGTAGGAATGCAGTTAGATACCCAGGGAGAAGATTTATTAATCGTATCTGAAAATGGTATGGGTAAGAGAACATCCTTAGATGAATTTACACCACAACACCGTGGCGGAAAAGGTGTGAAATGTTATAAGATTCTTGAGAAGACCGGTAATGTAGTAGGATTTAAGGCAGTAAATGAAGAAAATGAAATCATGCTGATTACTACTCAGGGAATCATTATCCGCTTAGAAGTAAATAAGATTTCTGAGTTAGGAAGAATTACTTCCGGAGTGAAGTTAATTAACATGGAAAATGATATTTCCGTTGCAAGCATTGCAAAAGTAAAAGAAAATGCTTCAGAAAAAGAATTAAAAGAGATGGAAGAAAATCTTGAAAATGAAGAAGAAGCATAAAACAGGAGGTTCGATATGCGTACCATTCATACGGATGAAATAATAAAAAATATAAAAGAAATGTGTATTCAGGCAAACTATTATTTGTCACCGGATATGGAAGCTGCGATTCATAATGCAAAAGAACAGGAAAATAGTGCATTAGGAAAACAGGTTTTAGGACAGCTTTGTGAAAATATGCAGATTGCAAAAGAAGACCAGATACCAATTTGTCAGGATACCGGAATGGCAGTCATTTTTATAAAAGTAGGACAGGATGTCCACTTTGAAGGTCAGAATATTACTGATGCCATCAATGAAGGTGTAAGACAAGGGTATCAGGAAGGATACTTAAGAAAGTCAGTAGTAAGTGACCCACTTTTAAGAGTAAATACAAAGGATAATACTCCAGCTATCATTCATTATGAAATCATTCCAGGAGAAAATGTAGAAATCACGGTAGCTCCAAAGGGATTTGGAAGCGAAAACATGAGTCGTGTATTTATGTTAAAACCTGCGGATGGAGCAGAAGGAGTAAAAAAGAGTGTGATACAGGCAGTAAAAGATGCAGGTCCTAATGCCTGTCCTCCAATGGTAGTAGGAGTAGGAATCGGAGGAGATTTTGAAAAAAGTGCCATTCTGGCAAAAACAGCATTAACCAGAGATGTGAATCAGGAATCTCCATTACCTCATATTGCACAAATGGAAAAAGAATTATTATGTGAACTAAATCAGCTTGGCATTGGTCCGGCAGGATTGGGAGGAAAAACAACAGTGCTAAAAGTGAATATTGAAACTTTTGCAACACACATTGCAGGACTCCCAATGGCAGTAAATATTTGCTGTCATGTAAACCGTCATGTAAGAAGAACTATATAATGACGCAATACGAAATATGGGAGGAAAAATAATGGAAAAGCATATTACTGCACCTATGACAAAAGAAACGGTCGCAACATTATCTGCGGGAGATTATGTATATATCAGCGGAACCATTTACACAGCCAGAGATGCTGCACATAAAAGATTATTTGAAACATTAAAAGAAGGAAAAGAACTACCAATCGATATTACCAATAATATTATTTATTATCTTGGACCATCTCCAGCAAGAGAAGGAAGGGTAATCGGTTCTGCAGGTCCAACTACCAGCAGCCGTATGGATAAATATGCACCAACCCTGCTGGATATGGGACAGACCGGAATGATTGGAAAAGGAAAAAGGTCCCAGGAAGTAATAAACTCCATGGTGAAAAACCAGGCAGTATATTTTGCTGCAGTAGGTGGAGCCGGGGCTTTATTATCAAAATGTATTAAAAAAGCAGAAGTAATAGCATATGAAGATTTAGGAACAGAAGCTATTAGAAAATTAGAAGTGGAAAACCTTCCGGTGATTGTGGTAATCGATTCAAAAGGTCATAATTTATATGAAACTGCTATTGATGAATATTTAAAATCAAATAAATCATAAGCAATGAAATATAAGCGTGGCTTATCATCAAGATGGTGGCAATTTACAAGTCATGTTGTGAAGAATTGAAAATTAAATTGTGGATAAATATTTTTAAAATTAAAGTTATCAACAAATAAAAATATGCCTGTATATTTTGTGATATAAAAAGGATACCTTTGATATTAAGGTATCTGGATTTTAACAAAATACAGGCATTTTTATTTATCATACTGCCCCCTGGTATCATATTGAATAATTTAGCTGAATTGGTTTATTCTATGACTATGAAACAGAGCATAAATAATGGATATCAGAATATAAAAATATGGAATGGGGTAATAAGATGTGTACAGCTATAACCTATAAAACAGAAAATCACTATTTTGGAAGAAATTTAGATTTGGAAATATCATATAATGAGAAGATAATTGTAACACCAAGAAATTATCCATTTCTATTTCGTAAAAGTAAAGAAATAAAGAAACATTATGCCATGATAGGTATGGGAATTGTAATAAACAATTATCCTTTGTATTTTGATGCAAGCAATGAAAAAGGATTGAGTATGGCAGGCTTAAATTTTCCTGAAAATGCAGATTACAAATCCGAGAAGGATGGATTTGATAATATTACCCCATTTGAATTCATTCCCTGGGTATTAAGTCAATGTGCGAATATTCATGAAGTAAAAGAATTATTAAAAAGAATAAATTTGGTTTCCATCCATTTTAGTGAAGAACTTCCATTGTCCCCTTTGCATTGGATGATATCTGATAGGGAAGAATCCATTACTGTGGAGTGTATCAAAGATGGTTTAAGAATCTATGACAATCCGGTAGGGGTGCTAACAAACAATCCCACTTTTGATATGCAGATGTTCCAGTTAAATAACTATATGTATCTATCTACAAAAAAACCAGATAATCATTTTTCAAAACATTTGAAATTAGAAACCTACAGTCGTGGAATGGGAGCAATGGGATTACCAGGTGATTTATCATCTCAGTCCAGATTCATAAAAGCCGTTTTTACAAAAATGAATTCCATATCCGGAGATTCAGAATCAGAAAGCATAAGTCAGTTCTTTCATATTTTAGAATCCGTTTATCAACAAAGAGGATGTGTTCTTGTAAATGAGGATAAATATGAGATTACAATCTATAGTTCTTGCTGTAATACAGATAAAGGAATCTACTATTATAAAACATATGAAAATAGTCAAATAACAGGAGTAGATATGCAAAAAGAAAATCTAGAAGATGATAAGCTGATTACTTATCCATTAATAAAAGGTCAAAAAATCAATATGCAGAATTAAAAAAATAGAATTAAAAAAATATAAAAAAACTGTTGACAATAATAAAACAATTTGATATTATATTTAAGCGTCATAAATTGAATAGAGATAAATATTCAGGCGAGGAGAAGTACTCAAGAGGCTGAAGAGGCGCCCCTGCTAAGGGTGTAGGTCGGGTGACCGGCGCGAGGGTTCGAATCCCTCCTTCTCCGTTTAATCAGTTTGAAAAAACTGATTAAAAAATTTAAAAATACTATTGACATTTCAAAGAAGAAGTGTTAATATATTTTTTGCCGATTTTGAAGATATCTTAATTGTTTGAACAAAATAAACAATTAAGAAAAATAAAAAATAACACAAAAAAATAAAAAAAGTGTTTACAAATGAAATCGACTGTGATAAGATATAGAAGTTGACTCGCTCAGCGAGGAAATGAAAAATCAAAAGAGAACATTGATAACTGAACAATATAACAACCCTGAAAATTCTAAAGAATTTCAGAAACGAACAGCCTAAAAGGCAACCAAAAACAGTAAAAGGGAAAAATTAGCCAGAAGTTAATTTTGACCGGACAAACCATAACATGAGAGTTTGATCCTGGCTCAGGA
>JAFQCI010000108.1 GCA_017416505.1 Lachnospiraceae bacterium
AAAGCCATGATATACCTGTTGCTAATCCTGATAAAATTAAAAATATCCAGCTTTTCTTACTTATATCCGATAATCCGCCATGAGCATTTGTCAAAAATACCATTCCCCAAGCCATAATTACAACTACTACTGTTCGTATGGCTGTTGCAAGATTGGAATTAACACCGTCAATCCCTATCTTGGCAAGAATGGAGGTTATCGCTGCAAAGACTGCTGATAGTATTGCGAATATTAACCACATCGCTATGTATCTCCTTACTTATCACTAGTAAAATCAATATCTGCCTTTCTTGCTTGAATTCCTTGTTTTGCTTTTGGTATGTTATAAAGTTTTCCTTCTTTCAGGAGTTTCGCACCTGTTTGATGAAAGTCGAACGAAACATTTGCATTTATGCACTGATTTCGTATATCAAGTATCCATTCATATTCACAGGTTCTTGCCTCAATACCTGATTCGCCGCCTACTGATACTAACTCAATTTCAGAAGACAGGTATTTCGTCAAATCAATTTTTCCAAGCAGCGGTTCACACATTATTCCTTTATGTTTAATAGGCATTTTTAAATAAATGGGCAAACGATAATCAGCCATTTTCTGATTCTCTGTTGTTACAGCAATCATCACATTATCGTAGCCATCGCCCCAATCATCAGGGATGCACTTTTCAAAACGGTCGATGCGTTTGGTTATAAAGAAAAATCGGCAATCACTGCGTTCTTTCATAAATGACCATGCTTCTTTTCGCCACTCATCAGCGTCTTCCAGAAAAAAGTCAGAGGTAAAACAAGTATAAAATGTTGTCCCCGATGGATGCTTATATTCGCCTTTTCTATTTTTAGAAACAGGCTCCCGAAAAGAAGATACATTCTTTTTAACTTCACTTGCATCTTTTTCATGCCGTAAGTCCATCCTGTACACATAGCAGTGGCGGCATCCTTCGCTTAATTTATGACATCCATGCCACGGATTCCACTTCATCTTCTTTTCACCTCATTACTCTTACAATTTTACTTTTTATAGCACATACAATCTTTTGAATGTGCATTTATAACCCCCATAGACTGCAAGAAGGAATAAATAATAGTTGAGCCAACAAATGTCATTCCTCGTTTTTTCAAATCCTTTGATATAGTGTCTGACAGAGGGGATGTTGTTCTAACCGTAAATTCCTCTATAACAATCTTATTATCAGTAAAAGACCATATGTATTTGCTGAATGAACCAAACTCTTTTTGAATTTCTTTAAATGCTATACTGTTATTTATTGCAGCCTTTATTTTAAGTCTGTTCCGGATGATACCGGGATTATTCATCAGTTCTTGTTTCTTTTCATCACCATATCCAATAATTTTGTCAATATCGAAGTTATCAAAAGCTTTTCGGAAATTCTCACGCTTATTTAATATACACTCCCAAGAAAGTCCTGCCTGAAAACATTCCAGAATAAGAAGCTCGTACAGCTTTTTATCGTCATATAAAGGCTGGCCCCATTCTTCATCGTGATATTTAACATAGGTTTCATTATTCAAGTTGAGCCAACTGCATCTTTTTTTGTTTTCCATAATTATTCTCCGGTAACAATCATTTGTATTAAAAACATTCCTTAATTGCGTCAAATAGTACTTGTTTGATATTATTTTATCATTATTCCATACAAAAATCAATAATAGAGTCATAACTTATCACAACGAGCAAGATACACTATATTCTATCATACATTAAAAAAAGCGGACTTTTAAAAGCCCGCATCATTTTCCTTTTCAAATGACAATATTTCGCCATTCTCGGCATTGATATCAATATCATATTCAATGTCACTGTGTCTGAAATCTACCTCATACTGCCATACGCCATCGTCATAGTCAAGCTCAACATGGTCAAACTTCACACCGTCAGCACCTATTTCTGCTTTTTTCAAAGCAAGCTCCTTAGCTTTTTCTTCGCCTATAAATTTCGAGGTGTCTACCTGTGTTTTATCAGTAGTCTGCGGCATTGTTCCTTCTGTTGTTGCACCCGTGCCCGGCGTAGGTACAGTATTCTGTTTAGAACCGCATGCAGTCAGCAGTAACATTGCCA
>JAFQCI010000109.1 GCA_017416505.1 Lachnospiraceae bacterium
GAAACATGGAATTTTGCACATAAATACTTCGGCAAACTCTGGTATAAATTCGGAATCATTCTTTTGCCTGCAAGTATAATTGCTATGCTCTTTGTGTTAGGCAAAAGTGAGCATATAATCGGTATAGTTGGAGAAATCATTTGCGGTGTTCAGGTGGTTATGATGGTGCTAGTCGTTCATCCTACAGAACGTGCTCTTAAAAAGAATTTTGATAAAGACGGTAACAGGAGGATAAAAGATAGTGAGTAAAGATTTTATCAGGACAACCGGAAAGATTATAAAAGTACGTAAATGTTGGTGGATAAAGGTAAACAAAAAGCCTGTAAGATTAAATGGTCTTGGCGGAGCTTTATTTCCTCATCTAATGACGGTAAGTTATTCTGTGAACGGAAAGAAATATAAAAAGACAAAGTACATAGGGTTGAGAGAAAACCTGATAGGCATTTTCGGAACGGTTAATGTATACTACGATAAAGATAAGCCATCAAGATGTGCCATTAGACTATTAGGAGATGGACCAGCATGAAAAAGATAATTATAATTGCATTGATAGTTGTAATTGCTGTTTCTGCATCTTATCTCATTGGAACCGGATATATCATAAATGGTGGTATTTATCTTGGTGAATACAATGTTTCAGAAGATGGAAAGGAAATAACATTTAATGCCGGTGTAGCATCGTCAATGGGATTTATCAGAGGATATAAGGATGAAGGTGGGGGAGTTAAACCGCACTACTTGAAGTTCTATTCCGCATTTGGCGGAATAAATGGTTCTTGGGGAGCAAAGAATGAATTTGTTTTGCCACTTGATACAGATGATACCGAGATATATTTTTATCGTGGAAATGGCGGATACGAACTTGTATTGCAAAAAAATGAAGAATCAGGTCTTTGGGAAAGGCCATAGCAGAATAGGAGGGAATCTCTGATGAAAATATTCAAAAGAATATTACCAATTGTTATTATAGTTGTGGTTGTTGGAATGGTTTATTCGTTTTTCCACATAAGCGGTTGGGAAATCAAAAATATAAATAAACTTTCTGATGCAGGATATGTTACTGTCGTTGTGAGAAATGAATCTAACGATGAAAAAAGGGAATACACATTAAATGCAGAACAGACAAAACTTCTGCAAAATCTCCTTAAAGAAAATTCTTATACAAGAAGACTTACCTCTACCATTATCGGAGTACTCCCAGAGAATGAATATACAATATTAGCAGATTGGAACGATAATGGAAAAACTAATTTATACATAAAAATACTTGGCAATGAGTACATAAGTTTTTTTGACTACTTAGGAACAAATTATCATAAAATTAAAAATTCTGATTTTGAAAAAGAGCTTATATCAATTCTTGAAGCTAAATAAGGAGGAATGACAAATGAGAAAATATATTAAAGAAATCATTGTTTTGGCTCTGCAACTCTTCATGTTTTATATATTTCCGCTTTTCGCAGGACCAACAGATGTAATCGGAATGGTAGTTCTTATTATTGCATCGACGGCACTTTTATCATTGATTTTAGGAATCATTTCGAAACAAGGAATAAAGTTCGCATACCCTTTAGTGGTTTCAATACTGTTCATTCCATCCGTTTTTATATATTACAATGAAACTGCATTAGTACATGCATTATGGTATCTTGTAGTTTCGGGTATCGGATTAGGAATTGGTTCTCTTATACGATTGTTGTTCTGCAGAAAATAATCGTAGACACAGTAGAAAAGAGTTGATAGTACATTGAATAAAAAGAAACTTTTAAAAATAGGTTTCGTTGTGCTTATATGCCTTGCAATTATAGGAATTGTAACAGTGATTGGCATAAACAATCATGTAAAGAATGTAGGCGGACGCAACATAATCACACCGGAAGAAGCAACAAAAATAGATGATATTGATTGTATTGTGGTTCTTGGTTGTCAGGTTAAAGATGATGGTAAACCAAGCGATATGCTTGCAGACAGACTCAGAAGAGGAATCGAATTATATAATCAAGGTGTTGCTCCAAAGATCATCATGAGTGGTGATCACGGACAAAAGGAATATGATGAAGTAAATACTATGAAACAGGTTGCTGTTGATGCAGGTATTCCGTCAAATGATATATTTATGGATCATGCGGGTTTTTCTACATACGAATCACTGTATCGTGC
>JAFQCI010000110.1 GCA_017416505.1 Lachnospiraceae bacterium
ACTGTACAGACAGCACCAAAACACTTGCTGTTTTGGTGCGTAAGAACGTGATTCAGGAGTTCGCAGGCTCCTTTTGCGAAGCAAAACTCTAAATGAGCCTGCGAATTGTTACTGTTTACGAGGCACGAGTGAACAGTAACTGATTTGCGTTTATATATACTAAAAAGTTCCTGGATGAGTTGATGTATGGGAAAAATCCGGCTATAATATTAAAATAGGATAGTAGAGAAATAGGAAAGGAGTAATTTATGAATGATATTTTATTTGAAAAAAGGGGATGTATTTACCGTTTATGATGAGGAAGAAAAGATACATTATGCATTTACGGTCAAGGATATAGCAGAATATTCTACCAGTCTTTATATTTTTATGGATATTGACAGGATGCGTGATATGTTTGATGAAAGTGAAGACTATTACAATATGGTGATTTCTGATAAAGAACTGGATATAGAGCCAGGACGTATTTATGGTGTTACAACGAAAGCGGATATTGAAAAATCGGCAGATGTTTTCATTGCTCAGATGCAGGGCATGATTGATATGTTAACCATCTTTTCTGTAATTATTTTTGCCATGGTCATGTACCTTATGATGAAGGTTATGATAGACCGTTCTGCGTTTAACATCTCCATGGTTAAAGTATTTGGATACCATACCAGAGAGATTAAAAAGTTGTATTTAAATGGAAACTTCTATGTGATAGCTATTGGGGCGTTAGTCTGTATTCCTGTGGCGAAAAAGATTATGGATATTCTTTATCCTGCCATGGTGGCTAATGTGAGTTGTGGCATGGATCTTGAGTTTTCGGCAGTTTTGTACGGGCTGATATACGTAGGAGTAATTGTGGTATATCTAGTGACGAATCAGCTTCTGGTAGGAAGACTTAATAAGGTGAATCTGGCAGAGGTGCTTAAGAATAGGGAATAAGCGAAACTTTGAGAAGACCTTCCCGGACCGGTTAAAGTAAGGGAAGGTCTTTTACTACTTTAGGGACAAAATGAAGTAAAATTATTTAGTTATAATTTATACCTATAACAGATAAAAGGAAATAGATATTATACAATAATTTAGAAGTGTGTTATCTTTAAATCATACAAAACAGATAGGAAAAGTAATAAAAGAAAGGCAAGAGGTGAACAGTAGATGGGTGTAGATGTATTGACAAAATGTATTCATTTAGAAAATGAATCAAAGGATAAGTTTTATGGAGCTGTCAGTTTTCCAATTTTTCAGACTGCAACCTTCGCTCATCCGAGCGTTGGGAATAGTACGGGATATGACTACAGCAGACTTCAGAATCCAACCAGAGAGCATTTGGAAAAAATGGTTGCAGCTTTGGAAAATGGAGTAGATGCTTTGGCATTCTCTAGTGGAATGGCAGCCATAACGGCACTTATGGAATTATTCCAGCTGGGTGATCATTTAATTGTAGATACTGATTTATATGGTGGAACGGTTCGCCTTTTTGATAATATCAGCGAAAAAAACGGAATTGAAGTAACTAAAATTGAATGCAATTCGGAAAATGTGCAAAATAGCATAAAGGATAACACGAAAGCAATTTATATTGAAACACCAACGAATCCGATGATGAATGTCATCGATATTAAAGCATTGGGAGAGATTGCAAAGAGCAGGGGGATTTTGTTAATTGTAGATAATACATTTTTATCACCATATTTTCAAAATCCATTAGATTTAGGTGCGGATATTGTTGTACATAGTGGTACAAAATATCTTGGTGGTCATAATGATACACTTTCGGGTTTTCTTGTGACTTCGGATAACACGATTAGTGAAAAATTACGCTTTATTATTAAGACGACAGGGGCAGGCCTTTCGCCATTTGATAGCTGGCTGATTTTGCGTGGTATTAAAACATTGGGTGTCAGGATGGAAAAGGCACAGGAGAATGCATTTGAAATTGTTCATTGGCTTGAAGCACAGAAGGAAGTAACAAATGTTATATATCCTGGACTTACAACACATCCGGGGTATGAAATTATGAAAAAACAGAGCAGAGGTTTTGGTGCAATGATAACCTTTGAGGTTGCATGCAAGGAATTCGCATTGAGTATCCTGAAAAATGTCCGTTTAATACAATTTGCAGAAAGTTTAGGTGGTGTGGAAACACTTATCACTTATCCAATCACACAGACACATGCAGATGTTCCAAAAGAATTATTAGAGAAAAATGGAATTACTGAAAGTGTGTTGCGTTTATCAGTAGGAATTGAAGCAGGAAAAGATTTGATTTCCGAATTTGAAAGAGTATTTCAAAAAGCAAGGGAGGAATTAGATGGCAGAGAAGAATCTTGACTTTGATACGGTAGTTGACAGAAAAAATACATTTAGTCTGAAATATGATTTCGCAAAAAAAAGAAATATGCCAGAGGATTTATTACCCCTTTGGGTGGCTGATATGGATTTTAAAATCTCTTCTTATATTCAGGAGGCTATTTTAAAACAAACAGAGCATGGCATTTTCGGATATAGCGAAGTTCAGGAGGAATATTTTGAAGCTGTAAAGCAATGGATGAAATCTCATCACGACTGGAACATCGAAGAAAACTGGCTGATAAAGACTCCGGGTATTGTATTTGCGCTTGCAATGGCTGTAAAGGCGTTTACGGATGAAGGCGAAGGCGTTATGATCCAGCAGCCTGTATATTATCCGTTTAGTGAAGTGATTGTAGATAATGGACGAAAGCTTGTCAGCAATACACTGATACAGGATGAGGATGGCAAGTACAGAATTGATTTTGAAGATTTTGAAGAAAATATAGTATCGGAAAAAATAAAGCTGTTCTTTTTGTGTAACCCGCATAATCCTGTAGGAAGAGTCTGGAGCGAGGATGAACTTACACGTTTAGGTGACATCTGTTATAAACATGGTGTAATTGTGGTAAGTGATGAAATTCATGCGGATTTTGTATTTAGTGGAAAGCATCATGTGTTTGCCAATCTCAAGGAGGAATATAAAGAAATCAGTGTTATAGCAACATCCCCAAGTAAAACATTCAATATTGCGGGATTGCAGGTTTCTAATATATTTATACCAAATCCGAAATTGAAGGCTAAATTCAGAAAGCAAGTTGATGCCGCCGGATATAGCCAGTTAAACGTGATGGGATTGGTTGCAACGAAAGCAGCCTATGAATACGGTGACGAATGGTATGAGGCAATGCATAAATATGTTAGTGAAAATATTGTTTATGCGAAGCAGTTCATCGAAGACAGATTGCCGGATGTAAAGCTTGTGGAAACAGAAGGAACTTATTTGCTGTGGTTGGATTTTAGAAAATTAAATTTGTCAGAAAGCGAATTGGAAGATTTGATTATTAAGAAGGCGAAACTGTGGCTGGATAGTGGAAAAATATTTGGAACAGCAGGGAAAGGGTTTCAGAGAATTAATGTTGCCTGTCCGAGGAAAGTGTTAGAAGAGGCGTTAACCAGACTTGAGCAGGCAGTAAACAACTATGGAAAATAAGTAAAGTGTTATAATTGATATCTATAACTGATTAATGGATATATGTATTATACAAGGAAAAGAATATATGCTATATTTATACCATACTAAACAGATAGGAAATATCAAAGATATAAAAATTAAGGAGGATTTGACTATGAGTAAGATTAAAGAAAGTGCATTGGAATTAATAGGAGGAACACCTTTATTAAAACTGAATCAGTATGCAGACAAGGCGGGAGTAACAAATGCCACCATTCTTGCAAAGCTTGAGTATTTAAACCCGGCTGGTTCTGTGAAAGACAGAATTGCATTAGCGATGATTGAAGATGCAGAGAAGAAAGGCATTCTTAAGGCGGGAGCAACTATTATTGAGCCTACATCGGGAAATACAGGTATCGGTCTTGCAGCAGTTGCAGCAGCAAAGGGATATAGAGCGATTCTTACCTTGCCTGATACAATGAGTGTGGAAAGAAGAAATCTCTTAAAAGCATATGGTGCAGAATTGGTATTGACAGAAGGTGCTAAAGGTATGAAAGGTGCCATTGCCAAGGCAGAGGAGCTAAAGGAAGAAATTCCGGGAGCTGTTATTTTAGGACAGTTTGTGAATCCTGCGAATCCGGCAGTTCATAAGGCAACAACAGGACCTGAAATTTGGGACCAGACAGATGGAAAGGTTGACATCTTTGTTGCTGGCGTTGGTACAGGTGGAACCATAACCGGTGTTGGAGAGTATTTGAAGGAACAGAATCCAGATGTGAAGATTGTTGCAGTAGAACCGGCAGGTAGTCCGGTATTGTCAACCGGTACACCGGGTGCACATAAGATTCAGGGAATTGGTGC
>JAFQCI010000111.1 GCA_017416505.1 Lachnospiraceae bacterium
AAGGCCTAGTGGCTCAGTTGGTTAGAGCGCCGCCCTGTCACGGCGGAGGTCGAGGGTTCGAGTCCCTTCTGGGTCGTTTTACAATTTAATAAGATTGTATGTTGTAATTTGGGATCTTAGCTCAGCTGGGAGAGCATCTGCCTTACAAGCAGAGGGTCACAGGTTCGAGCCCTGTAGGTCCCATTAAGTCAATAAGACTTATGCCGGCGTGGCGGAACTGGCAGACGCGCAGGACTTAAAATCCTGTGGTGGCAACATCGTACCGGTTCGATTCCGGTCGCCGGCATTAAAAGATTAACTCTTAATGGGTTAATCTTTTTTCTTTATACGGAATTTTACCTCTTTTTTAATATCATAACAGTCAGTTTGTATCTAGTGTTCATGCAGAACAGTATCAGTTTGTTTAAAATATGATGGGAATTAAAAATAATATCTATGAAAATACTAAGAAATATGTTATTATTAGGTACGAGGTTAGAAAATAAGATGGGAAGAAGGTGTAAGCAATGCAGGAAAATCAAATTCATAAAATGATAAATGAATTAATTCACAGAGGATATGATTCGAAAAATAAACTTCAATTTGTGAAGCATTACAATGATTTTAGTATCAGCCCTGAATTTGTGGAGGATATTATTAAAGAATCTAATTTTAAGTTTTTCGCTCATGAATTTAGTTTAGATACCATGCAGTCTGCTTACGAACCTTTTTTTGATTGGATAAAAATTCTGATTGATGATAGAGGAGATATAGAAGTTCGTGATTTTTTGGAGGAATGTGAAGTATATCCTTTACAATATGATATGATTGAAAGTTTTTATTTTACCGGTGAGTGTAAGAGAAACGAAGATATTCTTTTACATGAATTGACTTATGAAATCAATCGTATGATGGATAATATGGTACGAATTTTTAGAAATATATCTCAAAAGCAGCCTATATTCATATTATTAAATCGGATTCATTATGCACATGCTTCTACATTAAAGTTTTTAAATTATATGATTCATGAGTTAGCGGATAGTAATATTTATATATTAGGTGTATATAATGGAGAGCAAAGTGCCAATACATATTATATGAAGGAATGGAAGAAGTTCCTTGAATTAACTGAAAACAGATGTAATGTAGTAACCTGGGTATATCGTGAAAAAATCCATGATGTAGCCAGAACGGATTTCACTCCAAAGGATGAAGAGTTCGATGATTATTTAGTAAAAATAAATAATATGCTAGAATTAGGTGCCTATACTCAGGCAGATTATTATCTTTCTTTTTTACATCAAAAATTTGAGGAAGAAGAAAGTAACTTCAGCCATGAACTATGGAATCAAGTAAATTTATTTTATATGCGTAATTTTATTTATTTGAATGATGTGAGTAATGCTCTGCATATTTCAAATGAGATTAAAGCAAGGATTCAACACAAAGAAGGTTATGATACGATTTTCTTTATGGTAGAATACTATATTTGTATGACAGAAATTTTAAATCATAGAAATGAACTGGTGGGAAAATGTATCAAGAATTGTCATAAGATAGTAGAACGAAGCAAGGATGAAATGCTAAAACTTCGTCTTTTGACTATGAAACATGTTCTTGAATATGATGGTTTTCATTCTCAACAGGTAAGAAATTTTCAAGATGAATGTGATTTCGCTTTTGTAGAGCTTTTGGAAAAATATAAATTTACAAACCATTTGGCATATTATTATACAAATTGCCTGGGAAATAATTTAGAATCGATACAAAGAGAGAATTCAAAAGAGAAGAATGAAAAATTTTATGAAAAAGGACTTGAATTGGCTCGTAGTATCGGAAATGATAATTGTATTTTGGTTTTTTATAATACCAGAATAGTATTAGCTTCTTCCTTAGGAAAATTCTCATATTCGGAAAAATACTTTAAGCAAATCATACCATTGATTGAAAAATCAAACAGCAGAGCTGATTTGTGTAAAAATTTGAATGGCTTAGGTTATGTTACCTGTGTAAATGGTACTTATCAAAAATCTTATGATTATTACGTTCAGGCATTACAGGCGGAAAAAGAAATTGGAGATACAAAGTTAATAGCAGAAACACTATATAATATGTGTATCACATCTTTTCTTGCCAAAGATTATAAAAGTACCATTCGTTATGTTGAGATGACAGTAGAAATCGTTGAAGGAATGGGATATTATGCTTTTGTATGTAATATTTCAAAGGTATATGCTCTTGCAGCGTTAGCAAATCATTTTGATAATAATGAATACAGTTGTCATTTTTACATGGATAAAATGAAAAGATTTATCGCACATTTATTGCGTTCTGATGATGAAACAAAGTGTAAGTTCTGGGACGACGATTTGATGTTATATTATTTGCTTTGTGCATTGTTAGATAAAAAAGAAGGAAATTATGAAAATGCTGTCTCGAATTTTTTGATTTCGAAGGAACATTTGTTTAAAACTCCTGGATTTTTCTTTTTTGGATATCCTGTATTGGCATTAGAATTCGCGGATTGTTATGAAAAGATGGGACTTACCAAAGAAGCGGAACAGGTATTAGAGGATGCTATTGAAGGACTTCGGAATGCCAATTATGTTTCAGAAATTCCGGAATTAGAAGCTAAAAAGAATAAAGTTGCCTTTGAAAAAAGAAGTTATGATTTTGAAATCAGTAAAGAATTGGAGATGGAGATAAAGAATCTTGCTAATGAAGCTGTTATGAGGCGGATTAATAAGGGACTCTTAAGCCATTCTGAATTTTTATCTATTTGGCAGAACGTCATTAATGATAAGAATACTGTAGAGGAAGTATATGAGAATGCTTATCCGGCGGCATTGAATCATTTTGCAGCGGACCAAATGCTTATTTTTTCAAAGCAGAACCAGAAATTAGCTCTTTCCTGTTCATTTTATGAGGAGGAGTTTAGTGAACGGGATTTGCAGATAATTGAGAAATTTGCAAAACTGCATCCAAACGGGTTTGTAGCCTCCAGAATGCATAAAGAATTTTATTTTTATAAAGAGGTTATCGAAATTTTTGGTTTTGATGATATTGTTTCTTTTATGATGGTTCCGTATATTAAGGATAAAGTGGTAGCAGGCGTTGCAATTTTATATATTGTCATGAGAGAAGATTTTAGAAAAATTTCAAATCTGTTTGACAGCGAAGGTCTGGTTATGTTTAAGGTTGCTTATCGTCAGATGGTGGACTTAATCGAAAAAATTGATGCCAGTGCCATTATCAAAAAAATGAATGAAAGACTTCTGTCTGTAAATAAACAATTAGAAGAAAGTGTAGTAAAAGATGCATTGACAGGAATCTTTAATCGAGAAGGATATGCAAGAAAAGAACAGGAAATTGAAAATATGAAGACTATAAAAGATTGTGTTGTTTTGTATTTTGATTTAGATAATTTTAAATACTACAACGATTCTTTTGGTCATGATATTGGAGATTTAGTACTAACACAGTTAGCAGAGATTTTGAAACATCTGGCTAAGGTGGATGGAATTCCTATCCGTTATGGAGGGGATGAGTTTCTTTTGATTGTGCCGGATATATCTATAGAACAAGCGGAAGAGATAGCGAAAGAGTTTTATGAAATATTAAAACAAAAGCAATACTTTATTCCTAAAATAGAAAAGAAGTTAAAAAAGTTTGTTCATATTCCGGAAGAAAAGCGAATCTCAAGTTCCATTGGAATAGCAAGGACAGATTATCTGTCAGGATGTAATCTTGAGATGGCTATCAAACATGCAGATGCTGCACTTTATTGTGTAAAGAAAAATTCTAAGAAAAACTATAAGGTATGGAAACAGGAAGATATTATAGGTGACTTATAAAGAAGTCGACATTATGATATGTCACGAATAGTGGAGAATGAAAAAGGAAGGACATAACAGGTTTGTTGTGTTCTTTCTTTCTATAAGGATTTAGAAGAAATGAGGACTTAGGATGGTAATCATCGATAAATTGATAATATATATAGTGTGCATCTTATTATCACTAAAAGAATATGGTGAAGACGTTACTATCGTTTTAGCACTAATATTTTTGTCGCTGACTTCCTTTTATATGGCGGCAAAACAAGATACGATAAAATCTGTTTTTATGGTAATATATTTGTTGACGTTTATGTTGTATCCTTCAGGAATTATGTTTCTTCCATTGTTTTTATATGATTGGTTGGAAGATAAGAAGGTATGGCAGTTGGTTATTTGCCTTTTCACCTTGCTCTACTATGTGGAAAAGGTGCATATTTCCGGTGTATTTTTAGTATTAATTTTTCTTGTCATATATTTATTTTATAAGACGAAGGATTTAAGTCTAAGCCGAAAACAAAAGATTTTATTAAGGGACCAGGAAGCAGAGAAACAATTATTATTAGAAAAGAAAAACGAATTATTATATCATCAGATGGAAAATCAGGTACATATGGCAATTTTGACCGAGCGAAATCGTATTGCAAGGGAAATTCATGACCATGTGGGGCATATGATTTCTTCTTGTATTTTACAGGTGGGTGCGATTACCACTATTGTAAAAAAGGAAGAAGAAAAGGCGTTATTGAGGCAATTGAAAGGTACCATGGATGAAGCCATGAATCAGATTCGTTCCAGTGTTCACAACATTTTTGATGAATCAGTGGATTTAAAGGCTGAAATGGAGAAGACCATCATGATATTGGAAAAGTTTCATGTGGACTTTTTGTATGATGTATCAGAGGAGATGGAAAAAGATATAAAATTCAGTATTTTGGCAGTAGTAAAAGAGGCTACGAATAATATTGTGAAATATTCCAATGGAGATAAAGTGGTAATACAGTTTAGAGAGCATCCTGCATTTTACCAGCTTCTTATTTCTGACAATGGTACGAATAAGATTAGTAGTACAAGTGGTATGGGATTAAACAGTATGAGTGAAAGAATTGAGAAACTGCAGGGGATTTTTCGAATCAATAATGAAGATGGATTTGAGATTTTTGTGTCCATTCCTAAGAAGTATCATAAATGAAATGGTAGGAGTGGGAAAACTCTGGGAACAAAGACAAAATAGTAAAGTAAACAAAATTTGAAGTGGATAAAGAGAAATGATGAAGAAAAAATAGGAAAGGAAATTTAGGGAAGAGATGAAGGTTGTAGTAATAGATGATGATAGTTTAGTAGCAATATCGCTAAAGACGATTTTGGAAGCTAGTGGGAAAATAGAAGTCACTGCAATAGGGAAGGATGGAAAAGAGGCACTTTCTTTATATCAAAGGGAAATGCCGGATGTATTATTAATGGACATTCGAATGAAGGAAATGAGTGGAATCGAGGCTGGGAAAATGGTGTTAAAAGCTTTTCCGGAAGCGAAAATCTTATATTTAACCACTTTTCTGGATGATGAATATATTATTCAGGCATTGAATATTGGGGCGAAGGGCTACATTTTAAAACAGGATTTTGAGAGTATTGTACCGGCTATGGATGCGGTTATGTTGGGACAAAGTGTATTTGGAGGAGAAATTATTGAAAAAATTCCACATCTGATGCAGAAAAAAGATGCTTTTGATTATGAAAAGCATGGAATTACAGAAAAAGAAGTAAAGATCATTCAGGCTGTGGCAGAAGGATTGAATAACAAAGAAATCGCAGAAACCTTTGCTTTGAGTGAAGGAACGGTAAGAAATTATTTAAGTCTGATTCTGGAAAAACTGGAATTAAGGGATAGAACCCAACTGGCAATTTATTATTATAAGCAGATGAGATGATATCAGGAAAATAGTGACATTTGTCATATGAAGTTTTGACATTGTTCACTATTTTTTTTTATAAATTTTGTTATGATATGAACATAGACAGGTGATATGCAAACATGGCACATGGCCATGTGGGTGGCGGTTTTTAGGATATGTATATGAAAGATAAACAATGAAAGGAAGGAATTACTATGAGTAGTAATGTTGTAAAAGTTGAAAATCTGGTAAAAAGATATAAGGAATTAATTGCAGTAGACCATTTTAATCTTGAAATCAAAGAGGGAGAAGTATTTGGACTTTTGGGACCAAATGGTTCTGGAAAAAGTACTACCTTACATTGTATTTTATCATTATTAAAGTATGATAAGGGAACCATTGAAGTATTTGGAGAAAAAATGACAGAAAACAGTTACAACTTGAAGAAAGACATTGGAGTTATTATGCAGAATGTGGCTGTTTTTGAGGAATTGAACGTATATCAGAATATTGATTATTTCTGTGGTCTTTACATCACAGATAAGAAGAAAAGAAAGGAATATGTGGAAGAAGCAATTCAGTTTGTAGGCTTGGAGGATTATAAAAAATTCTTACCGAAAAAACTTTCCGGAGGTTTGCTTAGAAGACTGAACATTGCCTGTGGAATTGCCCACAAGCCAAAGTTGTTAATCTTTGATGAACCTACTGTGGCAGTAGACCCACAAAGTAGAAATAAGATTTTAGAGGGAATTTTGGAGTTAAATCGTCAAGGGGCAACGGTAATTTATACTTCACATTATATGGAAGAAGTAGAACAGATTTGTACCAGAATTGCCATTATGGATAAGGGAAAAAGTATTGCCATGGGAACCAAAGAAGAGTTAAAACAAATGATTAAAAACTCAGAAACCGTATGCATAGAAAAAGTGGAATGCAAGGATGAGGTTCTTGAAAAAATTAAGAACTTAAAATATGTATATGATGTTGTTTATAAAGATAATGAATTAAAGGTGTGTTTTAGCGGTGGTAATCATAACGTTATCCATGTATTGGAGGTATTACAGAATGAAAATGTTCCATTTGGCAGGGTATACACAGAATTACCAACATTGAACGACGTATTTTTGGAACTTACAGGAAAAGAATTAAGAGATTAAGGAGGAAAAGATATGTTTATACATTTGTTTCGATATCGATTTCTTTCATTGGTAAGAAATAAAGAAGTTACTTTTTGGAATATTTTGTTTCCTCTGGTTTTAGGAACTATGTTTTTCTTTGGTTTCGGAAAATTTGTGAATGAAGAGGCGAGCATCGACAAAATTTCCATTGCTGTGGTGGAAGCGGACGAGAAGCAAAACGCAGTGTTTTCAGAATTAATGAAACAGATGGAGGATGCGGATAGTCTGTTTGAATTTGTAGTTTTAGATAAAGAAGCTGCAGAAGCAGAAGTGAAGGAAGGAACAAAGGATGCCATAATTGTGTTAGAGGAAACACCCGTCTTAATTATAAAAGAAAATGGTATTGTAAGCAGCATTGTAAAGAATTTTTTAGACCAGTATATACGGAAGCAGACCATGATTGAGGAAGTAGTTTTAAGTGGAAATGTTTCGCAGCTGGAAAATATCATCAGTGCAATCAGCCAGTCTCAGGATGTAGTAGAAGAGAAGACATTGGGAAGTGGAAATAATAATATTTATGCACAATACTTTTATGCATTGATTGCCATGTGTTGTCTGTTTGCAAGTTTTCAAGGTGCTGGCTGTGTTAACGATATTCAGGCAAATATGAATGTATTGGCTGCGAGAAAGGGAGTTTCTCCGGTTTCAAAAATGCAAATGGTGATTCCGGAAGCATTGGCAGCAGTTTCCATACAGTCTATTACCGTAACGGTTCTTATATTTTATCTAAAATATGTTTTAAAGTTAGAGTTGGGAGAAAAAACCGGACTTATGATTTTAACAGGTATTCTAGCCGGAACCTTCGGTATATCACTTGGTTTCTTAATTGGATGCATCAAAAAGGATTTTGATACCAAAATTGGTATTTTAACTGCTGTTTCTATGTTGATGTGTTTCCTTAGTGGTTTGATGATTGTAACTATAAAAGGATACTTAGAGGAACATGCACCAATTATCAATCGCATCAATCCGGCTGCTTTGATTACAGAATGTTTTTATTATCTGAATGTGTATAATGATTATAGCAAGTATATTATTAATATGTCTATTTTGGGGATTCTTACAGTTGGATGTTTTTCAGCCAGCATCCTGTTGTTGAAAGGAGCACGTTATGAAAGTATTTAGTACATTTTTTCGAATCATATGGAAATATAAAAAGAGTGTGATTCTTTATATTGCAATTTTTGCAGGACTAAGCCTTGTGTTCGGTGCTATGGCAGGAGATTCCACAAAACAGGCGTATGAAGAATCTAATGTATCCATTGCAGTGATTGACCATGACCAGACTAAGGCAAGTGAAGCGTTATATTCTTATTTAGATGAGATTCATACCATTGTAGAGGTGGAAGATAATGAAGATGCTAAGTTAGATGCTTTTTTTGATGGTAAGGTATATGGCATTATAGAAATTGAAAGTGGATTTGAAGATGGTTTATATCAGAATGATTTGGAAGGAAAAATTGTTGCATACAACAACCCGGCAGGATCGGGAAATACATTTGTTAGTATGCAGGCTCAGGCATATGCTTCTTCATTAAGTAACTATTTAATCATTGGATATGATATGGAAGAAGCAATCCAAAAAACTGAGGCAAATCTGGCTATGGAGGCAGAAATTGGATTTGTCAGTGAAGATTCAGGAAAAGAATACACTCAATATTATTATTACTTTTTATATTTGACCTATGCCTTGGTTTCTATTATTATTTTTGCATTATGCCCGGTATTTATCAGATTTCGCCAGAAAGATTTAAAGGACAGAATGGATTGTGCAGCTTTTCCGGCAGGAAAAAGAAGTGGTGCATTGGCAGCAGGAGCCATCACCTTTGGTCTTGGAGTATTTACATTGATTATTGTAATGAGTATCGTGGCTTATCACAATATAGGTGGATTTTTCGGAAGTTTAGGCTATTATGCATTAAATGTATTCGTAAACTTATTGGTAACAATTTCCATTGCTTTATTGCTTAGTAATTTTATCGACAGTATCAATATTCTTAGTGTGTTTGCCAATATTATCGGTCTTGGTTTAAGTTTTATCAGTGGTGTTTTCGTTCCACAGGAATTATTATCAGAGGGCGTTCTTACGGTTGCAAAATGTTTTCCTACTTATTGGTATGTAGAGGTGGTAAGTAAAATTCATGAAACATCCGGAAATCTGGTTTTTGCAGATGTATCCATGGGGCTTTTGATACAGTTATTATATGCAGTGGCACTATTTTCCCTATCTTTAGTTACTGTGAAGTATAAAAAAGCATAAAAATTTTAAGAAAAATAAAAAAGATTCTTGACATTTGATTTGGTTTGTAGTATCATACATTATGTTGCTGGTGTGAACAGTGGCAATGAATATGTGTGTGTAGCTCAGCTGGATAGAGCACTTGGCTACGGACCAAGGTGTCGGGAGTTCGAATCTTCTCACGCACGTTGCCCCTATGATATAGGGGCAAATTTTTTGAATATTGGGCTATCGCCAAATGGTAAGGCACTGGATTCTGACTCCAGCACTTCCAGGTTCGAATCCTGGTAGCCCAGTGATAAGAAGTCTTCGATGATATCATCGAAGGCTTTTTCGTTTTTAATATGCTTTGCATTTTCCATGGGATAGTGATATAATCATAAACAGTGACAAAAAATAAGGAAACATAGGGGGTTATGTGGTGCAGTTAGGAAAGAAAGAAGAATTATATTTACTCCGAAAGACCGATTTTGGTGTATATTTGGGAGAAAGTATGGAGGCTTTAAAAGAAGATACCGTACTTCTTCCGAAAAAACAGGTTCCTTTGGATGCCAAGGAAGGAGATAAGATAGAAGTATTTTTATATAAAGATTCCAGTGACCGAATGATAGCGACTACCAATGAGCCAGCCATTACCCTTGGGGAAGTGGGAGTATTAAAGGTAAAGGAAGT
Organism: Lachnospiraceae bacterium; assembly: GCA_017416505.1. The sequence continues at coordinate 9,800 of JAFQCI010000111.1, forward strand.
TACGAAAATTGGTGCATTTTTAGACTGGAATTTGGAAAAGGATTTGCTTCTTCCTTTCAAAGAACAAATCAGGGAAGTAAAAGCAGAGGAAGAAGTTCTGGTTCGTTTATATGTAGATAAGTCCGGAAGACTTTGTGCATCTATGAAAATATATGACTATCTTGAAGTGTTTGGACCTTATGTAAAAGGAGACCATGTAACAGGGATTGTTTATGATATGACAGAACTTGGTGCCATGGTGGCAGTAGAAAAGAAATATCATGGACTGATTCCAAAAAGAGAGTTAAAGAAAAAACTTAAATTCGGAGAATGGATTACCACCAGAGTCGTAAGGGTACGGGAGGATGGAAAATTGGATTTGAGTTTGTCAGAGGAAAAACAGATTCAAATGGACATCGATAGTGCCATGATTATGAAAAGACTGGATGAGTATGATGGGATATTGCCATTTAATGATAAGGCAGACCCGAAAATCATTGAAAAAGAGTTTGGTATCAGTAAAAATGCATTCAAACGTGCCGTAGGAAGGCTTCTGAAGGCAGGTAAAATAAAAATCACTGAGAAATCAATCGAAAAACTATAATTTAGGAGGATTTATCATGAACAAGACAATTATTTCAACAGACAAAGCACCAAAGGCAATTGGACCATATTCACAGGCGATTGAAGTAAATGGGATGATTTTTACTTCCGGTGTGATTCCAATTAATCCGGAAACCAATGAATTGGTAACAGGAGATATTAAGGTTCAGGCAGAACAGGCAATTGGAAATTTGGCGGCATTGTTAAAGGAAGCAGGTTCTGATACAGAACAGGTAATTAAGACTACAGTATTTATTAAGGATATGAATGATTTTGCGGCTATCAATGAAATCTATGCAAAATATTTTACTAAGGATTTCCCGGCAAGATCCTGCGTAGAAGTAGCAAGATTGCCAAAGGATGTATTGATTGAAATTGAAGCAATTGCATTAAAGAAATAAAGAGATTTTAAGAAAAAGGCAGTTTTGGGGAGGAAAAATGGAATTACAAGAGTATTTAGAGAATGAAAAGAAAAAGAATAAGCAAACAGGATTTTTGTTTTTTGCTTTAATGTTGATTCATGTTGCTGCAAGTTTTTTTGCACCGGATATTGTATATGAGAATGTAGCATGCAATATTTTATTTAGTCAGGGCTTGATTATTATTCCGGTAATTATATTCTTTATTCTTACAAAACAAAATCCGATTAAGTTTATTCAGTTAAAGAAAATCAATGGATGGTCTGTATTGCTTTTGATTGTATTAACTTATTGTATAACACCTTTGATGGTGGTGATTAATCTAATCAGTCAGTTATTTGTAAACAATTATACAGGTGAGTTAATTACAAATTCCATTACAGATTTTGGATTGTTTATTTCTACACTGTTATTTGCTTTGACACCGGCTTTGGTAGAAGAAATTACTTATCGTGGTGTATTTTATCAGTCTGCAAGAGGAAGAAGACCAATCCGTGCCATGATAGTTTCCGGACTTTTATTCGGTGCCATGCATATGAATATTAATCAAATTCTTTATGCCTGTGTCATGGGTGTTATTTTTGCAGTAGTAATAGAAGCAACCGGTTCTTTGCTGTCCACTATGATTATGCATTTTGTAGTTAACTTTGATAGTGTATTTTTGTCCTGGGTATCTGCTAAATTTATGGAGAGTGAAATTTATCAACAGGTATTGGAAGCTAGTGGGGAGCAGGCAGAAGCCGTAACTACAGTGGCTGAAATGAGTTTAGCAGATGTGATTACTTCCTTAGTAGTGTATGGAGTTATGGCGGTATTTGGACTTGTAATCGGCTATTTTGTATTAAGAGGAATTGCAAAGTTAAATCATAAAGATGAGCATTTGGTATCACTTCTATCAAGAAAGAAGAAAACTGTAAACCAGGGAGCAGAGGTTGACGTGCCTGCAGAGGAAGAAATACCAAAAACAAAAATTTGGAATATATGGTATACCTTGGGCGTTATTGTTTGTGCAGCAATGGCTATTTTGCAGGAAATTGCATCTAGAACGTAATATGATATAAAAGAGTGAGTATTACAAAAAAGTATGAGAATGTGCTAGAAATGAAGGAACTTTTCTGATATTGTAGGATAAAGAATATTTTTTGCAAAATAAAAAATTTGAGGAAATCTACTTGACACGGTTAGATGTACGAGTTAAGATTAGAGTGCTTTAGCAAGAAAAAGAAAATGAAAAAGAAAATGAAAAAGAAGGGAAAAAGATATGAGTAAATTTTGCTTGAAATGTGGAAATGCGTTAGATGATAACGCAAAATTTTGTAACGTGTGTGGTTCACCAGTAGAAGAGGCGGATACTGCAAAAGAGAATGCGGATACTACTTCTGGAATGAATAAAGAAGAATTGATGCAAAAGGCATCGGATACAGCACAAAAAACAGTAAAGGCTGTAAATGATACTGCTAATAAGGTTGTAGATTCGATTCCAGACAATATTAAAGAGAAAGTTGGCGGTTCCGGTAATGCAAAGATAGCTTTAATTGCAGGAGTTGCAGTGATTGCGATTCTTGTTATAGCACTTTTTGTTAATGCATTATCAGGTGGGCCAAAGAAAGCAGTTAAGAATCAAATCGTGGCAATGTATGAAGCGGATGCTAAGAAGTATACAAAAACCATACATCCGGATATCGTAGAATATTACGAAGACGAATGGGATAGAGATTTTGAAGAGTATCTTGATACCTTTGTAGAATATTACGAAGATGAGTATGGCGATGATATTAAGGTTAAGAAATTTAAGGTAGAATCTTCTAAGAAATTAAGTAAGAGTAAATGTGAAGATTATGAAGAAGAAATAGATGATTCTTTTGATATTGATATTGATATTAAGGCAGTTTACAAAGTAAAGGGAACATTTACTGTTAAGGGCGATGATGACGATGAAGATATGGAGTTCAAGGCATATGTTATCAAGTCAAAAGGTAAATATTATGTATACGATATTGATGTCGAGGAAGACTAAGAAAGATAGAAGAGGGTGAAGGCTCTCTTCTTTTTTCAATTTCGTGGAAGCAGGAATGGTTGTTTCTATAAAGAGATTTTGAGCAGCAAATAGCTGTACAAAGGGTTTCTAGTAAAAGAGAGTCTGAATGGAGGATGTTATGAGAGTAGGAATGGGTTATGATGTTCATAAATTAGTAGAAGGGAGAGATTTGATTCTAGGGGGTGTAAAGATTCCATATGAGAAAGGATTATTAGGTCATTCGGATGCAGATGTATTATTACATGCCATTATGGACGCACTTTTAGGGGCAGCAGCTTTGGGAGATATCGGACAACATTTTCCGGATACGGCGGAAGAATATAAGGGAGCCGATAGTATGGAATTATTGAAAAAAGTAAGAGAATTAATAGAAGAAAAGCTATATATCATTGAAAATATTGATGCTACGATTATTGCACAAAAACCGAAGTTAGCACCATATCGTGAGGCAATGAAAAAAAATATTTGTGATGCTTTAAATATAGAAGAAGAACAGGTGAATATTAAGGCGACCACAGAAGAAGGACTAGGTTTCACAGGCTCCGGAGAAGGCATTAGTGCACAGGCAATTTGTTCTTTAGCTACCATTGAGGATTACAGCTATGAAGTGGGAAATTCAGAAAGTTGTTGTTCTGGATGTAGTGGATGTAGGAAAGAAAAGTAAAATTGTTACTGTTTACGAGGCACGAGTGAACAGTAACGTAAAATTTGCACCAGTATAGTTCCGGTTATTTTTTCATTGACAAATTGGAGTTTTATGAATAAACTGTTAGTAGATAAAGGCGAGGAACGAAGAAAGTAGTTTAATGGCTTTCTATCAGAGAGAAACTGACATAGGCTGAAATCAGTTTTTAGAAAGGTTAAATGAAGTGCATTCGGGAGCTGGATATCGGAAGAAACCGAGATTGTGTTGAATGATTGAAGTTAAGTATGATATCCCGTAGACTGGCGTTAACAGATTTGAGTGAGGGTGTAAATACCTTAAAAAGAGTGGAACCGCGGAAAACTTCGTCTCTTATGGGAGATGAAGTTTTTTCTATTATGGAGGTTTTTAATATGAATTTTATCAAGTATTATAAGGAAGAAACGAAAATAATACGAGAGAGGGACCCGGCAATAAAGTCAAACATGGAGGTTTTATTATATCCTAGTTTTTGGGCAGTTTATTGGTATCGGATTGCACATAAATTATATCAAAAAAGACATTATTTTCTGGCAAGATGTATTTCACAGAAAACTGCAAGAAAGACAGGAATCGAAATTCATCCCGGTGCGGAAATAGGAGATGGATTTTTCATAGACCATGGTCATGGTGTCGTAATTGGAGAAACTACTATTATTGGGAATAATGTTACCTTGTATCAGGGAGTCACTTTGGGTGGTACCGGAAAGGAATGTGGAAAGCGGCACCCAACCATTGAGGACAATGTAATGATTAGTGTAGGAGCTAAAATCATTGGTTCTTTTACCATAGGAGAAAATTCAAAAATAGGAGCCGGGGCGGTAGTAATCGAAGAAGTTCCGCCAAATTGTACGGTGGTAGGAGTTCCAGGAAGAATTGTAAAACGGGATAATATAAAAGTGCCTAGAAGTGATATGGACCAGATACATTTACCAGACCCTATTATGGAAGAAATTACAACCTTACGTATGCAGAATGTCACCTTAAAAGATAAACTGGCTGAAATAGAGCAGCAGTTAAAGAAAAGCAGTTAAATTTAATGGAGGATAAAGTGAAAATGGAAAATAATATGAAGTTATTTAATACACTAAGCAAAAAAGTGGAAACATTTATTCCGAATGAAGATGGAAAGGTAAAAATGTATACTTGTGGTCCTACAGTGTATCATTTTGCCCATATTGGTAATTTGAGAAGTTATATTATGGAGGATGTACTAGAAAAAACCTTCCGTTATGCGGGGTATGATGTAAAACGTGTCATGAATATTACGGATGTAGGGCATCTGTCCAGTGATGCTGACAGTGGCGAAGATAAGATGTTAAAAGGTGCAAAAAGAGAGCATAAGACAGTAATGGAAATTGCGAAATTCTATACAGATGCCTTTTTTTCCGATTGTGAAAAGTTAAATATCAAACGTCCCGATGTGGTGGAACCGGCTACCAATTGTATTCAAGAATTTATCCATATGATAGAGGTTCTTTTAGAAAAGGGTTATGCCTATGTTGCAGGAGAAAATGTGTATTTTGATACATCGAAGTTAAAAGATTACTATGTATTCTCCAGCCAGAGCGAAAAAGAGCTTATGGTAGGCGTAAGAGATGATGTAGATGAAGATACAAATAAGAAAAACAAAAGTGATTTTGTTTTATGGTTTACAAAATCAAAGTTTGATAATCAGGAATTAAAGTGGGAAAGCCCATGGGGCGTAGGTTATCCGGGTTGGCATATTGAATGTTCCTGCATCAGTATGAAACATTTAGGTGAAGATATGGATGTTCATTGTGGCGGTGTGGATAATATCTTCCCTCATCATACTAATGAAATTGCACAAAGCGAAGCTTATCTTGGACATAAATGGTGTAATTATTGGTTCCATGTCCATCACTTAAATGATAAATCAGGAAAAATGAGTAAATCAAAGGGTGATTTTCTGACGGTTTCCTTATTAGAAGAAAAAAATTATCATCCATTGGTATACAGAATGTTCTGTTTACAGTCCCATTATAGAAAACCATTGGAATTTTCTTATGAAGTTATGGATAATATGGAAAATTCATATTTGAAATTAAGAAAAGCAATTTCAAAATTAACAGAAAATGAAGAAGTAGAAACGGAGAAGTTTGAAGAATATAAAGCAAAGTTTTTAGATGCCTTGAAAAATGATTTAAATACGTCTATGGCAATTACCATTTGTTATGAAGTATTAAAGGCGGATATGAACGATGCAACCAAACTGGCACTGTTCCGCAGTTTTGATGAGGTCTTATCCTTGGATTTGACCATGGGAGAATTGGAAGAAGAAGGAGCCGTAGACCAGGAATTAGAAGCATTTATTTTACAGAAAATTGAAGAAAGAAAGGCTGCAAAGAAGGAAAAGGATTTTGCGAAAGCAGATGAGATAAGAGCCGGTCTTTTGGAAATGGGAATTGTACTGGAAGACACAAGAGAAGGGGTAAAATGGAAAAAGATATAAAAGATTATTTTAAGGAAACGTTTCAAATAGGCGAGGTAGACCCAAAGGGGTATTCCCCTTTGGCACTGGCTTATATTGGGGATGGGGTATACGAATTAATGATTCGTACCATCCTTGTTTCAGAGAAGGATATGCAGGTTCAGAAATATCATAAAAAAGCCAGTAACTTGGTAAAAGCCCAGACTCAGGCAAGTATGATTCATGCTATATTAGAGGAATTGACCCAGGAGGAAATGGCAGTTTATAAAAGAGGCAGAAATGCAAAGTCCTATACCATGGCAAAAAATGCTACGGTGTCAGATTACCGGGCTGCTACAGGCTTTGAAGCTTTGATGGGATACCTGTATTTAAAAGAAGATGTTAAAAGAGCAATAGAACTGGTAAAAATGGCATTGGATAAAAAAGATGCCTAAGAAAGCAGAGGAACACATGAGATACGAAGAATTTACGATTGAGGGAAGAAATGCAGTGATAGAGGCATTTCGTTCCAATAAAACCATTGATAAACTTTTTATATTGGATAAGTGTCAGGATGGCCCTATTAAAACCATTTTAAGAGAAGCAAAAAAACAAGATACCATCATTCAGTTTGTTTCAAAGGAACGGTTGGACCAGTTGTCAAAGACAGGGCATCATCAGGGTGCTATTGCTATGGCAGCAGCCTATGAATATGCGGAAGTTTCAGAAATATTAGAGGCAGCAAAAGAAAAGGGAGAACCTCCATTTCTTTTTATTCTGGATGAAATAGAAGACCCACATAATTTAGGGGCAATTATCCGTACTGCGAATCTGGTAGGGGCGCATGGTGTCATTATTCCAAAAAGAAGGGCAGTAGGACTGACTGCTACAGTGGCAAAGACTTCCGCAGGAGCGATTAATTATACTCCTGTAGCAAAAGTAACCAACATTAAAAAGACTATGGAAGAATTAAAAAAAGAAGGTCTTTGGTTTGTGTGTGCAGACATGGATGGTGAGGTAATGTACGACCTTGATTTAAAGGGTCCTATAGGGATTGTGATTGGAAATGAAGGTCAGGGAGTAAGCAGATTGGTAAAGGAAACCTGTGACTTTACAGCTTCTATCCCTATGAAGGGAGAAATTGATTCCTTAAATGCTTCGGTTGCAGCAGGGGTATTAGCCTATGAGGTGTTCCGACAAAGAAGAAACGGATAATGTCCATGGAGAGAGGATACTTATGTCAAGAGATTTCACAATGTTAGAAGACGAGCAAATCATCCGGCTGATTCGGGAAGAAGACAACCGGGAGGCAATGGATTTTTTAATGAACAAATATAGGGGACTGGTGAAAAAAGAAGCCAGAACCTTATATATGATGGGGGCAGATTCGGAAGATATTATTCAGGAAGGAATGATTGGTCTTTTTAAGGCGATCCGCGATTACAGTCCTGAAAATGAGGCAACTTTTTTTACCTTTGCAAAAATCTGCATTCAAAGGCAGTTGGTGAATGCAGTAAAAGCATCCACCAGAAAAAAACACTCCCCACTTAATTCTTACGTTTCTTTTTATGAGCCGGTGCAAGAAAGTAAGGAGGTATCTGTTATGGATACCATTCAGGCAGCAGAGAGTTTTTCTAATCCAGAAAAAATTTTATTGGAACATGAGAAGATTGAAAGTTTGGAAGTGGGAATCAAAGAAAAATTAAGTGATTTAGAGCAGGAAGTATTGATTTTATTTTTGGACGGGAAATCTTATGGAGAAATAGGAGTATTATTAGGCAAGGATGCAAAATCCGTAGACAATGCAGTTCAAAGAATTCGAAATAAAATTAAAAAAAGTATTGACATGAAATAGCATTCGTGGTAACATCTTAATGCGATGTTATGCTGATATAGCTCAGGAGGTAGAGCGCAACATTGGTAGTGTTGAGGTCACGGGTTCGACTCCCGTTATCAGCTTTACTACTCCTGGAAGGGAGTTTTTTTACTTTATAGGACATTTCGTTGGAATTGTCCTATAAAGTAAAATAAGATATGCACAGGCTGTGTGGAGGAATAAGCTTTATTCTTTACTATAGGAGTCCCCATCAATGAACAGGCAGAGGGATTGGAACGGAGGGATATATATCATGAAGAAAAAGAGTAGAAAGGGACTTGTTTTTTTGATTATTGCAGTGATAGTGGTGATTGTCATTGTGAAAAAATCAAAAAATAAAGACGATGGTGAAAGCCAGAAGAAACCGGATGAAGTTACGATAGAACATAGAGATGATGGGCTGTTCGTTACTGCCATGATGGGTGAGAATACTACAGTAGGCGGAATTGATTATTTTATTATAAAGATTTTCAATACCACAACCAATAATCTGGATTTTGTAGTGATTCCAGAAGGTTGCTACCTTACGATGTCGGATGGATGCTATCAGACCTTAAAGGGGAAAAACGGAGATTTGATGCAGAGCATGAATTTATCCAGCATTGCTTTGTATTTTAATAAGGATGCTAGATACATAAACACTGTCACTGCACTAGAGGATGTGTTAGGTCTTGAAATAGATTATTATGAAGTGTTCAGTGAAGAAGAATTAATTCAACTGATTAATTTGGTAACACCATTAAATTATAATTTAGGTACGGATCTTTCTTATATTAATCGTAAGGGTGTCAGTGTTGAGGTTCCTTCCGGTTCCCAATACATTGACGGTGAAAAGGCACTGGCTATTTTAAAAGCAGAGGATTCTTATGAATCAAAGATAAATCAGGCAAATGAAATATGCGGATATTTAAATGAGTATTATTCTTTTATTTTCTCTTTAAATTCTTTGGATAAATTTAAAGAATATTATTCTTATGTGTTTGAAATTATGCAGTCAGATGCAACTTATGATGATTATGGAGCTTACTTTGAAAAATTATATAATGTAAATCCAAATGAAATTTCTTTCCATATCATGAGCGGTGCTTTAGTGGAAGATGGAAGATATTTTATTGATTCTGCACAAATGCAGCAGACGGTTCAGGATATTCTTGCAAAACCAGCTGGAACAGGAAAAGAAGTGTTGTCTACGGAAGATCCATCAGGTGCTACTTCTGAAGATGGAAGTACGGAAGAAGGCACAGATGACGTTCCAAGTACGGAAGATGTTCCAAGTACAGGAGATACACCAAGCACAGAGGAACCTACTACAGAACAACAAGCACCACAAGTAACCACTACTAAAGATGCGACGATTCAGATTTTGAATAGTACTCATGTAAATGGTTTGGCAAAGAAATGGCAGAACAAGCTGAACGGTGATGGATATAATGTTGCTGAGGTAACTAATTACGAAGGCGGAAGTACATTAGAGTCCACGAAGATACTTGTAAAAGATTTATCCTTAGGAAATGAATTAAAAGAATATTTCCCATCTGCAACCATTGAGATTGGGGACGTTCCGGAAGGATTTGATATTGTAGTTATTTTAAGTTCTCAGGATAAAACTGTAAAATAACAAAAATGATTCACGGTCTTAATTCGTGTAATAGAATGATACAGAATTTACTGGTTCATAATATATTACACGGATTCCTAGGTCGTGAATCATTCCATATTAATAAACAATTCAGCATTGAGGTGTCATATGCATAATAAAAAGAGTATTTATGAACTGGAATTTGACTGCTTATCAGAAGCAAAGGCAACGGAATTAGTTGAAAAATATCTTGCATCGGAACAGATGCATTTGATTTATTATGTGGAGCCTAGACTGGCTTTGGCAGATTTGAGTGAGGAAGAAATTTCTTTGATTCAAAGTGCAAAATTAGTACTTGCAGTTCAGAAGGAATTGTGTGAAGATTTGCAGGGTGCAAAAGAAAACTATGGCAGAATCGTAAAAGGTATAGAATTGCTTCGGATTATCAGCACATTTGTGAAAAAAAAGAAAGAAAAGGCCATTATTTTTTCTTCATCAGAAGAAGAATATGAGGCTTTTGTGAAGACGTTTCATTTGGAAAAGGAACGCTGTAAGAATGTATTGGTTACTCAAATAAAAGAAACAGATATGGACGGTTTTATCAATGATATTAACATGGATATGGCGCCTGTTGTCTTTTCTTTGATGCAGCATGATATGCAGATGGAATTTATCCAGAATTATGTAGATAAGCTGGATGCAAAAATGGTAGTTATGCTGGGAGATAGTCTGGAATATATGAAAAAGTCTGAAAAAAGGATACATAAGGTGTTAAGGGCATTGCACATTGGTAAAAAACACTACAATTTATCGAAATAATTAGGATTTTGGATAATTTTTGAAATATGATATGCAAATTAAACAAAAGATTTTAAAATTCTTTGTTTATATATAATATGGTATTTTGCGTGAAAAAAGTGTATTATATAATCTAGTATTAAAGTAAACACAACCCAAGGAGGAGAAATATAAAATGGCAAGTTTATCTTTAAAGAATATTTATAAAATCTATTCAAATGGATTCAACGCAGTAAAAGATTTCAACTTAGAAGTTGAAGATAAAGAATTTATCATCTTCGTTGGACCTTCAGGATGTGGTAAATCTACTACACTTCGTATGATTGCTGGTTTGGAAGATATCAGTAAAGGTGAATTATGGATTGGTGATAAGTTAGTAAATGACGTTGAGCCAAAAGATAGAGATATCGCCATGGTATTCCAGAACTACGCATTGTATCCACATATGACAGTATATGATAATATGGCATTTGGTCTTAAGATTAAGAAAGTACCAAAGGATAAGATTGACAAACAAATTCATGAAGCAGCTAAGATTCTTGATATTGAACATTTATTAGACCGTAAGCCAAAGGCTTTATCCGGTGGTCAAAGACAGCGTGTTGCTATGGGACGTGCTATCGTTCGTGAACCTAAGGTATTCTTAATGGACGAGCCTTTATCAAACCTTGATGCAAAGTTAAGAGTTCAGATGCGTATCGAAATTTCAAAGTTACATCAAAGATTACAAACAACTATCATTTATGTAACACATGACCAGACAGAAGCTATGACTCTTGGTACAAGAATCGTAGTATTAAAGGATGGTATCATTCAACAGGTAGATACTCCACAGAACTTATATGATAAGCCACAAAACTTATTCGTAGCTGGATTTATCGGTTCTCCTGCTATGAACTTCATTGAATGTAAGGCTGTTAAGTCTGGTTCTGACATTTTATTAATGTTTGGTTCTCATTCAATTAAGGTTCCAGAAGGAAAGGCTATTAAGTTAATCGAAGGAAATTACATTGACAGAGATATTATCTTAGGTATCAGACCAGAAGATATCCATGATGAACAATTATTCATCGAATCTTCACCAGAAAGCGTTATCGATGCTAAGATTAACGTATACGAAATGTTAGGTGCTGAAGTATACTTATACTTCAATATCGATCAATTTGATATTACTGCAAGAGTTAACTCTCGTACTACTGCAAGACCAGGAGATACTGTACAGTTAGCATTTGACTTAAGTAAGATTCATTTATTCGACAAAGAAACAGAAAGAATCATTGTAAACTAAGAAATTTGAAATATACCAGATGGATAAGCATCTGGTATATTTTTTTTCAGAAAGTTCTATGAAGACAGGGGTTAAAAACCCTTTGTTTATGGGGATAAAAACATTTTTTTGTGAAATATGGTGGATGGTAAAAAATAAAAGAGAAATTCATAAAAATTTCTCTTTTATTTTTGTCGATTATGCTATAAAATATAAGTTAGTGAAGTGTGTTGATATAAAAGAAAAAGGGAGTGAACATGAAATGATTTCAAATCAGATTTTACAAGATACCATCGATGGTATTAAGGCAATTTCAAGGGTAGATTTGTGCGTTATGGACATGGAGGGAAAACCATTGGCATCTACCATGCTTGAGGTTTCAGAATATGATAAGGTGGTACTGGCATTCGTTGATTCTCCTGCGGAAAGCCAGGTATTGCAAGGTTGTCAGTTTTTTAAAGTATATGATGATAATCAGTTAGAATATGTGATTCTGGCAAAAGGTGAAAATGATGATGTATATATGATTGGCAAGCTGGCAACCTTCCAGATTCAGAATCTTTTGGTAGCATATAAAGAACGATTTGATAAGGATAACTTTATTAAGAATTTATTGCTGGATAATTTATTATTGGTTGATATCTATAACAGGGCGAAAAAACTGCATATTGATACAGATGTCAGAAGGGTAGTATATATCATTGAAACTAAGGCGGAAAAGGATAATAATGTATTAGAAACGGTTCGTAGTTTGTTTTCAACTAAAACGAAGGACTTTATTACTGCAGTAGATGAGAAAAATATCATCTTGGTGAAGGAAGTAAAACAGACTGAAACTTATGATGACATGGAAAAAACAGCTAAAGTGATTGTAGATATGCTTAACTCGGAAGCCATGACTCAGGTAAGAGTGGCATATGGAACCATTGTAAATGAAATTAAGGAAGTTTCCAGGTCTTATAAAGAAGCAAAGATGGCTTTGGATGTAGGTAAGATTTTCTATGAAGACCGTAATATCATTGCTCATGGTAATTTAGGAATTGGTCGTTTGATTTATCAGCTTCCAATTCCATTATGCAAGATGTTTATTAAGGAAATTTTTGATTCCCGTACTCCAGATGAGTTTGACGAGGAAACTTTGATTACCATTAATAAATTCTTTGAGAACAGCTTAAATGTTTCTGAAACATCAAGACAGTTGTATATTCATAGAAATACTTTGGTATATCGTTTAGATAAGCTTCAAAAGACTACGAATTTGGATTTACGAGTATTTGAAGATGCCATTACCTTTAAGATTGCCTTAATGGTAGTGAAATACATGAAGTATATGAAGAGTTTGGAATATTAATGGATTTATTTTGAGAGGAAATTAAGATGATTACATTTAAGAATGTTACAATGCAATATCCCACTGGTACAGTAGCGCTAAAGGATGTTAGTTTGAATATAAATGAGGGAGAATTTGTATTCATTGTTGGTAGCAGTGGCTCTGGAAAATCCACCATATTAAAATTGATTTTAAAGGAATTGGATGCGACTTCAGGCAGCATCTTTGTAGCTGGTAAGGAATTAAAGAAATTGAAACATAAAGAAATTCCTTTTTTCCGTAGAAATATAGGATTCGTATATCAGAATTTCCGATTGTTAAAAGACCGGACGGTATATGAGAATGTAGCATTTGCACAAAGAGTAATTGAGGCGAATCCAAAGGATATCAGAAGACAGGTGCCATCCATGTTGACCTTGGTGGGACTGGCAGGTAAGTATAAAAACTATCCGAAAGAATTGTCCGGTGGTGAACAGCAAAGGGTTGCATTGGCTAGAGCATTGGTGAACAATCCGGCTATCATTGTTGCAGATGAGCCTACCGGAAATCTTGATCCACAAAATTCGTGGGAGATTATGGACTTGCTGAATGATATTAATAAGCGTGGAACAACCGTCGTTGTCGTTACACATAATCGTGAAATTGTAAATGCCATGAAAAAGAGGGTTATTACCATTAAAAAGGGATGTATTATCAGCGATATAGAAGAAAGTGGGTACGACGATGAAGTTTAATACAATCATTTATTCAATAAAGCAGGGAACAAAAAATATTGGTAGAAATAAAATGTTCTCTTTGGCATCCATTGGTACGATGGTAGCTTGTTTATTCTTATTTGGTGTATTTTTCGCAGTAGTGACGAACATTAATTACATGATGAAAGAAATGGAAGGTTCTATGTGCCTTACGGTGCTTTTTGACAAAGGAACTACCACAGAAAGAATTCAGGAAATTGGAAATGAAATCTTAGCCCGTGCGGAAGTAAGAGATGTGGTTTATATTTCTCCGGAAGAGGCTTGGGAAAGCTTTTCTTCTGACTTTTTCAAAGGACATGAAGATTTGATTTTAGGATTTGAGGGTGACAATCCATTACAGGATTCAGACTCTTATAAAGTTTATGTGAATGATGTCAGTATGCAGAATTCATTGGCAGAGTATATCAGCAAGATGGAAGGGGTAAGACAGGTTAATAATTCAGAATCTACAGTAAAAAGTCTGATTAGCATGAATTCCTTGGTAACTTATGCTTCTGCAGGAATTATTATTACCTTGTTCTTAGTTTCTTTGTTCTTGATTATTAATACCATTACCATTGGTATTTCTGTCAGAAAAGAAGAAATCGCCATTATGAAATTAATTGGTGCGACTGACTTTTTTGTACGTGCCCCATTCTTTGTTGAAGGTATCATTATTGGTTTTTTAGGTGCGGTCATTCCTATGGGCGTGTTATATGTTATGTATAACAAAGTGGTGGAATTCGTCATTAACTCTTATGGAACCATTGCAGGCTTTATCAAATTTTTACCAGTAAAGGATGTGTTCGTACAGTTATTACCTGTAGCACTCATTTTAGGTATGGGTGTAGGTTTTGTTGGAAGTATGGTAACAGTTCGTAAGCATTTAAGTATTTAGGAGGGTTTTCATTGAAAAAAGGAATAATAAAAGCGGGGATTTTATTATCTTTATTGTGTATCATTCCATTGACTTCCTTTGCGAAGAACGGAAAGGATGAAGCGGAAGAAAAAAAGAACGAAGCTGAGGAAAAGAAGCAGGAAGTTGAAGATTTTATTAAGCAGTTGGAAAATGAAAAAGCCGATACGGAAGCTTATATTTTAGCTTTGGATCAGGAAATGGCGGCTTTAGACGAAAGTATTAGTGCGGCAGAGGCAGAAATCGCACAGACCGAGGCGGATATTGTAGTAAAACAGCAAGAATTAGAAGAGGCGAAAATTGAGGAACAAACTCAGTATGAAACCATGAAGGCGAGAATAAAATTTATGTATGAAAACGGTGATACCGCATACATAGATGCTTTGTTGCAGTCTGAAGATTTGAGCGATTTGCTAAACCGTGCTGAGTATATTTCAAAGATATCTGAGTATGATTATAATATGCTACAGAACTTGATTGATATTCGGGAAGAAATCGCAAATCAGGAAACTATGTTACAGTTTGCTTTAGATGGGTTGGAAACTCAAAAGGCGGATTTAGAATTAGAAAAAGAATCTTTGGATATGTTGGTTGCAGCCAAAGCTCAGGAAGTATTAAATTATGAAAATTCCATTGCGGAATCGGAAGAATTGGCGAAACAGTATGAAGAAGAAATTAGGTTACAGGAATCGATTATTGCACAAATCGAAGAACAGGAACGATTGGCACAGTCAAACAACTCTTCTTCTATTATTGTGGGAGTAGGGGCATTTCTATGGCCGACACCTGGAAATTATAGAATCACTTCCTATTTTGGTGCCAGAGATGGAGCAGCCATTGGACATGGAGCATCCAGCAATCATAAGGGAATTGATATTTGTGGACCAACACCGGGTTCTATTTATGGAGCAGATATCGTAGCTTCTGCTTCTGGTACAGTAGTAGCTTCTGCGTATAATTATGCTATGGGAAATTATGTAATGATTAGCCATGGTAATGGTGTGTATACCATTTATATGCATGCTTCTAAATTATGTACCACCACAGGCGCATATGTAACACAGGGAACAAAGATTGCAGAAGTTGGTTCTACCGGTAATTCCTCAGGACCACATTTACATTTTGGAATTCGTGTGAACGGAGCTTATGTAGACCCAATGCAATATTTTAATTAGTAGCAGTGAATTGGAAAGGTAGGACATAATGAGAAAGTTTCAGGGGAATGGAAAGTATAGAATATTAATAAGTGCCGCTTTGATGACTTTTGTTTTAGGATTGACAGGTTGTGGTTCATTAAATAGTATTGATTTGACTGGCTCCAATGGAAATGAGATTGAAGAAGATGATAAGTATCAGTTGATTGAAAAATATATTGATAAATACTATTTGTATGATGCGGATGAAGAAAAAGAAAAAGAAGCAATGTACCGTGCTTTACTGGATGGTTTGGATGACCCATATTCCTGTTATTATTCAGCAGAGGAGTATCAGGAATTGATGGAGGAATATGAGGGAGAGTTTTATGGCATTGGTGCCACTTTTGTAGTCAAAATTGGTGAAAATGTTCCTTATGCAGTTAATATATTTAAAGGCAGTGGTGCAGAAGAGGCGGGAATGTTGGAAGGCGACAGGCTGGTTGCACTTGAAGGTGAGGACATAGCAGGTGTGAGTCTAGATGAACTAGTAAAAGAAATTCGTGGCGAAGAAGGAACAAAAGTTAATGTAACGGTATATCGTGAGAGTACAGATGAATATATTGATTTAACTATTACCAGAAAAAAGGTAGTATTAGAAACTGTGGAATATCAAATGCTGGATTCTAATATTGGATATGTAGGTGTGTATTCTTTTGATGAACATACAGATGAACAATTTGCAGATGCCATTGATGATTTAGAGTCCCAAGGAATGCAGGCAATGATTATTGATCTAAGAGATAACGGTGGCGGAATGCTGGTTACTATGGTAAATATGCTGGATTACATTTTACCAGAGGAAAGACTGGTTTACTGTTTGGATAAGAATGGGAAAAATATTGGAACAGAGTATTCCACCAATAGACATCAGGTGGAAATGCCAATTGTAATTTTAATGAATGGATATAGTGCCAGTGCATCGGAATGTTTTGCGGGAACCATGCAGGACTATGATGCAGCTACGGTAATTGGAACTCAAAGTTATGGAAAAGGTGTAATGCAGCAGATTTATGAGTTACCGGATGGATCCGGAATTAAATTAACAGTGGCAGAGTATTATACCGGCGGAGGAAGAAACATTCATGGTGTAGGTATTACACCGGATATAGTAGTAGAATTACCGGAGGAAATTAATTCCATAGAGGACGATACCCAGTTGGCAAAGGCACAGGAAGTTTTACTTGAACAAATACAATAAGTAGGGTACTATTAAGAAACAAAAGAAAATTGGGTGAAAGAAAAAAGGAGAAAGGAAATGATATGCAAACACGCCTTTCACCCTTGTGTTTGCGCCTCGTTTGAGGCTTGGTACAGATTATGAATATTTGGCATGATGCAGACCCTGGCAGAATTACTCCATCTTCCTTTGATGCGGTAATTGAAATATCAAAGGGTGGAAAAAATAAGTATGAATTAGATAAGAAGACAGGAATGCTTCGTTTAGACAGAGTGTTATATACTTCCACTCACTATCCAGCAAATTATGGATTTATTCCAAGAACCTTGGCAGATGATGGTGACCCATTGGATGTATTGGTTTTATGTCAGGAAACCATTGCACCTTTAACTTTAGTTAAGGTACGACCTATCGGGGTTATGTTAATGATTGACGAAGAAGCTAAGGATGAAAAAATCATCGCAGTTCCGGAAGGTGACCCTACCTTTAATTGTTATCAGGATGTCAGTGAATTACCGGAACATACTTCTCAGGAAATCTCACACTTTTTCCAGGTTTATAAAGAGTTAGAGAATAAGAGAACTTTTGTAAAAGAAGTATTAGGAAGAGTTTACGCTGAGAAAATCGTGGGATATTGTATTGAAGAATACGATAAGCAATATGGTAAGAAGGAGAACTAAAATCAACAGGACAGCGGTGCAAAGGAGATAGTAGCATGAACGTGGCAGTGATTATTGCAGGAGGTTCTGGTCATAGAATGGGACAGGACATACCAAAACAGTTTATTAATGTTTATGATAAGCCTGTTTTGATTTATACCATGGAAGGATTTCAAAAGCATCCACAAATCGATGCGATTGAGGTGGTTTGTATTGAAGGATGGCAGGACATTGTATGGGCATATGCAAAGCAGTTTAATATTACAAAATTGAAATGGATTGTGCCTGGAGGGCAGACCGGACAAGAGTCGATACGAAATGGAGTATTCCATTTAGAGGATAAATGTGGTCCGGAGGATATTATTATTATTCATGATGGTATTCGTCCATTGGTGGATGAAAGTGTATTATCAGATGTTATTATCACCTGTCAGAAATACGGAAACGCAGTTACATCGCTACCATATAACGAGCAGATTTTTGTGGTGGATGATGAAACTTCTACTACCAAGTATATTCCTCGTGAAACGTTACGCCGTGTATCTACACCACAGGCTTATAAGTTTGGAAAGTTAGACTGGGCTTATCATGAAGCCTTTGAAAAAGAAATTGGTATTTATGGTTCTTCATACACCAATACCATGATGGTCGATTTAGGGGAACGGTTATATTTTGCAGCAGGTTCAGATAAGAACATTAAATTAACCACCAAAGATGATTTGGAATTGTTTAAAGCGTATTTAAAAGCAGATAAGGACAATTGGTTAAAATAAAGCTCTATGGTAGAAAGATGGGAGCATGGAGGGTAAAAGATATAGCATTCTTGGAGGAAGATAGATAATGCAAAGGGGTTAAAGGTGTAAAAGCAAAAAACTTTCAAAAGGAGAATGCGTATGGAAGAAAAGAAGATGCCTATTTCACAGGAGAAAATCTACAAAATCATGTTGTTTATGACCTTTGGAGTTTCTGCAATCTTTTTGCTAAAGAACATTATTGCCAAGAGTGTGCAGGGGGCAGTTGCTATTGGAATCTGTCTGTTTATTTTCAGTGTGTTACATTTTGTAATGAAAAAAACAAAGGTAAGCCAGTTAAAACAACAGTTGATTATCAGCATATGTCTAGTGTTTGTAGTGTTTTTTATTTCTCTTAACAGTGGAGATTATTATAGTGATGATTTCCCGATGTTTTTAGCGGTAATTGCTCTTACGGGACTTTATTTGGAGCCGATGTATACAAAAATACAGACAGTATTGGTTACGATTTTGTTTGTACTTTTATACATAATTCATCCACAGAAAGCAGACCCTCTGTCGCAGTATATTATGTGTATAGTTGTGTTTGACATTGCGGCTCTTATCATTAATCTGGTAATTAAGCGTGGACGCTCTTTTATTGAAATGAGTACAGTAAGAGCGGAAGAAGCAGAAAAACTTCTGGATTCTATTCAGAAGGTAAGTCAGGAATTAAAAGAGAATTATGAACATTCTTCCAGCAGAATGGATGAAATGCGAAATGTCAACCAGCGTTTGGAAGAAAATGCTATGGAATTAAGACAGGGCTCTTTGGATGTTACAAGGGGTACTGAGGATGTGGAAAGTACTTGTGCAGAGGTACAGGAATGTATGCAGATCACAGAAAACCACATTGGTGATTTAAATCATGAAGTAAAAATGGTAGAAGGTGCTTTGGAAAAGAGCAAGGATAATATGCAGGATATGGGTGTGCAGATGAATCTGGTAAAACAGACTGTGGATGCTACCAATCAGGTTTTTGCAATGTTACAGCAACAGATTCTTGAAATTTCTGAAGTAGCAGAGCATTTGGCAAGTATTGATTCTGATACAAAGATGCTAGCTTTAAATGCTTCGATTGAAGCAGCCAGAGCCGGAGAAGCCGGAAAAGGTTTCGAAGTGGTAGCAACCAAAATTCAAAACCTGGCAGTGGACAGTAATGAGTGTTCCGCACAGGTAATTGAAGTGGTGGGTAATATGAAGAACCAGATTGAGGAAACGACGGTTCAATTAAATGAAAGTGTGCATGCTATCAATGCTTCACTGGAGTCCATGGGGGATTTAGCCAAGGGATTTGAGGTATTGATGAACCAGTTTGGTTCTCTTTATGAAAACATTGAGAAACAGAATGTAAATGTATCAAATGTTGACCATATGTTTGAGGATTTGAAGGATAAGATTGCACAAATGAGTTCTTCTTCTAAAGAAAATCAGAACGTGGTGGAATCCATTATTGACGCCATGGATGCATATAAGGAGCATATGAATCTGATTGTGGAGGATTCCAAACAACTTAGGGATTTATCTTCCACTATGTTAGAGGTAGAGTAGGAAAGACTGGAGTAAAGAATAGGTTACTCTATAGTGTTCAAGGGTGTAAAAGGTCATACTTTTTCGGCAACATTGAAAAGTATGACCTTTTGTAGCTTATAGTAATAATATAGGTGATTGTGAAACTAAAATATTTTATATAAGTTTTGGATGTTTCGGAATTGCCTCACAGTAATAATAAAAGATAAGGAGTAATAGTGGTATGAAAGGCAGAAAGAAAATAAGTGGTATTGTTTTAGGATTGGCATTTTGTTTTACTTTGGCAGGTTGTGGGACTAAAGTTGAGGATTCCTCTCGTGCTAATACCGGTAATTCAAAAAAAGAGGAAACCTATAAGGAATTGAATACAGGGGATGTGGCACCGGAGTTTACTGCTGAGCTAGTAGATGGAGGGGAAATTATTCTTTCTGAGCAGAAGGGTAAGGTAGTATTATTAAATTTCTGGGCAACATGGTGTGGACCTTGTGTAGGAGAAATGCCTGCATTTGAAAGATTAGCAGAAGAATACAAGGATAGGGTAGTAATTGTTGCGGTGAACTGTATGGAAGATGAAAGTACGGTGGCCAAATTTGTAAAAGAGAATGGATACACATTTCCTGTTGCATATGATGTAGAGGGAGAAATCTGTGATAAGTATCCAAGTGATGGAATACCTTATACACTTGTGATTGACCAGGAGGGAGTAATTCAAAAGATTTACCTGGGTGCGGGTGATGCTGAGGAACAATATGAAGAATATAAAAAAGCCATTGATGCCGTACTGGGAGAATAGGGTGTAAATGTAGTGAATGAGAGAAAGGAAATATGCAGGGGTATAAAATGATGAAGAAATACGGAAGAAAGGGATTACTGATAGCGGCCATTGTTCTTATTTTAATTGGGATGTCCAAGGGTGGTTTCCGGGATGTGAAAAATAAGGCGATTCGAATTTGCTATGAGTGTATAGGAATAGGATAATGCAAAAGAGGAGAAAGCTGATTCAGGTAATTTGTGCAATGTTATATAACTGCAATTTTACCGGATTTGCGAAGGGGAAAATTTATCAGGGAGAGGTAAAGGGAGTGTGCGTTCCCGGATTAAATTGTTATTCCTGTCCGGGCGCAGTTGCTTCTTGTCCTCTTGGGAGCCTTCAAAGTGCTTTGGTTTCCAGCAAATATAAATTTCCTTATTATATACTGGGCTTATTGTTATTGTTTGGTGTGGTATTAGGAAGGGTGATTTGTGGATTTTTATGTCCTTTTGGACTGATACAGGAACTATTATATAAAATTCCAACGTCTAAGCTAAAGAAGAACCGCTTTACCAGAGGGTTGTCCTATCTAAAGTATGTGATACTGGTGGTATTTGTAGTGGGAATTCCTTTGTTGTGGGCGGCACCAGGATTTTGCAAATACATCTGTCCTGCTGGTACTTTGGAAGGTGGAATTTCTTTGGTAACAATGAATGAAGGATTAAAAGCAATGACCGGTGGATTATATTGGTGGAAGATAAGTCTTTTAGTGGTGATATTGCTTAGCGCTGTTTTTATTTTTCGAAGTTTTTGCCGTTTTTTATGTCCTTTAGGGGCATTTTATTCCTTTTTTCATGGAGTTTCTATACTGGGAATGAAGGTGGATGCAGAGAAGTGTAATCATTGTAATGCCTGCGTGATTCATTGTAAGATGGATGTTAAAAAGGTTGGGGACAGGGAATGTATCCAGTGCGGGGAATGTAAGGAGCATTGTAAACAGTGTGCCTTGACCTTTGGAAAAAAGTAAAATGGGATTTTATTGCTGTTCACGAGGTACGAGTGTACAGTAACTGTTTTCAAAAAAGTACAGAACAAATGTTCATATTGGTCTGTACTTTTTTCTATTTGTATGTTAGAATATTTTTATTAATAATCGGTAAGGTTATTTGTAACATGATAGAGTAGACAGAGTTTTTGCAGACGGAGGTATCTGTTTATGGATAAATTTGTACTTCATTCAGAATATCAGCCTACAGGGGACCAGCCACAGGCGATTGAGCAGTTAGTTCAGGGATTTAAGGAAGGTAATCAGTTTCAGACTTTACTGGGTGTTACAGGTTCTGGAAAGACATTTACCATGGCGAATATTATTGAGAAACTGAATAAGCCCACTTTGATTATTGCACATAATAAGACATTGGCGGCACAGCTATATGGGGAGTTTAAGGAGTTTTTTCCTGAGAATGCGGTAGAATATTTTGTATCCTATTATGATTATTATCAGCCGGAGGCTTATGTGCCTTCTACAGATACTTATATTGAGAAGGATTCTGCAGTAAATGATGAGATTGATAAATTAAGGCATAGTGCCACAGCGGCTTTGATTGAACGAAAAGATGTCATTGTTATTTCTTCGGTTTCTTGCATTTATGGTATTGGTGACCCGGACGAATACCGGGAAATGATGATTTCTTTGCGCCCCGGCATGAACAAGGACCGGGATGAGGTCATAAGGGAGCTAATTGATATACAATATGAGCGAAATGAGATGGATTTTAAGAGAGGAAGTTTCCGGGTAAAGGGAGATGTGTTGGAGATAATTCCGGTTTCTACTTTTGATGATGCCATCCGGGTGGAATTTTTCGGGGATGAGATTGATAGAATCGTAGAATTTGATGCTTTAACGGGAGAAATAAAAAGAACATTAAATTTTACCTGTATTTTTCCGGCTTCCCATTATGTTGTAGGACGGGAACGTTTAGAAGCTGCCATAAAGGAAATTGAGAAAGAATTGGAAGAAAGGGTGGCTTATTTTAAGGAAAATGATAAACTGTTAGAGGCACAGAGAATTTCTGAGAGAACGAATTTCGATATTGAGATGTTGCGGGAAACCGGATTTTGCTCCGGGATTGAGAATTACTCCAGAATTTTAGCAGGGCACAAACCGGGACAGACTCCAAATACCTTAATGGACTTCTTTGGGGATGACTTTTTGATTATTGTGGATGAATCTCATATTACAGTACCACAGGTTCGTGGTATGTATGCCGGTGACCAGGCTAGAAAGCAGACCTTGGTAGATTATGGATTTCGTCTGCCTTCGGCAAAGGATAACCGCCCATTGAATTTTGAAGAATTTGAAACGAAAATAGACCAGATGTTGTTTGTTTCTGCTACTCCGAATGTTTATGAAGAAGAGCATGAATTATTACGGGCAGAGCAGATTATAAGACCTACCGGTTTGCTGGACCCATTGATTGATGTAAGAAAGACGGAAGGTCAGATTGATGATTTGTTGTTTGAAATCCAGAAGGAAATTCAGAATAAACATAAGATTCTGGTTACGACTCTTACCAAACGAATGGCGGAGGATTTGACAGAGTATTTAAAGGAAATGGGAATCAGGGTAAAGTATTTACATTCTGACATTGATACTTTGGAACGAGTGGAGATTGTAAGGGATTTAAGAATGGATGTCTTTGATGTTTTGGTGGGAATCAATCTTTTAAGAGAAGGTCTGGATATTCCTGAAATTACATTGGTGGCGATTCTGGATGCAGATAAGGAAGGATTTTTGCGTTCAGAAACTTCTTTGGTACAGACTATTGGTCGTGCTGCCCGTAATAGTGAAGGTCGGGTAATTATGTATGCGGATTCTGTTACGAAATCCATGGATATTGCCATAAAGGAAACCAATCGAAGAAGGTCGATTCAGGAGGCTTATAATAAAGAACATAATATTATACCGAAAACCATTGTGAAACCGGTCAGAGATTTGATTACCACTTCGTTACAGGAAGAAGCAGAGGTTATTAAGAAAGACCCAGAGTCTATGACGAAGAAGGAACTGGAAAAAGAAATTAAGGCATTGACAAAGAAGATGAATGCGGCAGCAGCAGATTTGAATTTTGAAATGGCGGCTATGGTTAGAGATGAGTTAAAGGAATTAAAGATAGCACTTCAGGAGTATGATGAGTAGTCGTTCTTTTATGAATCCTGTTAAATTTTATGAAAAGTGCAGAAAATGATATTTGTAAAGTGAAATGAAGGAAAAATGAAGGATTAGAAAGTGGAACGGAGGAAAAGAGGAAACATGGAACAGGAATTTATTACCATAAAAGGTGCAAAGGAGCATAATCTTAAAAATATCGATTTAAGAATACCGAGAAATCAACTGGTAGTGTTGACGGGATTGAGTGGTTCCGGAAAATCTTCTTTGGCATTTGATACCATTTATGCAGAGGGTCAAAGAAGATATATGGAGTCGTTATCTTCCTATGCCAGACAATTTTTAGGACAGGCAGAAAAACCGGAGGTGGAAAAGATTGAGGGCTTATCTCCGGCTATTTCCATTGACCAGAAATCTACGAATCGAAATCCTCGTTCTACCGTAGGAACCGTAACGGAAATCTATGATTATTTTCGTCTGCTTTATGCAAGAATTGGTATTCCTCATTGTCCGAAGTGCCATAAGGTAATCAGCAAACAGACCGTAGACCAGATGTGTGATGAAATTTTGAAGTTACCGGAGGGTACAAAGTTTCAGATTCTTTCTCCAGTGGTGAGAGGGCGAAAAGGAGAACACGCTAAGGTATTTCAACAGGCGAAAAAGAGTGGTTTTGTTCGTGTGAAGGTGGATGACAGTTTATATGATTTAGGCGAGGAAATCAAGTTAGATAAGAACAAAAAGCATACCATTGAAATTGTTGTGGACCGTCTGGTGGTAAGGGAAGGAATGCATATGCGTCTGGCGGAATCCATTGAAACTGCTTTACGACTAGCAGAGGGATTGATGACTGTGGATGTCATAGGTGGAGAACCAATGCATTTTAGCGAAAGTTTTTCCTGCCCGGATTGTAATATCAGCATTGATGAAATTGAACCAAGAAGTTTCTCTTTTAATAATCCTTTTGGGGCTTGTCCGACCTGTCATGGACTGGGATATAAGATGGAGTTTGATATTGACTTAATGATTCCGGATATGAAACTTAGCATCGCAGAGGGTGCCATTGCAGTCATGGGCTGGCAGTCCTGTACGGATAAGAAGAGTTATACCAGAGCGATTTTAGATGCATTGTGTAAGGAGTATCATTTTGATTTGGATACACCTTTTGAAGATTATGATGATAATATCAAGGATATTTTAATCCATGGTACCAAGGGGCATGAGGTAAAGGTATATTACAAGGGACAAAGAGGCGAAGGAATTTATGATGTGGCTTTTGAGGGACTGCTTCGGAATGTTCAGAGAAAATACCGGGAAGTTTCTTCGGAAACCATGAAGGCGGAGTATGAAACTTATATGACCATTACTCCTTGTGAGGTATGTAAGGGACAGCGTTTAAAGGAGGAATCCCTTGCTGTTACCATTGGAGATAAGAATATTGCGGAAATTGGGGAATTGTCCATTGAAAAGTTAAAGGCATTTTTAGAAGAGGTGGAATTAAGTCCAAGACAGCAGCTAATTGGACAGCAGGTATTAAAGGAAATCAATTCAAGAATCGGGTTCTTGATGGATGTAGGACTGGATTATTTATCTCTTGCCAGAGCGACCGGTTCTTTGTCCGGTGGAGAGGCTCAAAGAATCCGTCTGGCAACACAGATTGGTTCCGGACTGGTGGGCGTTGCTTATATTTTGGATGAGCCAAGCATTGGATTGCATCAAAGAGATAATGATAAATTAATTAAGACTTTGAAGAGTTTAAGGGATTTAGGAAATTCTTTGATTGTGGTGGAACATGATGAGGATACGATGTTAGCTGCGGACCATATTATTGACATTGGACCGGGAGCAGGGGAAAATGGTGGAGAGGTCATTGCCCAAGGTACTGCCCAGGAGATTATGCAGCAGGAGGATTCTATTACCGGAGCTTATTTAAGTGGAAGAATTAAGATTCCGGTGCCAGAGCAACGTAAGAAACCTACAGGATTTATTGAGGTTGTTGGAGCAAAAGAGAATAATCTGAAAAATATTAATGTGAAGTTTCCATTGGGAGTTATGACCTGTGTAACGGGAGTATCTGGTTCGGGAAAAAGTTCTTTGGTAAATGAGATTTTATATAAGCATTTGGCGAAGGAATTAAACCGGGCAAAGTGTAAACCGGGTAAACATAAGGAAATTAAGGGAATAGAACAGTTGGATAAGGTAATTGATATCGACCAGTCACCGATTGGAAGAACTCCAAGGTCAAATCCGGCTACTTATACCGGTGTTTTCGACCAGATTCGTGATTTGTTTGCGAATACAAAGGATGCAAAAATGCGTGCTTACCAGAAGGGAAGATTTAGTTTTAATGTATCTGGCGGACGTTGTGAGGCTTGTAAGGGTGATGGTATTATTAAAATTGAAATGCACTTTTTACCGGATGTGTATGTTCCTTGTGAGGTTTGTCATGGAAAGCGATATAACAGAGAAACTCTGGAAGTAAAGTATAAAGATAAGAGCATTTTTGATGTATTGGATATGACGGTAGAGGAAGCCTGTAAGTTCTTTGAGAATGTTCCTTCTATCCTAAGAAAGATTGAAACTTTAAGGGAAGTAGGCTTAGGATATATTAAATTAGGCCAGCCATCTACGACCCTTTCCGGTGGTGAGGCTCAGAGAATTAAATTGGCTACGGAATTAAGCAGAAGAAGTACCGGAAAGACTATTTATATTCTGGACGAACCTACTACAGGACTTCATTTTGCAGATGTTCATAAGCTGGTGGATATTTTGCAAAGATTAAGTGAAGGTGGAAATACGGTGGTAGTCATCGAGCATAATCTGGAAGTGATTAAGACTGCAGATTATATTATTGATATCGGTCCAAATGGCGGTGACAGAGGAGGAACCGTAGTGGCAAAGGGAACACCGGAAGAAATCGTAAAATGCAAAGAAAGTTTTACCGGAGAGTATTTGGCGAAGTATTTGAAGTAGAGGGAGAGATAAGTGATTGCGAAACGCAAATGTTATTTACGAAAGTGATGCAAAAGAAACAAAACAACGCAGGCACGCTTTCGCTGCGTTCGGCTCGTAGCGGTACTAAATATTTGAAATAGAGCTAAAGGAGAAAAATATGTCAAATCATAAGAAGAAAAAGAAAGTAGAAGTTACGAAGGAAAAGGTAGTTTTCTTGGATTTATTTTATATGACACCAAATGAGGTGGAGGTTAAGGAGATGGCGGATTTTCTAAAGGAAAGTGGAGAAGTTATGGTGGACTTCTGGGAAGAGATGGAAGTTTTTGAAGTTGGAAAAGCCGGGCTGGAGCCTGTTACTTTTGAAAAGAATAGGGTAGAGTTCGGTCATCCTTCCGACCTGGCATTTATAAAAAATCGTGGCATTCAGAGTATTTTTGTAGTTACGGCTGAGGAAAAGGCGTTTGAACAGTTAAAGGACTGCATGGAGAAACTGGTGGAGCAGTTTGGTGGTTTTATATGCAGTGACAGCGAAGATTTTAAGCCTTTTTACATGGGAAAGCAGTAATCTTAGAAATAGGAAAAGAGGCAATGACAAAGTGTATACAAGAGATAAATTAGTCAAAGTATTAAAAATTAAAAATGTGATATTTACGGTTTTGGGGATTTTTAACATTATAATATCAGTTTATTGCATAATTTCTCTGGTTGTTTATTATAGGGAACAATTAGAGACAGTTCTACACGCAAAATCGACTCCGGAATCGATTGTTCGCTTTATTGTTGGTATGATTCTTGTGATATTATCTTATATTTCAAGGCGTTTGATTGGTGATGCAAATTTTTATTCCAGTTATTTTGAGGGTGATTTAGATGGCTATGTTAAATATAGTGATTTGGCAGAAGTAACAGGAAAAAGTGAGGGTACGATAAAATGGCAATTGCATTTTTTCCGTAAAATCTATATGAAAAATTATGAAATAAAAATAATAGATGACGTAGAACAGGTAGTTCTGGACAGCAAAAAATGCCTGTGTGAATGCAGAAATTGTGGTGCACCCATTGAAATACTGTGGTCGCAATCCCATTAGCTTTAGATGATGGGTTAAGACCACAAAATCAATTGTTGCAATAGCTTATATTTATTGTTATAATTTGTATATATGCGAACATTGATAACTGTATATATAAGGTTGTGCTGA
>JAFQCI010000112.1 GCA_017416505.1 Lachnospiraceae bacterium
TCAAATGTATTCAAAAATTCCCTGAATAGCATCAGATACATTGATCATTTCTGAAATTGGCAATCTATCCACTTTCTTATATCCTCGGACAGACAAATCCAACAGTGCAAGTTTTTCACATTGTATATAACCTTGATTTTCCTCCGTAGCCATCCATATATGAAGTGGTCCGGGAATAGAATCAGTGATAATTGGACATCCTATTATTTCACCACTGGAATTAAAGAAATCCTTACTAACTACCAATACGGGATGTTTTATTTTTTCAATTTTAAGAATATCTCCTTGATGCAGTAAGTCCATTACCATACCTCTCTTCCGACGGGTTCACCCCAATCATATTCACCATCCAGCATTAACTTTCCATCATACTCAGCCGCCCTTTCTTCCAATGTTTTATGACGAAAAGGTTTCGCTAAAGTAATTACTCCATTCGATACTGTGACATCTAAAATCTCATTCAATGCAATCCCTGCACTTCTCAATACTTCTTTTGGTAATCTGATTCCTTGACTATTTCCCCATTCTTTTACTTGTGTTTGCATATGGAAACCTCCTTACATTTAGTATATACATAGTATATACTAAATAACAGAAAATATCAATTAAATTCTCTCGAGTGCATCGGATACTTCAAATTCTTGCGTGTTTTCATCTCTTCACAAAGCTTAAATTTTCAAGTCTATTCGTTTGTTCCCAAAAGTATTAGGATTCCATAATTTCCACACCGAATTACCCAACCTGAAAACAATATTCCGATATACAATTCTTGAAGTATTTTCAAATCCTGTTTGCAACCTCAAAAAACTTTGCACAAGTAGACCCTACATCTTCCGAAAGCCGAGTGGCAACTTTCTTAATGTTTTTACTTTGATTTACCGGTCTCGACGTGCACATAGCCATTAAATAATCATTATCAAAAATTTTTTTAATGCATCATAAATAGAACAGTTTTCTCTTTTCTCCAACTCTAATCTTAAATCAAAGTTCTTTTGCATTTTTGCTTTATACTCTTCATCGTGAAATATTTCATAGTAATTCTGAATACATTTTGGTATCTCTATCGCTAAACTCTCCATATAAGGAAATACATCTACACACATCATTGATGGATATAACCTCATATCATCAAGAATTATATCAAACAAATCCGTAAGGTCATCAATCTTTTTACAAACTTCCTTTTCGTATGTTCCACTATGTTCTTCTATCAAATCCCATTGCACATTATCACCCACTTAACAAACGCACACTTCAAAGCTTCGTGAGCTTTGTACTTTCTTTAATTCTCTCAGTATTACTGAAAGTATACAGTCTATATATTTTCGTAATACTTAATAAATGCTTGTATGTGAACTTGCTTGTCTTCTTCGGACATATTGCCTTTTAATGCTTCTATCCAATCTCCATCAATCATACAACCAACATCAAAATTAATATTATATTTCGCTCGTTCAATCAATTCGGCATCTTCATAATCTCCAATGCAAAATAAATATCCACAAAGAACTCTTATATATTCAGAGCTTCCATCTTGATAGTTTTCAATTTCTTTTTCTATCAAACCTCTAATTTCACTCTTGGAAATCTTGATAAAGTCAAATCCATATTTCTTAACTAAATTATCTACCCGCTCCTCATCAGATAATGAATTTGGTGCCACATCGGTATTTATGTCCCAAAACTCAACTAATGATTTTGCAAAATACTCCTCTTCACCATCAATAGCATTAAACAAATAAATTGATTCATCTTCTTTCATAACAAATACATTTCCTGCACCATCATCCGAAAAAATGTAACCCTCAATCCCATATTCTGTTGTGTAATACTCTGTATTATTTTTTATCATTTCATATGAATACAAAATCCAGCCTATTGATTCTTTTCTATTCCCAACACAGATAACTTCTTCTATACCATCACTCACACATAAGATTTCTAATAATGCTATTGGCATACCATAATCATTATTTTGTAAAGGGGCATGTAATCTAATATTGTTATTGTACATTTCATTAATTAAACTAATGTACTTATTCATTTCTTTCACTTCTTTCATCTATAGCAAATCAATCAAAACGTAAAATTCTTGATTTTCATACATAATATCGTGTTCCTCAAATCCCCACACTGTAATTCCTCTAAAATCTAGAAATTATGCCAGTCTGTAGAAGCAAAATTCTCATCCAATTCATCATATGCACCACACATAATCTGGTAATTCCAAGAGTCTGAGCATTGGAATGAAAATAGTTTTCCATTCAATATTAAACTCTCCGGGCGTACACCTTGAATTAACGCATCCATGTTAAACATAGGAAACATTTCCCGCAGTCTTGCTTCCACATCTGTCTTCTGCAGGCTGTTATCATTAGGAGTGCCGTCATACTCATCATATAATGCACTCATTTCCTTCCAATAAGGTTCATAAATTACCTCTGAATAAGCTTCCTCCTTACAATTTGGCATTGAACAAAATCGCTGCGCGATGGCCTTCCAAGGCTGTGACGCAATTTTTTCAACTTTTTCTAAAAAAGGCAGTGACAGGATTGTCCCAAGATAGTATTGTTAAAGTACGACCAATAACAAATATCAAACAACGGACTTAGTCCCGACCAACTGCCTATGAAAAGAATACCACTTTTAGGCTGCTTACACAAGCAGTTTTATTTTGCAAATGCACCTCCATGATAGGTAGTTACTGTTGATATTACTACTTTTATTTCATGGAGGTTATTTTATGTACGAATCATATATTAATAAAATCGAAAATGTCGGAAAGCTTAGAAATCTTAAGCCTAAAACTATTACTCTTTACCAGAAAAATGTTTCTCGTTTTTTGAATTTCATCAAAAAAAAATCCCGAAGAACTGACCTGCGAAGATGCCAAAAATTATCTTCTCTATTTACAAGTCAAAGGAAATAAAGCTTCTACACTTAACAATAACAATGGTTCGCTTGTATTTTTTTATAAACGTGTCTTAGGTAAACTACGGGATGATAACTTAGTACCTCGAGCCATTAATGATTATGCTGTTCCTGAAGTTCTTTCTTTTAATGATGTTGAAAAACTTTTAAATGCAACAGAAGATTTAAAATACAAAGCTATTTTTGCAATCATGTATTCCTCCGGCTTACGGATTTCAGAAGTATTACATTTGCACTATGAAGATATTTCAAGAAAAAATATGCAGATTTATATACGAGACTCTAAAACTCATACAGCTCGTTATGCACCA
>JAFQCI010000113.1 GCA_017416505.1 Lachnospiraceae bacterium
TAAAAACAGTAGCAATGATTGGTGAAAAAGCTGCAAAAAGTGCCGTATGTGCATCATCGCCATGGTGCTGTTATCAGCCAAAAGAACCGGAAGCTGCGAGAAGAAAGTTTTTAGGTAACAAAGAACAAGATGATGCAAAGAGATAGGAATTCTTTTTGGGATGAGGAAGGAATTCTAGAGAGGAGGATGGAAGAACCTATATAGCAAAAACATGTAAAATAGCAGTTTTTTTAATGAAGGGAAAAGAAAGGCACTTCATGTGATAGTACAAAGAAAAATGAATATAAAAAAGAGAAAATAAGATATGGTGAAATCAATTAAAAGAAATAATTTTTTATCAGCGATGAAGGGTGTTGTTATCACATTTGTACTTATGATGACATTTATATTAAAAGTACAGAATGCCACAACATATCAAAATGCATATGGTGCTGGAGAAATATACTATTAAACAATATATGATTATATTGTAAGATGATATTATAAAGGCGGCAGTATCATATTTTACTAAGTGATTCATGTCGCCTTTCATTTTCATTGATTTATAAATTAGGTTTATTGATAAAAGTTTTGTGGAGTCTTGTATGATATTTAGGAGATTTTTGGTTTGAAACAATAGGGAGGAATTATGAAATCAGGAAAAATAAAATACATGTTTTTAATAGTGGCAGCGGCAATCTGTTTCTTTGTATTCCTTAAATTTATCCCATCAGAAGAAGGTGAAGGCACGAAAATAGAACGGACAGATTTGGAAGAAATAAAACAAAATTATGAGAAAGAAATTGAGGAGGCACAAAAAGGGAAATATGCGAATTTAAATGTAAAGGATTTAGAACTGGATTTAAATGATATCAATGGTCTTCATCAAATCAATATCCAAAAGAATGTGGAGTATGAAACCAATACCCATGAAGAAAATTTAGAATTGGTGAAGAATACCATAAATCATTATTTTGGGGAATCCTTTGATATGTCCACCGTAACAGTAAGTGTGTTTGAAAAAGCCGGAAAAGAAAATGAAGTGACGGAGATGTCATTTGAAGAACTGGAAAAAGAGATAAAGGAAGGCATATTTGATAAAGATAAGTATTTTTTACTGTTTGGTGATGCAAGGTCTGAAGGGGGAAAAGGTTTTTTGCAAATTGATTCTAATCTGGCTAACCTATGGTTTTCCAAAGGAAATATTAACGCTACCTTTCCCATGTATGCCTATGATATAAAGAAAGTATATAACCTTACCATAAATACCAGTGGAATGGAAGATAAAATTAAGCTTTCGGATGGCGAGGTGACAATACGGGAAGCAGTGCAGTATGTGGAAGAGTATTTAAATCATGAACTGCCATATGAAAAAAATCCGGATTTTGAATATGAGGTGGCAGAAGTCCGGGTATTGGATGTGGATGGGCAGGATGCATTAGGATTTTGTGTCAGAAAGAAATACCATCAGATATCCTTTGATTATATAGAAGGCACCACCCAGGGAGATTATAACAGTGAATTTTGGGACGACCGGGGACAGGTCTGTATGATAAAAAACGAGGAAATTGATAATATATGTGGACTGGGCGGAGATACCTATCATGTGGAAGTGGTTTCCGAGGAACTAAGGTCTATTCTTTCGGTGGATAGTGCATTGGAGGCAGTGTCAAAGCAGATTGGAAATAACTCGGTTTATGATGTTTATGGTATGGAACTGGTATACCAGTTTACTCCGGAAACGGAAACCTTGTCAGACGGAAGTGAGGTAGTAAATATCTATAAAGGACGGTTAAACTGGAAAATCATTGCAAGAAATCAAAATGATAATAAAGATACCTGGTTTTATGTGGATGTGGTAGATGGGAAAGTAAGTCACAGATTCAAAGAAATATATGGAGAATAGAGTATGAAGAAATTTTTAAGGGTATTTTATGAAAATGGTAAAAAAATGTTTTCCAGTACCGCGTTTTTCGTTGCTGTTCTTGCTGCAATCCTGTTGTTTGCTACTACGAATATCTATGTAAGCCCCGCTACAGGTAAGGCGTATCATGTTTTCACTATCTTATTTTCTAAAGAGAAGGAAAATATAATTAAGGAGATGGGAATGTCGGCAGCAGACATTTTCCTTCGTGAAAATAGTGGCTATATGATGATGTTTGCACCAATTGTAGCAGCGATACCCTATATCTCGGTTTCCGGCAAGGGCAATGTCAACACGAATTTAAGATTTGAACTTTACCGCAGTGGAAAAACAGCCTATGTGATGGGAAATTTATGTTCAGCAATGACGGTAGGGGGAATTCTAATGGCTTTTACCTATTGCATATATGGAATGATGTTATATTTTGTGATTGGGGCAAAACAAGGTGTAGCTTTCGAGATATTATCAAGAATTCTGGCAATGTTTTTTTACGGGGCAGTGGCAGTTCTTCCAGCATATTTTTTACATATATTTCTTCGTAATAAATATATCGTATTATGCATTCCGTTTATGTTAAATTATTTACTTATTCTAATGTGGAGCAGACTCCTTCCTGTGGTAGGTAAAAAGAGTGAACTGTTGGTGGGAGCATTGGAAGTGGTATTGCCATCCAATGTACAAAATACGTGGAATATGGAGTTTCCTTATCTTCTGTTTTATGTGGTGTGGTACGGATTGCTTATTATTCTGGGAATGGTAACAGGCAGGGTATATATGGAGAGAAGGTGTGATTGTGGGGGACAGTAATTTTTCCCTGAAGAAAGCCTTTTATGTGGCAGAAGGGGAATTTATAAAATGGATTTTCAATCCAAAGTTACTGCTGTTTGCAATGATGTTTCTTTTTATTTATGATTATGTAGTCAAGGAAATGGTCAAAGCTGCGGCAGAGATGAATACGAAACTGATGGTATTAGAACCATTCATTGCCATATGCAATTCTTCCTTATTATTATTGGTGATGCCGTCGGTATATCTTTCCTTAATGGGAGATTTTCCTAAAGTAGACGGCAATTCTATGTATTATATTCAAAGGGTAGGAAAGCAAAACTGGCTGATGGGGCAGTTGATTTTTTCCGTCATGACCTCTGTGACTTTTGTGTTTGCCATGGTGGGTTGTTCCTGTCTTAGTATCCTTGGCAAAAGTTATGGTCTTAATATATGGAGTGATGTTGTTACAAAATATGTAACCTTCCATCCGGAAAAGTCCCAAAGTCTGGTTGCAAATTTTATTACCGGAAGGCTTTATAATAATTTAAAACCTGTGGAGGCATTTTGGTTATCGGTAGGTTTTATGATATTGTATATGATACTGATTGCCATGTTTTTGATGCTCTGGTTTACCATTGGCAAAAGAACGGCAGGAATTGCAGTGACTGGAGCGGTGATTTGTATTGGGAGCGCTTTTGCTGAGACCCAAAGTAGTTTAAAATGGTTTTTTCCGGTTTCTCATACCTTATCCTGGATGCATTATGATTCCGTATACAATTTACAGTATTTTGATGTCAGACTTTCTTTTTTTTATTTTTTGATTTTAATTGTTCTGATATATGGCATATCCGGTTTCCTTATGGAGCGGTATGATTTTACCAAGATTTCTGATATGGAGGAATAAAAAGGGAAAAAATGAGTTAAAATAAAAATGTTCAAATGAACCTTGAAAAATGCAGATATTTTATGAGGGGGAATGAAAATGGAACGTGATTATTTCATCGAGATAAAAGACTTAAATCTTAAGATAAAAAAAGATGTGATTCTTTCTGATATAAACAGAAACTTTGAAAGAGGGAAGATACATGGTCTGATAGGAAGAAATGGTTCCGGAAAAACCATGCTGATGAAATGTATCTGTGGGTTTGTAAGACCAACATCAGGCACCATCCGGTTTGATGGAAAGCTGATTGGAAAAGAGGTGGACTTTCCGCCAAATACAGGAATCATCATTGAAACACCAGGGTTTATACCGTACTATAGCGGATATCGGAATTTAAAAATACTGGCTGACCTTAACCGGAAAGTTGGAAAAGAGGAAATCTTAAAAACTTTAGAACTTGTAGGGTTAAAAGCTGCACAGAAAAAACAAGTGAGAGCATACAGTCTGGGAATGAGACAACGGCTGGGACTGGCACAGGCAATCATGGAAAACCCTGATACTTTGATACTGGATGAACCTATGAACGGGCTTGATAATGAAGGGGTAAAGGAAGTGCGGGAATTATTATTGAACCTGAAAGAACAGGGAAAAACCATTTTGTTAGTCAGCCATAATAGAGAAGATATTGCAGTATTGTGCGATACCATATGCGAATTAGAACATGGGGAAATTTTACATTAGCGAAATTAAAAACAACTTGGCACAAGTAGATTTATATGTTAGAAATATAAAACTGGCAGAATGAATCTATGCCTATCAGGTTGTTCTTCTTTTTTGGATATTTGACCAAGTCAAGAAAAAAATTCTACTAAATTTTGCAAACCGTGCCTAGGAGAGTGCAAAGTGTGCCACATGTATTGAAAAAAAGAATAAAATCAGTTATTATGCAGGTAAGGATGTGATGAAATGAGTGAAAAAATATCCGGCATAATAACTGATTTTTTATTGCGGAAAAATGTGATAAAGGAAGAAGAAAAAGAAATTTATTATTATGGGTATGAA
>JAFQCI010000114.1 GCA_017416505.1 Lachnospiraceae bacterium
GGTCAAAAGGTATTTTGACCCCATGATACCTACGAATTGCTCCGCACTTTGTGCTCCCGCAATTCTAAAACATTCGAAATCCGCCCTATTCGGGCTACTTTCTCATGTTTTGCGGGTCCCAAAGTCATGTTTTTTCATGCGAGCATGAAAAACATGACCTTTTGACCCTAGTATCATCTTATATTAGTATAACGGATTTCTTTTTTTCATGCAATATTCCGCTGACTCATTCGTCCGTTTTTATTTTACTTCAATCCATGAAAAGTATTGATTGATGGGAGTATTTTTGCTAAAATCTACACGGTACTAATCGCTTCTTTGGTGATGTTTGTGTATGCCAGTGTAAAACTTAGAATAGGAAGAAAGAAATAAGATGTGATTTTGGATGCTTTGTATCCTAATCTTTATTGTAAGAAAAGATTAGGATATGGTATGTAGGGATGGGAATTACTTCCCACATTCCCCACCAGGACCATCCTTTCGAAAAACAGAAGTTTACGTTCCGTATCAGCCCTTTGAAAAACTAAGTTTTGTTAGTTAGATATGTTGGTACTAAATATCATTTTTTGGCGATTTTCACAATAATCAGCTTGTATTTTAAATTTAGCTAATGAATAATCTGCATCAATCATACCCTTTCCCACCATTTTGTCCATCACACTAAGCTTTTCGTTTTGAGGTTCCCAAAATATTTTACTTCTACCATCACCAGATATAATCCCTTTTTTCATTTCTTTTTCACAAAATGGACACTTCATTTTTTCCTCCTTCGAAGACTTGAAAAACTTCTTCATGTATATATTTTTTTTAATTCAATTATAACTTTTTTTACTGTTATTTCAAGTATTAAGAGATTGATTGATATTGTTTTGATGAATTCAGGGGGGGAGGGGACAAGAGATGAAGTACAGGTTATTATTATTTGATTTGGATGGAACATTGTTATAAATGGAAAAACGTTTTCAAAATTTACCATGCAGGAGATATAAAATTACAGAAAGTAAGGGATTATGATTGGAGTATCTCCCTCTAAGAACAAAACTGTCATCAGCTATTTAAAAAAATTTTTAAATAGTGATTGACAATATATTTTTATAGGAATATAATCTAATTAAAATAATTTTGAAATAGGTGTGATACGATGGGTGCGACAAGTATTTTCAAAGTGCTATCAGATAAGCAAAGACGAGATATTTTAGTTTTTTTGAAGGAGGGTAGAATGAATGCGGGAGAAATAGCTGAAAAATTAGGTGTAACGCCGGCAGCTCTTTCTTATCATCTTAAGCTGCTTAAGGATGCAGATTTAGTGATGGAATATAAAAATAAGAATTACGTTTATTATGAAATCAATACGACAGTCTTTGATGAATTGATTTTATGGATTGAACAGTTTGGAGGTAAGAAAAAATGAAAAAAGTTATGTGGATAGTGTCTATTTTTTCGGTTATTATGACCGCTATTGCAGTACAGTTTATGCCGGATTCCGTCCCGATGCATTATAATATGGCAGGTGAAATTGACAGATGGGGTTCGAAATATGAGAATTTTATTTTTGCTGCTATCATAATTGTATTTTCTTTGGTTTGGAGTTTACTTATTGCATATTATGAGAAGAAGGCTTCTAAGTCATCCGAAGAGAAGGTGTGTGTAGAAGCATTGTCAAATGCTAAAGTGATAAAAGTAACAGGTGTCTCTATGGCTGTTATGGAAACAGTACTACATGGATATTGTCTTTATAAAGATTGCAAAATTGCCAATGCTGATGTAACACAAGCACAAATGAACATAAGTAAGCTTACCTGTATTTTAATTGGTTTACTTTTTATTGTTTTAGGAAATTTTATACCAAAAGTAAAAAATAATACGATGATAGGAATTCGTACTAAATGGAGTATGTATAATGATGTTACATGGATGAAGAGTAATCGCTTTGGTGGTGTTACATTAATGATAACAGGAGTGCTAGTGATAATGACATCAGTGTTTGTAAAGGAACATATCGCTATCATCTGTATGTTGATTTATACATTTGTTGATACGCTTATTACTGTGTTTTTTTCATATAAGGTATACAAATGTGAGGTGAAATCTTCGGCAATGGTGGAAGAAATGAATAAATAGAGAAAAGGTGGATGATTTTATGGTAAGTATGATTTCTCTTGTTACAATGGTTGTAACATTATTTATATGTATGGTAGTACCTGTTATGACGATTATTATATATGCCAAAAAGAATAAGGGAAAAGGAATTTGGTTGTCATGGTTTCTTGGGGCAGCAGGCTTTTTTGTAATGCAGGTTATTATTAGAATGCCTATTTTATCGTTACTTTCATTAAGTTCGGGCTTTACAAAATTTGCGAATGAAAATTATATTGTTTATGTGGCAATTCTGGCATTTACAGCAGCACTTTTTGAACTGATTGCAAGGT
This sequence comes from Lachnospiraceae bacterium, assembly GCA_017416505.1. Next base: position 2,430 of record JAFQCI010000114.1, read on the forward strand.
TTGTAGTTTCCATTATTTTGAAAAAGAAGAGTTGTTATGAAGTTGCTGTTGGTGCGGGTCTGGGACACGGTGGAATCGAAGCAATCATTCTAATTGGTTTGACTTATGTAAATAATCTTTTGTATAGTATTATGATTAACACAGGTACCTTTGATTCTATGGTGGAATCTACAGCACAAATGGGCGTAGATGTGAAAGCATTGATGGATGTTAAGGAAGCATTGATAGAAACATCTTCTGCTACATTTTTACTGGCAGGGTATGAACGAATTTTGACCATGATTTTGCATCTGGCAATGACCGTTTTGGTGTTTTATTTTGCAAGCAAGAAGAAGACTTTGGTTGGAATGGTATTGTGTCTTTTGATTCATACAGCAATTGATTTTGTACCGGGTTTTGTACAAGGGGCAACGGTTTATGGATATTTTGGTGAAAACTTTACGACAAGAAATGCTTATGCAATTATTTATGCATTTTTGACAGCTATGGCAGTGGTGGGCATTGTGATAGTGCTTTCGATAAAAAAGAAATGGAAAAAAGAATGTTAGAAAATAAAAAAGCCAGATAGGAGAAATAAGACATGTATATTGAAAAAGTAAACAGTCCAAAGGACATAAAGAATCTTAACATAGAAGAATTAAAGGTACTTGCTGGTGAAATCAGGGAGGCATTATTAAAGAAATTAAGTGTAAAAGGTGGGCATTTCGGACCTAATTTCGGTTTCGTAGAGGCTACCATAGCCCTTCATTATGTATTTGATTCTCCAAAAGATAAGATAGTGTATGATGTATCTCATCAAAGCTATACCCACAAGATGCTGACGGGAAGAAAGGATGCTTTTCTTTATCCTGAACATTATTATGATGTGTCCGGATATACCAATCCTGAGGAAAGTGAACATGATTTCTTTAATATCGGTCACACCTCTACGGCAGTCAGTCTGGCCTGAGGTCTTGCGAAAGCAAGGGACTTAAAAGGGGACAAGGAGAACATCATTGCAGTAGTGGGAGATGGTTCTTTAAGCGGTGGAGAAGCCTTAGAAGGCATTGACTTTGCTTCTGAACTTGAAAGTAACTTTATTATCATCGTAAATGATAATGATATGTCCATTGCAGAAAATCATGGAGGGCTTTATCATAATTTAAGACAGCTTAGAGAAAGTAAGGGAAGTACTCCTTGTAATCTTTTTAAAGCAATGAACCTTGATTATCTTTATGTGGATGAGGGCAATGACATTGCGACTTTAATTCAGGCCTTCGAACAGGTAAAAGACAGTGAAAAACCAATCGTTATCCATATCAATACGGAAAAGGGAAAAGGTTATAAACCGGCGGAGGAACAGAAGGAAAACTGGCACTGGTGTATGCCTTTTGATGCGGAAACAGGAAAATCTACCGTTACCTCGGAAGGAGAGGATTATAGTACATTAACCTGTGAATTCCTTATGGATAAAATGAAAAAGGATAAAAGGGTGGTTACGATGGTGGCGGCAGTCCCTACCAACATCGGGTTTACAGAGGAAAAAAGAAAAGAAGCCGGTAAACAGTTCATCGATGTAGGGATTGCAGAAGAACACGCCATTGCCATGGCATCCGGCATTGCTGCCAATGGAGGAAAGCCTGTATTTGCGACGCATTCCAGCTTCCTGCAAAGAACCTATGACCAGTTGTCACAGGATTTATGTGTAAATCAGAATCCAGCCACTATTTTAGTAAATACGGCATCGGTTTATGGTATGAATGATGTAACACACCTTGGAATTTATGATATACCAATGATATCAAATATACCGAATATGGTATATCTTGCACCGACCTGCAAGGAGGAATATTTTGCCATGCTTGATTGGAGTATTGAGCAGAATCAATATCCGGTAGCCATTCGTATTCCTTGTAATGGTGTGATTTCATCTAGCCGTGAAATACCAAAGGATTATGGAACTTTGAATCAATATGAAACAGTGCAAAAGGGAAACGAAATCGCGGTTCTTGCCTTGGGAGATTTCTTCCAGATTGGAGAAGCTGTGGTAAAAGCCATAGAAGAAAAGTCAGGTAAAAAGGCAACCTTAATCAATCCTAGATATATCACAGGACTGGATAAGGAATTATTAGAGGAATTAAAGAAAGACCATACGAAGGTGGTTACTTTAGAAGATGGTATTTTAGATGGCGGTTTTGGTGAAAAAATCGCAAGATTTTATGGACAAAGTGATATGAAGGTTTATAATTACGGGCTAAAGAAGGAATTCATTGACCGTTATGTAGTAGAAGAGGTATTAAAGGAAAATCGTATTACAGTAGAACAGATTTTAGAAGATATTTTTTCATCCTAGGAAAAAGGAAAGTATGGGAAGTGAAAAGATGCGTTTTTGATGCTTTCATATGTTAAAATGAATAAAGTTTAAGAATAGCTTACCCCACAGAAAAGCAAATTTATTTCTGTGGGGGTTATTTGTTTTGTAATTATGGGAAGGAAGGTCTAAGATGGTAAACATATTAATTGTTGAGGATGAAATTTCCATATCGAATTTAATGAAAATGAGCTTAAAAAAATCTGGATATCAGTGTACCTGTGCATATGACGGAAGTACTGCCATTGATAAGATAGAGGAAAGAGTATTTGATTTAATTTTACTGGATATTATGCTTCCTGGGGCATCGGGATATGAAGTATTGGAGTATGTAAAACCGTTGAAAATACCGGTGATTTTTATTACAGCGAAAAATTCTGTCAGTGACAGGGTGAAGGGGTTGAAAATGGGGGCGGAAGATTACATTGTCAAGCCTTTTGAAATTGTGGAGTTATTGGCAAGGGTGGAAGTGGTACTGCGTAGATATCAAAAAATAGACACTATTATAGAAGCAGGAGGATTAACCATTGACACCAATGCCATGGTTGTAAAAAGAGGGGAGGAGGTAATTCCTCTTACTTATAAGGAGTATGAGTTACTTTTGTTATTTGTGCAAAATCCTGGTGTGGCTCTTTACAGAGAAACCATATATGAAAGGGTGTGGGGCGGTGACTATCCCTGCGACAGCAGAACCGTAAACCTTCATGTCCAGAGAATGCGGAAAAAACTAGGGTTGGAGCAGCACATTAAAACAATCAAAAAAATCGGCTATAGATGGGAGAATGAAAATTGAAATTCAGATATAAGTTGATGCTAGGAATATTGCTTACTCTTTGCTTTTCTTTTGGGATAGGCGGTATTTTGCTGATTTATTATTCCTTTCGGTATTCCCTTGATACTGCCACCCTAAACTGTATGCAAAATTATAATAATGTTCAAAATACCATTAAAATAGCCGGACAGACTGCAGATGGCAATTATGACGATATTTTTGAATCAGTGCTTTCCCAGATGAATGATAAAAAGTCTACTACATGGAGCTATATCAGGCTGGTGGATGCGAAAACAGGAGAATTGATTTATAGCAATAGTCCTAAAAACATTTCTAAAAATATGGAGAAAGATTTGGAAGATGCCATCGTAACAGAGTATAGCTGGAAAGAGGGAGAAACTTACTATTATCAGATTACAGGGGATATTTCCATTAGTCTGTTGGACAGCAATACTGTAATTAAACAATTATCCATCTGTATTGTATATGATATTACACAGGTTTATGAGTTTCGAAATTCTGAGTTAAGGATATATCGAAACATAATGGTAGTTTTGCTTTTGGTTGGTGTGGCACTGGCATTTCTTTTTTCTTTCTGGCTGACAAAACCCATAGAACAGCTTTCTAAGGTCGTAAAAAAGATTGCACAAGGGGATATTAAATCCAGAGCGGTCATTTCCAGTGGAGATGAAATAGAGATGCTTTCCAATGATATCAATGTAATGGCAGATACCATTGAAAATGATATGGAAAAGCTGAAAGAGTCTGTGGAAAAACAGGAATTTTTTATGGCAAGTTTTGCCCATGAAATGAAAACTCCCATGACTTCTATTATTGGATACTCTGACTTGATAAGAAGTCATGAATTAGATGTAGAAGAAATGAAGGAGTCAGCAAATTATATTTTTCGGGAAAGCAAGCGTTTAGAGGCATTGTCCCTAAAGATGCTGGAATTGGTGCTTGTAAATCAGGATGAAATTAACTTCCTTATTTCCAATCCCGCAGAGGTAATCCATGATGTGGCAAGAATGATGAGAGTGGGAATGAAGAAGAAACATATCGATTTAAAAGTGAAGTGTGAGAATGGAAGAGTTTTATTGGACAGGGACCTTTTTCAGTCTATGTTGAATAACCTGATTGATAATGCAGCAAAATCCATAGATGGGGAAGGAGAAATCTTTGTAAGCGGAAAGAGAAAAGATGGAGAGTATAGGATACAGATAAAGGATAATGGAAGGGGAATGACGGAAGAAGAACTAGGGAAAATAACGGAGGCTTTTTACCGGGTGGATAAGTCCCGTTCCAGACTGCAAGGCGGGTCAGGTCTTGGACTTGCAATCTGTAAAAAGATAGCAGAAATTCACAATACGGAATTGGTATATAAAAGTTGTCCCGGAAAGGGAACAGAAGTTACCATAAGCCTGAAGGAATATCAAAAAGAAGAAGTCAAGGAGGCAGGGGATGAAGGATAAGAAAATACTACTTAGTAAATGTATGGTAATAGTTTGCCTGATTGCAGTATTTTTTCTGCCGGAACTTGTTTTTTATTACATTGATAAGCAAGAATTAAATCATGTGAAGGAACAGACTGCGGAAGACAGTAATTTTGTATTATCCAACAAGTCCTCTCTCAATGAACGCTTGAGTGTGTTTGGGGATGGGTACGATGTCATTGATACGGTCATGAGTGAAGGGGAAAAAGAGAATGTTTATAAGGTGGCTCAGGAGGAAATTAGAGAATTTCTCAATACCATTGGTTATGATATTTCATTTGAGGAGGCTTATGCTATAGATATTACAAAACATATTTATTCCTCTAACACAAAAGATATTTATAGTTTTGTGGCATATCTGGTGGAAGTAGAGTATGCGGATTGCGATATAGATTTTATTCTTGATATGGAAAGTCAGATGATATTATATTTAAAATTGGATTTTACAGACTTTTACAATATGTTGTCTACGGAATCAGGAAAGCAATGGGTTGAGGACTATGGCTGTAGGTATTATGGCATTTTGCTTGAAGCTATAAACGATATCAATGAATATGGAGGAAAAGGGATGCTATGTAGTATGCTCTATCGATATTATGATAACTTTCAGGTTGAAACAGCAGGGACGATCATGTCAGACACAACCGTGTCTTACAGTGGAGGCGGAAAAGATAAGGATTTAGAGTATGAATGGATTTATGAATATTATTTTATTGATACCAACCGGGAGCTTATCTGGTACAATGTAAGAGTAACAAACAATGCTATCATTTTTAATGATTAAGATGATGCTGTTTTGATGCCTTGAATAGATTTTTATGATGCACCATTCCGATATGATGATGTCAGAGCGAAAAGACACAAAGGAATGGTGATTTTTTATGGGAAAAACAAGAAAGAAGATAAGTAAGAGGGCAAGAAGGCGAAGAAGGAGAAAATATATACGAAACGGGATTTTAATCTTAGGTTTGTTTTTCGTAGGAATCCACTTATTTGGAAACAAGGATAAGTCGGAGGAGAAAAAAGTTCCTAAGCAAAAGGAACAGGAAGTCGTAGAAGCCAATGCTAAAGCGGCGGATGTGGAAGAAGATGCCAAGGAAGTGGATAAGGAAGAAGAGGAATTAAATTGGGGAAGTTATCATACAAAGGAGGAAATGAAGGAGGAGGAATGGAACGAACTTCCGGAAAAATTAAAGGAACTTTATGATAAAAATGAGGAAGCAAGAGAATTTATCGTGAATTATTGGGAAAATTATGAGAAGGAATTTGACATTAATCTTGATGAGTATGAGAATTGCAAAGAAGTTCCTTTATTAATTCAATGGGATAAGAGATGGGGATACGAGGAGTATTCAGGAGCAGTATTTGGACTTACGGGCTGTGGCCCCACTTGTTTATCTATGGCGGCAATTTATTTGAAGCAGGATGTAAGCTTAACTCCCAAATGGATGATGGAATTTAGTGTGCGAAATGGATACAGTGTGACAGGACATGGCTCTGCCTGGGCTTTAATGGGGGAAGGAGCAGAAAAATTAGGATTGGAATCCGAGGAACTTCCACTGTTGGAATCTAAACTGAAGGAAAGATTGGAGAATGGTTGTGTCATCATTGCGGTATTAGGACCAGGAGATTTTACCGACAAAGGCCATTTTATTGTTATTACAGATTACGAGGAAGTAGGATTCATCATAAGGGACCCAAACAGTTATAAAAATACAAATAAGAAATGGAGTTATGAAGAATTAGAAGGGCAGATAAAAAATCTTTGGGCATTGAGTGGAAGATAAAAGAAGTAAATAAAATACCTTGTTGTATGAAAGGGATCGTTACGTGTGAACAGTTACAAGGGAGCATTTTCTGTTGGAAGAAATCTCTGTTTTTTTTAGGGCATTCGTGATAAAATGGTTCATAGGTAATTCTAAGTAGGAGGGAACGTGATGGCTTTTGAAAATAAATTAGGAATTGAAAACTCTGCCGACCTTGCCCGAGAAGAAGAAAAAATAAGCAAGAAAAAAGCAATGGAATTATTTGAAAATGCTATCTTTGATACAATGGAGGCTGGCAGATTTTCTTCCCTTAAAGCGATTCACAAGTATCTTTTTGAAGATATTTACGAGTTTGCAGGGGAAATCCGTAAGGTGAACCTGTCAAAGGGCAACTTTCGTTTTGCTCCTTTGATGTATTTAGAGGCGGCTCTTGACAATATTGATAAAATGCCACAGTCTACTTTTGAAGAAATTATTGAAAAATATGTAGAAATGAATATTGCCCATCCTTTTAGAGAAGGTAATGGGCGCAGTACCCGTATATGGCTTGATTTGATTTTAAAAAGAGAAATCCGTCAGGTAGTGGATTGGAGCAAGGTAGAAAAAGAGGATTATTTGCTTGCTATGGAACGCAGTCCTATCAAGGACATTGAAATAAAGCACATTTTGAAGGAAGCCCTGACAGACGAAATTAATAGTCGTGAGGTTTACATGAAAGGCATTGACCACAGCTATTATTATGAAGGCTACGCAACCTTTAAAACAGAAGAATTGTAAAAATTACATCTACGAGCTGAACGCAGCGAAAGCGAGCCGGCGGTGTTTTGTTCATTTTGTATCATTTACACATAAAATATTTTAGTTTCGCAATTGCCTATTTAAAATGTCAATAACCAAAGGAGAAAAGGGATGTTAAGTATTAAAAATCTTACAAAAACCTATAAAGGTGGAAAAACTGCTGTGAAAGATTTAAGCCTTGAGGTAAAGGCAGGGGATATTTATGGTTTTATCGGACACAATGGGGCAGGAAAGACTTCTACCATTAAATGTGTGGTCGGGATACAGGATTTTGAACAGGGAGAAATTACCATTGATGGTGTTTCTGTAAAAGAAAATCCCATGTATTGTAAAGAAAATATGGCCTATATTCCGGACAATCCTGACCTTTATGAATATTTAACGGGAATTCAATACTTAAATTTTGTGGCGGATATTTTTCAGTTATCAAAGGAAGAAAGAGAAGAACGCATAAAGAAAGAGGCGGATGCTTTCGAGATTACAGCGGCTTTGGGGGATTTGATTTCTTCTTATTCCCATGGTATGAAACAAAAATTAGCGATTATCGGAGCTTTGATACATAGACCAAAACTGTTGATATTAGATGAGCCATTTGTAGGCTTAGACCCTAAGGCGACTCTTGTATTAAAAAATAAGATGCATTCCATGTGCGAAGAGGGAACTGCTATATTCTTTTCCACCCATGTGTTAGATGTAGCAGAAAAACTTTGTAATAAAGTAGCCATTATCAAAGGAGGAGAATTAATTGCGGCAGGGGATACCAAAGAATTAGTCCAAGGCGAATCCTTAGAATCCGTATTTATGGAGGTGGTAGGCAATGTTAAGACAGATTAGGTTATTGTTAGGATGTCAGCTTATCAATCTGTTTGGATTGAATGAAGTACGCCACACGAAAGACAAAAAGAAGAAAGCAAGATTTATGGGGCTTTCCATTGTATGGATTCTTTTGGGCATCATGCTGGTATCATATGTGGGAGGACTTTCCTATCTTCTTATTAAGATGGAGATGGAACAGGCTGTGCCGGAATTTTTATTTGCTGCAACCAGCATAATTATCTTGTTTTTTTCTTTTTTTAAAGCAGGGAATGTCATTTTTCAGATGAATTCCTATGAGGTGTTGATTACTTTTCCGGTTAGCAAAACTGCAATTGTTGTCAGTCGGTTTTTTAGTATGTATGTGACCAATCTTTTGTTAAGTTTTTTGGTAATGCTTCCAGGAACTATTGTTTATGGGGGTTTTGTGAAACCACAATGGAGTTTTTATCTTTATAGTATCATGGGAACTTTATTTCTTCCTTTGATTCCTCTTTCCATTGCTACGATACTAGGGGCAGGAATTATGGCAATCAGTTCCCGCATGAGAAATAAGAGTCTGGTTCAGGCCTTCTTAATGATACTTCTTACTATGGTTGTGATGGTAGGAGGAATGAATGTTTCCAGTGTGCCGGAGCAGATAAACCAAGATGTGTTAAAAGATATGATTCGTAGGGCAGAAGAAGGAATAGGAAAAACATATCCACCAGCTACATGGTTTGCAGAGACAGTAAATGATGGGGAAGTTTTAAAGTTTTTGCTCTTGCTTATGGTATCCACGCTTATTTTTGTTTTTCTTGTATTTGTGTTACAGAAATATTTCTTTGAGGTTTGTAGTGCATTACGGGAACATAGTGCAAAACATAATTATAAAATGGGAAGTCTTTCTGCTGCTTCTCCTGTGAAAGCATTGTGGAAAAAGGAAGTAAAACGATACTGCTCTTCCAGTATTTATGTTGGAAATACCATGATAGGATATCTTTTGATGATTGTGTTTAGTGTGGTAATTTTTGTGGCAGGAATAGAAAAAATAGAAGAAGCTATACACTTTTCCGGCATTATAAAAAAAGTATTTCCTTTCTTACTTGGAGCTATGGCAGGTATTATGCCAACCACTGCCTGTGCAGTATCCATGGAGGGAAAGCAATGGTGGATTTCCCAGACGTTACCAATACGAAGTAAAGATATCTGGAATAGCAAGATTTTATTAAATCTTACCATTGCCGTGCCTTGCTATCTGATTGCCTTGGTGTTTGCTTTTCTTTCCATAAAACCATCATTAAAAGAAGGAATTTTTCTTGTTATTCTACCGATGATATATATTATTTTTACAGCAGTAGCAGGAATGACTGTGAATCTTGCTATGCCGGTGTTTGATTGGGAAAATGAGGTCAATGTAGTAAAGCAGAGTGCTTCCGTTTTGGTTACCATGCTGGTTGGGCTCGTTAGCGTGGTGGTACCAGTTGTATTTCTGATTTTATGCAGGGATGGAGGAGAATATCTGGTGTATACCATTACTTCATTGGTGTTAGTGGTTCTCACTGGAATTTTGTATAGTAGAAACAATAGAAAAACGGTAATTTTGTAGAAAACAATTCTTTAAATTTTTTAGGTTAAAAGGTCATGTTTTTCATATTTGATTGAAAAACATGGCCTTTTGACCTTATGATCGACAAAACTAATCCTCGATGATTCACGACATATCTTGGCTAATTTATGAATCAAATTCATGTTCCATGACATATTGGATAAAAGCATGAAAGTGCCTGGAAATCCATTTGTTACGATGATAAATTAATTGTTTCCAGATATCTACTTCAAAGTCTACAACATCGAGATACACAAGTTTTCCTTGGGATACCATCTTGTTGGTTACAAAATCCGGTAAAAAGGAAATGCTTTTTCCGTGTTCTAAGGCAGATGTGATAATGTCGGTACGCCCAATTTCCAGTACCGGTTGGAGTTCATAAGACATTTTTGCAAGTGCCTCGTCGAAAAGACGACGATAACCGACTTTTTTCTCAGTAAGAATAAATGGATATTCTATAATATCTTCAATGGAAAGGTTTTTTTTGTCCGCCAGCGGGGAAGCAGCCCCAGTTACGAAGTGAGTAGAAATCCGTTCTTCTTTGGCGATAATGTAATCCTGATGATAAATATGATTGTCCAAAGTAAAAATAATATCTGCTTCATTGTGATTGAGAATGCGAAACATATCATCCGTATCGGCGGAGGAAAACTTCAAAGAAATATTTGGATACTTCTGGTAAAAATCGGCATAATTACGAGTCATCATCATTTCACAGATAGAGTCCGGAGTCACGATATGAATGTGCCCGGAAATATCATGGGGATTACTGATGTTTTGTTTGAATTCTTCTGTCAGATGGCTGACTTTTTGTGCGTATTCGAGGACCTCCCGTCCTTTTTCTGTTAAGGTAATGGTGTGATTGATTCTTTCGAATAAAAGACAGTTTAATTCGGTTTCTAATTGTTTGATTTGGAAGGAAATGGTAGACTGGGAATAGCCTAACAGTTTCGCGGCTTTTGTAAAACTGTTTAATTCCGCTACGTGTACAAAAGTAATTAAATTTCTGATTTCCATAAAAAACCTCCCAATCAACATTGAAAAATTCGATGATAAACATCTAAATTATCGACTTTATTAAATGTAGATATTATTATATACTAAATTACAATAAAAGACAATTTTTTTAGGGGGATTTAAGCAAATGCCAGAGATTATATTTTACAATCGTGAACCGGTACCAATGGAAATGCATAAGGTTAAAATTGTGCAGAAATTAAATTTATTACCTGCAAAAGAAAGATTAGAAAAAATGAAGGAAGCAGGTTTTAATACTTTCTTATTGCATAATGGTGATATCTTTATGGATATGTTAACGGACTCAGGTGTAAATGCCATGAGTGATAATATGCAGTCAGCAATGTTAAGAGCAGATGATGCATATGCAGGAAGCGAAACCTTCTATCGTATGAGGGATAAATTAGAAGAGATTTTTGGAATTAAGTATTTACTTCCAACTCACCAAGGTCGTGCCTGTGAACACATCATTGCACAACACTTTGTAAAGCCGGATAATTGTGTTATTATGAATTACCATTTTACTACCTCAAAAGCACACGTAACTCGTCTTGGTGGACGTGTAGAAGAGTTGGTAAAAGACGAAGGTTTGATTTCTAAGAGCACATTACCTTTTAAAGGAAATATTGATATTGATAAAGTAAAAGCTTGTATCGAAAGAGAAGGAGCAGATAATATTCCTTATATCAGAATCGAAGCAGGTACAAACCTAATCGGTGGACAGCCTATCTCTTACGAAAATATGAAAGAAGTAACAGATTTGGCGAAAGAACATGGAATTTTGACTGTGTTAGATGCTTCTTTGCTTCAAGACAACTTATATTTTATCAAGACAAGAGAAGAATCCATGAAAGACAAATCTATTCGTGAAATCACTAGAATGATTGCAGATTTGTTTGATATGATTTATTTTTCTGCACGTAAGTTTGGATTTGGACGTGGTGGCGGAATTTTAGTTCGTGATGAAGCTTTATTCCATGACATGGAAGATTATATTACCATGTTTGAAGGCTTCTTAACATACGGTGGTATGTCAGTAAAAGAAATGGAAGCAATGATTATTGGTTTTGAGGAAACCATGGATTTGGATATTATTTCTCAAGGACCACAATTCATTCATCATTGTGTAAAAGAGTTGGATAAGTATGGAATACCTATGATTACACCAAGTGGTGGTTTGGGTGCGCATATCGATGCAAGAGAAGTAGTAAGTCATATTCCATCTGAGGAGTATCCGGCAGGTTCTTTGGTTGCTGCATTATATCTTTGTGGTGGTATCAGAGGAATGGAACGTGGAACATTGTCAGAAGAGAGAAACGCAGACGGTACAGAACACATTGCATCCGTGGAAATGGTTCGTCTTGCATTCCCACGTAGAGTATTTACCTTATCTCAAACAGAGTATGTCATTGACCGAGTAAAATGGTTGTATGACCATAGAGAACTCATCGGTGGACTTAGATTCGTACATGAACCAAAAACATTGCGTTTCTTTACCGGAAGATTAGAACCGGTATCTGATTGGCCGGAAAGATTAGTGGAAGCATATGTGAAGGAATTTGGTGAAGACCAATAGGTTTTATTTTGATACACCGGAAACAAAGAAGAATAGGGTTACTGTTCATTTGAATGGTAACGGAATAGAGGGAGAATTGTAGTTTTTCAACCACATATAAAAGCTGTAAGCCTTGGCAAAACTTGGTTTACAGCTTGTTTTTTCAGTGTAATATGGCTTATTTTAATGACAACAGACAGAAAAATATGGTATAATATACATAGTTATTTTAGGTAGAATGTATACAGAAAGGGGAAATTTATGAATAATTACGACGCGAAGTATTTTAATTCCAAGGCCAATCGAAGGGCTGGAACAACATGGCTTATGCTGATGATTTTTGTAACAGTGTATTATTGGGCAAAGGTAGGAGAAGGTGTAGTAAGAAGTAATTGGTTTGTTGTTTTTACGATTTTTGGCTGGCTGCAATATTTTATCGGTGGCATATTGCTTAAAATCAAGGGAATGGATTTTGCGGGATATAAATGGCTAATGGGAATAGGATATTTGATATTTTATGCAATCATCGCATGGACGGCATTAGATGAGATATCATATATTTTTATTCTGCCACTGATTTCCATCCTCATTATATATAAGAATCCACGACTGATTAAAATTATGATGGGCTGGACTATGTTTGTTCTGATTAGCAGTAATTTATATAAAGGGCGAGTTAAGGGAATGATGGAATTTGTATCCAGCATCGATGGGGCACTTCAGTTTGCAATTGTATTGTGCTGTTATCTTTGTACTAATATGGCGATTAAGCATCTTGTTGAATCGGATGGGGCATTGACTGATTCGATTCAAGGTAATTTAGAAAGAGTGGTACAGACGGTAGAGCAGGTTAAGGAAGCAAGTAATTCCATTGTTGATGGCGTGACTGTAGTAAGAGAGCTTGCAGATGAAAATAAGCAAGGTGCGAATAATGTAGTAAAAGGTATGCGTGAATTGGCGGTTCATAATGGTGTGCTGAGTGATAAGACCATGTCTTCCATGGAGATGACAACTGTGATTGATACGCAGGTAAAGAATGTTGCAGAATTGATGGGACAGGTAGTTGGTCTGATTGGAGCATCAGTGGAACATGCCAATATCAGCTCTAAGGAATTAGAAGAAGTGGTAGAAACCACAAATAAGATGGCTGAACTTTCCGCTGAAGTTGAGAGCATTTTAGATGAATTTAAGAAAGAATTTGAAAATGTAAAACAGGAAACGGGAACCATTGAAGGAATTACTTCTAGTACAAATTTACTTGCATTGAATGCTTCGATTGAAGCGGCAAGAGCTGGCGATGCAGGAAGAGGCTTTGCGGTAGTCGCAGAAGAAATCCGTGAATTAAGTACTGGAACTCAGGCTTCTTCAGGAAGAATTATGACTGCACTGAACCATTTGGAAGAAACATCTCAGAAGATGATGGAGTCTATTGCGGAGACAATTAAATTAATCCAAGTGAATATCGATAAGGTAGACAATGTGAATAAGAGTGTAACTGACATTACAAATGATGCAACTTCCCTTGGTGATAATATTAAGGTTGTGGATGATGCAGTAAAAGAAGTTGAGGCTTCGAACCACACGCTGGTTGATAATATGAGACAGGTGTGTGAGGTTATGGAAGTAATGACTGGAAGTATCAATGATGCCGAAGAAACCACCAAGACCATGCTTAGCAAATATGAAGAGAGTGCAAGAAGTGCTATTAGTATTGAAAATGTGGTAGGACATCTTATGGAAGAATTAGGTATTGGCGGTTTCATGGGTGTACAGGATGTAAAAGTTGGAATGAAGATAGCCATTGCCAATCAAAATACAATGGGAAAGAAAGCAACAGAATATATGGGCGAAGTGGTTGCGTGTGATGAGAAGGAGCTCTTTGTTTCGATAAAGGATATGGACCGGATTGCCATGGAAAAGATGGATTTCTGCCAGCTTCGCATCATTGTTGACAATGTACTTTATAGTTGGGAAGATATTGCTATCCATGTTTCAAAGCAGGGAGAAAAAGGCAATTATCGTCTTTTAGTTGATGGTAATCCACAGGTATTTAACAGAAGAAAATATCCTCGAATGCCACTTGACAATACCTGTGACATTCGGATAAAAGAAACGGATAAGGTATATAGTGGTAAGATGATTAATATTAGTGCCAATGGATTTGCGTTTGTGGTTAGAAACGATATATTTGCAAATATAAAAGGAAAAGATGTAAGTGTTTCCATTGCTGATTTTTCTGTTTTAAAAGGCGAAGAACTGGAAGGTTGCATTATACGTAGCTCAAACAATGATGGAGAATACATTGTTGGCTGTAGAATGGCAGAAGACAGTGAAGCAATTAGAATGTATGTAAGTGAAAATTACTGTGGATAGTATACAGGATGAATCGTATGTGGCTTCGGAATATTCCGGAGCCACATATATTATTATCAAACTCAGGAGCGAAAGGTATTTTGCCAACATAATACATACGAAGATGGGGTATATCTTATTCCTATAACCAGTTCAAACATTCCAGTCATTGATTTTAGTTTTGGGTTATAGTATACTGTGAAAAAAAACAAACCGAATGGAGGATTATTATGGCGAAACAATATGGTAAAGGAACAGAGTGTATTCATGGCGGATACGAAGCAAAGAAGGGAGAACCTAGAGTATTACCGATTATTCAAAGTACTACCTTTCTTTATGAAAACAGTGACCAGATGGCAAAGTTATTTGATTTGGAAGAAGAGGGATATTTCTATTCCCGTCTTGCAAATCCTACCGTAGATGCAGTAGCAAAGAAAATCGCTACTTTAGAAGGCGGCATAGGAGCCTTTATGACTTCTTCCGGTCAGGCAGCGAACTTTTATGCAGTATTGAATATTTGTGAAGCAGGGGACCATATTGTGGCATCTACCTCCATTTATGGCGGTACCTTTAATTTATTCAGTGTAACCATGAAAAAACTTGGTATTTCCTGCACCTTTGTAGACCAGGATGCTTCTGAAGAAGAGATTAGAAAGGCCTTCTTACCAAATACAAAAGTAATGTTTGCAGAAACTATCTGTAATCCTACCGTAAATATTCTGGATATTGAAAAATTTGCAAGAATTGCTCATGCACATCAGGTGCCATTGATTGTAGACAATACGTTTGCAACTCCAATTCATTGCCGCCCATTTGAATGGGGTGCGGATATTGTTACCCATTCTACAAGTAAATATATGGATGGCCATGGCGTAAGTTTAGGAGGATGTGTTGTTGACAGTGGTAATTTTGACTGGAATGCAGTAGCAGAAAAATACCCTGGTTTGACGAAACCGGATGATTCTTACCATGGTATTATTTATGCAGAAAAATTCGGAAAGATGGCTTATATTACCAAGGCATCCGCACAGCTTATGAGGGATTTAGGTTCTACGATGTCACCACAAAATGCGTTTTATGTAAACCTTGGGCTGGAAACCCTTCATTTACGAATGAAACGTCATTCTGAAAATGCCCAGAAAGTCGCAGAATTCTTAAATTCCAGTGAAAAAGTTGCCTGGGTTCGTTATTCTGGATTAAAGACCGATGCAGCTTATGAATTGGGGCAAAAATACTTCCCAGAAGGAAGTTGTGGTGTATTGGCATTTGGATTAAAAGGTGGAAGAGAGGTATCCATTCAGTTTATGGATTCCTTAAAATTAGCTTCTATTGCGACTCATGTGGCAGATTCCCAGACTTGTTTATTACATCCGGCAAGCCACACCCACAGACAAATGACAGAAGAACAGTTATTAGAAGCCGGAGTTTCACCAGATTTAATCCGACTTTCTGTTGGTATTGAAGATGCGGAAGATATCATTGCAGATTTAGCGGAAGCATTAGAAAAGATCTAATTAAGCCAAGATAGTGGCGGTTTCTAAAAAGTGATAAAAAAGAACAAAAAGTAAGTTTAGTCAAAGCATTATTGTTCACACAGGAACAGTAACAAAAACTTCTTTTTGTTCTTTTTTGTTAAGACGGAAAAGTATTGATTTTATCTATAAAATAGGCTATGATGAAAAGAAGAGTGTCTTTAAGAATGATAAAAGTGCAGTCATGTAAAATGAATGAGGTACAACATGAATATAATTAGTATTTTAAAAAAGAATAGAAAGTTAATATTTAGTTTAGCGAAAAATGATTTTAAAACCAGATTTGCAGGCTCTTATTTAGGTATTTTCTGGGCTTTTGTGCAGCCGGTGGTGACGATTCTGGTTTATTGGTTTGTATTCCAGGTAGGATTTCGAAATGGAACGGTAGGTGAAATTCCTTTTGTACTGTGGCTTACTGCCGGTTTGGTTCCATGGTTTTATTTTTCAGAAGCCTGGATGGGGGCAACCAGCAGTTTATTGGAGTATAGCTATCTGGTAAAGAAAGTTGTATTTAATATCGATGTTTTACCTATTATTAAGGTATTATCAGCATTGTTTGTGAATTTGTTTTTCGTATTGTTTTTTGTATTAATTTGTTGTTTTTATGGATATTACCCTACACTATATGCCTTACAACTTATTTATTATATGATTTGTATGATTTGCCTTGTTACAGCAGTGTCCTATATGACTAGTGCCGTTATGGTATTTTTCCGGGATTTAGGACAGTTAATCAATATTGTATTACAAATCGGAATGTGGATGACACCGATTATGTGGCAGAGTAATATGATTGGAGAAAAGTATCAAAGAATTTTGAAGTTGAATCCTATGTACTATATCGTAAACGGATACCGGGAATCCATGTTAAGTAAGGGATGGGTCTGGGAACACTATTTATGGAGTATTTATTTTTGGATAGTAATTCTTGTATTGATGTTTGTGGGAACCAAGATATTTAAAAGATTGAAGCCTCATTTTGCAGATGTATTGTAGTTTATAAGGAGATTTTTTATGGACAAGAAAAGGGAAAATATAACAGAAGATATTATGATAGAAATCAATCATCTGTCAAAGGTATATCATTTATATGACAAACCCATAGACCGGTTAAAAGAAGCCTTAAGCGTTACGCATAAAAGCTATCATAAAGAGCATTTTGCCTTAAATGATGTAAATATTAAGATTAAAAAGGGTGAATCCATCGGCATTGTGGGCGTAAATGGTTCAGGAAAGTCAACTTTGTTAAAAATCATTACCGGTGTATTAAATCCTACTCAGGGTGAAGTAATAACCAAGGGGAAAATTGCAGCTCTTTTGGAACTTGGAGCAGGTTTTAATCCGGAGTATACTGGAATTGAGAATATTTATTTGAATGGAACCATGATGGGTTATACCCAAGAGGAAATG
Organism: Lachnospiraceae bacterium; assembly: GCA_017416505.1. The sequence continues at coordinate 19,876 of JAFQCI010000114.1, forward strand.
AAGGAAAGAGTACAAGCTATTGTCGATTTTGCAGATATCGGTGATTTTGTAAACCAGCCTGTAAAGACCTATTCTAGTGGTATGTTTGCCAGACTTGCCTTTGCTGTGTCCATCAATGTGGACCCTGAAATTTTAATCGTAGATGAAGCTTTATCTGTAGGTGATACCAGATTTCAGATTAAGTGTATGCAGAAAATGAAGGAAATGATGCAAGGTGGTACTACGGTACTTTTTGTTTCCCATGATATCAATGCCATTCGAAGATTTTGTACCAGAATTGTATGGCTTAGAAAGGGACAGGTACAGGAGGAAGGCGATGTCAATGCCATTTCAGACCGATATTTGGATTTCTTAAAAATTGGAGATGAATATTTTGATGAAATGATGACAAAGCAGGAAGAGGAAGTAGAAAAAAGGAAAGAAGAAAATGAAAATGTCATTGCAGAAGTACTTTCCTTTCAGTTATTGGATGAAGAAGGAAAAGAAGTCAACAGGATTGGACTGAATCAGCCGGTAAAGGTAGAAGTGGAATATCAGGTTTATGATGATACCATTGAAAAGCCGGTGTTAGGAATTGCCATTCGGAGTATGGATGACGATTATGTATGTGGCTTAAATTCCTTGTTAGACCAACAAAAGGTTTCCTGGAAGTTAGGAAAGAACCGAATGAGCCTTACTTATCCTCACGGAATTTTAGCCGTAGGAGGACAATATTATTTTGATGTGGCTTTATTTGAAGAGACTGCCACAGTACCGATACAATACATTTCAGTTGTGAAGAAGTTTACCATTCAGTCTGGATATGCAGGAGAAGGAAGATATATTATTCCGCATAAATGGGAGGAAAGCAATGAGTAAGTATGATTTCTCATTAGATATGAACAGTGATAATTCTTTATCATTGATTGCAAGACAATTAGAGAAGAATAAAACTATATTGGAATTTGGCCCGGCTACCGGACGTTTGACGAAATATATGAAGGAAGAATTGTCTTCTACTGTGGATATCGTAGAAATCGATGCCACAGGATATGAAAAGGCAATCGAATTTGCCCGGGATGGTTTTTTGGGAGATATTGAAAGTTACCAATGGGAAGAAACCTTTGCAGGAAGAGAATACGATTATATTCTTTTTGCAGATGTGTTAGAGCATTTAAGAAATCCGGAAAAAGTACTTAAGGTATGTAAAAAGTATTTAAAGGATGAGGGTAGGATGATAGTTTCTATCCCGAATGTAGCTCATAATTCCGTGCTTCATAATTTACTTCGAAATGAATTCCAGTATAATTCCGTAGGACTGTTGGATAATACTCATATCCATCTTTTTACCTATCATTCCGCCAAAGCCATGTTTGAAAGTGTTGGCATGAGTCTGGTGGTAGAAGATGCTACTTATATTGAAGAAGTGCAAAATGAGTTTAAGTATAGTTTAAAAGATACCAACCCTATTGAGCAGGAAGTGTTATGGATTCATCCATTTGGAAGGGTATACCAGTTTGTATTTACCGCAATGAAAAATGATACTGTTAAAATCAAGGAAATAGTACCGGAAGTGAAAATCAAACGGTATGAAAATGACCAGACTGCTAATATATTCTGGAAAGTGGATGGAGAGTATGTTGAGGAACAAAAGATAGATGGAATCGAAGTAAAGGGAAGGTTCCAACTGGAGATTACTAAGGGGAAGGAAGAGGATAAAATTCAAATTCCGGACTCTGCGAAAGAAATTCGGCTTGATTTTGTTGAGAATAAGAATATTATTATTACAGATTTTATTGTTAAAGATGAAAAAGACCAGGTGTTGCCTTATTCCTGTGAAGATGCCTTTTGTGACTGTGGAATGGTAGTGTTTTATACCAAGGACCCCCAGATTTTAATTTCTGTGGAAGAGGTTTCATCTATTAAGGTGAGTGGTAACCTTCGTTGGGTATCCAATGAAGAATTGATGTTCCTTTGTCAAAAATATCATGCCTTGAAACAGGAAAAGAAAGAGTTGGATGAATCCTGTAAGGAACTAGAGGAATATAGAGAGGCTTACCATGCAGTGCTAAACTCTACTTCCTGGAGAATTACCAAACCTCTACGGACAATGATTGGTGCTTTAAAGAAAACATTTTCCAAGGTAAAACCATTGCGGTTGGCGTGGAAGTTTTTTAGAGCAACACAAAGAGATGGACTTGCTTGTGCATGGTATCTTGCGAAAAATAAGTTGGCTCGTAAAAAAATATCCGGGGATATATATAAGCAATGGATAGAAAAAAATGAAACCATAAAGGCACCAAAGCAGGAGCTTTCTTATGAACCTTTGATTTCTGTAGTAATTCCGGTTTATAACGTCAGCGAAAAACACTTAACAGAGTGTATTGAATCCGTGGTACAGCAAAGCTATATAAATTGGGAACTTTGTCTGGCAGACGATGCTTCTACCTGGGAGTGTGTAAAACCGGTACTAAAGAAATATGAAGCAAATAAGCAGGTGAAAGTAGTTTACCGTGAGAAGAATGGACATATTTCTGCAGCTACCAATTCTGCCATAGAAGTAGCTACGGGAGAATTTATTGCATTTATGGATTGTGATGATGTATTAGCACCGAATGCTCTTTATGAAATGGTGAAAAAACTGAATGAAGGTGTGGAATATGACTTTATTTACAGTGATGAAGATAAAATCGATAACGATGGTAAAAACCGACATATGCCACATTTTAAAAGTGATTGGGCGCCGGATACCCTTATGTCATATATGTATACTTCCCATTTTTCCATGTATCGGAAATCCATTGTGGATGAATTGGGAGGCTTAAGAATCGGTTATGAAGGTTCTCAGGATTATGATTTCACCCTAAGATTTATGGAAAAAACTAGAAAAGTGGGACACGTTCCAAAGGTATTATATCATTGGAGAGAAACGGAAGGTTCTACCGCTACCAGTCCGGAAACCAAACCATATATTTTAGAAGCAGCAAAGAAAGCCAAGGAAGATGCCTTAAAGAGAAGAGGCGTGGAAGGTAGTGTGGAACTGGTAGAAGATATTTATCAATACCGAGTAAATTACCACCCTACAGGGAATCCATTGGTAAGTGTGATTATTCCTTCCAAAGACAATGTGAAGGTGTATGAAAGATGTATACAGACATTATATGAAAAAACAGCCTATAAGAATTTTGAAGTCATTCATGTAGACAATGGAAGTTCTGAGGAAAATAAACGAGGATATGAAAATATTGCCAGAACCTATGGGGTACAATATCATTATCAGCCAATGAATTTTAATTTTTCTGCCATGTGTAACATTGGTGCAAAACAGGCAAAGGGAAGTTACCTTTTATTTTTAAATGATGACATTGAAATTATCAAAGGGGACTGGCTGGAACGTATGCTGGGACAGGCTATGCAGCAACATGTAGGTGCGGTAGGTGCGAAGTTATTATATCCGGGAATCGGAAACATCCAGCACACAGGAGTGATTAATCTTTCTCAAGGTCCGGTGCATTGTTTTGCCAATATGCCGGATGATGTGATTTATGATTTTTGTAGAAATAAATTAGATTTTAACTATAGTGCAGTGACGGGTGCCTGTTTGTTATTAAGTCGGGAAAAGTTTGATGCAGTAGGCGGTTTTGAAGAGGAACTGCCAGTGGCATACAATGATGTAGATTTGTGCTTTAAGCTTACAGAACAGGGATACTTTAATGTATTAAGAAATGATGCGGTATTGTACCATCATGAATCTGTCAGCAGAGGTTATGACCATGCCAGTGCAGAAAAAATGCAAAGATTAACCCGGGAACGGAATAAATTATATGAAAGACATCCACAATTTTACCAAAAGGATTGTTTTTACAGCCAGAATTTAACCCAGACTTTGCCGGATTTTAGTGTTGAGGCCGAGGTTAGAGAAATTGACTTAAAAGCAAGTGCTTTTGATACAAAAGAAACTATTCTAAAGGAAGGAAAAGAAGGCTTGATTTCCTATGACCTTAACTCCGTTCAGGTTTCGGAAATAATTCGGATAGAGGGTTTTGCTTTTTTAAAGAAACGAAGATTTAATAACCTTCGTAAGGTAAAGGTAATTCTTGCAAATGAGTCCCAAGGATATTCTTTGGAAACAGAAAAAATATACCGGGGCGACCTTAAAAACAATATACCACATAAGGGAAAAATAGGAATGACTGGTTTTGTTTCTTTGGCAAAGAGTGATTCTATTGAAAAAGGAACCTATCGTATTTATTTGAAAATCGGTAGTAAGATATGTGATACAAAGCAAGAAATATCCTGTAGCTAAGAGTGGTAGGGATACGGAAAATTAGAAAGGATAGATATGAAACGAGCAGTTAAAAAAGTATGGACACTAATAGGGGTGCTTTTGTGCTTCCTCGTTGTACCAATCATTTCGAATGTTACAAGAAATACGAAAACAAAAATAAATAATATAAGTAATGAACCGAAGTTGGAATATAAAGCTTCTGTTTCCGATGTAATAGAACAGAATATTTATTTGGAGGATTCCATAGAATCTTTGACACTTTATATGTCCCTGGAAGGGGGCAGTGAGGCTTCGGAACCACAATATGTGGAGAATGAAGACGGTGTATTGGAACTTAAGAATATAGCTGAGTTCAAGGTGGAAATTCTGGGATTGGAACAGGAAGAAGAACAGCTGATGGAGTTTGCAGTTGCCGCTCCGAATACTACTGCTATTATTCCTATTGGAAAACACAATGACACAGAAAAATGGGTGACAGTTAGAGTTACGGTAGAGGAACTGGACGAAGACATGGAACTTTACTTTTTCTTCGATTCGCTTTCAGATTCCGTGCAGAATGCTTCCGTTAATGGAGACACAAAAGAACTGGGACTTAGCATGAAGTATGTGCAGAAAGCTTCTTTAAGTAATAAGGAGAATCTTTTTATCATTGCTATCTTGATGTTTTTGGTTTTGTTCTTTATATGGTATTTAATACAGAATAAAAAACAAAAATTAAATTCTGCCTTGTTTTCTTTGTGTTTGCTTATGGAAGTGTTATGTTATCACTTTTATGATAACTATGTGTATTTTCAGGAACTTCCTTATATTAAGAAATTCTATTATCTGATAGTAGGAATGCTGTTTGCCATTATCCTTGGATTGTTCTTACTTCTTAAGAAAAAGGCAAAATTGGAATGGGTGGCAGCGTATTGTGTGTTCGGTTTCGGACTGGTATATTTATTGATTTTACCTGCTTTTTCCGCTCCTGACGAGCCGGATCATTATGTTAGTGCTTATAAATTGTCAAATCAGATGTTGTTCCAGGAGCCTACGGACGAGCATGGAAATGTATTAGTCCGAATCGGAGATTATGGTGATTTTGAGGCAAGACCGGGCAGGGAAACCTATGGTAAAATCTATGGAAGTCTCTTTGATTTTTCAAACAATGATGCCACTTTGGTAGCCCAGGGTGGAGCCGATGATGCCGGAGGCGGTATTATGGGACATTTACCGGGAGCAATCGGAATTACCGTAGCAAGATTACTAAAATTAAATAAGAGTATGATGCTTTTATTAGGGCGATTGATGGGACTATTGTTCTATTGTTTCTGTATTTATTGGGCAGTGAAAAAAATGCCTTTTGGGAAGATGGTGCTTTTTGTTATTTCCATGTTTCCTATGACATTGGAAGAAGCCTCTTCCTTCGGCTATGACCTGGTGGTAAATGGTTTGGTATTTTTTGCTATCGCCTATATTTTAAACCTGATTTATGAAAAACCAAAGGTTTCCATAAAAGATATTGTAATAGTATCTCTTACCATGTTCTTTTTGGCACCATGTAAAGCCATTTACATTTTTGTGGTGGGACTTTGGCTTTTGATTCCAAAAGAAAAGTTCCAGCTTGGAAAGATGAAACAAAGAAATGGGAAACTGCTTACCATTTTGATTGTATTTTTCAGCACCTTGTTACCAAATATATTGGTAAATCTATCTAAAGTATCTGGAATTTCTTCTAATTCGGGAATGGTTTCCTGGGCAGGAGAGAGAGGATATGGCATGGGTGAGCTGTTACAAAATATTCCTTATTCTATTTATGTTTTTATAAATACATTAATAAAGAATACAGAAGGGTATATTAATACAATGGTGGGACGATATTTAGGATGGCTTGAAATTACGGTTTCCCAAATTGTTGTTACCGGATTTTTGATTATTTTGGTATTAGAATTTTTCCGGGAAAAGGAACAGTATGTAATCAAGACGAAGGAAAGAATATGTTATGGAGTGATTGCAGGATTGATTTCTTTAGCGGTAGTCGCAGCTATGTGGCTAGCATGGACACCGATTTCTTATGATACGGTACAAGGAGTTCAAGGAAGATACTTCCTGCCAATGATTCCACTGTTATATCTTTTGGTTGCAAACAACAAAAAGATAAAAATCAAAAGTTCCATAGATATGAACATTATTTTACTATGTTTATTAAATGTGTATGCAGTATTAGATGTTCTAAAGATAACATTTTGTCGGTAAACCATAAAAATGGTAAACAGTGTTAAAGGATAGGGAAGAATTTTTTAGCTATGTTTGGATTCTAGGTTAGAGTGAAGATGAAAGGATAAGTGTCAATGAAGGTATTAGTGATTATTCCTGCCTACAATGAGGAAAAAAGCATTGAAAAAGTAGTGGAAAATTTAATAAACAATTATCCACAGTACGATTATCTGATTGTGAATGACGGCTCTAAGGATCGTACAGAGGAGATATGTCGTGAGAAAAACTATAATTTTGTGACACTTCCTATTAATTTAGGAATCGGTGGCGGTGTTCAGACGGGATATATGTATGCGGTAAAAAATGATTACGACATTGCCATTCAGATTGACGGTGACGGACAGCATAATCCAGAGTATATCGAGAAATTGATAGAACCTATTGTAAAGGGAGAAGCGGATATGACCATTGGCTCTCGCTTTATTGAAAAAGAAGGATTCCAAACTTCTTTTATGAGAAGACTGGGCATCAATATTATCCGGGGAGTCATTAAACTGTGTTGCGGTGTCACCATAAAGGATACTACCAGTGGATTCCGTGCTTCTTCCAAATCCTTAACAAAATATTTTTCAGAAAATTATGCTCAGGATTATCCGGAGCCGGAGGCAATCGTTACTTCTGTTTTAAATGGTTATTCGGTAAAAGAAGTTCCTGTAGTAATGAATGAAAGGGAAGAGGGTGTTTCTTCTATCAATGCGACCAAATCGGTTTACTATATGATAAAGGTATCTCTGGCATTGATTTTACACCGGCTGGGTTTTCAGAAAAAACGAAGTTAGGAAGTATCCGGTGGAAGGAAATCTGCAAAATGTGAAGTTTTTCAAAAAGGAACTTTGAAAGACTTTGGAACGGAGGAAAAAATGAATCTTACTTTAAGGATATTTTTTGGAATTGTTGATTTAATCTTCTTACTTGTCATATTAAATATGTTGAAAAAGAAGAGATTGAATTTAAAATACACCCTGACCTGGTTGTTTGCGGCATTGGCATTGTTAGTAGTGGATTGTTTCCCTCAGATTATCGATGGAATTATGGAGCTGGTAGGCGTTGCCAGCCCGGTTAGTATGGTATTTGTATTGGAAGCTTTGTTTGTATTGGTAATTTTATTGTCTTTGACAGCTATTGTTTCCCGTTTAACAGAGCAGGTATATCGGCTGACCCAGACCATTGCGATTATGGAAAAAAAGATTCGGGAATTAGAAGAGGGAAAAAACGGAAAAGAGTGACGAAACTCATTTTAACGAATTGCACAATCTATGTTTTCGTGTAATATTTTGTCCTAATATGGAAGATGCTTTATCTTTTATAGGGGCATTGCAAGGGAACATAGATTGTGCAATTTTACTATAAAATTTAGTCAAAAATACGGAGAGGAAATGGTGGCATAATGATTGACTCTGGTGTAAAAAGAAGATATCATATATGTAGGACTTTGGTAAAATAGTACAGAAAGACTGTCAAATATTGTAGAGATTTGTATGAATTTGTTGTAGTTTTGCTGGCAAATCTAAAATAATCAGAGAGGACGGGACGAACATGAAGAAACGAAAAAAATTGCGGCAAGTCGTTTTGGTGATGCTTACCATGTTTACCATGCTGGGAACCAGTATTGGAGTAATGGCATCAGAAACAAAGGAAACGGAAGAGGGAAAAGAATCTGCTGGAGGAACTGTGCCGGGTACTGCATTTGAAGTAGTAGCGGATATGGGAATCGGCTGGAATTTGGGGAATTCCTTGGATGCCATGGTAAAAAGTAAAGGATATGACTTGAATTCGGAAACTTTTTGGAATAATCCGGTAGTTACCAAAGAACTGATTGATACCGTTGTAGCACAGGGATATGGTGCGATTCGTGTTCCAGTATCATGGTACAATCATATTGATGAAGATGGAAAGATTGATGAGAATTGGCTGGCTCGTGTGGCAGAAGTGGTAAATTATTGTTTGGATAATGATGTATATGTCATCATTAATGTGCATCATGATGCCGGTATGGATGATAGTTATCGTTGGATTAATGCAGATGTAAAAACTTATGAGCAGGATTGCGAAAATTTGATAAATTTATGGTCACAAATCTCAGAATATTTTAAAGATTATGATGAAAGATTGTTATTTGAAGCAACCAATGAAATTATGAATACAGATAAAATTTGGGATTGGGGTGTTTCTTGGGATGATTTTAGAGTAGTTCATGACTTAGACCAGGAATTTATTAATACCGTAAGAGCAACTGGTGGAAAGAATGCAAGCCGTTATTTGGTTTTAAGTACCTGGGGAGCATCACCAGATACTTGTCAGATTGAGAATTTGTTTTATAAGGATTTTACAGATAGCATTCCAAATCATTTGATTATAAGTGTTCATAGTTATACAACGGATTCCGCTACGATTCAATATATATTTTCAAATTTGAAAAAGTATTCAGAAAAATATCAGGTACCATTTATTTTGGATGAATTTGGAACTAAAGCTTCGGTGGCATTGCAAACCAGAGAAGCTGTTGTTAAAGAATTTGTATCAACAGCAAAAGAGGCAGGAGTTACCTGTTTTTGGTGGGATAATGGTGGTGATTATGCACTATTTGACCGAAATACATATAAAATCTATTACCCAACGCTGATTGAAACGATGATGGATGCAGCAGGCATAAAAAAAGAAGAAGTTCATGAACATACGATAGTGATTGATAAAGCGATAGAGGCGACTTGTAAAACAGAAGGAAAGACAGAAGGAAGTCACTGTAGTGTATGTAATACAGTAATCAAGCCACAGGAAACCGTAGCGAAAAAAGAACATACCGTAGTGGTAGACAAGGCAGTAGAGGCAACTTGTAAAGAAGAAGGAAAGACGGAAGGAAGTCACTGTAGTGTATGTAATACAGTAATCAAGGCACAAGAAACGGTAGCGAAAAAAGAACATACCGTAGTCATTGATAAACCTGCAGTAGAGGCAACCTGTAAAGAAGAAGGAAAGACCGAAGAAAGCCATTGCAGTGTATGTAATGAAGTATTACAAAAACAAGAAACTGTGGCAAAGAAAGAACATACGATAGTAATTGATGAAGCAGTAGCGGCTACAACAGAAAGCGAAGGAAAGACCGAAGGAAGTCATTGTAGTGTATGTAATGAAGTAATTAAGGCACAGGAAGTAATTCCTAAATTAGAAAGTGGCACAACTATCACTACAGGTTGGGTATCGAAAGATGGAAAAACTTATTATGTAAAAGAAAATGGTGCATATGCCACAGGCTGGTTAAAGCTTGGGGAGAAATACTATTATCTGGATTATGATGGAACAATGCAAACCGGATGGTTGAAATACAGAGGTGCATGGTATTATTTGAATACCGATGGAATAATGGCAACGGGTTGGATCAAAGAAGGAAACAACTGGTATTACTTAAACAGTAATGGTTCCATGAAAACAGGTTGGTTAAAAGAAGGTAGTACATGGTATTACCTGGGAAGTTCCGGAGTAATGGCGACAGGATGGATTAAAGATGGTGGAAAATGGTATTATCTGAATGGATCCGGAGTTATGCAGGTTGGCTGGATAAAAGTTGGTGGACAATGGTATTATCTTGGAAACTTAGGTTCCATGGTAACCGGCTGGTTCCGGCAAAATAATATCTGGTATTATTTGAATGGTAATGGAGCCATGTTAAACGGCTGGCAGCAAATCAGAGGAAAATGGTATTATTTTTATTCATCAGGAAAAATGGCTGCCAATACAAAGATTGGTTCCTATTTTGTAAACTCAAATGGTGAATGGGTGAAATAGTGACTGCAAAACAATGAAATCATGAGGAAATGGTTTTAAAATAATTTCTTAAACTAGAAAACCAATCATGGAGTAACTTGAGAAAGTAACTCCATAGATTGGTTTTTTGTTGCTATAAAAGTTTTTTACTTTTTGCGACGTCGTTTTTTTAAAATCATTTTTAGTGTCATAACGCTCATCAACACAAAGAATAGTACAATGCCTATGATGGATGGAATTGAAATATTAGATATGAATGAAAAGTTTTCATCCTTTATTATGGAACTTACTTCTGTACTTAGGGTTTCTTGCTCCTTAAAATCACTCGTATTTTCCGTTTTGTTATTTCCTGCCTCATTCTGTTTTCTTTCGTTATTGTCTACCCCATTCTCATTCGTAGAAAACGAAACAAAAAGTGGCTGGCTGGAAGTATCCAGATTATACTGATTATAGACTTTTACTACAATGTTTACTTCTGAATCGGTAATATCAGAAAGAAGAAGGAATGTTACATTTTCCACTTCTGTCTCCATCCAGGGAATCAAATCGGAAAAGGTATTACCTCCATCTAAGGAATAAGAGTAATATAACAACTCTGAATCATTATCATATGCCCATATGGAAAATTCAGCAATTCCTGTTTCCTCTGGTCCATTTTCGAGCTGTACGATACATTGATCCGGTGGAGTTAGATCCTGATACATCACCGTTTCCGGGACAGGTACGTCTATATTAAGATAATATGAATAATCCACCCCGGTTTCAGAATTACTTAATCCCAGAAATTTTGCCACGCCAGTGGCATCAGCAAAACCAAATCTTACATAATCTTCTTCCTCATCCAGATAAGGATAGTCATTCTCATGGTCGAGATAGCAATGTTCCACAATCATTCCGTTGATTCCGAGTTTTTCACACTCCCGGATGATTCCATAATAATCACTGCCAGAATCATTGACCTTGGTTTTGACGCCACGATTCAGCACTCCCATTTGGCGAAATTCATCTAAAATAATACTGCCTAATTGTTGCCCTTCGACATAATGTTGTCCCCTGCTGGGAATCCAAACCTCGCTTCCATAAAAAAGATGCTCCTCTGAGGCGTTATAATGGATGCTGATAAGATAATCCGCATTTACACTTTTGGCAAATTCTGCTCTTTCTTTTAAACTCATTTTCGTATCTGCACTGTCATGGGTAAGGTAAACGGTCACGCCGTCATAGGAAGAAAGTTCTTCATACATAGCTTTAGCTGTAGTCATATTAATGTGACGTTCGGTGATACCATAGTAGGATGCACCGTCTGTAGCTTCCCCTTCGGTACCACCATGCCCAGGGTCAATAACGATGACAAGTTCTTTTGGCATTTACGATTCCTCCTTTACTGATTGCTCTGCAATAATGTGTTTACTAAGCATGTTGTAAATAAAGTTGATGATAAAACATAGGACACCGCAAATCATCAGTGCTGTGACGGTTCCTAGGGTGCTGGAATAGTCCACATCGAACAAAATAAGTTTTACTACACTCATCATAGTCAGAAACAATCCATAAATACGCAGGGACTTTAATTTGAATTTGAATCCGATAAGGATTGCGATCACAGCAATGCACAATAACAAAATACTAAATAAAATTCTGTTTGAAATTGGAGTACTGTAAAATACAGCAGACAGATAAATAGTGATTTTGATTCCAACGTAAAATCCAGCCCAAAGTTTTTGTGGATGCTGCATTAAAAATTGTTTCACCCCGATAAAGCATAAAAGGGAGGTAGCAATAATTAAAAGTAAATATCCCCAATCCGGTATAGAATCATATAAACAAGTTACACCAATGAATAATAACAGGATATTTTCGGCACGAAGGAAAAATTCCATATATTTTTCTGTTTTGCTTAAATCTTTGTAATTTTTCGTAAAGTCTGATTTTAAAGCAAAGATTTGCAATGGTGTCAGTAACAAAACATAAATCATACCTTGGCTTAAGGTTACGAAATCTTCCGAACGTAAAAAGTAATTTAAGTCCCCGGCCGGTTGGAAACAATATATCAGGAAGAGAAAATATATCGCGGCTTTTGTGATCCCACTGTAACTATCAAGATATTTTTTCTGCAACCAAAAAGCAACGAAAAAGGTAGCCATTGTGAGGAAAAAATGCAGTAAGTCACTGTTAGAACCGGTCCAAAAGTGTATAAATAATACAATTAAGCCTAAGGCTTGATAAAGCTTCTTTCCTTTATAAAATCCGTAAAACAATAATGGAACAATCAAAAGCACAAGTAAGCTGTAATTATCCCAATTCAAGTTGAAGAAACAGATTACTACTAATAACAGAAGATAAGGAATATTCAGTATGGAAATAAAGTTAGTAAGTTTTCGCTCACCATATTTCTCCACCAAAATCTCTAAACATAATATTGCCACGATACCAAAAATAAGGTCTAAAATGTTTATAAACTGTGTCGATATTCCAAGCCCTAAACGAAGCATTCCTGTTGTTTCTCCGTAAATACTATAAATACAGAAGAAATATATGGATGCCAGGAAAGTAGAAAAACTTTTATTTTGTTCCATTCCCGCTTTTGCCGTTTTGTGGAAGTGGTAAAGGGAGTAAGCAAATAAAATCAACATTATGGCAAAATAAATCAAGGTAAATATTACGCTGGTATCTTTTTCTTCCATATAGGAACGAGAAAGGCTGTAATTTCTTGATGCGATAAGGATACAGCTAACAATAGTGCCCATTGTGGATAAGGTACGTAATTTCTGATGATTTTCCACAGCACAGATACGAAGATATAAAATATCTGCTACCAGGAAAAAGATAAAGAACGAAAACCATAAAAAGTCAGACATGGTTTCGTTTGTTACACCAAAAAGAATGGATAAATATAATCCACATTGTCCAATGATGCAAAGCAAAGTACTTTCATATTTTTTACTAAGCAATGACATACCTAATAACCAGACAAGTAACAAAGAATATAACCCTAATTCAGATAAAAATTCGAAATATATTGTGTTAATAATCAGTGTTATGTAAAAACAACCCATTCCACAACCGATAACGGATAAGGAAAAGGCATTTTTAAGCTTGGTTTGCAATAAAAGTCCAATGGCTGTAATAAGAAAACTTCCTGCAAAGAGTAAAATGGACCTTCCCATATTCCCTAGATTCTGATAGATGAAAGTTCCAAACACAATAAAAGCAATAAAAAACAGAATAGAAGCCAAAATACCAATTACATTTTTACCAATGGTGGTTTCCAGATTCTCTTTTTTGGAAGCTGAAACCTGTTTTTGGGTGTTAGAAACTGGTTTGTTTGTAGTATTTTTTGTTGAAATTCCATTTGGATTCTCCAAAACCGGTCTTTGGACTGCCTTGTTTCCGGATGATACAGGGCGGGCAGTGGCAGTTGCTTTGTTGGAAAGCTGTAGTTTAAGCTGAGTTACCTCTTTTTCCAGTCCCAGAACTTTTTCTTCCAGTGCCTGTAAGCGTTCCTCTGTAGTCATAATATTCCTCCCTCTAAGTATAGATGAAGAAATTATACCATATTCTATATTTGAGGGCAAGAAAGGGAATGGTCCTGTAGGGGAGAACTGAAGGGAAAAGGTTACTGTACAGACAGCACCAAAACACTTGCTGTTTTGGTGCGTAAGAACGTGAAAAGCTTCGTGTTATTTAGAGTGATAAATCAGTTATTGCAAAAGGGTAATCAGGTGTGATAGAATGGGACAAAATTAGCCGACGTTATGGTGAATTATTACGGATGAACAAAAGAATGAAAAGGATGAGGGCAGTTTCGCAGCCGTGCTTGCGGACTGTATGGGTGTAAAAATGAAACAGAATAAATTGATAGGAGATAAAAATTTTTATAAACGAGTCATGCTGATTGCCATTCCGGTTATGATACAAAATGGTATCACCAATTTTGTCAGTATGCTGGATAATATTATGGTAGGACAGATTGGAACAGACCAGATGTCCGGTGTCGCCATTGTAAACCAATTGATGTTTGTATTTAATATCTGTATCTTTGGCTCCATATCCGGTCCCGGAATTTTTGGGGCGCAGTATTATGGAAAAAAGGATTATGAGGGTGTAAAAAGTATCTTTCGTGCCAAAGTACGGATATGTAGTGTGATTGCTATGATTGGGCTGTCAGTCTTTTTGCTTTTTTCGGAGGATTTGATACGTCTTTACCTTCATGAAGGTGGCGAAGTAGGAAGTTTGGAAAATACCCTGATGTTTGCAAAGCAATATTTGTTTATTATGCTTGTGGGTCTGATTCCATTTACTATTTCACAAATTTATTCCTCTACCCTCAGGGAATGTGGGGAAACCGTTGTTCCAATGATTGCAGGGATTGCGGCAGTATTGGTGAATTTAGGATTTAATTATGTATTTATTTTTGGTAATTTTGGTGCTCCAAGGTTAGGTGCCAATGGTGCAGCCATTGCTACAGTGATTTCCAGATTTATTGAATGTATGATTGTAGTAGGATGGACCCATAAAAAGAAAGAAAAAAATCCATTTATCTGTGGTGTGTACCGGACTCTTAAGGTGCCAAAGCAGATTGCTATGGAAGTCTTGAAAAAGGGAAGTCCGTTGCTGGTAAATGAGGCATTGTGGGCGGCTGGTACGGCGGTTATTATGCAATGCTATGCGTACCGGGGCTTGACTGCGGTGGCAGCATTTAACATTACTTCTACCATTAACAACGTGTTTAATGTAGTGTTTATTGCACTTGGAAACAGTATTTCTATTATTTTGGGGCAGCTTTTAGGTGCTGGGAAATTGGAAGAAGCCAAGGATTCCGCAACAAAACTGATTACGTTTTCTGTGGTTTCCTGCATTCTGGTAGCAGGCATTATGGCATTATTTTCAAATGTTTTCCCTTCTATCTATCAAACAGAAGAAGTGGTAAAAGAACTTGCCTCAAAATTAATTTTAGTGGCAGCTTGTTCCCTTCCGCTACAGGCATTTACTAATGCTTCTTACTTTACACTTAGAAGTGGAGGAAAAACCTTCGTTACCTTCTTATTTGACAGCGTGTATGTATGGGTGATTATGATACCACTCGCCTTTGCTTTATCGAAGTATACGGTACTTTCTACTGTGCTGGTATATTTAATTGTTCAAGGCAGTGAGTTTTTTAAATGCTATATCGGTTTTAAAATGGTAAAAAGTGGAGTCTGGATAGTAAATATGGTAAACAATGAGGATTAAATGTGTCTGGGAAAATATGCGGTAGCTTATGGATAAGATGTATGATAACAATTATTAAACATTGTATCCAAAAGATATTTTGATAAAAACTAACCGAAATATTTTTTAGAATTGCTATGTAATGAATTTATATAATAGTGTATATAATATAGGTTTACAGGGATTTGGTTCCAAACTAATGTGCAACGAATGGGGATTTGATGGGAATTCTGGGTTATTTATACGGGGATTTGCCATGAATTTGGAACTACCTGTATGGGGATTCGAGGAGGATTAAGAATAGTTTGTTCGGGGATTTGAGTGAAAATTCTGTTTACATGAAAGGGGATTCGAGTTATACTATACTCTGTGGGGTGATATAATATGGCTAAAACTGTTTTTAAAAGAAAAATATATGATGAAATACTTGAATGGAAAGAAAAACGTAGCAATAAATACGCACTTCTGATAAAGGGTGCCAGGCGAGTTGGAAAATCAACGATAGCGGAAGAATTTGCCAAGAATGAATTTAAATCATATATTATGATTGATTTTGCACATACAAGTAAAGCAATCATAGAATTATTTGATGATACGTATAACTTGGATTTTTTCTTTCTACAATTGCAACAGTTAACTGGAGTCAGATTGTATAAGAATGAGTCTGTAATAATATTTGATGAGGTTCAACTGTTACCAAAGGCCAGACAGGCAATCAAGTACCTTGTAGCTGATGGAAGATATAAGTATATTGAGACAGGTTCCCTTTTATCCATAAAAAAGAATACGAAGGATATATTAATTCCTAGTGAAGAGCATAAGATATCAATGTATCCGATGGATTTTGAAGAATTCTTGTGGGCAATCGGTGATGAAATCACAGCGGACACAATTAGGTTGCTTTTAAAAAGCAAAAAAGCCGCCGGAAATGCAATGCATAGAAATCTGATGCGTATTTTTAGACTGTATATGCTTATAGGTGGGATGCCGCAGGCAGTAGAAACATATTTGGAACAAAATAACCTACAGGCAGTTGATGAAGTAAAAAGAGAAATAGTAGATTTATATGAAGAAGATTTCACAAAGATAGATGGCACTGGACTTGCAGGGGATATATATGATGCGATTCCGGCAAGTCTAAGTGGGAATGCATCCAGATATGTCTTATCAAATGCGAGAGAAGGAGCGAGTTCAGAGCAGGTGCGTAAATTAGTACCAGATATACTTAGTACTTATACGGTAAATATTGCATATCATGCAAATAATCCGGGGGTCGGAATGGCATTAGAAAAAGATGCGGGACGATACAAGTTATTCACATCTGATGTTGGGCTTTTTGTGACACTTGCATTTAAGGATAAAAATTATACTGAAAATGTAATCTATAATAAGCTGCTGTCGGATAAATTAGAAGCTAATTTAGGATATGTATATGAATGTGTTGTAGCACAAATGTTAATAGCTAAGGGAAACAATTTGTTTTATTATACGATGCAAAGTGATACATCAAATCATTTGTATGAGATAGATTTTCTGACTTCAATCGGTGATAAAATTAATCCAATTGAAGTGAAATCTGGAAATTATAGAGGACATAAATCTTTAGATGAATTTTGTGATAAGTTCAATCATCGCATCAAAAACAAGTACGTTGTTCATACTAAGGATTACGAATGGAAAAATGGTATTCATTACCTGCCGGTATATATGATACCATTTTTGTAGGAGAAAGCGAAAACAAAGATTTACGAGTAATAAAGGGTTATTATATTTTAATAAAGCAAATGAAAACGGAGATACTTAAAACTATAAGTTTTGGCGTACCTCCGTTTTTGTATTGTCTAAAATTATGGCATTACTAAATATCTTTTCCTTTTCATTTTAGTACAATCCATCCCCTAGATTTTTAATAATCTGGTTCATTTCTGTCTTACTCTTCACGTTTTTACTATCAGCCACAAGTTTTTCTTTTTCGTATTCCGTAAGTTTGGAGTAATTGTTGATTGCGTTTTCGTTCATCGCCATTCCCATGGCAAGACCCGTAGGTAGCCCGTTAGTTAGCATAAAATTGTTGTGGTATTGATTCATATCCATTTGGTGGTACCTCCTATTTTATAATGAAAATCATAAATTATTATGGTTTCTTTTAGTTTTCCCTGTGAAAGATGATTCAATCAGCTAATATGTGGATATTCATTTGAAATATGTCATGTTACTGTACAGACAGCACCAAAACACTTGCTGTTTTGGTGCGTAAGAACGTGATTCAGGAGTTCGCAGGCTCCTTTTGCGAAGCAAAACTCTAAATGAGCCTGCGAATTGTTACTGTTTACGAGGCACGAGTGGACAGTA
>JAFQCI010000115.1 GCA_017416505.1 Lachnospiraceae bacterium
ATGGCAAGAATTGGTAAATATGTGATTGATTCGCTTACGCGAAGCATGAATGAGGATAGTAGATGTATATTTCGTGAATACATTCAAAATGCAGCCGATCAAATAGACTTAGCAAAGAAAGAACATTTGGAAGAAGGTGACCATTATGAAATACACGTGAGAATTTTCCGTGAACAACGGAGAATCGAAATAGAAGACACGGCTACAGGTGTAAGTCGTGAGAATCGTAATACATTAAAAGATGTGGCTACTTCTCAAAAGAGAAGGGGGGGAGCACAAAGGTTTCCGAGGTATTGGACGTTTGGGAGGTCTTGGCTATTGTACTACCTTATTTTTTGAAACTTCAGCTAAAGGAGAAAACGTCAAAACTATCATGCGCTGGGATGCTGATAAGATGAATCAAATGGTAGATAATGAAGAGGATGATCATGAAGCTAGTTTTGTGATAGATGAATGTACTAGTTTTGAAGAACAACCAGAGAAACCGGATGTACATTATTTTAAAGTAATCATGGAGAATGTGACAGACGACCGGTTACTTGACATTACTAATGTACGCAATTATCTGTCTATGGTTTCGCCTGTTGATTATCCTACGCAATTTAATCGTTTCTCGGCAAAAATTAAAAAATATGCAAAAGAAAATGGAATAACTCTTGATACGTATAATTTGTATTTGGGAGATGAATATGGTGAAGAACAAATCTTCAAGGCTTATACGACTAAGGTTATAGATAGTCATAATGGTGACTATGATATAAAAGATATTGTTTTCTTTGACAAAAAAGGCAATGAAGGAAAATTAGTATATTGGGGATGGTATTCAATATCTGAACTTCGTGGTCAGATTCCAATGCACAATATAGCATATGGGATAAGATTGCGTTGCAAAAACATTCAAGTCGGTGATGAACGTACTTGTAGAAACTTTTTTTCAGCAGAAGGGGATAAACGTTTCTCGCAATGGTTTTATGGAGAAGTGTTTGTAGAAACTAAGGAATTAATGCCTGATGCTCGACGTGATTATCTTCGTGAATGTGAATACAGAAGTATTTTTGAAAATTACATAAAAAAAGATTTCAAGGTTTTAAAAGATCTATGTAATGAAGCTTCTAGGATTCGTGGAGCTCAGAAAGAAATTAAAAGAGCGGTACAGGAACAAGGTAAAATTGAAAAGAAAAAGCAAACAGGCTTTCTTTCACCTGAAGACCAACAAAAAAGTGAACAACAGTTTGAGGAGTTCAAGCAAAAGAAAGAAAAAGCTCAACAACAACTGATTAAGTTGCAAAACGAGAATAAGCAAAAAGAGTCACCTTTAAGCTTTATTTTTGACAATGAATTGTTGGGTACTCAAACGTCTTTAGTTCAGCCGGTTGTAAATCAAACAAAAGTACCAGTTCAAGTTATAAATGCTCCACCTGCTGAATATAAAACCAAATTACGAACAGATAATGATATTTACCTGAAATTTTCAAGTAAAGAAAAACTATTGATTAATACCATCTATAATATAATTTACAATGCATTTGCGGATGAAGACATGCGTGAAAGCTTGATAAAGAAAATAGAAAGGGAATTGACGAAATGAGAAAAGTTCTATTGTTGGAGCCAAATTATAAGAATAAATATCCTCCAATAGGTCTGATGAAACTCGCTACATACTTCCGCTTGCGTGGTGATGATGTAGTGTTTTATAAAGGTGATTTGAAGGAGTTTGTAATCCGACAGATAACAGAAGAATGTATAGAACAACTGACAAGAGTTGACGATACTATAAAATGGAAATTACGGGCAGATAAAATTGCTGCATATATACGTTATCGAAAAAAAGAATATCTACCTCCAATAGGTGTAGATGATTCTGAGTTTGCAATGTTTATTTATCCGTGGTTAGAGCATTATAAAAAATACTATCATTCAGGTGAATATAAAAAATATCCTAAATGGGATTGGGTAGGTGTAACCACTTTATTTACATTTCATTGGGATATAACCATAGAAACCATCGAGTTTGCCAAAACAATGGTTAAGGACTTGAAAAACTTGATGGTTGGTGGTGTATTGGCAACGATTCAACCGAAAGAAATTGAAGAAGCTACAGGTATTAAGCCACATTGTGGTACTCTTCATACTCCATACAAAGATATAGATGAAGATAATCCATATATTATCGATGAATTGCCATTGGATTATTCTATTTTGGATGAAATAGATTATGTTTATCCTGATAAGGGTGCATATTATAGTTATGCTACCCGTGGATGCATACGTCGTTGTACTTTTTGTGCTGTGTGGACTTTGGAACCTCATTATCAAGATTTTATTCCATTGTATGATAGAATAGAACGGACACGCAGATTGTATGGTGAACAACAACATTTGTTGCTGATGGACAATAATGTGTTGGCGTCAAAGCAATTGGATAAAATTATTGATGATATAAAGAAGTGTGGTTTCATTAATGGTGCTAAATATATAGAGCCAAATCAATATGAAATCGCCATAAGAAATCTCCGATTACGAATGAACGACCGTGCTTATGTTCGTAAATGTTTCCGGTTACTTGAAGAAATTAACATGCATAAAGGATTC
Source organism: Lachnospiraceae bacterium (assembly GCA_017416505.1). The sequence goes on from JAFQCI010000115.1 coordinate 2,593, forward strand.
AAGGGGGAGATACCAACAATCATATATGGATTGCGTGAAAAATATGGTTTACTTCACCCGGAAACATGTACACGTGAAGCACTTCTTGAATCATATCGTTTTTTTGCACCTTTTTTCGAAATTAAGTATTCGAAGAAAAAAGGACGTTTGCGTTATGTTGATTTTAATCAAGGTGTTGATGCAAGGTTATTCAATGACGAAACAGTTTCTTTATTAGCACAAATACCTGTTCGTCCACTCCGTGTCGCTTTTGATGATGTAAAAACAGAAAAGGCTTATACGAAGGCATTGGAAATGAGTGTAAATCATGGCATAAAAGATTTTTCAAATTATTTACTTTATAATTATCGGGATAAGCCAGTAGAACTATATCACCGGATGCGCATTAATGTTGATTTATGTGAGAAATTAAATGTAAGCATATACTCTTTTCCTATGAAATACCATCCTTTGCGTGATGAACATAGTCATGATAGGGATTATATAGGAAAACATTGGAATCGTAAGTATATACGTGCGGTGCAAGCTATTTTGAATGCAACAAAAGGAAAAATTGGACGAGGAGTTTCTTTTTTTGAAAAGGCTTTTGGCCGTAATGAAGAGGAGTATATGGAACTTCTAATGATGCCAGAAACGTTCTTATTGTTCCG
>JAFQCI010000116.1 GCA_017416505.1 Lachnospiraceae bacterium
CCTTCCTGCCTTCTGTTCTTTCTTCTTCTGCCCAGTCCTGTAATCCTTTTGCCATATTTACCACTTCGCCTTCCTCCTCTTCTTTCTTAAAATCTTCCATATGTGCATACCTTTTCATCACATCATATGCATCTTTAGATATTCCTTTTGATTCTAATTGCTTTTCTCAAATATTTTTATCAATGCCAGCACTGCAGGATATAGCACAGCTGCAACAGGCCAAATAAGCCCTGCATTTTTCCACTCATTTCCCATAAACCCAATTACAAGGAAAGCCGCAGTTACAATAAGCCAATAAATCGTACTGACCGCCCCACCCACAGGAGACTTTGTTTTTTCTTTTATGCTATAGTCGCCTTCTTGCAACAACTTTTCAAAACTTGCCTGATTGATTCCCGCTATCACAAAAAATCCCACACCTACAGCTACTATTACAAACATCAGACAAAGACATATTATTTGCATAAACTCATTTTCACCAAAAATGGAGCTTCCAAACAACACCATGGCACCCACTATACATATTACCGTTCCGGCAATATTGTATTTTGTATATGTATCTTCATATTGACGTTTTCTCTCTTTTACCATACCGGTTACACCATATTCTGTTTCTATCATTTCTTTTTCCAAAAATTCATATGGTTTTGTTTTCATTCCACAACGAATAAAAATTGCACAAGCACCGGCTACAATAGCAAGAAGTATCATCATACCAATTCCACAGGCAGCATCCTCCGATAAAGGAATCATATTTTCTTCTGCACCTACACAAAGAAGAAGCAGTGCAATCGGCGAAATAATACATAATAATGTAGCCAATGCAATTTGAGGAGCAGTTTTTCTTTTTATAGCAAGGAATTTATTTGCCTCATCCATACTAACCCTTCGTACCAAAGGCTCCTCTTCTTCCACTGCTGCAACACATTCCTCCGAACCCATTTCATCTTTAATTAAGTAATCTACGGTTACCCCAAATAACTTACTCATTTCCAGAATCCTCTGTAAATCCGGAGTCGTCTGTGCTCCTTCCCATTTAGAAACTGCTTGTCTTGTTACACCTAATTTGTTGGCTAACTCTTCCTGAGACCAGCCATTCTTCTTTCTTTCAAGAATAATTTTGTCAGCTAAAATCATCTTCTATCTCCATTCTTTTTTTTATTTTCACAAAACATCTAAGACCTCTTGTGACTGACTCAAATTTATCATTTTCGTAAGTTACATACAAGAAAACCACAGCAGGCAATTTGTCAACTGACGGTTGCAACCGCAGTAATTAAGGGATTTTTCAATGTTTGCATAATATTACTTCCCCAGCCTATATACTTAGTATATATCTGTTGCATATAAATTACAATACACATATAGTTTTAACTAACCTTGTTACTGTCCACTCGTGCCTCGTAAACAGTAACAATTCGCAGGCTCATTTAGAGTTTTGCTTCGCAAAAGGAGCCTGCGAACTCCTGAATCACGTTCTTGCGCACCAAAACAGCAAGTGTTTTGGTGCTGTCTGTATAGTAACCTAACCTTCAATGATTCATGGCACACCTTGTAACCAAATATTCCCTTATGAAAGAAAAGCAAACAACTCCTTCAATTCCTCATACAACTTAAATTTCACCACTACCTTCGTTTCCTCCTCAATTAACATATCCTGGTAAGTTTCCTCTCCTACCTCTTCCTTTAAAACCTCTTTTCCATCTTCATCCACAATCACAGTACTGCCATCCACAAAGCACAAGGGTGGATAAATCAGACACCACCAATTTTGTCCTGCCGCTTCCCCAATGTCTACCCGCAAAGACTCGTATTCACCACTTGGAACCAATATATCCCCATATTCCTTTATAGGAAAATCTTCCGTACTAAAATAAATGGATACCGGGTAATCGTACCCTTCCTCATGAATGGTATCTAAAGCAATTTTCTCAAGTTCCTCCATTTCATCCTCCAATACGATTTTAGACTCTTCTTTCGTACTGCATTGTTCCAGAAGCGGAGAAATGTACGCCACCAGATTTGACTTTACTTCTTCCTTTAATAACTGGTCTTCCTCCTCATCACTATTTGCCCTTACATGAAAACGAATCACATGGTCACCAATTTCTTCCTGCTGATTTTTTCTTTCTTTATAATCTGCAGATACATCCCAAATTGCTAAAAAAGTACCTCCTAACACACCTAATAAAATTCCTAATATTGCGCCCCTGCCTAAATTCATCCTTCAATCCTCTTTTCTTAAAATATGAATCATCTCGTCTATATCATTTTTAAGGATTGACAGAAATATTCGCTTTTATACCCTTCTCATCCAACTTCACCAAAATGATTTCCTTCTGTTCTTCCTCATCTGCAAATAAATCTACCAGCTGAACCCGTTGCTCCTTCTTTTCCCCAATAAATCCCTGATACAAAATCGTAGTCAGTCCAAAAGGCTCTGATGCCTCCTTTTCCAAAATTTTTTTTGCACTTTCTGTCTGATAAACATAGCAAAGATAAGGGATATCCTCATTCAACAATTCCTCTAACAGCTTCTGTTTCTTTTCTTCTTTTAACAACTCTTCCCCAATCAAAACCGCCTTAATATGCCCAAGCTCCAAATTTTTATATGCCGTTTTGTCATACTGTTTTTCAATTTCAGTAAAATCATCCCCCTTGAAAGAAAGCACCTTTTTCTCCTCCTTCGTACCATCCTGGTAAAGATAAGTAAGGAGATACCCACCCTGGGCATTTTCATCAATTCCCAGAACCAAAACATAATTTTCATCTTCAATGTCCCTGGCCCCTCCGAAAATGCCAGTCAGACAAAAAATCAAAATCATAACAACCAATTCCTTTTTCATCCCATTTGTCCCTCCTTCTTCCGTTTTCTGCCGTAAACAATAAGTGGAAGAATCACCGCTAAAATTACATCCACATACCTCATATACATCATATAAACTTCATATGAATCCTTAAGTTTACTACCATTGCTGGCAAATAAAAGTACCAGCACCAAAAACAAGATTTCTATCTTAAACTCCTTCCACTTAGGAACTAAAATAGAAAACATTTTTGCACCATAAAAGGAGTATGCACCCATCAACGCAAACATTCCAAGCATCCAGAACAATAAAAGAAACAATTCAAATCTTTGCAAAAATCCTCCCGGAAGAGGAATAAAAGAAAGACTCTGAAATCCCGGCCAAAGTGTCATTAAAGTCAGATTTTCTCCTAAAGTACCCATGGTAACCAGGTAAATACCACACATAAAAACCGTAATCAGAAAAAATACTCCCAACAATCCTCTTGCCCGTCCTTTTCCTTTCGTATGAGGAAGGGATAACAACAAAAACTCGCAGGGCAAAAACATACAAAATAGTTCCCATCCTCCACCAAAGCCCATAGAAATCGAAAAATCTCCCCCTGGTGCTACTTTATCCCATGAAATTTGCCAAATTCCCAAAAATAAAATAAGTAAAAATGGGAACACCATCCACCAATACAGAAATTCAAGGGTTTTCGCCCTTTTCATCCATCCGCCGTAGTTGGCAAATAAAATCACTCCAAAAAGGCAAAGTAAAATCAAAAGGCTACTCCCCTTCGGAAGCAGGTATTTTTTAGTAAGTGCAGCGAAATACTCTGCCGCAAAAACACCACGAAGAAAAAAACGCACCCCATAAATTACTCCAATTACTCTACCAAAAAATACATCCCGATTCTCTTTCAGCCACACCTCATATCCTTCTGGAAACAAATTGGAAATGACACAAAAATAAGTCCCAAAAAGGAGTAACAATACCAATCCTATCAGCAATACAAAAATTCCATTTTTTCCACCATATAAAGTAACAATGTATGGCATAATAAATGCAGCCAAAGAAAACAATTCCATAAAAATCATTCGTTTCGTCTGACGTAATACCAACTGTTTCTCTTCCATTTTTTCTTTCCTTTTCCTTTTATTTTTCTCGCCGTTTTAATCTGGTTTTCTCCTTTGGTCTTGCGAAGACCGGTCTTTTTCTTAAATCCCAAATCGGATATTTTAAAACAAAATCTTTTTTATCCTCTTTCGGCTCATACTTCCCGGACACTGCCGGCATCATATAAGGCACTCCAAAACTTTCAAACCCACTTAAATGTATGGCAAGAACCAAAAGTCCCAGGAAAAAACCATAGAGACCCAAAACACCTGCTGCAAGGATAAACAAAAACTTCAGCAATCGGAACGCCTGGGCAAAAGCCTCATTGGGTATCGCAAAAGAAGCAATGGCAGTCAGTGCCACCACAATCACCACAATGGTACTGACTAACCCTGCCTCCACTGCTGCCTGTCCCACGATTAAACCACCCACCACACCTATGGTATTTCCCATCTGCCCCGGAAGCCGGATTCCAGCCTCCCTCAGAAGTTCAAAGGCAATTTCCATCATAAGAACCTCCATCAGGATAGGAAAAGGAACCGTTTCCCTAGCCTTGGCAATTTTTAATACCAAATCCGTAGGCAACACCTGATTATGAAACGTACTAACCGCCACATAAAACCCCGGAAACCCAATGGCAATCACCGCCGCAATATATCGTAATATTCTGGCAAAACCAGCCACCATAAATCTGGAATAATAATCATCCGCCGCCTGAAAAAACGTATTAAAAGTAGCCGGTGCAATCAGACATTCCGGTGAATTATCAAACAAAATCACCACCCTGCCCTCCATAATGGCAGAGGCCGCCTTATCCGGTCTTTGTGTACTCTGCAAAGTTGGAAATGGGGAGTACCACTTTTTTTCAATCAACTGCTCCACCATTCCCCCATCCAGTATTCCATCAATTTCAAAAGACTCCAAATCCTTTTTTACCCTTTGCACCAGGCTGTCCTTTGCCACATCCTCCAAATAAAGTACCGCATAGTCCGTATAAGAACGCTCCCCCATTTTCCCCTGTTCCACACGCAGCTTTGTATCCCGGATTCTTCTTCGAATCAAAGCCGTAGAAGTACGGATTCCCTCATCAAAACAATCCCTTGGCCCCCGCATGGAATTCTCTTTTTCTACCTCTCCCACACCACGCAAAGGCAGTTTTTTTGAAGAAATCGTAACACAATGCCCCACACCATCCAAAAACAATGCCGCATTTCCAGACGTAACCTGTACCAAGGCATCCTGCATGGTCTCCTGCTTCGAGAAATCAATGGTGCTTAAACAACTTTTCTCCACCTGCTCTCCCCATTCTCCCTCATACCTAAGCAAAGGCTGAATCACAGACCGCTCCACCATAAAGCCATCCGTCAAACCATCTACATAAAGCACAAAAAAAGAATTTCCGCCCCCACTACACAATTCCTTCATAACAATATCCTTATCTCCCCGAAATACCCCCTTAATAAACTCAATATTATAAGAAAGACTTTCCGAGATTCCCCCCACCAACTGATTCCTATCATCATATTCGATTTTTATATCCTCTTTTGCATTTCCTATTTTCCCATTTCCCGTTTCCATAACTTCTGTTACATCCTCTATTTTCTTATCTTCCTTCAACTTCTGTCACATCCTCTATCTTTTAAACATAATAAAAAAGACCCAAAAGATTTCTCTTTTAAGTCTTTTTAGTATGTGTATGATACACTCAATTATTCAAAAAATATCCTAAAAACAGCCACTACACAAGCACATAAATCACTTTTGTTCATGTAGTAACAGTAAGCATTTCCTCTTACAACTGCACTGTTACAAAAATATCATAAATAGCCTTAATTGCAGCTTCAAAATCACGATTATCCACACCAATGATAATATTTAACTCAGAAGAACCCTGGTCAATCATCTTAACATTTACGTTTACATGAGCAAGAGCCGCAAAAATACGAGCTGCCACACCACGGTTGGACTTCATACCACGACCTACGACTGCGATTAAGCCAAGATTTGGTTCAATATCAATAGAATCCGGTTGAGTCAATCTATGAATTTCTGCTAATACCTGCTGTTCTTTTCCTTCAAATTCTTCCTGATGTACAAAAACAGTCATAGTATCAATTCCAGAAGGAACATGTTCAAAAGAAATTCCATGGTCTTCGAATGATTGAAGCACACGACGACCAAAACCAATTTCAGAGTTCATCATATCCTTTTCAATATTAACAGAAACGAATCCCTTCTTACCAGCAATACCAGTAATAGTATACTTAGGTAACTTACAGGTAGATTCTACAATCATTGTACCTGGGTCTTCTGGTGCATTAGTATTCTTAATATTAATAGGAATTCCTTCCTTACGAACAGGGAAGATGGCATCTTCATGAAGAACTGTTGCACCCATGTAAGATAATTCTCGAAGTTCCTTATAAGTAATGGTCTGGATGACTTCCGGCTTATCAATGATTCTTGGGTCTGCAACTAAGAATCCGGATACATCTGTCCAGTTTTCATATAAATCAGCTCTTACTGCCTTCGCTACGATAGAACCAGTTACGTCAGAACCACCTCTTGAGAAAGTCTTAACCACACCACTCTCATAAGCACCATAGAAACCAGGAATTACTGCTCTTTCTACGTTTTCTAATCTCTTTCCTAATACTTCGTTCGTCTTATCTGCATCGAAAGTTCCATCTTCTTTAAAGAAAATAACGGTAGCAGAATCAATAAATTCATATCCAAGGTAATTTGCCATGATAATACCATTTAAGTATTCACCACGAGATGCTGCATAATCAGAACCAGCCTTAGCCTTAAACTGTTCTTTGATTACCTTAAATTCCTCTTCCAAAGATAAAGAAAGACCTAAACCATTGATGATTTCATCGTAACGCTCTTTAATCTTCTTTAATAAATCATCGAACTTCTTGCCTTCCTGGGCAACTGCGTAACATTGATATAACATATCAGTTACCTTTGTATCACTGTCAAATCTCTTTCCCGGAGCAGATGGCACAACAAACTTACGAGCTTCATCACTACGGATAATATCTCCAACCTTCTTAAACTGTTGTGCACTTGCAAGAGAACTACCACCAAACTTAACTACTTTCTTCATAATATGTTTCTTCCTCCATAAAACTGTCTATAATGGGAACCTATCCTTAAGCCACTGCCTCCGGCTTCCCTTGAATTTCAAAATTCTCTCAGAATGTCTTTCTCTGAAAGACAAATGTCTTTTTGCATTATAACATCTTTCTCCGATATTTCAAGTATAAAATTTAATACAATGGTACCAGGGTCAAAAGGTCATATTTTTTATGCTTGCATAAAAAAATATGACTTTGGGACCCGCAAAACATGAGAAAGTAGCCCGATAGGGCGGATTTCGAATGTTTTAGAATTGCGAAAGCACAAAGTGCGGAGCAATTCGTAGGTATCATGTAACTAAAAAACAGATTTTTATGCTTGCATAGCAATTATCCAAGAATATTGGTAACCAAAATAATTAGCGTAAACACCGGTGCAAGATATTTTATCATAACAACATATAATTTTTCACTTTTAAACTTACCTTCCGGTTTAATATCTTTGATAAGATTCTCCGGTTTCATTACATAACCCACAAAAACACAGGTTAAGAATGCCACTACAGGCATAATCAGGCTGTTGCTGACATAATCAAAGAAATCCAGTAATCCATATCCTAATGGTGTTACATTCTTTAATACCCCGAATCCTAAAGAAGAAGGAATTGCTGCAACTGCTCCGAAAATTCCAACCAGAATACAGGCTTTAATTCTTCCCATATTAAACTTCTCTTGTATCCACATAACAATGGTTTCCATAATTGAAATAGAAGAAGTAAGGGCTGCAAACAATACCAGGAAGAAAAACAATCCGCCAATGAAAGCTCCACCCTTCATTCCTTCAAACACCTTAGGCAAGGTAATAAACATCAGACTTGGTCCACTGGACAAAGTGCTGTCAATATCATTGGAATACGCAAACACTGCACTGATAATAATAAGACCATATAAAAATGCAATTCCTGTATCAAACAATTCTACACTTCTTACAGTACTTTCTGCATCTTCCTTTTCATTTAAATGTGCACCATAGGTTATCATAATTCCCATACCAAGCGACATAGAATAAAACATCTGTCCCATGGCGGCAAATACAGCTTCCTTCGTCAATTTATCCATATCAAACTGAAAATAATAACGAATTCCATCCGTTGCCCCCGGCTGCATTAATACATATACCAACAGGAATATAGAAAATACTAAAAGAATCGGCATCATCACTTTACTTGCCTTTTCAATTCCCTTTTGTACCCCTAATAATACAATAACAAAAGTTAAGATTAAAAATGCCAGCATCCAGATTAACGGTTCTCCCGTAGTACTGATAAAAGAATTAAAATAATCTCCTTCTGCTGCTGCCCCGGCTCCTCCGGTAAGATAAACCGCAGTATATTTTGTTACCCAGCCACCAATCACACAGTAATATGGAAAAATAATAACCGGAACAATGGCTGCTAAAATCCCTAAGAATCCCCATTTAGGATGTAATTCTTTAAAAGCAAATAACACACTTTTTCTTGTCTTTCTACCAATTACTATCTCTGTCAGCATCAAAGAAAATCCAAAGGTAACTACCAGAATCAGGTATACAATTAAAAATGTACCTCCACCATACTTTGCCGCCAAATGAGGGAATCTCCATATATTCCCCAAGCCTACCGCAGAACCTGCCGCAGCTAAAATAAATCCAAGTTTACTTGAAAATCCAACTTCTTTTTTCTCCATTTTGCACCTTCTTTTTCATTTTTTCGAATTGTTCGTAACTGTTCACACGTGAACAGTTACAATTGTTCTTCCTTGGAATCAGATAAAAAATTACGCACATACTTACTTTTCATTTTCAAGATACCAACACTTCCTGACAAACAAAAAAAGCACTTTCCCAACGCTCGCATGTCGCCAAAAAAGTACTTTGAGTGCGCCTCCAGAGGCTCGAACTCTGGACACCCTGATTAAGAGTCAGGTGCTCTACCAACTGAGCTAGAAGCGCTTATTATCTAATTTCCAACCCGTTATCTCTAACGCAAGATTGATTATATATGATTGTTTTATAAATGTCAACACCTTTTTTTAAATTTTTTCGAAATTTTTCGAATTTTTTTAAAAATTACACCAAAAGCCCTGTAAACAAGCCAAAAACATGGAAGATGAATCGTGTTACTGTGCAGACAGCACCAAAACACTTGCTGTTTTGGTGCGTAAGAACGTGATTCAAGAGTTCGCATACAAAAACCATCCTTTTTTATTTTCCATTTAATATCTTTTTTATTTCTTCTATTGATTGATACGACTGTTTCACTGGTTTTAATAATTTTCTTTTCTGATAGGTAAATGCATTAATTCGAAGTTTCGTCTTCTTCTTCACTATTTTACTCCTATCTCCATTTTTTCAACCATCGTCCTCCATAGACACAAAAATCTAAACTACTAATTACCGATATGCTACCAGCTTACAAATCGGTTTTCCTTCTCCCACAAACTTGGTTTCGTACTCTGTCATAACATTTCCTTCTACATATTCACTATGGTGCAGGTCATAAGTATAATACTCTAACTTCCAGCCTGCTAATGGAATCTGTTCTAAAGAAAAGTCAAACAAGTCCTTATTATCTGTTTTAAAAATAACCAATCCATCCTGTTTTAATATATGATGATACCGGCTAAAAAATTCCTTACTGGTAAGTCTTCTCTTAGCATGGCGGTCTTTGGGCCATGGGTCAGAAAAATTCAGATAAATCTGGTCCACTTCCCCTTCTTCAAATACCTCTTCAATGTTTTCTGCATCCATTCGGATAAAGATAACATTGGAAAGTTCCTGTTCTTTTCTTTTTTCAATGGCACGAACCAGTACGCTGGAATACTTTTCGATTCCTATATAATTAATGTCCGGATTCATGGCAGCAAGTTCCATGATAAATTTACCCTTTCCCATACCAATCTCTATATGAATCGGATTTTCATTTCCAAACACTTCTTTCTTCCAGTTCCCTTTAAACTGATTTGGCTCATTTATGGTAAATTCACTCGCCGCAATGGTCTCTCTGGAACCCTTCACATTTCTAAGTCTCATAACTTCCTCCACTTTGTTGTAACGATTCATTTTTTCCTTAAGGTATCACATTTTCTCCCCTGTGTCAAACCATCCACATTCTCTTGTCCTAAATTAAAATTTTCTAAAAAAACATATTTACTTTTTTAAATTTTGTAGTATCCTAAGTAATAGCCATAAATATAATGATACCACAAAGTGCGTAGCAATTCGTAGGTATCATAGAACATTAAAATATAGGAGGCTTTTTTATGGAAAAGTTATTAGAAACCTTGGCCGAGATTGAAGAAAAGGCAAATCGTATTATGGAACACGCCCACTCCTATAAATCTACCTTAGACCAGGAAAAGAAAGATAAGTTACAACAATTAGAAGAAGAATCCAAGAAAAATCTGGACGAAAAGGTTGCCGCTTTAAAAGCAAAAACGGACTCTGAAATTGCGAGAAATAAAGAAAAGCTGCAGGCTGACACTGAAAAACAGCTAAATGCATTGAATCTTATTAATGATGCAGAGCTTGAACGTATGTCCGATAAGATTGTAGCCACTATTTTGGAAGGTGCTGCTATATGATGACCAAATTGCTTAAATATAGTGCCATTTCTACCAAAATAAAATCCATGGAAAGCCAGTTAATGAATGCGGAAGATATCGTAAAAATCTGTTCTTTGCATTCTACAGCTGAATTTGTTTCCTATATTAAGAATATTTACGATTATAAAGAAATTTTTACCCATATTGATGAATCAAGTCTTCATAGAGGCACCATAGAGTCTATGTTAACTTATTCAAAATATATGGATTTTCTTAAAATATATAAATTTGTAGACTTAAAAACCCGGTCATTTTTAGATATTTTCTTTTTACGTTTTGAAATTGACGCCATCAAGGAATGTCTGCGTTGTGCCATTGACCCGGATTTGTTTGAGTTTGATGCGAAGGTATTTCAGGACTTTTTCATAAACCATACCTCCATTAACCCACAACAGCTATTGGATGCGCCAACTATGCCGGAATTTATCCAGTGCCTTAGCGGTACCATTTATTATGACATACTAATAAACATACCGGCGGATAATGACCATTTATTTGAGATGGAATCTGCATTGGATTTATTTTTTTACAAAACTTACTGGAAATACCAGAAGAAATATTTAAATGGCTCGGAACAAAAAAACATACGTGGAATGATTGGTGCAGAAATTGATTTAATGAATATATGCTGGATTTACCGGATGAAACATTTCTTTCAAATGCCATCTTCCGTTATATATTCTCATATTATCCCGATTTGTACCCACTTGAGTAAGTCACAGCTGCAACATTTGGTTGAGGCTTCCTCTCCGGCTGAATTAGATGATATATTGTCAAAGACAGCTTATGGTAAATATCTGCCTGTCTTTACGGACCATTTGGATAATGCAGCTGAAATTATTTTATCTAAGATACATGGAAGCCAGCTACGGAAAAATCCTTATTCCATTGCCTGTATCTTGAAATTTTTATATCAAAAGTCTGTAGAAATTCATACACTAACTACAGCCTTGGAATGTATCCGCTATCAGTTACCGCCAAATGAAATCCTAGAATATGTGAAGGACGGAGGACAAAGATTATGATAGAAAAAATGACCTTCGTTACCCTGACTGGTCCTAAATACACCATTGACCAGACAGTGGAGCGATATCTTACAAAATATGATATCCACCTGGAAAATGCCATGGTGGAATTAAGTGGAGTTACTACATTAAAACCTTTAGTTGAAGTAAATCCTTACAAAGAAAAGGTAGCTGTCTTAAAAGACTATATTGCCAAAATTCCGGATGCAGGCAAAACTTCAAAGACTCTTAATAAAGACGAAAGCCTTAAGGTTCTGGATGATATTTGTGCTAAAATTACTTCTTTAGAAGCGCAGAAAGAAGAACTTTTAACCGAACTAAAAAAACAGGAAGAATTATTAGATAAAATCGAACCTTTCCGGAAACTACAATATGATATTGATAAAATTTTAGATTTTCATTTTATAAAATTCCGTTTTGGACGCATTCCTCATGAACATTTTTCTGCTTTCAGCAAATATGTGATTGAAAATAATGATGCGATTTTCTTTGAATGCGACAGCGACAGCGATTATGTGTGGGGTGTGTACTTCCTTCCGGCATCACAAAAAGACCAGACGGATGCGATTTATTCTTCCCTGCATTTTGAGAGGGTATATATCCCAGATGAATATCAGGGTACACCGGCCCAGGCCTATGAACAGATTAATGAAAAAATAGATGGAATAAATCAGTCCATTGGCCTTATTTCAAATAACATACTTTCTATTTTAGGAAGTAATCAGGAAAATTTACTTGCCGCTTATAAGACACTTTCTACCCTGAACGAAACCTTTGATGTCCGCAGACTGGCAGCCTGTACCAAGGAAAATAACCAGGTATTTTACATTCTTTGCGGCTGGATGGGTAAATCTGATTTTGAGAAATTTGAAAAAGAAGCATCCAAAGATGCAGATTTGATTTATTTTGTGGACGATGATTTTAAGGAACGTTTCGCCACAACCCCAACAAGGCTGAAGAATCCTAAATTCTTTAAACCTTTTGAACTACTTCTTAGAATGTATGGTATCCCAGCCTATAATGAATTTGACCCAACGATTTTTGTTGCCATTTCCTATGCCTTTATTTTTGGTGTCATGTTCGGAGACGTTGGGCAGGGACTTTTCCTTGTGATAGGTGGATTTTTGCTTTATAAATTTAAGAAAATGGACCTTGCCGCAGTCATAAGTTTTGCTGGTATCTTTTCTACCATTTTCGGTTTCCTCTTTGGAAGCGTCTTTGGATTTGAGAATGTCATAGATGCCATATGGTTACGCCCTATGTCGCATATGACCCAGATTCCTTTGATTGGTAATTTAAACACTGTATTTATTGTTACCATTGCCTTTGGTATGGGACTTACTTTATTAACCATGGTATTTCATATTATCAATGGTATCAAAGCCAGGGATACAGAAAGCATCTTTTTTGATGCAAACGGTGTGGCAGGACTTGTCTTTTACGGTGCCCTTGTACTTTGCATTGTACTTTATATGACCAGCAATCCGCTTCCTGCGACCATTGTTTTAGTTGTAATGTTTGTTATTCCTTTGATTATGATTGCTTTCAAGGAGCCGATTATGGCTGCCATTGAAAAGAAAGCAGAAATTTTCCCTAAGGAAAAGGGAATGTTTTTCGTTCAGATGTTTTTTGAACTGTTTGAAATTATGTTAAGCTATTTTTCCAATACCCTTTCCTTTGTTCGTATCGGTGCTTTCGCAGTTAGCCATGCGGCAATGATGGAAGTCGTATTAATGCTTGCAGGTGCCGAAAATGGCGGTTCTCCTAACTGGCTTGTAGTGGTTCTTGGCAACCTGTTTGTCTGCGGTATGGAAGGACTTATTGTAGGTATTCAGGTACTTCGTCTGGAATATTATGAATTATTCAGCCGTTTCTATAAAGGTACGGGAAAAGTATTTAAGCCATTTTTCGTCAAAAAAGAGAACTCATAAAATTTTCAGAAAAATTATAATAGTTCATACTTTTTCATGAAAGCTATAGATATCATGGGGTCCAAATACCTTTCGACCCCAGATCATTATAAATTTATGTTTCATTAAGGAGGATATTTATCATGAACACTTTAACACAAATTACTTTTATCGTTGCATTATTGCTTAGCATTGTGATTCCATTTGGAAGTTTTCTTCTTACTTCAAAGAATAAGGAAAAAGACCAGAAAAAACGTTATAAACTAACTCTTGCAACTAATTTATTTTTCTTCTTTTCAACCATGATTTTGGCTTCTATCGTAATGCTTAGCTCTACTCCTGCTTTCGCAGCTACGGAAGAAACCGCTGCTGCAGGTTCTGCTGTTGGTCTTGGTTACCTTGCTGCAGGTCTTGCTGTTGGTCTTTCCTGTGTGGGTGGTGGTATCGCCGTTTCCTCTGCTGCTTCTGCGGCTCTTGGCGCAATCAGCGAAGACTCTTCATTATTAGGTAAATCCTTAATTTATGTTGGTCTTGCAGAAGGTGTTTGTTTGTATGGCTTAATTATCTCTTTCATGATTCTTGGTAGACTATAAGAATGGGGAAATACTTATGCGTATGTACTTGATTAGTGACAATGTGGATACTTACACCGGACTAAGACTGGCTGGAATCGAAGGAACCGTTGTTCATGAAGAGGCAGAATTAAAGGAAGCACTTACCCGTGCATTTTCCGATAAATCCATTGGAATTGTACTGCTGACGGAAAAATTCAGCAGACTTTTCCCTGAAATCATTGATGATGTAAAACTAAACCGGAAGCAGCCTCTCATTGTAGAAATTCCTGACCGTCATGGTACAGGTCGTAAGGCAGACTTCATTACTTCTTATGTAAATGAAGCCATTGGATTAAAGTTATAATTCAGGAGGTAAACTCATGACACTAGAAGAAAAACTGGAACATATATCACAGGCTGCCATCGAAGATGCTACCCAGCAAAGTGAAGCCTTGATTGAGGAATATCAGCAGGATATTGATAAAATCATTAAAATTCATGAAGAAGAAATAAAACAAAGAAACATAGCAGAATACGAATACCAGTATGCAAAAATAGAACGTGAAAAAAATAAAGCAATTTCACAGGCTATGTTAGAGTCAAAAATGACAGTCAGCAAAAAGAACGGGGAACTTTCAGATAAACTTTTTGAACTGGTAAAAAATAAGTTATCTGCCTATAAAGAAACTCCGGAATATGAAGCTTATCTTTTAAAACTGATTAAATCTGCCGTAGATTTCAGTAACGGAAACGAGATTATGATTTATATTGACCCTTCCGATGCTTCCTTAAAAGAGGATTTGGAGAAAAAATCAGGAAAAACAATAACCATTAGTACCGAAGAATTTTTTGGTGGTATCCGTGCAATCATTACGGAAAAGAACATCTTAATCGACGAATCCTTTGCCACTAAGATTTCCGAGCAAAAAGAACAAAAAAGCGGAGGGATACTTTTATGTTAAAGAAAGGAATCATTTATGGTATCAACGGTCCCGTTATTTACTTAAAGGGAAACACCGGATTTAAGATGTCTGAAATGGTATTGGTTGGAAAGGAACAGTTAGTAGGGGAGGTCATTGCCCTTACCAAAGATACTACTACCATTCAGGTGTTTGAAGAAACCACAGGATTAAAGCCGGGAGAAGAAGTGGTAGCCACAGGAGATGCTATCTGCGTCACCTTAGGCCCTGGTATTATCAGTAATATTTTCGATGGTATTGAACGTCCTTTGGACCGTATTAAAGAGTCCCAGGGTGCCTTTATATCCAGAGGTATCAGTGTAGATTCTCTGGATATGGAAAAGAAATGGGATGTTACCCTTAAGGTAAAGGAAGGGGAACTTGTGGAAGGTGGAACCATTATTGCCACTACGGTAGAAACCACCGCCATTGTGCATAAATCCATGGTACCTCCAAACATTTCCGGTACCGTAACCTTCGTTGCACCTAATGGAGAATACACCTTAAAAGACACCTTAGTGATTGTTACGGATGCGGCCGGCGTGGAACATTCCATTGGATTGATGCAGAAATGGCCGATTCGTGTTCCAAGACCTACCAAAACCCGTTACCCGGCTTCCATGCCTCTTATCACCGGTCAGAGAATCTTAGATACTCTGTTCCCGATTGCAAAGGGTGGTACTGCTTCTATTCCGGGAGGTTTCGGAACCGGTAAAACTATGACCCAGCATCAGCTTGCAAAATGGTGTGATGCGGATATTATTATTTATATCGGCTGTGGAGAACGTGGAAACGAAATGACTCAGGTTCTCGAAGACTTTTCAAAACTGGTAGACCCGAAATCCGGTAATCCATTGATGGCAAGAACTGCATTGATTGCCAATACATCTAATATGCCCGTGGCTGCCAGAGAGGCTAGTATTTACACCGGTATCACCTTAGCAGAATATTATCGTGACATGGGATATCACGTTGCC
Organism: Lachnospiraceae bacterium; assembly: GCA_017416505.1. Next base: position 16,056 of record JAFQCI010000116.1, read on the forward strand.
ATCATGGCAGACTCTACTTCCAGATGGGCAGAAGCCTTAAGAGAGCTTTCCGGACGTTTGGAAGAAATGCCTGCGGAAGAAGGTTTCCCGGCTTATCTTGCCTCCAGACTTTCTAAGTTCTATGAACGTGCTGGATACATGGAAAATCTAAATCATACCAAAGGTTCTGTTTCCATCATTGGTGCGGTTTCTCCTCAGGGTGGTGACTTTTCAGAACCTGTTACCCAGAATACAAAACGTTTCGTTCGTTGTTTCTGGGCTTTGGATAAGGCTTTAGCTTATGCCAGACATTTCCCTGCCATTAACTGGCTTACCAGCTATAGCGAATATTTAACAGACTTAGCTCCTTGGTACCGTGAAAATGTAGGGGAAGATTTCATTACCTGCAGAAATCAGATACTTGCACTTTTAAATGAGGAAAGCAAGTTAAATGAAATCGTAAAATTGATTGGTAGTGATGTACTTCCTGACGACCAGAAACTGGTATTGGAAATTGCTAAGGTCATTCGTTTAGGATTTGTGCAGCAAAATGCTTATCATCCAAGTGATACCTATGTACCACTGGAAAAGCAGCTTAAAATGATGCAGATTATTTTATATTTATTTGATAAATGTAAGGCTTTGATTGCTCATAGTCTTCCGATTTCTGTCCTGAAAGAACAAGGAATTTTCGAAAAGATTACTTCTATCAAATATGATGTGGCAAACGACCAGCTTCATTTACTAGATGAATATTTCGGACAAATCGATGAATTTTACAATACTGTGAAAAATCGTTATGTTTAAACAAGGTGAAAAATTATTAACTGCGAAACTATAATATTTTATAAAAGTAATGTAAAATGAACAAATAATGTGAAAAATAATAAGGAGGATAACTATGGCAATCGAATATTTAGGACTTGATGAAATCAACGGGCCTTTGGTGGTTTTAGACGGGGTCCAAAATGCTTCCTTTGAAGAAATTGTAGAAATTACAGTCGAAAATAAAGAGAAAAAATTAGGTCGAATTATAGAATTATATGATGAAAGAGCTGTGGTTCAGGTATTTGAAGGTACAGAAAATATGTCCCTTAATAATACAAAAAGCCGTTTATCAGGGCATCCTATGGAACTGGATTTATCTCCTGATATCTTAGGACGTGTATTTAATGGAATTGGCCAGCCTTTGGATGGACTAAGTCCCATCGTGCCGGAACAAAAGGTAAATGTAAATGGAAAACCTTTAAATCCTGTAGCAAGAGAATACCCTAGAAATTATATTCATACCGGTATTTCTGCCATTGATGGCTTAACTACATTGATTCGTGGACAAAAACTTCCTATTTTCTCCGGAAATGGTCTTCCTCATGACCAGCTGGCTGCCCAAATCGTAAAACAGGCATCTTTAGGTGATAACTCTGATGAAGATTTTGCAATCGTTTTTGCTGCCATGGGTGTAAAATATGATGTTGCCGACTTTTTCAAACGTACTTTTGAAGAAAGTGGTGCCATGGACCACGTTGTCATGTATTTAAATCTTGCCAACGACCCGGTGGTAGAAAGACTGATTACCCCAAAAGTAGCTTTAACCGCTGCGGAATATCTTGCTTTTGAAAAGGGTATGCACATACTGGTAATCTTAACGGATATGACTTCCTTTGCAGAAGCCATGCGTGAGGTTTCTTCTTCGAAAGGTGAAATCCCATCCAGAAAAGGTTATCCGGGATATCTATACAGTGAACTTGCTACTATTTATGAACGTGCAGGTATTGTGGCAGGTAAGAAGGGTTCTGTTACCCAGATTCCGATTTTATCCATGCCAAACGATGATATTACCCACCCAATCCCTGACTTAACAGGATATATTACAGAAGGACAGATTGTTTTGGAACGTTCTTTACACCAAAAAGCAGTGTATCCTCCAATTAATGTTTTACCATCTTTGTCCCGTCTGATGAAGGATGGTATCGGAAAAGGCTTTACCAGAGAGGACCATCAGGACCTTGCGAATCAGCTTTTCTCTTCTTATGCAAAGGTTGGAGAAGCCAGAGCTTTGGCATCCGTTATCGGTGAGGATGAATTATCACCGATTGATAAAAAATACCTTGCCTTTGGTGAAGCTTTCGAAAAAGAATTTATCTGCCAGTCTGTCATCGAAAACCGCAGCATGATTCAAACATTGGATTTGGGCTGGAAACTGCTTCATATTCTTCCACGAGAAGAATTAGACCGTATTGACACTAAGATTCTGGATGAATACTACCCAAAAACAGAGGATTCTGCTAAATAGGTAAAGGAAAGGAACGATTGCTATGGATCCAAATACCTTCCCCACCAAAGGGAATCTGATTTTAGCCAAAAACTCCTTAGCTCTTGCAAAACAAGGGTATGAGCTGATGGATAAAAAACGAAATATATTAATTAAAGAACTGATGGATTTGATTGAACAGGCAAAGGATATTCAGTCCGAAATCGATGCAACCTTTTCTGAAGCCTACAAGGCACTTCAGCGTGCCAACATCAAAATGGGAATTCATAATGTAGAAGAAATCTGCTATACCATTCCTATTGATGATAACATTGTCATAAAATCCAGAAGTATTATGGGTACAGAAATTCCACTGGTAGAATATAACAAACCATCCGATTTGTTACCTTACTCCCTTCATGGAACTTCTGCTTCATTGGATATTGCCTATAAGCACTTTGAAAAAGTAAAATTATTAACCATCCGGCTTTCCATGGTGGAAAATTCCGCCATCCGACTGGCAACTTCCATCAAGAAAACCCAGAAACGTGCCAATGCCTTACAGAACATTACCATTCCCCGTTATACGGAACTGGTAACTTCCATTACAAATGCATTGGAAGAAAAGGAAAGAGAAGAATTTACCAGATTGAAAGTAATCAAAAAAACCCACGGTTAATATAGAAAAAAGGTTACTGTACACGTGTGAGCAGTAACCAAAGAAGACGTTTTATCAGTATATGAACTGCCTTCCTTAAGTCCGGTTTTTAAATCTGGTACCAAGGAAACTGCATTCATTAATAAAACGTCTTCTTTTTCATGTTATGCTTTTATTAGAAATATCTACTTATTCGTTACTGTACACTCGTATCTCGTGAACAGTAACGATTCGCAGGCTCATTTAAAGTTTTGCTTCGCAAAAGGAGCCTGCGAACACCTGAATCATATTCTTACGCACCAAAACAGTAAATGTTTTGGTGCTGTGTGTACAGTAACACTTATTCTGTTTATTCTTCGGTTTCTGCCACGTTCACTCCAACATAACCTGTTTCTTCTATCATTTTCTGCCCCTCTGAAGATAGAAGCCATTCAATTAACACTGGAATATTTGGATTATCATTATCTTCCCTATAAACTGCGTAAAAATTACTTACAATAGGATAACTGTCATTTCTTATATTTTCCTCATTGGGATAGACTCCATTGACGGAAAGCATTTTCACTCCTCCATTTTCTACAATGCCCTCCACATAGAAACGGAAAGAAAAACCGATGGCACTGCCAATGAAACTGTCATAATCCACCACCATTTTTTCTCCATTCATAAAGGACAACATAGCCGTCTGGCTTCCACTTCCCTCATTCCTATGCATGGCAGCTATTAATTCATTTTCCCCTCCAAGTTGTTTCCAATTGGTATAAGTTCCATTATAGATACCTCTTATCTGCTCCACGCTCAAGTCCGACACCGGATTTTTGGCATTCACAATAAACACAAAGGCTTCCTTACCTATAGGAACCATATTTAATGTAACTCCTTGTTGTTTTGCATAATCAAGCTGCTCCTGGGATGGTTTTGCACAAATAATAAGGTCAACATCCCCATCCACGATACCTTTATAGGCACCTCTCGTATTATTCATCTGCAATGCGCTTTCTTTGGAAAAATCCTGTCCATCAAAATTTACACTTTCCTCCGGATACAAAGCATATACCATGCCGGAACATACGGGATATAATGCAGCAGCACCATCTATGACAGGCAAATCCCCGGATAGTTTCATTTCTGAATCTATTTTTACAACCTGAGAATCTTCTTCAAAAGGAAGATATTCATTTAGCTCTATGGATTTTGCCTGCATTCCCTCACTATTATCACTCATGCATCTTCTGGTGAAAATCAGATAAATTCCCAAATCTAATAAAACAAAAGTAGTGATAAGCAAAACAATGATTATAATTTGTTTATGTATTTTCTTCATAGTTTATCCATCCTTTTTCTTTCACCCTTTTCTTACATTTAAGCCTCATTTGCAATATAAGTAATAATGGAACAATGGTTCCGCAGATATATGGTATAAATTACCAATGCCGTAGTACTTATCATTCCAAGAAGCAATATAATCTGAATCACCCTGTAAAATGTCTTATCCTTCATAATACCATCCCCCTACATATAAAATAATTCCTGACTAAACGCATAAATCAATGAAACAATAATCAAAACTATAAATCCTAAAATCATGGAAGAAAGCCTTAAGTTTCTTTTGGCTTTTTTTAGATTATCCTCTCTATCTATTCTGCTGTTATCCTGATTTGCTTCCTGCTTCCTGTACTCTTTTAGACTTAGAACAAAATATACTAAAGCGAAAACCGGTATGGCTAATAGAATTACCAGCCAAAAAATCGGCATTACTATCCCAAGTATGAACAATGCCAAAATACAAGAAGAAATAATCAGGTTTGTTTTCGCTTTTTTTATATTTTCACATTTTCTTATCCAGTCACTATCCGGCTTAATTTTTTTCACCAGATATTGCACCAGACTTATAATAAAATACAACAAAATGCAAATTGGTATGGCTAATACAACACCAATCAAAAGGAATCCTACCAACATCTCAAAAATCCATATTAGTGTATCCATCTCTTTATTCTCTCCTTTGTAACTCCTATCACATTTTTGATTGACACATATTACCTTTTCCTTTATCACCATAATAACACATCACTGGTAAAAAAACAGCATCCATTTTTTATTTTCCATGATTATAATAATATCGAATTCGTATTGCTTTTCTTTGAAATTTATCGTATATTTTAATGAGGAAAGTTATTGAGATATTACATGGAGGATTACTATGAAAAAGAAGTGTATGGTGTATCTTCTATGTTTTCTATATCTTATTTCTTCCTTAGTACCACACTCTGTCTATGCAGAAAATAAAGAAGAAGATACGGAAAACATTGAAATTACGAACATAAAAAGTACTACAACTCCACCGGATATCTTTGCAGAATCCGCTATCGTTATGGATTTAAAGACCGGTGCCATATTATATGAAAAAGATGCGACTTCCTTACGCTATCCCGCCAGTATCACCAAAATCATGACCTGTCTGGTAGCCATTGAACAGATTGAAAACTTCGATGACAGCCTTACGGTTTCCGAAGGTGCCGTTGCTGCCATACCGGAAGATGGCTCTAACATTGGACTATTACCGGGAGAAGTATTAAATTTAGAGGATTGTTTGTATGCGATTCTTTTAGCTTCTGCCAACGAAGCTGCCAATGCTATGGCAGAATATGTTGCCGGCGACATCGAGTCTTTTGTAGCATTAATGAACCAAAAAGCAGAAGAACTTGGAACAGTTAATACCCATTTTGAAAATCCCCATGGATTACATGATGACAATCACTATATCTGTGCTTACGATATGGCTTTAATTGCAAAGGCAGCCTACGAAAATGAACATCTTCGTAAAATCATTACCACTCCTTATTACACCATTCCTGCCACAAACCTTACTTTAGAGGAACGTCCAATGTACAACCATCATAAGATGATGTTTAATACTTCAGAATTCTTTTATTCTAAGGCATTAGGCGGTAAGACCGGTTCTACGGAAATGGCACAAAAAACCCTTGTAACCTATGCCAAAGTAGACGATAAGGAATTTGTCAGTGTGGTTTTAAAATCAAACAGCGATGAGGTTTATAATGATACCAGAAAAATCCTTGAATATTCTTTCTCTGAATATGATTATGTATCACCAAATATAGATTTATCCTATATTACTCAGATTTCAGAAAGTGAAGATATCTTGCTTAAAAATTATGGTAAGATTTTTAATCCGGATGTTTTTCATTTTGAATACAATAGCAATGTTTCCCTGCTGTTTCCAAACTCCATTCCTGTTTCCTCATTAAAACAGGAAATCGTAGTCAGCAATTCCTCCACCATTGGAGAAGGAACATTGATTCTTAGATATGAGGATAAAGTGGTAGGAGCCTATCCTATTACCTATGATAATTACCACCCTGTAGTTGAACCAAGTTTTATAGAACGAAGTACTGCAGCCATTAAAAAAATTGATGTTCGTTACTTTATTCTGGCTGGTGCCATTGTACTTTTGATTCTCCTTATTATTGTCTATTATATCTACCGAAACGGTGTGCATAATACCATATTCTTAAGGAGAAAACGAAGATATAGCCATTCCAAGCACAATAACTTACATTGGTAAGGCTTAATTATAAACAAAAAACCGTGGGTAAATAACAAAATTTCGTTACTTATCCACGGTTTTTATCACATAACCACAGACTTATCCACATTTATTTCTTTGAAATATCCCACTTATCCACAAAGATACCCACAATTTCGGGATAAATTGTGGGTATCTTATTCTTTTATTCCAGCATTTCTGTGTACTTATCCACATTTTTCTTCACTATCCTTTAGAACGAAACTGTCCCCTTTATTCTTCACTCTTTGGCACAAGGATTTTCACTGCTTTTGGAGCTACTTCTATGGTAACAGGCAATTCTCCAAAACATTCTCCATCATAATCTACCACTACCTTAGAATCATCAAGAATATTAATATGGATTTTCTTTGTCTGGAAATACTCCACATTAGGATGGTTGATATGGTCGCCCTGTACGATTTTTAATAAAAGATTGGATATCTGACCTACTTCCACCTTCTTAAGAATTAACACATCCAGCAAGCCATCGGAAACGGAGGCCAATGGTGCCGCATTACGGAATCCTCCTACACTTTGGGAATTGGCTACGATAAACAACAGACATTCACACTCTTCTGAAAACTCCTCTGTTTCGATGGAAAGTGGGATAGAATGAAATAAATTTCTCGGAATATCCATGGCACCTTCCACATAATAAGCCATTTTTCCGAAAATAGCCTTTAATTCCTTTGGCACTTTATATCCTACATCAGATAAAAGTCCACCTGCCAATACGTTCATAAAATAAGTATCATTGATTCTTCCAAGGTCTACTTCTTTTACATTAAAATCCTTTATCAAATCGCAGAATTCATCGATTCCTTGAGGCAGGGACAAATAATTTGCAAAATCATTTACGGTACCGGCAGAAATAACTGCAATGGGGGTTTCATTTCCCCCTAATACTACGCCATTGACTACCTCATTTAAAGTCCCATCACCACCAATGGCAACTACGAAATCATATTCCCCTTTTTTCATGTTCATAGCTTCATTTTTCGCATCATCCTGTTTCTCTGTGTAAAATACATCCACATGATTTACAATCTGATCCATAATAAGTTTTCCAATGATTCCCTCTATGTTTTTTAGAAAATTCTGTCTTCCCGACGAGGGATTAATGATAAACTTTGCCTTTTTCATACTCCACAACTCCTTTTTATGTGTCCTGTTTATTCTCGCTCTTTTCCTTTAACTCCTGATATCGTTGCAACACCCGGTTTACTACCTCATCCTCCGCCAGTGTAACGGTCCGGACCACAAAATAGCCCCCACTTTCCCTGGATTTTAATTTCAGCTTTCCTAACAACATTCCATGGGTCTTACATTGAGCCAGGGCATAATATACCGTAGGACTGCTTTGAAACCAGCGTAACCGTTTGTTTGGTGTCTGCTGACATAAAAAGCATTGTATTTTTCTAACTTTCCTGTCTGATGCTGCCTCTTTTTTCGTCTGAAATTCTCTGGTGATGTACTCGGTTCCCTCTAAGTGCAATAAACTGATTTCTTCCTTGCTGTTACTTGGAATTTTATAATAATCAAGACTGGTATAGGAAAGAAAATTCTTTTTACTTAAATTCATCTTTCCCATAATCATTGCTGTATATCTGGCATCATTTAAGGCCATATGATACTCATAATCCTGTGGCAGTTCTAACTCTTCTACCGCCTTATATAATGCTAACACGTCCTGTTTATGATAGTTATGTGCAAAAATTCCCTGAATATCATAGTAGTACAATGGAAAATCCAATGTTTTTAATTTATGATATTCTAAATTTCTCTGAAGCTGGGTTAAATCTTCACTTCCCCAGGTACAAAACACATAATTCTCACCACACCACTCAAAAAACGTGTCCATTGCTTTAGGAAAGGACAATCCTTCCGCCAGCTTTTTCTCATCATAAGCTAACAGTTCCCTTACATGGGCCTGCAGTTTTTTATGTACCACCGGCTTTATAAAGCACTGAAATTCTGATATTTTTTGATATCTCTCATTTAATTTTACTGCACCTATCTCAATAATCTCATAAAGAAGCTTCTTTTTCTTCTTTGCACTACTTTCGAAAGATGCCTGATTCCATTCTAAATCCAGAACAATATAATTCATTTTTTGCACTATCTCCGATTCCATACTATCTAAAACAACATTTTAGGTTTGTTTTATTATAATAACACAAACCTTGTTCTAGTACAATCTTTTGGAAGAACTTTCAACAACGAACAAAAGCTGAATCATGCTATAAAGAATTATTTTTATTTATGAGATAATTTATTTCTGTAATGAACTTTTCTTTTGAAACAATATATAATGTATCAATATCATCATAAAATACTTGCTCATATAACATTCCACCATCTTCTTCACAACAAATGACCTCACTCATTGAATATGAATTTTCAGAGACTAATTCGTTCATAATTCCTCTAATTACATAATATTCATCTTCAATACAAGGCATAATATAATCCACCGGTGATGATATATAATAATCACAATATTCCTTCAATTGCAGATTATCATTTTCCAACGAAGACACTTTTGAAGCTATAAAAAGATACTTTTCATCTTGAACAAATGAGGCTACATATGTATCATACTGCCTTGAAGAAACACTCACCGCAATTTTAATAACATCATTTTCCTTTAATTCGTTCTGATTATCCTTAATAACAGAACTAACATTAACTTCTAATATTGTTTTATAAATTGTACATGGTGTATCTAACCATTCTGTATTTATTGCAATTTCGTAAAATGATGATATTGTTCCTTCAAAAATGATATCGTTTTCAATCATTGAATCTGTCGCACTAGTTTCCTTCCATTCATGGGATTTAAACTGTGGCGAATCTAAAATATCAACCACACAAACTTCAATATCATCATTTTTATAAATTACTTCTTTCTTATTTTCAAAACTATCATTTGAATTATTATCTGATTTACCACAACCACATAATAGAACGATAAAAACTGCCATAATAAAAATGATGCTTCTTTTTAATAATAAATTCATACATCTTCACCCCTTCTTTTATTCTTAATTTTTTACTTTATTTTTGATATTTTCCCTCTATTTTGTTACATATATTTTTATCATTTGATATGTACCTAAAACCCCTCATTTAATATCTCACAATGCTTCCATCCATCTTTACTTCCAATTACAATCATCCTATTTACTTCACAATTTCGAACAGAAACTTCAAAGTATACAATTTGTTCCTCGTCATATCCTTCATATTCCTTTCGGTAAGGTATTTTGCCCTCCCAATACTTTATATCCGTTACTTCAAATACTGTGGTAGCATAATAATCTTCCACCGCCTTAATTACCTGTCCATATTCCTCCTCCGATAGTGAAACATTGCATCTTTCTCCTGTTGTATTGGTTTCTTCCCCTGTTTCTGCTGTTTTCCCATATTTTTCTTCCATATCCTCCCCTGATACAGAAGATTCCATAGTTTTTTGATTGTGGTTCAGAATCGTTTTTCTTACACTGTCCGTATCCACTTGTGCAGTAAAAAGCCCGTCATCATTTAATGATACCTCTATCTGCTTTCTCTCCTGCTTTCCGTTTAGATAAGTGATTTCTAATACAATTACATCACTCTTTTCTTCCTCTGTTAAATCTGAAATTCCGATATCTTCTTCCGTTAGCTTCTTTTGTATTTTATCAGGTACCCAATGAACTAAAATGTAATAATACTCCTCTTGTTTTTCTCCATATGAAATCGTAAAATTCTTACTTAATCCGGAAAACTTTCCCCAGGAATCCCTCATATCAAAATACTCCAACCATTGATTTTCACAGGAAAAAGTAATCTGTTCTATCTCTTTTCCTAAAACATAAAAACCTAATGCCGCACCTTTCATGGAACCTTCATCCGTAATAGTTCCTAAAGATATTTCAACTTTTGCATTTCCGATCCATTGATTGGTTCCCGCTGCAAAAATAGTAGAAGAAGATTTTTTATCCATATAAAAATAAATCCCTATTCCAGCCAGGATACAAATACTTGCTGCCACCAAACCTGCACTACCTATTACTTTTTTTAAGTTCTTCTTCCTTTCATACTCAAGAACTTCTAACAAAAATCTATCATCTACTTTTCCCATGACATCTACAAGCTTATCCATCTGATTCATATTCTGATTCCCTCCCTCTCTAAATATTTCTTTAATTTTTTTCTAATACGAAGCAGCTTTACAGAAACAGCATTTTCCTTCATTTCAAACTCTTTTGCAATATCGCCTAAAGACTCTGCAAACCAATATCGTTTCATAAACATAATCCTGCTCTTTTTATCCAATGAATCCAAAAAAACTTCGATTACCTGTACTAATTCTTCTTCCGTACATCCCCCTGTTTCTTCACCTGCTACCGAAATACATTCTTCCAGCTCACTAAAGGATACATCTCCATATCTGCTTCTTTTTTGAGCTGTATTATAACGATATCTTTTCAATGACACATTTCTTACTATCTTGCAAATATATGTAACCAAAGGATTGGGACGATTCGGTGGTATGCTGTTCCAAACCCCCAAATAAGCATCATTTATACACTCTTTGGCATCTTCTTGGTTATTTAATATATTCCATGCTATTTTATTGCAGATTCCACCATATTTCTTAGAAATTTCTTCAATTGCCTGCTCCGATCTTCTGAAAAAAAGTTCAATAATTTCATTATCTTCCATGTTACATCCCCTTCCTTCCCGTAACAAACTGAAGAATCCAACTCCCAAATCATTCTATTACATAACCTGACAGCAAGTATCAGGTTACTGAGTGAACAATCCCTTGTTTTGTTTCTTAAGAAACTTGTTACGTTTTATTATCTCTTTTCACCTATATACTACCCTTATCATTTTAAATATTACAGGTGAAATAAAAATTTTCAACTAATTTTCCAAAAAGAACCACTGCTATGCAAAAAAAGCTCCCCTTTGTTAGACATATTTTTCTCTAACACAAAGGGGAACTTCAAAACCACTTTTTATGACTCTCATTTCTCTTCATATATCTCTTGCATCTTTTTAATTTCCTTCACTACTTTTTCCTTTACCCATGCCGGTTCTAACACCTGCATATAAGAACCATAAGACAGTACATAGCTGATAAACCATTCCAAATCCTTCACTTCCACAGTGCAGCATAATTTATGATTCTCTAAAACAGAAATGCCTGGTAATTCGTCAAATGCCCGAAAAGCCATATCCTGATTTATTTCCAAGACTACCTGTATAGCAGCATCACTTTTATCACTCTCTATAGAAACATCCGTCAATACCTTCCCTATGTATTCCGGTTTAAAATAAGACTCCAATGCAGTAATTTCAGATATTCTTCTCAATTTGAAAAAACGATAATCTTCCCTTAAACAACAATAGGCATATAAATACCATGCCTGATTTTTAAAACACAGCTTTAAGGGTTTTATGGTTCTTTTTATCAATGCTCCGCCATTTCCCGAATAAATGATTTCCATATATTGATGGGTATGTATGGCTCTTTTCATCTGTTCAAACACTTTTTTATCCTTTTCACTGTTTCCCCAGGTAGAAAAATCAACCTCAATCCATTCTTGATACTCATCCCCAAAAAAAGTTTGTAGTTTAGATGCAGTATCTGTATCCTGACTTGGCTCCAACTCGTTTAAAGCATTCAAAGAATCCAGTATTTTACTTTTTTCCTCTGTTGTAAGAACTGCCTTATTTAATACATAGTTTGGCAATATAGAAATACCACCATTTTTCCCTTGATTTGTGTATATTGGTATACCTGCTAATGTAAGTTTGTCAATATCCCGGTATATTGTCCGTTCTGACACCTCAAACATCTGAGCCAATTCCTTCGCCGTTATTTGAGGGCGTTCCATCAGCAAATATACCATTTGAAATAATCTGTCAACCATTTATCCTCTTTCTACATCCTCCCATTTTTCAAAGCCTTCTTTTGCTTCTTTTCCTGTTTATCCTGATACATATTAGCATCAGACTGTGAAAGTGCCTTTTCAAAATTCATGGATGGCTGGTACGATACCATTCCCCATGCAATCTGATAAGGTGTTTTACTTAATTCCAGTTCCACCTGTTCTAATTTAGAAGCAACCAGTTCTTCCTTTACCTTAGGGCATACTATAACGAACTCATCTCCACCGATACGATAAAGCTTGCCCACATTGGCAAACACACTCTGTAATGTTTTAGCCACCGTAATAATCGCCAAATCACCTTTTGCATGTCCTTGCGTATCGTTGATTACTTTCAGGTCGTTAATATCCACAGAAACAAGAATGGTAGCTATTTTTTCATATTCCTCACAATCCATATAAAAAGTGTGACGATTCAGAGCTTGGGTAAGTGCATCTCTTGTATAGGTCTGGGTATGTAAAAATAGATAATAAAATACACTGGAAATTGCTCCTATTCCATTTAAGATAAAATAAAAATGAAAAAGGGATTCCATGCCTGTAGCAACTACAGCCATAAAAACAATAAATACCATAATACTTCCTTCTTTTTTATAGCCTAACTGGTATCGTTTAATCGACCAAAATAACAAACAGCCAAGATATACTCCACTGATAATAAAAGGAAGTGCCCCTAAAGGACCTCTGTGAAACTCATTCTTCTCATCAAAATAGAACATCCATTTTGTAAAAATACTGGTATATGCAATCACTGCATTTAAAATAAGAGGAACCGCTAAAATTTTATATTTTATCTTTTCTTCCCGTTTTAAGATAGTAGCAAGCAACATAATCGGTGTCGGTCTTAAAACATACCCCGTTGCAGAAGTCATATATCGTAACGCATGAGGTATCGTATCCTGAGCAAGATAATAATCTATGCTATCTGCCACAATCAAAATATTTACCGCCACTGCCACCGTCAAAAATGCCCGATTAATCTCTTTTGGCATGGTACGGTTTGTCAGCAGAAAAATATATAAAAATATCACTATGGAAAAATCAATAAAATTCATCTGTACTAAATAAAACGATATAGAGGTAGACATATAAAGGTACTCCTTTCATAATATGATGTTGGGGTCAAGAGGTATTTTGACCCCATAATATCTACGAATTGCTGTGATTTTATTTTTAATCCTTGCAGTCATTATACAACCTAAAAATTCCTAATACAAGTTCGAATACTTTTCCATACTGTTCATTAAAAAAAAGAGCCATCACTTACGACAGCACTTTCATGTTCCCGAGGCGATTCGAACGCCCGACCCGGGAGTTTGACAGTTGAAAATTGAAAAAAGTATCTCAAAGCCTTGAAATAGGCGTATTTTTTTTGTCAAATTTCTTGTTTTTAGGTATGTTATTTTATGTTATTGTGTGGTATAATAAGAATCGGAGGGATGCTTATGA
>JAFQCI010000117.1 GCA_017416505.1 Lachnospiraceae bacterium
TAAACTCGCAACAAAACATATAAACACTTATCCCAAAGTAAAATGTTCGCCATTTGATGAGGAGTCAGAATAATATGAAAAATAAATACAATATTCTATCCGCCGATAAAAGTCTGTTTCGTGCGAAGCTCAAAAGTAATAACGAATGGATTTATTGGAATGTGTATGGAGAGATTTGTGAAATCAGCGGTAAGAAGACAACGTTTGTTTTTGTTATGAACTCCGGCTCTTTCAATATTAACTTCATTCATTATGACTATATCCATCAGGTATTACATTTGATAAATAAGGATACAATCGGCAGATATTTCGGTGCCAATGATAAAGATGGTACGAAAATCTTTGAAGGCGATATTATCAGAAGTGAAAAAAGCAAGATTTATTTTGCTATAAAATTTCTTGATAGATGTTTTGCTCCTGTGTTCGATTGTGTTCCGCCTGTACCTTTATGCGAAGGTTATGGCCTTGGCTGCTTATTAGCAACAGAAGACTGTACTGTCGCAGGTAACATTTATGACAATTCTGAACTGTTGGGTGGTATGGCTAATGAATAATGAGAAGAAATTTAGAGTGAAACATATTGTTTCCGAGTACGAATATGAATTGTACCGTTTTAAAGAAGTGCTGCGCAGCGTTCTGCGTCATATTTTATGGATTTTTTTAATCCTTATCGGTGCAGCACTTATTATAGGTGCATTTGCTTTAGAATTTTATATTTTTCCTTTCGTATATGATTGGAAACTCGAATCGATTAAACTCTTTATCTTCCCGTTCTTTATTATGGTTTTAGCAGGCATATCACTTTCGTTGTTCGGAGGAATCCAGATTTCTAATGAGCGTTGATGCTCAAAGAAGAGTTCACCTATGAAAGGGAAATCATAATGAAAGAGTTTTATACCATAAATAACGCAAATAGTGTTCTTGTTGGTAATAAGGATTTTGCTGTTCATATAAATTCATATGGAGCATGCAAACAAGTAAAAGTTCTTGTATTTGACGATGAAAAAGAATATGAGAAATGGTTTTTCTCACAGGAACCACTTCCTACTCATAATACCGTTATTGAAGGAACATTTAACATTTATTCTAATGATACTTCAGATAGAAATGTGATGGATATTGTTACTACTTTAACCGGAAGATATGGAGTGGATAGCACAAATAAGACTGTTGTATTTTATAAATTAAAAGATTCAAAAAATATATTTAATGGAGGAGCGTAATTTTATTATGGATAGCAAATATACACCCAAAGATGCTCTAAAGCTTTTAAAAGAATGCAGTTATTTTTCATTAGGGTTCAATGGTACAAAAGCAGAGGCTATTATTGGTCCTGAAAAAGTTAAAGAGGTAAAAGAGCTTGCTGTTGCTGCTCTTGAAGCTCAGGTGTCAGATGAAACAAAATTCAAATGTAAATCCAAAGATGATTTATCTCTTAAGGATTTAGTTAAACTCGGATACGAACAGGGTCTTGTGAAGCTTATAGTCTCAGATGGTGTTGTTTGTCAAATTGGTGAAAATAGGTTCTATTTTGGAGGCGAATCGGCAGAGGGTTATGATTCTGTTGACAAATTCAAAGAAGATATTCCGGTGGAGGATTTTCTTGACGACATTTATATCACACTCCATAACTTTGAAAAAAATACAGGTATGCGAGATGAGTATCAATATTATGTCACATATATTAAAGACAATTTACAGTATGATTCAACTCTCGACCGTTTACATTTCATTTTTAAAAACATCATTTTTAAGAATCAGGAGAACGGAACTGCTTTTCGTTTTGACACTCAGTTTAACGATTATGCTCTCAAGCAGATAGCAGAAAAGATGATTGAAATGGGTGTGACTTTTAAATAAAGAAAGGAAAATTCATATGTCAAAGCATATCACAATGAAAATGTGGGAAGAAGCAGGCTCTTTTGACAGAGTAGCAATTCCCGGCGATACAGTAGATGAAGAGATAGTAGAAGAGATGATGAACTGTGTTCCTCCTCTTTATTATCATTCTGCATATCGACAGTGTGGTGAACCGGCAAATCATTGTTGGGATAAAAAACATGGTTGGTATTCACCTACATATACAACATTCAAGAAAAATTCAGACGGCGTTTGGATATATGTCGGAGAATGCTTTATAGGCGAATCTGAACATCAGTCAAATACACCGCCTGTTGTTGCAAGAGGTGCTTCCTTATGAAATGTATGTTAGGTCAGCGCCCTAAGAATAGACTTACTAAAGCTCAGGAAAGAGAATTGCAAGGCATCGTCAACGGTGCCTTCTCACTCTCTATGGCAGTAGGTCCTAAAAAGGCTTGTGAAATTTTAAGAAATTCAACAGAAAGGAAATCTGAAAATGAATGATATAGGCGTATTATTCAGTATCAATCCAACTCCTTGTTACGATATCACATCTGGTAAGAAAACAAGAGAGATTCGCAAAAAGGCACCGAAACTTTCAACTCCTTTCAAGGGGTACATATATTGTACAAAACCAAAGGGAGTTAATAATTTCGCATTATGTCTTGATCACGAAACAGGAAAGGTTGGATATTTGCATCCTTCAAACTATCCTATCGCTGATAGATATAACCTTGAAATTCTTAGCGAAAAAGTCATCGGAGAATTCGTTTGTGATTATATCGAAGAATATGAAATGGAAGGCTACGATAAAGATGCTGATGTGTTTCAGGCTATTTGTCGTATAGAACACGACAAAGAATGTGATGATGATTTTTACTTCTATGAAGTTACCAATGAGGTAACTGAAGAAGAACAGTTGTCGGCTCCTATACTTCGTGTATGAATTAGAGGAGACCTAATATGAAAAATGAATTATTAAAATCTTTACATGGAACATTAAATCTTAATCGTTGTTCTATTCTTGTATACAATGCCATCGTTATGCTTGAGGATACAGGATTATCTAAAAATGAAATCATCGATGAACTCGGAATGTCTTCAGACGAGTATAATGAAGTATACGAAAGATATAGGGATAACATTTAAGGAGTAATATTATGAATCAGAATGTTAGATTACAGCTCACTTGCCCTAATTGCGGTAATAGCATTTGGATAAAGAGGGAAGATGAATTTGAATGTAGTGCCTGTGGAGAAATTTCCAACCCTGAAGATATGTGTTGTGAAGCTGTTCCTGATCTGCGACACATCATTATAAATAACGAAATCGTTATGATATTTGCTGAAAACGAAGGTAAGAATTTTACAAAATTATATGATGGAAACGCTTATGTTTCATTTTATACCTTTGATAATTCTGCTGAATTTATGCGAACATTAGAAAGAAAGGTTAATAAACCTGATTCGAAGTGGTTTTGGGTATTTCACGACAACAAGCTGATTTGCAGCGGTGCCTGTGACCCATATAATGCTGCTGAACTTAGGTTGTATTTTTCCTATACAAAATGAAAGGATAATAAGATATGAACAATAAAATCGATTGGATTATCCACGCTGTAATGAACGGCGTACCTTGTGGTGTGTGCGGTGAAGTAGAAAATGGTTTTATCCCTTATACCTGCAACTGCCATACTCACGGCATGGAGAAATATGACCATCTTGATTTTCAGATGGTATTACAATACGATCCTCAGGAAATCGGAAGAATCCTTAATACATTAGGATTACGGGTTCAGTCCGGTGAAAGTTTTAAGGACGGCGATTTAGTTAAAGGGATTTTTGAAGATTGTGATGTTCGCTTAAATGAATTCACAGAATGCAACAGAACGGTTCTTCGTGTAATCATCCCTGATGAAAATAATCGTTTTCCGGAAGATGAAGGATGTACGGCTCCATACAAGTTACAGATGCTTGATATGAGCATTCTCTATAACGATTCCATAGCAAAACAGTAAGGAGACTAAAAGAGTATGAATATTAAAATTTATCAGATTAACAGCAAGAGAGATACTGAAAACAGACTTTTTATGAACCTCAAGACAGGCGAGACAGTAAATCCTGAGATTTACGATAAAGTTTTTGAAGGGGAAGTGGAAACAGATTCTCTTGAAGGTGTTTTCTACATATTCAATATGAATAGACCTTCAGATTTCATAGGTCATTCAATGTCAGTATCTGATGTGGTTGTATCAGATGATAAAGCATATATATGTCAGAACGTTGGATTCAAAGAAATTGAATTTGACACTTCTCTTGTTCCTAACGAAAATTTCCCCGAATTCATCAAAAAACATAATATAAAATATTATGAAATCGAGATGACTGGGGGAAAGGGCAAAAAGAAAATCGAAGAAAGCATGTGCATTTTAGGTGTCAAAAAACCTACAATCGCTGAAGCAGTAAAGTTCTGTGTTCACGATATTATTCATACATATCATTGCGACACAGTAACTGCTGTCAGAGAAATCAGTCAGAGTGATGCATATATGCAGTATGATATGGAAGACAATGAAATGTACTATCCTATATTCGGACTGTATGATTAAATAGTAAGTTATTCTAAAACAAAAGGCTTATCCTTCGGGGTAAGTCTTTTTTGTTTTATATATAAAACTTACATTATATTTTTAGGAGCTTTTTAATGATAAACGGAGTTTTAAATTGAATAGCTTACTATTATTTTAAAGGAGAATAAGTATGACTGATATTGAAATGATTCAGGAACTAAGAAAAAGAGGGACTACAAACGGTGTGGTACTTGGCTATCACTCTGGGACAATGGATATAATCGCTGATAGATTTGAGGAACTTGTTAACAGGAACAAGGAGCTGAGTGAAGATTATATAATCCAGAAGGGTTTGCTTGATACATATGCGGCATCAGCCCGAAGCGTTAAGCTAAATCTGAAAGAATTTTGCGAAGACGATGTTCCTTATCCTAAGATGATTTCCGATGCCTCTCGCTTAGCGAGTGAAATGATATCACATCTTAACAGCAGACTTGATTCATCAGCAAGTAGTTCCGCTATTACAGTGAAAGCTTTTTTGGATTTGATTTTCGACACTTCTTGTAATCGTATTCATGTGTATTCTAAAAGAACAGGCCAATTCATTACAAATATTCTTAATTATGATAAGAACTCTATCAGATCTATACCCGCTGAAATCCTTTCGATGGAAATAGTTGAAATGGATATTGATAGCAGTATTTACCTTTATGTGAAAGATACACGAATTCCTGTTGGTAGAATAGATTACCTGAGTTTTAAAGGCGAGGTAAAGGAAAGAATCGAATACTATAATGTTGAAAAATTCATTAAGGATGTAAAAGATAATAACTTTTACGGCGTTCCAATGGTAATCGTCTTATATAAAGACAAAAACGGAAATACGCCTCCTAAGGATTTTCTTTCATCTCTTGATCCTTTACCTCAGGGTGTTGAATTTATTGATAACCCTTGTTTAGGAGAAGTGATTTCGAATGAATGACAAAAAAGTAAAACGTAAAATCAATTTCACAGTTAGAGATTTTATGAATCTTCTTAAAGATGATACGAATTGCATTGAAATATATTCTGATTTAACAAGGCAGATTATTCGATATATTCACTGTGATAGTTTCTCGATGAGCTCATTTCCTGAAGAACTTTTATCTAAAGCTATAACAGAAATTCATATCGATTCCGGAGTTTCTCTGTATATTGAAGACGATAAAATACCTGTTGGCAGAATAGATTTTCTTTATTGCGGTGAGGTAGACAGAAGAATTGATTTTTCCGACGAAGAAAAGTTTCTGAATGAAGTTAAAAGCCCTATTTATTACCGCGTTCCTATAAAAATTGTTCTTTATAAGGACAATGATGGAAACACCATTTCTCAAGATTTTTTAAATACACTGGACACAGAATTTCAGAGTTATGAAATCATTGATAATCCATATTTAGGAGATGATACATAATGGGCGGAAACTATAAAGACAAAGAAATCAAGTTTGTTCTTCAGTCATATACAGACGACGAAGATTTTGAAACAACAAGTAAAGTCTGCATATATGTAGATGATGAGTATATTACTGAAGGATATACTCTTGAAGAAGCTGTCTCTAATTTTGACAGAACTATATTTTAGAAAGGATACATAATAGGTGATAACTATGAGAATGAATCAACCCGGTTGTAATTTCAAGAACTGCCGTTTCTGCTTTGATGGTAATTGCCGAAGCAAAGAAAAGTTTGATAATTGCGACTATCAGGCGATGAAGAATATTACAGTA
>JAFQCI010000118.1 GCA_017416505.1 Lachnospiraceae bacterium
AAGTAGATTTAAGAACAGACAACTTCATATTGAGGACTATCTGCAAATGGTATCTGCGGAACAGAAAGAGTATGCAGAAGTGTTCGACTACCGTAAGATTACTGAAAAGAGCGGTGTCATCACAGACTATTGGACGGATAATCTATTGGAATTGATTTTACGCAAGGATAATCTTAATCAAGCATACAAGCGTGTAAAATCAAACAAAGGAGCTAGTGGAATTGACGGTATGCAGGTGGATGAACTTCTGCCCTTTCTGAGAGAAAACCAAGACATCTTAATCCAAGAGATAAAAAACGGTAAATTTAGACCGAACCCAGTCCGAAGGGTAGAGATACCCAAAGAAACAAAAGGCGAGTTTCGTAAACTTGGAGTTCCGACAGTAGTTGACCGAGTGATACAACAGGCAATTACATGATATTTATGTTGGAAATGCTGACTTAAAGAATCCAGAGGTATCAAATGTTTTTTACGAACATTTTGAACAATTTCCTCCAGTTTTTATAACTTGTGATGCTAATGAATATGTGCGTGCAGATGCACATGTATTGTATAAAAAATGTGAGGATGCCGGTGTAGATACAATATTGATTGAAATGGAGAATGCATTTCATGCATTTGCCCCAATTGGGACTGGCTCTCCGGAAACGAAGCAAATTCTTATTGATAGTATTGAATTTATACATCGTTGTTTTGAGAAACTTGCATAAAGTTGTGGAAATAGTAAAAGGTGTTTTGTAGATGCCAAAATCGGGAGATTGAATGGACGAAATTCCAGTTTCACCACCTTTATCTCATTCCCCAACGATTAGATTCGTGGGATTTTTTTGTTAGGATGTGGTTGTATTTTAGACTAACTGTCCAATAGGGAAACATTGCATTTTAAAAGGAAATCCATTATACTAACCATAAGAAAGAAACAGGATTTTGAAAGGATGTGAAATGCTATGATGGATACGAAAAAAATGACGAATACAAAAAATATAACAAATACAAAAAATACAAAAATTACAGGAAGTAACATAAATACAGCCAACCTAACCAATACCGTAGGGATTGGAATCCAGGATTTTTTGGAATTACGTGAGAGTCATAATTTTTACATTGATAAAACTTCATTTATCAAGGAATGGTGGGAAAGTAACGACAGCGTAACCTTAATTACCCGCCCACGTCGTTTTGGTAAAACTTTGAATATGTCCATGGTGGAAGAATTTTTCTCCGTGGATTATGCAGGAAGAGGAGATTTATTCGAAGGACTTTCCATCTGGGAAGAAGAAAAATACCGGAATCTTCAGGGGACTTATCCGGTTATCAGCCTTTCTTTTGCAAGGATAAAAGAAATAGACATTGACTCTACCAAGAGACGAATCATTGAATTACTGATGGCACAGTTTGAAAAATATTCTTTTTTAACAGAAAGTGATAAATTATCCCGGAATGAAAAGGAATATGTAAGACGGATGGCAAGGGAGATGGATGCTTTTGAGGCTGGTTCATCGCTACACCGTTTGTCGGATTATCTGTCCCGTCATTATGGCAAAAAGCCCATCATTCTTCTTGACGAATACGATACCCCGATGCAGGAAGCCTATGTGAATGGTTTCTGGGATGAGATGGTAGCCTTTACCAGAAGTCTTTTTAATTCCACCTTTAAGACCAATCCGTATATGGGACGGGCAATTATGACCGGAATCACCGGAGTCTCGAAAGAGTCGGTTTTCTCGGATTTAAATAATCTGGAAGTAGTAACTACTACCTCAAATAAATATGCCACATCCTTTGGTTTTACGGAGGAAGAAGTATTCGCGGCTCTGGATGCAGTTGGCATGGGAGAAGAAAAGGAAAAAGTAAAAGAATGGTATGACGGTTTTGTGTTTGGAGAACAGGAAGATATCTATAATCCATGGTCTATCCTTAATTTCCTGGCGAAAGGGAAATACGAAATCTATTGGGCCAATACCAGTTCCAACAGTCTGGTAGGTAAGCTGATTCGGGAAGGCAGTGATGAAATCAAGCAGTTCATGGAGCAACTGTTAAAAGGAAAGCATTTATTTTATCCCATTGATGAACAGATTGTTTACAATCAGTTAGATGATAACGAAGAAGCCATCTGGAGCCTTCTGGTGGCAAGTGGTTACCTAAAAATTTTGGATTATGAAGATATGGAAAAGGTAGAAAGATGGCCGAATTATGAATTAGCGATTACCAATAAAGAAGTCCGGCTTATGTTTCATGGGATGATTAGTGGCTGGTTTAGTCCTGCAAATCGCTCCTACAATGGTTTTATAAAATCCATGTTTGCCAATGACATAAAAACCATGAATAAATATATGACCAACATCACTTTGCAGACCTTCAGTTATTTTGATACCGGAAAAGGAGTCATGGGAGACGAACCGGAACGGTTTTACCATGGCTTTGTACTGGGATTGTTGGTAGATTTGAGAGAGGATTATGTACTAACCTCTAACTGGGAAAGTGGTTATGGAAGATATGATGTTATGTTAGAACCAAGGGATAAGAGCAAAGATGCCTTTATTCTGGAATTTAAAGTAAGAGACCCGGAAGAAGAGAAAAGTTTATCCGAGACAGTAGAGAAAGCCCTCGCTCAGATAGAAGAAAAACAATACGAAGCAGACCTTATGGCAAGGGGCATTCCAAAAGAAACAATACGAAAATACGGCTTTGCCTTTGAAGGAAAGAAAGTACTGATAGGAACATTTTAACTTTTCACATTCCTTTTACAGTGTTATTTTGATTTTTAATAAAATAAATTTGATTCGATTTGATTTGTCCCAATAGAGAAACATTACATTTTAATAGGAAATCCATTATACTAACCATAAGAAAGAAACAGGATTTTGAAAGGATGTGAATGGATATGACCCATACCGTAGGAATCGGAATACAGGATTTTCTAAAATTACGAGAGAATCATAATTTTTACGTTGATAAAACTTTATTCATCAAGGAGTGGTGGGAATGTGGTGATGATGTTACTTTAATTACCCGCCCACGTCGTTTCGGAAAAACATTAAATATGTCCATGGTAGAAGAATTTTTTTCCGTGGATTACGCAGGAAGAGGGGATTTATTCGAAGGGCTTTCTATTTGGGAAGAAGAAAAGTACCAAAGTCTTCAGGGAACCTATCCGGTCATCAGTCTTTCTTTCGCTAATATAAAAGAAACCAACTACCAGGTAACACGGAAAAAGATATGCCAGCAGCTGGTAGAGTTATATGCAAAACATTCCTACTTGCTGGGGGATGATTTGTTATATGAAACAGAAAAGGAATATTTTAAACGTGTGAATATAGATATGGATGATGCAGATGCTACCATTGCCCTGAACCGCTTATCAGAGTATCTTGCCCGCTATTACGGAAAAAAGCCAATTATTCTTCTTGACGAATATGATACCCCGATGCAGGAAGCTTATGTGAATGGTTACTGGGATCAAATGGTAGCCTTTACCAGAAGCCTTTTTAACTCCACATTTAAGACGAATCCATACTTGGGACGTGGAATCATGACCGGAATTACCAGAGTAAGTAAAGAGCCGGTTTTTTCGGATTTAAATAATATGGAAGTAGTAACCACAACATCAAATAAATATGCCACATCTTTTGGTTTTACGGAAGAGGAAGTATTTGCGTCACTGGATGCCTGTGGAAAGGGAGCGGAAAAAGAAAAAGTTAAGGAATGGTATGATGGATTCGTATTTGGAAAACACAGGGATATCTATAACCCATGGTCAATTATTAACTTTTTGGATAAAGGTAAATATATCGCCTACTGGGCAAATACCAGTTCCAACAGTCTGGTGGGAAAACTAATCCGAGAAGGAGACAGGAGGATAAAACTGACCTTTGAACGTTTGTTAAAAGGAGAAATCATAAAGTGTCCCATTGATGAACAGATTGTATATAACCAGCTTGACGATAATGAAGCTGCTATCTGGAGTCTCTTGGTAGCCAGTGGATATTTAAAGGTGATAAGCTATGAGAATTTACTGCTTATCGGAGATGAGGAGCCTTTATACGAACTGACCTTTACCAACTATGAAGTGCGACGTATGTTTTACAGTATGGTAAGAGGCTGGTTTGCCAAACCGGGAGCAGGTTACAATGATTTTCTTAATTCACTGATTTTAGGTGATTTAAAAGCAATGAATTATTATATGCAGCGGCTAACTATCACGATGTTCAGTTATTTTGATACCGGAAAAGGGAAATTTGGGGATGAACCGGAACGGTTTTATCATGGATTTGTACTTGGTCTTTTAGTGGATTTAGGCAGGGACTATATCGTAACGTCTAATAGGGAAAGTGGTTTTGGAAGATACGATGTGATGATAGAACCAAAAGATAAAACGAAAGATGCTTTTGTTCTGGAATTTAAAGTCAGGGACATGGAGGATGAGAAAAGTTTATCCGATACCGTGGAAAAAGCTCTTGCCCAGATAGAAGAAAAACAATATGAAACAGACCTTATTGCAAAGGGCATTCCAAAAGAAAAGATACGCAAATATGGATTTGCTTTCGAAGGAAAGAATGTTTTGATTGGTTCATAGGAAGAATTAAAAAAGTCCTGTAAACCAGATAATTTTACTTGGATGATGTAAGAATCATTAAGGATTTATCTGTGTTTACAGGGCTTTTTTATCATTACGAAAGTCACAGTGTGTAGCAATTTACAGATATTGGAGATATTAAAATACCTTTTGAATTCAATGTTATTTTGCAAAAGAGTTGTAATGATTTTACATATAGAGTGCATAATATATGACAAAATGAGGAAACTATAGGAATGAGAAAAAGATAGTTTTTGTTGTGATATCAATAAAAACACAGCCACACTAGTGGTGGCTTACAAGATACGCGGTGAATCATTAAGAATTAAAGTAGAGGTTAAAGCAAATGACAGTAGCAAGTGATATAAAATATATTGGTGTCAATGACCATGACATCGATTTGTTTGAGGGAATTTATCGTGTACCCAATGGGATGTCCTATAATTCCTATGCCATTTTAGATGAAAAGGTTGCTATTTTGGATACGGTGGATGAGAAATTTACCAGTCAGTGGTTAAAACAGGTTGAGAAAGTGTTGGGAAACCGAAAACCGGATTATCTGATTATCCAGCATATGGAACCGGATCATTCGGCGAATATTATGAACTTTATGAAAGAATATCCGGAAACCATATTGGTGGCTTCTGCCAAAGCATTTATGATGATGGAACATTTTTTCGGAACAGAATTTACACAAAACCGAATGGTTGTGTCGGATGGGGAGGTACTTTCCCTTGGAACACATCAATTAATCTTTGTTGCCGCAGCCATGGTACATTGGCCTGAGGTGATGGTAACTTACGATGCCACAGACAAGGTTTTGTTTTCTGCGGATGCATTTGGTAAGTTTGGAGCTCTGGATGAAGAGGAGGACTGGATTTGTGAAGCTAGGCGATATTATATTGGCATTGTAGGAAAATATGGGATTCAGGTTCAAAACTTGTTAAAAAAGATGGCAGTCTGGGAGATTCAAAGGATATGTCCCCTTCATGGACCTGTATTAACAGAAAACATTGAATATTATGTCAACTTATATCATATCTGGTCCTCGTATCAGCCGGAGGAAGAAGGAATTTTCATCGCATACACTTCCATTTATGGGAATACCAAAAAAGCAGTGATGTTATTGGAGGAAACGTTAAAAGAGAAGGGCTGCGAGAAGGTGATGGTAAAAGATTTGATACGATGTGATAAGTCGAAAGCGGTGGCAGATGCTTTTCGGTACAGTAAGATTGTTTTGGCGACTACAACCTATAATAATGAAATTTTTCCTGATATGCGTGAATTTATCGATTATCTGACGGAGCGGAATTTTAGCAACAGAGTGGTGGCATTTATAGAAAATGGAAGCTGGGCTCCGATGGTTGCCAAGGCAATGCGGGAGAAGTTTGAAAAAAGCAAGGGATTAAGGTTTGCAGATACTACAGTAAAAATTACTTCTGCTTTAAATGAAGAAAGCAGGGCTAAGATAGAACAACTTGCAGAGGAATTACAGTCTATGGGAAGGTGATATAAAAGTAACAAGATAAGTTTTTGAATCTTTGTAATATCGTAAGTAATTGTAAAACTATCAAAAACTTATCTTTTAAATCACTTTCACAAAAAAGCATTATAGTTTCGCAATTGTCAAAATTGATATGGTTAAGGAGGTAAGTACAATGAAATATGTATGTGACGTATGTGGATGGATTTATGATGAAGAAGAGGGGGCACCGGATATGGGGATTGCACCAGGAACGAAGTTTGAAGACCTACCGGAGGATTTTTTGTGTCCGCTATGTTCTGTGGGAAAAGAACTTTTTAGTGAAGTAAGTGAATAGAAATAGGTGAAGGGAAATAGGAAAATAGAAATAAGAAAACAGAAATAGGAAAATAGATATGGAAAAACAGAAATAAGAAAATACAAATAGGAAAATAGAAAAAGAAATAGGAAAGTAGAAATGGAAAACAGAAATAAGAAAATACAAATAGGAAAACAGAAATAGGAAAATGGAAAAAAGAAAAATCGAAGATAAGAAAATATGTATATGGTGTAACAAGTGCATTTATGGTTACTTGTGCACAGTAACCATAAATGCACATGAGGCAAAGAAGGGAAGCAAACATGGAACAGTTTAAGGACAGTGGGGTTGGTTTAAAAGAAAAACTGGCATCCGGGAAAGAGTATTATGAAATCCGTTTAGAGAGTATTGGTGGTCTGGGAGCGAATTTATGTGGGAAAATGTTGGGGGAACTGGGAGTAAAGTACCTTGATTTAAACAGCAGCAGTTTTTCCAGTTATGGTTCAGAAAAGACGGGAACACCGGTAAAAGGGTATATCAGATATTGTAACAAAGAAAAGGAAATTAGAGTTCATTCGCCTGTTGTAGAGCCAGATTTATTGGTGGTATTTCATCAGGCACTTTTAAATGATAAGTCTGTCTGGAAAGGGTGTGGCAGAGAAACTGCGGTGATTATCGCTCTGGAGACGGGGCAGGAAGAACCGGGATGTTTACAGAAACAGGAGAATATCATTGGGAGAAAAAACGGAGAAAAGCTGTCGGGAATAAAGCTGGCAGGGTGTAAAGCTGGTATCTGTTATGGATTGGAGGCTCAGAGAATTGCCATGGAAACCCATTCCAGAATTAATGTGGTAATGCTTGGAGCGGCATTAAAAGTGATGGGAATAAAGAATTTAGAGGCAGGGGAGCAAATTTGTAAAGATACCTTGGGAAAAAAATATCCGGATGCTTTAAAAAATAATCTGGAAGGAATCCGGAGAGGGTATGAGGAAGTAAAAAGATTAGAAATAGAGTGTAGTGGGGAAGAGGAGAACTGTGAAAAAGAAAAAGCGGAGCAGGAGCGTACCCCATATCCGGAATGGGGCTATGAGAATGCACCCATTGGAGGCATTAACACCAGACCGGGTAGTACGGTTGTAGCGGATTTATCTCCTTCCAGACAGGGTTATATTCCTGTTTTTATTAAGGAACGATGTATTAATTGCGGATTGTGCCATTCTACTTGTCCTGATATGGTGTTCCAGTTTGCCAAGGGCGAATATAAAGGAAAAGAAATGATGGTAAATCAGGGGTTGGATTATTACCATTGTAAGGGTTGCCTGCGTTGTGTGGATGTCTGCCCGGTAAATGCCCTGGTACAGGGTGTTGAGGCGGAACATCCTGATAAAGAGTATTTTATGCCGAATCAGGAACTTTTACGGATGCCGGAATATTATGAAGAAGCAGGTGCGGATGGTTATATCACATCAGAGTCTTTTCTGACAGAAAAAAGAATAGAAGGAGGAGAAGTATAATGAAAGAGCAGATAATGGAATATGCTTCCGGTAATGAAATGGCAGCCATTGCCATTAAGCAGATTGGATACGACCTTATGGGGTATTATCCCATCACTCCTTCCACTCAGATTGCAGAAAATTTGGATATCATGCGGGCAAATGGAGAAACCGATTTGGTTATGGTGGCTGCAGAAGGAGAGCATAGTGCCGCGGGTATCTGTTATGGTGCATCGGTAGCAGGCGGACGTGTAGTAAATGCCACCAGTGCCAATGGACTTCTCTATGCCATAGAACAGCTTCCGGTACAATCCGGGACACGATATCCCATGGTTATGAATGTGGTGTGTAGAACGGTTTCAGGACCTTTGTCTATCAAAGGGGACCATAGTGATATTATGTATCTTTTAAATACAGGCTGGCCTATTTTATTTGCCAGTACGGTGCAGCAGGTATATGATTTTAATATCATTGCTTTAAAATTGGCAGAACAGGTCAGACTTCCTGTGGTGGTGGCATATGATGGATTTTTTACCAGCCACCAAAAGGGACGTTGTTTCCGGTTTAAAGAGGATGAAGTTGTGAGAGAATATATTGGTTTAAAACAGGAGGAACATCCATTTTTGGATTTAGAACATCCCATTACGGTTGGCTCCTACATGAATGAGCCGGATATCATCAATAACCGGTATCAGTTGCATTTAGCCATGGAACAGGTGGACCGATTGTTGCCAGAATTGTTTGATTCTTATGAAAAACTTTCCGGAAGGCAGTATGCCAAAGTAGAAGGAACTTATTGTGAAGATGCCGAAAATATATTGTTGCTTTTGGGTTCTTCTTATGATACATCCATAGATGCAGTAGAGGAAATGCGGAGGGATGAAAAAAGGGCAGGTGCGGCTACTTTACATGTACTTCGTCCATTTCCGGGAAAAGAATTATTCTCTATGATAAAAAATGGAGAAAATATTATGGTGGCAGACCGGCAGGACAGTTACGGTGCAGGAGGCGGAAACCTGTCATTGGAAGTACGGGCTGCGTTGCAGAGATTTGGCAGTAAAGCAAGAGTGAAAAGTTTGGTTTATGGACTCGGAGGAAAGGATTTCTTTAAGGAAGATGCAAAAACCATGCTGAATTTGGCAAGTGACACTTCCAAGCCGGATTTTGATTACTATGGGGTGACTCCGGGAGAAACGGAAAAAGAAGAAGGAGAGGCGTTGTTTGCTCCGATTACAAGAGAAAGTACTAATATTGGAGCAACCAAAGTGGAAAAGGTAGTAGAGAATGAAGTATGTAAAAACAGTAATTGGTTGAAGGAAGGGCAAAAAGAAAACAACGAGAGAAAAGATATTGATGGGAAAGAAGAAATAAAAGAAAACGTCAGGGTAACCGGTGGTAATTTAAATGCGGTTACAGCTATGCCAGGACGCATTGCACCGGGACATGGCGCTTGTCCCGGCTGTGGAATTCCAGTCAATCTTAATTTGTTGCTTAGGGGAATCGAGGACCCGGTAGTATTTCTATTCCAGACCGGATGTGCCATGATTGTTACCACTGGCTATCCTAGAACCAGTTTTAAAATTCCTTATCTTCACAATTTATTTCAAAATGGTGCTGCTACTTTAAGTGGTGTAGCGGAAATCTGCTACCGAAAGCAGCAAAAGGGAGAAATTCCACCGGGAGATATTATTTTTGTTATGGTAAGCGGAGATGGGGGCATGGACATCGGTATGGGTTCTGCCCTTGGAACAGCACTAAGAGGGCATAGGCTGTTGATATTTGAGTATGATAACGGCGGATATATGAATACAGGTTATCAGCTTTCCTATTCTACTCCTTTAGGGGCGAAAAGTTCCACTTCCCATGTAGGAAAAGAACAGTATGGCAAGGACTTTTTCCATAAGGATATGCCACAAATTATGGCGGCTACGGGAATTCCTTATGTGGCTACAGTGGCAGAATCGAATCCTGTGGATTTTATGAAAAAAGCAGCTAAGGCGGCTTATTATGCAAAGACAACAGGAACTTCTTATGTAAAGGCAATCTCTGCCTGCCCTTTAAATTGGAATGATAACCCGGCTACAGAGAGGAAAGTCATTGAAGCAGCAGTAAACTGTTGTTATTTTCCATTGTATGAGGTGGAGCAGGGCGTTACCAGACTTTCTTATGACCCGGAAAAGATGAAAAAGAAAATTCCGGTACTTGACTGGCTTTCCATGATGGGAAGAACCAGGCATTTGCAGAAGGAAGAATATAAGGAAGTAGTAGAACGACTGCAACGGGAGACGGATAGAAGATTTTATGAATTAAAAAAGAAGGCAGAAAAGGCATAAAAAATACTATAGGAAATTTGTTCTCTCTTGACTATATGCTTTATTATAGTAGGTGACTACTTCAAATGTTTGTTGCTACTCGATATGCAACTGAAACAAGGTCGAGTTCAAATGTTTGTCGCTACTCGATAAGCGACTTATAAGAGGTCGAGTTCAAATGCTATAAGACTCCATTCGAGAGAGTGGGGTCTTTTTTACGTTAGGAATTGAGTACTTGAAAAAGAATTAAAGGAAAAACTTAGTGGGTACGTTTCTAATGCAATATTAGTAAAATAAAATGCTATAAAATAGATATGTTGTTATTTACAATGTGAAAAAAGTATGATATATTTTCAATGAATAAAAATTCATTCATTAAAAAGAGGTTAGAATATGCCAAAGTCAAAAGAACGATGTCAGGAAATCAGGGAAGAAATGAGAAATACCATTTTACAAAAGTCATTGCTTTATTTTGCAAGAAATGGGTTCGCAGGAACGAAAATCAGTGATTTATCCCGGAATATTGGAATTGCACAAGGAACTATTTATGTATATTTCGAGTCCAAAGAAGAGTTGTTTCAGGAAATACTTAAGATTGCAGATAATAATAAGATGTTAAAACAGATGAAATTGCTTGTTAATATGCCGATATCTGCAAAGAAGAAAATTCGTATGTTATCGGAAACAGTTATGAAACGACTTAAGGAAGAAGAAAATTTCGCAGCTATGATAGCTTTAAATACGCAGATGTTGTTGGAGAAAAATAAAGACTATTCATCAGAGGATACCACATATCAGACCGAATTATATGCGTATACAGCTAAAATGATAGAGCAAGGACAGAAAGAAGGAACCATGGTAGAAGGTTCAAGCATGAAACTTGCAGATTATTATTGGGGCGTCATTTATTTATATTCGTTGAAACGTCTTTTTACAATAGAATATGAAATGATTTCTGTGGAAGATTTAGAAAGAACAGTACTAAAAGGTGAATAGGATAGAAAGCTGGAAAGAGGGATTAGAATGAAAAAAATAGCAATTTTAACAGGAGCAACCGGTGGTCTTGGAAGAGAGTTTTTAAGACAGATTTTAAATGAGGGAATGGATGAAGTCTGGGCAATTGCAAGAAATCAAGAAAAATTAGAAGAGTTAAAGAAACAGTTTGGTGAAAAAGTAATACCAATTTCTATGGATTTGTCAGATTTCATGGCTATCAGAAAACTTGAGGAAATGTTAAAGGAGCAAACTCCGTCAGTACAGTATCTTATCAATAATGCGGGATTGGCAAAGATGGGGAGTTATAATGATTTTTCCTTGGAAGAAATAGATAAGACCATAAATGTAAATTGCAAAGCACCAGTAATGTTAATCAAAGTTTGTATTCCATATATGGGGAAAGGATGTAAGATATTAAATATTTCTTCTGCATCTGCATTTCAACCGAATCCATATATTAATTTGTATGCCGCTTCCAAAGTATTTGAAAGAAGTTATTCCAGAGCATTGAATGTAGAATTAGCAGGAACAGGAATTATTAGTGTTGCAGTATGTCCAGGGTGGATAGATACAGAATTATTGCAAAAAGAGATAAATGGAAAAAAAGTTAAGTTTCCAGGTTTGGTTACAGCAGAGAGGGTTGTAAAACAGGCAATCAAAGATGCGAAAAAAGGAAAAGATATGTCAGTATGTTCGTTGTATGTAAAATGTCAGCATATAAATGTTAAGTTGTTGCCACAAAGATGGGTTATGAAAATATGGATGCGTGGAATTGGGAAGTATATGGAGGGGTAAAGTGAAGAAATATATTAGGACGGAACGGGCAAACTTGTTTGAACCGAATGTATACATTTCTATGGTACTAAGAATATCAGGACACATACCTAAGGAAGAAGTGAAAAGAGCAGTAGAAAAGGCTTATAAGGCAAATGAAGCTACCATGTCTAGGATTGTGATGGATGAAAACGGGGATGCTTATTATGAGAAAATGAAAGAGAGTGGATGTAAATTCTTTTATGACAATCGTTCATGGGAAAGGATTATCAATGAAAGTGAGCAAAGTCCCTTTGCCATTCATGCGGGTGAATTGGTTCGAACTTATATGACAAGTAAAAATCACGATCTTATATTATTGATTCATGCTCATCATCTGGTAGGAGATGGAAAGTCTATTTTAGTTTTGGTGAAGGATATGATAGACAGTTTGGAAGGAAAATCCATAGAGTATAAGCAGATGTTTTTAATTGACCGAAAATTTCTTAGGAAAAAAACTAAGTTGATGTTAGGAATCAGACTGGCAGTGAAAAAGGCAAACCGAAAATGGAAAAGGGTAGGAAGGGTTTTTACATGGGATGATTATTATACTGTACATAAAAGATATTGGGAAAAATATTCGTCGGAAATCGAAGTAAAAACTTATAGTGCCAGTAAGTTGAAGGAGAATTGTAAAAAAGATGTAACCTTAAATAGTTATTTGATTACAAAGTTGTTATGTGAATATCCGGAAAGTAAAGTGGTAGGAATTCCGATAAATATAAGAGAAAATGATAGGGGAATGTCGAATCAGACATCTGGTATTGCTGTAAAATGTCAATACAAGAAGGATAAATCCTTTGAAGAAAACCTTTTAGGGGTTCATAAGCAAATATATAAAAGGATTAAGAATAGGAATATGAAATATTTTATTCTTTTATTTATGGATGAGTTATGTCCTACTTTGGTGGATTCTGTCCTGATGTTGACTCATGGCTGTTTTTGGAATAAATTATCTGAAAAAATGGCCCGAATTATGGGATATATAGGAAACGGTGGAAGAGATTTAGGGGTTACAAATTTAGGAAAAATAGAGATTTTAAGTGATAACACGAAGTTTAAAGTTGAGGATATATGGTTCATTCCACCTAAAATATCGTATACAAGAAATGTAATTGGAGTGTCTACTTATGGAGATACATTGACAGTCTGCTATCATAAGATGAAAGAGAAGGTTAAAGGGGAAGAGTAACATTTTGGTGTTTTACTTATGGCCAGACCAAATATGTTTAACAAAACCTTAACATTCCGGGAACAATTCATAAACAAATGCAGGCTATACTTACACCATCAAGCAAAGAAATAATAAGTCTTAGTGAGACGATTCAGAGTTTAGAAATTTTAAATAAGGATGCATTATTTCTTGCATTTAATAAAAGTGGTGAAGATGAAAGGAGATTTACAATGACAGAATATCAATTAAAGACAGGGAAAATCGGGGAAAAGGTAGTTGGTGCGTATGAGAAAGTGGAAAAGAAGTTTACAGATACCTTTTTGAATGAAGATGGTTCTATGAAAACCGGAGGTATGGCAGAGAAAGTAACCGGTGTTTATCAGAAAATTGAGGATGGCGTGGTAGGCACTTATCAGAAAATCGAAGATGGTGTCGTTGGGGCATATAAGAAGGTAGAAGGTGCTTTTGTAGATACGTTCCTTGAAAAGAAAGAAGACAAAAATCAAGATTAATCTGTTACTGTTCACTCATGCTTCGTAAACAGTAACAATTCGCAGGCTCATTTAGAGTTTTGCTTCGCAAAAGGAGCCTGCGAACACCTGAATCACGTTCTTACGCACCAAAACAGCAAGTGTTTTGGTGCTGTCTGTACAGTAACATTAATCTACATTGATAGGGCTTTTCATTGTTTCTTTTTTGGGGTTGATTTGCTATAATGAAATAAGTGAAACAACGGGAAAAGGAAACGGATGGAAAGGTAGGTGTAAGATTGTGTTAAAGGGACATATTATATGCATGATTATTGTCTTATTTATTGCAGCTTTTTATTTCTTTTCGGAACATAAGAAAACAAAGTCACATACATGGTTTATGGTAATTTTGATTTTTTCTATTGTTGAGTTAGCATTCGATGTAGTGACTGTTTATACCGTAAATCATTTGGATACCGTTCCGAAATTAGTGAATCGAGTCGTACATCAGGTTTTTCTGACTTTTTTGTCACTATTGTTTTATGCTGTGTATAAATATTTGGAGGTCATGATAGAAGAAGAGGTTGGAGAAAAAATTCAGAAATGGAAATATTCTTTAGTGCCTGTAATAATAACAAACATTGCACTGTGTTTTTTGCCCCTTTACTATGTAGAAACATCGAAGGGAAATTATTCTTATGGTCCCGGAGTTCTTGTGTTATATGCCAGTGTGGCGTTTTATGTATTTTTGATAATAAAAATTTTAGCAAAGTACTGGAAGTATATTCCCGCCAAAAAGAGAAAAGCAATTTTTATTGCAATCTTTGGTGAAGTTGTGCTTTCCTGCTATCAGGCAGTTGTACCAACCGCATTGATAAGTTGTCTGGGTATTACATTGATTGTGTTAGGTTTTTACCTGACTGTAGAGAATCCGGATGCTGTCTTAGTAGAATTGCTGAAGGAAGAAACAAAACGTGCAGACATTGCAAATCAGGCGAAAACCAACTTTTTGGCAAATATGTCCCATGAAATAAGGACACCGATTAATGCGGTATTGGGAATGAATGAAATGATATTAAGGGAGAGCAAAGAGAAAAATATCAGAGAATATGCGAAGGATGTTCAAGGTGCGGCGAAATCTTTGCTTAGTATTATTAATGACATTTTGGATATCACAAAAATTGAAGCAGGAAAGCTGGCAATTATCTCTGTGGAATATGCTTTTTCCAGCATGATTCACGATGTGACGAATATGGTATCTTTTAAAGCCAAGGCGAAAAATCTTGAATTTAAGGTCAATGTTGATGATAAAATTCCAAGCAGATTTATGGGAGATGATATTCGCATCCGACAGATATTAGTGAATTTATTGAACAATGCCATTAAATATACCCACGAAGGTGTGGTAACTTTAGAGGTAAGGCTTTTGGAAATACAAGAAAATCATGCGTTAGTAAATTTTCTGGTAAAAGATACCGGCATAGGGATTAAGGAAGAAGACATTCCGAAGTTATACATACCATTTGAAAGAATTGAGGAAAAAAGAAATCGAAACATTGAAGGAACCGGACTTGGTATGAATATTACCATGCAGATTCTTGCTATGTTGGGAAGCAGATTAGAAATTTCCAGTGAATATGGAAAGGGTTCGGAGTTTTCTTTCGTACTAAAACAGGAAGTTGTAGATTCAAGACCGATTGGAAGTCTTGGGGAACAGCTTGAAGCAGTAGGAAAAGAAATGGATTATCAAACTGCATTTGAGGCTCCGGAAGCGAAGATTCTGGTGGTAGATGACAATGAAATGAACCGCAGGGTATTTTGTAGTCTGTTAAAAGATACGAAAATACAGATTGAACAGGCAGCCAGAGGCAAGGAATGTATTGAAAAAGTGAAAAAAACTGCTTTTGATATTGTTTTTATGGACCATATGATGCCGGAAATGGATGGAATTGAAACCTTCCATGTTATGAAAGCCATGGAAGATTACCCTAGTAAAGATGCACCTGTGGTGATACTTACTGCCAATGCAGTAGCAGGAGCCAAGGAGCAATATTTAAAAGAAGGGTTTCGGGCTTTTTTATCCAAGCCTGTGGATTCTAAAAAGTTAGAGGATATGATAGAGGAATTATTGCCGAAGGAATTGATTCATTATGTAGAACCAGGGCTGAGAGAGGAAAAGAAGGAGATAGCCTATGATATATCCGAATTACCGATGATTGACGGATTGGATTGGGGATATGCTTCTTCGCATTTTAAAGACGAAGAAGCTATGTTAATGACGGTAAAATTTTTTGTAACTGCCATCGAATATGAGGCAAAAGAGTTAGAAGAACTTTATGCCCGGATTGAAGAGGAAGAGGGAAGAAAACAATACCGTATCAAGGTTCACAGTATGAAAAATTCAGCCAGTACCATTGGTATTATTCCGTTGGCAGGTCTGGCGAAGGTGTTAGAGGATGCAGCCAGAAGTGATGAAAGAGAGATTTTAAGGGAGTTGACCCCTGTTTTTCTAAAACGCTGGAGGCAGTATAAGGAGCATTTAAAGGAATTTTCCCCCGCAGACGGTGAACAAAAAGTTGCAGCAGAGCATCAGGAACAGGTGAAGGAAATCTTTAAGGACATAAAGACAGCAGCAGAGGAGATGGATATTGATGCACTGGATGAATGTCTGGAAAAACTAGAAGAATATAAGTTTGAAGGAGAGCAGTTAGAAATTTTTGAACAGATTAAAAAGGCTATTATTAATTTTGATGTAGATTTTTTGCGGGAAATAATGTGATGGTGGAAGTTGGCATTGCCAGTGGAAGTTTATAATTGTTTGGGAATAGTTTGGGAAATGATTAAACCAGGTATTGAGAGTTATTCTTTATACCTGGTTTATTTTTGTATATTAATTAACTAGAAATATGTAGAAAGGTATTGTAGAATATAGATTTAGTTAATATTTTTTACTTTCTATAAAAAATATAAAAAAATTTGAAAAAGATGCAACGGAAGACATTTTAATTCTGTCTATATAGGTAAAGGGAGGTGTTCTATGGAGGATGAAAAAATTGTTGGTTTATTGTGGGAAAGAAAAGAAAAAGGATTGGAAGAACTGAAAAATAAATATGGAAAACAAATCGAAAGGCTTGCAGAAAGGATTCTTCCTAAGGAGGATGCAAAAGAGTGTATCAATGATACATATTTGGCGGTTTGGAATAGTATCCCACCACAAAGACCTAAGTTTTTATTTGCATATATAGCAAGAATCTGTCGTAATTATTCATATAACAAAGTAGAGTGGAATACAGCAACAAAAAGAAAGGCAGAAATTGTAGAACTTTCTACAGAATTAGAGCAATGTATTCCAGATTTGATGGTATCCTTGGAACAGAGAGAACTGGGGGAATTAATATCTAATTTTTTAAGGGAATTACCTGATGAGAAAAAAAGAATTTTTGTTCGAAGATATTGGTACGGTGATTCCATAAAGGAACTTTCGAAATCCTATGGATATCGGGAAAGTAAGATAAAAAGCATATTATTTCGTGTCCGAAATCAGTTGAAAGAGTATTTGGAGGAGGAGGGGATTTTTCTATGACAGGAAAAGATGTTTTGGAAGCTTTGAATTACCTGGAAGATGATATGATTGAATCAGCGGTGGAAGATGTCCTTAAGAAAAAGGGAGGAAGGGGAAACTTAAAAAAATGGTCAGTGGCTGCGGCAGTGATTCTGGTATGTATTGCAGGAGGAACTATGATGAAAGCATATGGACTTACTGCGAAATTAGAAAAATTTATCTCTGATGATGAAACAAAAGGGTATGAATTAAAGGTGTACCCGGTTGAGGCGTTTACTGGTGAAGTCCAGGAAGTGGAGGGGATCATAAAAAAACAGATGAAGGAATTCAGCGTATATTCCAGCCAGGCACCGGAATCGTGGTTTCGGTATTTTGATTCCTCCAAGGAAGCTATGGATTATCTGGGTTTTGAACCTTTAAAAAGACCTGACTGGGATTTGGAAGAAAAATCTGTGGTACTGTATGTTGATGGGAATAAAGATGGGAAGTTCGTATCAGTTTCTACGGAAATAGATTATGAAGAGGATGGAATCCAAATGCAATATTTCTCTACTGTATATACCGAGTATTCAAAGGAAGAAGGACTGAGGACAACGAATGTAGAATATGAATCTTTAGCATGGCTACTGAATGCAAAGATAGAGGATATCACTGCAAATACAGGGGAAGAAATCATCACGGCCACTAGTAAGTCTTTTTATGTGACGGAGAGTATGAAACAGGGAATGGTTATAAAATTTGGAACGTTACAGAGTGGATATACCAATATGGAAGGATATTTGGTGGAGGAAGGTATCATTTACAGAATGAATATTTCTTATCCGGAAGGAGGGGAGGAAAGAGCAGAGGAATTATTACACCAGTGGTTTGAGCAATTTTAATTTATAGCATCAATAAAATTATAAACATAATAGACATCCCCAGTTTAGTGGATTACGATTTACTAAATTGTAATCCGGTAAAATGCAATGGTCAATACCGGCAGAATGGATACGAAAGTACGGTTTTACCTTTGAAGGAAAAATGCGTTGATTGGTTCATAAGAGAAATGTTGATAAGTCTTATAAACTTGAGAATAGTTTATGGGACTTTTTTAGTACATTACAAGAATTTTTTGTTTGACATTGATTTTAGTAATTCATATGATGATCTTTCAAGTAATAAAAAAAGTAAAAATGGAATCGATTCAAGTTGTAAAATTACTTTCTGTATAGTAGAATAGTTATGTCTGATTTGGTATGAGAGTATATATGGGTTACACGAATAAATTAAGTTTGTGTAATATATTTGAAACAAGGTGACACCAATCCATTGGCTATAGAACCATGGGGGTTCATGGTATTGGGTAAGATTTGATTTGCTACAGGAGGAGGTTTAGAGATGAAAAAATTTAATCACGAGACGCCGGGATACGAACATTTTTCTGCCTATTTGGCGTTTCGGCGGTTCTTAGACAGCTATCTTTTAGAAAGAAATGAGGAAAAGATGCTTTCTTTTATGGAAGATGATATATGCAGTCCTAGAACCGATGAAGATGGGGTTGTAGTCGGTAAGAAAGAATTTATGGATTTGTTACAGGTAGAATTAGATGTAATATCAGAGTCCATAGGATATAAGGTGCTTTCTGTATACGGAAAGGAAATTGCAGAAAATATCTGGAATATACAGGCAGAAATGGAGCTTAGCATTCCAAATGCTGAAGAGGAAAAGACAGTATACATAACACGTTTTACTGGATGTTTTAAATTATCTGAAAAAGGATTTGTAGTGACTTTAGCACATATGTCTAAAGTTGGAGAAAGTCGGGATGAAAAAGACTTTTCGGCATTAAATGATGCCAGAAGTAATGGTTTCATTGATAAAGTGAAAGCAGAGCAGATGATATTTGATATTATTAGTAAGTCAATGCCAGGTGGTATTATCATTGGCTATGCGCAAGAGGGATATCCTTTGTATTTTGCCAACGACCGATATCTGGAACTTTTAGGATATTCGTCTTATGAAGAATACTATAAAGATGCAGATGGACTTGGTATCAATCATATTCATCCGGATGATGTGGATATGGTGAATCAAGAAATCATGTACAGTTATAATACTGATACGCAATTTGGAATCGAATACAGAATCCGAAATAAAGATGGACACTATATCCATGTTTATGATATAGGCAAAAAGATGATGACTCCGGATAACAAAGAATTCATCATTTGTGTACTTTATGATATGACAGAAGATGCTAAGTTAAAAGAGATTTTGATAAATGAGTCTAGTTATGATGCACTTACAGGTATTTATAATCGTGGTGGTGGTATCCGGACCATAAAACATGGATTAAAATATGCCAATGCATATTCCTTTGCTTTTTTTGATATAGATAATTTGAAACTGTTGAATGATATATATAACCATGTAGCTGGCGATCATGCACTGAAATATTTTTCAGACTTACTTTTAAGGCATTTTGATGACCGGACCGTGTTAGCACGTTTGGGTGGAGATGAATTTGTTGCATTTTTTAAGGATAAGCTGGATGTAAAATGCATTCAGTCAACATTTTCCAAGTTAGAACAGGATTATTGCAGATTTATAGAGAAAAATTATCCACAAAGTGATTCTTCCGTTTCTATCGGCTGTGTAGTAGGAACGAAGAAATGTACTTTTGATGAACTGTGCCGGACAGCAGATGAATTGATGTATGAGATTAAGAAGAATGGGAAAAAAGGATTTAAAATTGTGGACTTAGATTTCATAAGAAATTCAACATCTTAGTATATCAATAGTGCAAACAATCATGAGACTGTTTAATGGGTTAATTATAAGGAAAGTCCCAACCAAATCCCGACGGGTCTGGTTGGGGTTTTCTTATTTTAAATTTCTGCAATATTAATTACATTAAATCCTGTGTACCATTTTCCAGACTTGTAAGCAGCGCATTGGCGGTATCCAGGGAAGTCAGACAGGTAACACCGGTTTCGATGGCGTGTCTTCGTATTAAGAATCCATCGTGACTCTTATCAATTCCCTGATTAGGAATATCGATAACCAAATCAATGTGATGCTCTAAAATAAGGTCAAGTAAAGTTGGAGATGCCTCTTCAATTTTATTAATAGGATGGGCTAAGATTCCATGTTCCTTTAATACCTTACAAGTACCACTGGTAGAATAAATT
>JAFQCI010000119.1 GCA_017416505.1 Lachnospiraceae bacterium
GCTGGAGCATCGTTTACACCATCTCCTGTCATGGAAACAATATTTCCCTTCTTCTGCCATGCGTTTACGATACGAATCTTATTTTCTGGTGAAACACGGGCATATACAGAGATTTTTTCGATATTGGCATCCAATTCTTCCTCTGTCATCTTGTCAAGTTCCATTCCTGTCACAGCCATGTCACCATCTTCAAAAATACCGATTTGTTTTGCAATGGCTGTGGCTGTAAGCTTATGGTCACCGGTAATCATAACAGGACGGATTCCCGCACGTTTTGCATCGGTTACGGCATCTTTTGATTCTTCCCTTGGAGGATCCATCATGGAAATTAATCCAAGGAAGATATAATCAGATTCTTCTTCTAATGAAAGAGCATGATTTTCCTCTACTTCACGGTAAGCAAATGCTAGGACACGTAATCCCTGCTCAGAAAACTGTAAATTTGTATCTATAATTTTTTGTTTTTCTTCCTCTGTCATAGGAAGGATGCCTTCGGAAGTACGAATGCTTACAGTTCTGTCTAATAAAACATCCACTGCACCCTTGGTTAAAATGGTTGGAACTCCATGTAACAAATATTTGGTAGACATTAATTTTCTATCAGAATCAAATGGAATTTCTTCCATACGTGTCATAATGTCTCTTAATTCTTCCTCTGGTAACTTAATATTTCTTGCCATTTCTACAAGAGCATATTCCGTTGGGTCACCGATTCCCTTTCCGTCTACGATTTTGGAGTCGTTGGTTAAAATGGCATCATACAATAAATAACGATGCAACTGATCATGTAAATCTAAATCCTGTGCTGACAATACCTTATTATCAATATAAATTTCCTGTACCGTCATCTTATTTTGAGTTAAAGTTCCTGTCTTATCAGAACAAATAACAGATACACAACCTAAACTTTCTACTGCCTTTAATTCTTTCATAATGGCATGTTCTTTCGCCATTTTCTGTGTACCCATTGCCTGTACAATGGTAACGATAGAACTTAATGCTTCCGGTATCGCTGCTACTGCTAATGCTACTGCAAACATTAAGGAATCTAAAACTGTCATATCATTATACAGACTAAGACCAAAGACCAAAATACAAATCACTATGATTACGATTGCCAGCTTACTGCTGAATTGGTCTAAACTTACCTGTAAAGGGGTTTTCTTTTCCTTTGTGGCATTCATCATGGAAGCGATTTTACCGATTTCCGTATCCATACCGGTTCCGGTTACTACTACAGTAGCACGACCGTATGTAACCAAACTACTGGTATATACCATATTGGTTCTATCTCCCAATGGTACTTCTTCACTAATCTCTCCATCCATCTTATCGATGTTCGTAGACTCTCCGGTTAAGGAACTTTCATTTACCTGTAAAGAGAAGTTTTCTAAGATTCTTCCATCTGCCACTACCATGTCTCCGGCTTCCAGGTTGATAATATCTCCTGGGACAACTTCTCTGGATGGAATTTCCATTACTTTTCCATCTCTTACTACCTTTGCACTTGGTGAAGATAGCATTTTTAGACTTTCCAGTGATTTTTCAGCCTTTTTATGCTGTACTGTTCCCAAAATAGCATTTAAGGTAATAACTGCAAGAATTACCACAGTACTTTCTACATTGTCAGAAAGCATGGAAATAACCGCTGCAATAATTAAAATAACCACCAGTAAATCTGCAAATTGAGATAAGAAAACCTGAAGGGTACTTTTTTTCTTTCCTTCCTGTAAAGCATTTTCACCTTTTTCTTCTAGAAGTTGCTTTGCCCGCTCTTCACTTAAGCCGGCGGTGGTAACATTCAGCTGTTCTAACACAGACTGTTTTGATTGTTGATACCATTCTTTCATATCGTTTCCTCCTTCTTACTAAAAGCAATGAATACTGGCGGGTTACATAAGCAACAGCTTCAACTCCATCAGAGTGTGATTTCCACAGAGCGCTTTTTACTTTATGGAATTTTAATTTCCTGTAAAGTAAAAAAAGACCTTCAATGTATGAACAAAATCTTTTGTTCTGATACATTAAAAGTCTCGTAACCTCGTAGGTATGTATTGCCAGGTAATGCTACCGGGTCTGTTGACAACACATTTTAACTACTCCCTTTTCAAGTATTCGATTGATTGTTTTTTCATCATACTGAAAAAATATTAAGAAGTCAAGCATTTTTTTCATCTTAATGATAATTTGTCGTCAACTACCCTTGGTTATTTATCCGGTCATTTAGGTCATTTAAATATACCCAGCGTTCCATTTTTTCTTCTAATAGCTGTTCCGTCTCTTCTTTTTCTTTTACAACCTGATTTAATTTTACAAAATCTGTGGCATTGGCACTGACTTCTTTTTCAAGCCTTTCAATCTTTTCCTCCAGTTTTGCAATGTCTTCATCAATGCTTTCAAATTCTCTTTTTTCATTATATGTCATTTTTAGTTTTTCCGTTCTAGGCTTTTGACTTACCTTCTTTCCCTTCTCTTCTGCGTTTTCACTTTCTGAATAAACCGTATTTGCCTTACCGATGTTTCCTTTTCCTATGGCTCCTCCCTGAGAATAAAAAGGACTTTTCGCCATATAGTCATCGTAATTTCCTTCGTATTGATTGATCTGTATCTGACCGGTAACTGCATCTTTTTCATAAGCAAAAATCCGGTTTGCCATACGATTTAAGAAATAGCGGTCATGGGAAACAGAAATCACGATTCCTTGGAAAGAATCCAGATAATCCTCTAAAATCATCATGGTAGCGATGTCCAAGTCATTGGTAGGCTCGTCTAAAATCAGTACATTCGGTGCCTCCATCAATATTTTTAACAGATAAAGTCTACGCTTTTCCCCACCAGAAAGCCGGTTTATCATTTGGTACTGTAAGGTGCTGTCAAATAAAAAGCGGTTTAGCATCTGGGTTGCTGTGATTACACCATCTTCTGTTTTTACATATTCCGCTGTTTCCTTAATATAATCTACCACCCTCATATTCTGTGGTAAATGCTCATTTTCCTGTGAGAAATATCCTATCTTTACCGTCTGACCGATTTCAATAGTTCCACTATCCGGAGTCACTTCTCCCATAATAATCTTCATAAGAGTAGACTTTCCGCAACCGTTTTCTCCGACAATACCAATTCTGTCATCGGATAAAAAGATATAATTAAAATCTGTGATAATATCCCTTTCTCCATATTTCTTGGACACATGACTTAATTCTATGGTCTTATTTCCTAATCTGCTGCTTATGGAATTCATTTCAAGTTTCTGGGTTTCCTTTGGAGCCTCTCTATCCCTTAACTCTTCATATCTTTGAATGTGAGCTTTCTGTTTGGTACT
Source organism: Lachnospiraceae bacterium (assembly GCA_017416505.1). The sequence continues at coordinate 3,323 of JAFQCI010000119.1, forward strand.
TCTGGCTCTTGCTCCACGTTGTATCCACTCTAATTCCACCCGAAGAATACTTTGTCTTTTTCGTTCCGAAGCCATGGCAATATCTTCCCTTAAAGTCTTCTCTTCCAGGTATTTTTCATAGCCTCCGGTATAACGATAAATTTTTCCTTGGTCGATTTCTGCAATTGAATTACATACCCTGTCCAGAAAATATCTGTCGTGGGTTACCATAACAAGTGCTGCTTTTGACTTTTTCAGATATTCTTCCAACCAGGAAGCCATGGTACTATCCAAGTGGTTGGTAGGTTCATCCAAAATTAAAATATCGCAGTTACTTAATAGTGTTGCCGCAAGAGCAACCCTTTTCCTCTGCCCGCCGGAAAGGTTATCTACCCTTTGTTCGTAATCCTGAAAACCAAGAATATTTAAGATATTCTTAGCCTCCCCTTCCACACTCCAATGATTGTGTTCCGCGCTATTTTTTGAGATAACATAATCATATATGGTAATTCCCTTTTCAAACTCAGGATTTTGCGGAAGGTAGTTGATTTTCACCTTGTTTGCCTTTACGACTTCTCCTTCGTCTGTATCCATAATTCCTGCTAACATTTTAAGAAGTGTTGATTTTCCCGTTCCATTTACTCCAATCACACCAATCTTTTCTCCCTCGTTGATGGAAAAATCCGTATCCTTAAATAATACTTTGTCTGTAATGGATTTTGAAAAATTCTTTATAGTAAGTAAATTCATCCTTTTCACCGTTTCCCTTTTCTAAGCATGATATTAGTATAGCATAAAGTTTTTCTTTTTCATAGTTCCTTACTTTGAAATAATCTCTAAAGAATCCTCCATAACCTTACATTCCAAAAACAAAAACTGAACCCCAGCTTCTTTTGCCTCTTCCCAGGCCTCTCCAAAGGCTTTGTGAGTATTCACATTTGCCCGTACTTCTCTTATCCCTTCCATCTGAATCACGAAAGCAACCATGCAATGATACCCGTCTTTTGCTGCCTTGGTTAATTCCTTAAGATGTTTCACGCCCCGCTCCGTAGGAGCATCTGGAAAATATCCCACCTTATCTATCTCTAAAGTACAACCTTTTACTTCCATAAGGTATTTTTCATTCCCTTTTTCCATATAAAAATCAATTCTGGATTCTCCATAAGTATATTCCGGTTTTATATAGGTATAATCCTGTTTTTCTAACCATTCCTTTACCACTTTGTTTGGTGCCTGGCTGTCGATATTTACCCAACCAATTCCATCTTTATATACACAAACCAAATCATATTTGGTTTTTCGTTTCGCTTGGTCTGCCACTTCCAAAATCACTTTACTTCCCGGAAGAAGCAGTTCTTTACAACGCCCGGTATTTTTCACATGAACCGTTTCTAATTTATCTTCTATCCACACATTTGCAATAAAACGGTTGGGTCTGCTCTGAAAAATTCCTGGTACTATTTTTTTATATTTCATTGATATTGCTCCTTGTAACATTGGTATTGGTTATTTTTGCAATACTTACATACCTTGATGACCATCAAAATAGAAAATAAGCTGCCCTCTACCAGCAATAGAGGACAGCTCGTAACTTAAAATTACTTTTGTTCCGAAGTTGCAATCATCGAACAAGCCTATGTTCTTTGATCTCTTCTAAAATAATTATAAACGAACCTTGCTTAAATTGCAAGTAATAGTTATTGGCAGATGCCTAATAATCGACATCTGCCATTTTCAATTATCCGTTATTTTTCACACATATAGGGAATCTCCCTAGTCAAATTTATTCTAGCAATCTGGCTTTTAGCTCATCTGCTTTTTTATCTTTCCATTCACTACATATATCAATTCTTTTTTGGATGATTGGAAACATAGCATGTGCCTTCGCATCTGCCACCTCTAATTCCATCAGATTCTTAAAGGTTACTATATCTACCATATCCAAATGCCTCTTAAGGTGGTTTTCTCTAATTGTTACAAGGTCATCATGATATTTTACGTAGTACAGCAATCGTTCCATATCCTCTTGACTAAAACTCACACCTTTTGAGCTCAAATAAGGAATAACCTCTTCTCGCACAATTTGCTCACTTTTATTCTGATGACCATAATAATGCGAATAACTATCATCCGGTTTATTCCCTTTACACCTGCTTAATGGCTTACCAATGTCATGTAGCAAGGCAGCAAGAAACAACATATCATCCTCTATTTTACCATCAATTCCAAGTACCGTATGTACACAATGCATCCACAAGTCGTACGGATGATATTGGCTATTTTGATCATAATCAAACATCACTCTAATCGCAGGCATCCACGCTGCGAGTTCTTCCCTCTTAATATTGATTTCTTCTGCTGTCTTGCTAAATCTTAATAACTTTATTACTTCTTCCCACAACATTTCATTTTCCCTCCATTTTGTCCAAATATTTCACAAGCACACCCTTTGTAAGCCCTATACTGTTAGCAGGCAAAAAGAAATTTTTTAAATAATCTGTGATTGGGTTATCCTTGTATTTTGACGCCGACGCAGCAAGTTCACGATAAATATTTTTAACGAAAGAACCATTTTTTAAGACAATGTTAAAGATATAATATCTTTCATACGATTTTAACCCGGAATGATATTCAAATTTAAATTCTTCTATTTCTTTCTTAGGAATGAGCTGTCCATTAAAGTAAAAATAATTTTTTGATTCTAAAAAACGATGTTTCTTTTCTCTTTCCTCTAAAATTGGAATATAATTTTTAAATTCTTCTGTTTTTAAAATTTCTTTTGTCATTTCTTCTGTTATGGTTTTATATGTTCCAGGAAATAAGTATTTTCTCCATTTCATTAATCCAGATGTAATCGGAATTATGAATATTGTTATAAATATATACCCTACACCAAAAGAAAACATCTCAAAAGCATCTTCCGGATTTTTAAAATCAGCCAGTCCATAAAAATATCCTGCTCCTATGAGGGTAAGCATAATTGCAACTATCATATATATACGATATAGAAAGGTATATATAATCTCATGTGTTCGTCTAAAATTAATATGAAATAATTTTAGTTTTGTAAATAAATTTAGTTTCATTAGTTACCACCTTTTTTATCATTTTAAATCCATGAATTATTATCATCCCTTGCCTCTCCACAGTCATCATAAAAAATCACCCAATTTACATCATCATAAACTGAGTGACTCTCCACATTTTATACTTTTTTCTTTTAAGGTTTTCTCTCTGGTAATTCCGGGTACATTTCTTCCACCATATTCTGCATCGCGGTTCTATCATCCCAAATGGTTACCGTCAACATAAGTTTTGCACCCTCATATGGTGGTTCAGGTTTGCTATCCGGCATAAATTTCTTACTGGCCTCTTTAATCTTTACAAAAAAACACTGCCAAAAATACCGCCCAGATACATTTATATCCTATAGCCAAATCTATCATTTTACAAATTCCAGAATAATCTACTGTCAATATCACTTAATTTGCTATGAATATTATTCAGTTGTATATTCTGATATTCAATTTCCTTTAATGCTAAAATCTGTTGTTGAACCAAGAATTCCTGAGCTGATTCCATTTTTTTCTGATGCACATAATTATCATACAAAATCACTGCTTCCTTTAATGTCTCTGCCTTCTGATTGAAAAAACTTCTAAAGAAATATTCAATCGCTTCACTATACCTATAATCGGGCGGAACAAATGACAATGGTCCGCTCAATTACTCAATCATTATAGGAATCTGCTGATTCAACTCCACCAATTCTTCTTTTCCTGATTTTATCACGCATTTTGCTCTTATCACGCCAATAATCGTTACTAAAACACCAACTACAAACATAATCGGTAGCAAAACAATTACATTAGGCATAAGTAAGAATTCTACAAACCCCAACAATATAAGAAAAATAAATTTCAATAACAAGCTATCTATGCTTGTTCCCCAGCCCACCATCATATTGGATATAGGTAAATCCTCGTACCAGTTAATATAGGCACTTGCAAATTTCACTCCATCCTCCAACTTGACCAAATTTCCTGCAACCCAGAATACAATCAAAAATGGAATGGCAAATGCTACTGTCCAACCGATTGCATAAATAAACGGTGTGATGAAACATACCCCTATGGTTTCCTTTGCCTCTGCAATAGCTTCCTCTTGTTTTTGTTGTCTTTCACAGGCATTTTCAAGTTCTTTCATTGGATTGACTAATCTACCATACAACTGAAAAACATCCGCATCCGTTATTTGAAGTACTCCTTCCGTTTGTTGTGACAAATTTATCTCATTTGTACTATCTAATTCCATCTCTCTTTCCCCTTGCTTCCCGTAGTCCATCTCGTTACTACATTTCAATTAATTTTATTCCTACAGTATTATATTACATTCCCAACTATTCGTCAATAAACGCCAACAGCATGCTATTGTCCAAGATATAAATTAATCGCCTCTACTTCCTTTTTCGTTATCTTATATCCTACCACAGACATTATGATATAGGTAGCTATAAAACCTGAGATGGTTCCATAAAACGCCTGTGGGTAACGATTTAACTGCCAGATAAACACTACAATAGGGACCCAGAAAATACCTGTTAATATACAATATATGAGATTTTGCAATACAAACCCTATCTCTGGCTTTTCATAAATAAATGTCATGGCAGAAAAAACTGCTCCAATTACACCATAAAGCAGAATATTTACTTCTACCGCAATCCTTTCCGAAGGAAACAGTGCAACATATTCCGGAGAAAGTGGCGAAAAATCCTCCATTCCTGTCACCATTCGTACCACTATTTCTATCATTAGATTCATAAATGCCCCACAGACAGCAGATATACAAAAACTACAGAAACTACGTTTTAATACCTCTTTCATCTTATTTTTCTCCCTTCTAACTTATCCCTAATGCTTTCTTTAATCGACCTACATTTCTTCTGGATGTGTAGGTTTCTCTGCCATTAAACAGAATAATTTTAATGGTTCCTGTAAGACTTAAATCTAATTTTTTTATCTTCTTAAGGTTCACAATTTCTGATTTTGAAATGCGTATAAACCTTGTATCCTCCAGCATTTCCTCTAATTCATATAATTTATTGGAAATACTGTAAACACCCCTTTCGTCTTCGGCAAATACTTTCTGCCCCTCGGCATAAAAACATATCATTCCATTCAATGTCAATACACATTTTTCCCCTCGTTCATCCGTACCAACGATAGAATCATTCATCCACTGGTCTAATTCCTTCACCAGAGCAGACACTTCCTGATTCATTTCATTGTTACAAACATGTATTTCCATTGTTTTAAATGCTTTATCAATACAGGCCTTTATCTTCATAGTTTTCATAACCTTTCCCGTTATTTAATCTCTGCTTTTTTGAATGTCAGCCATGCAATCACACCACAAATAGTAGTAAATATAATACTTACTACAATACCCATCCACATCTGGGAAGCTTCTGCCTGGACACCCAGCTTGCTGATACCATAATGATATGGGGTCAACTGATATATATTATCTAATATTTCTACTTTTGATGCAATAGTAGAAATAAAGGCAGTCAACATACCAAAGATAAATCCAAAAGCAGTAACAACCACCGTCTTCTTCACCTTCATTGCTACCGGAATTAAGATGCTAAGCTGTCCAATATAAACAAGGGCAGATGCCACATAAGAAAGAATTAATTTTGCGATGCTGTCGCCTTCTTTAAAATTTAATACATTTCCCATATAAGCAGAAATTACCGTTCCTTCAGCTCCTGTCATGTCTGTTCCCGAAATTAAAAGTGCTAAAGAACCTATGGTATAAGGCAACACCAAAATCAAGGTCAAAATTCCAAACACTACAATATAATTCATAACCATCTTTTTTCTTCCATAACCAATGGCACCATGGATGGTTTTATTTTCAAAATCATTTCCTACTAAAATTCCGATTGCCAAGGAACCAAACAACCAGATAATCATGGCATCTCCTAATCCTGTAATATTTCCCGCCTGTTCCTTCCCAATACTTCCTGTGGCTACCATATTTGCAGTTACATAATAGAGAATTGCTGCAAGATAAGTAAATACTACTGCTACCTTAATTCCTGTAGATTTTCGTACTCGGTACATTGTTGATTGTATTAATTGCTTCATAATACTTCTCTCCCTTCGTTCTTTATAACTGATAAGAAATATTCTTCCAGACTTTCTTTGTGCTTCTCCTCTAATTCTTCCTGGGTAATTTCTTTTTTTATGATTCCTTTATCCATAATAATAAAATCTGTGGCTGTCTGAAATAACTCTGGAAGGTTATGACTGGATACCAAAAAAGTTACCTTTTTTTCCTGATTGATTTTCTTTATAAGATTTCGAACTTCTACTACTCCCACCGGGTCCAATCCATTTACCGGTTCATCCAGCATAATAAAGTCCGGATTTCCTAAAAGTGCTACTGCAATACCAAGCCTTTGTCGCATTCCCAAAGAAAAATCCTTCGTTTTTTTCTTCCCTACGTTTTCTAATCCTACCAGATTTAATAAGTCTTCATCAGAATCCTCATTTTTTCCTGTCTGAAACAGCATACGGTAAAACTTTAGATTTTCCTTTGCACTCATATTTCCGTTTAAGCCGGGTGCTTCAATTAAGATTCCTATTCTATCTGCATTTACTTGAATGGTACCCTTCGTTGGAATGCTCAATCCTGCTATCATACGCATCATGGTAGTTTTTCCTGCACCGTTCTTTCCTACCAAACCATAAATCTTCCCCTTCTCTAATTGCAAATCAATGTGATTAACTGCTGCTGTACTTTTATATTTTTTTACTACATCCTTCAATAAAACTATGTATTCTCCCATGTTCTTTGACTCCTTTCCTTAACTTGTTCCCACCATACCAATTCTTCTTTAAGAAGTAAACTTATTTTATATGAATGGTCGAAACGGAAAGATAAACGGTATCATCTTAACACTTACTGTTAGCATAATAGGTTATTGTTCACACAGTAACCTGAAACTTACTATCAGATTACGTAACAGCATGGTAATATGAGTTACTGTTTACTTCTCCCCTTGCATACCTGAAATGCCATATGGTATAATAGACTAAGATGATTATTGAAAAATGAGGGATGCTTATGGAGAAACTATTACCAAAAATACTAATCGTGGATGATGATATACAAACCATCAAAATCATGAGTCTTTATCTTGAGGAGAGTGCCATTGTTTTCAGTGCCTTGGGTGGTATGGAAGCATTGGATTTTTTAAATCAGCATTCTGTAGATATGATATTACTGGATGTGGAAATGCCCCAGATGGATGGCTTTCAAACCTTGGAACAAATTCGAAAAGTTAAGGATTGTTCCCAAATTCCTGTTATTCTTGTAACCGGTCATCGGGACAGATATGCCAGTTTAAACACAAGCATTTTAGGAATTGAAGGTTATTTAATCAAACCTGTCAGCAAAGAAGTATTAAATCGTAAGATTTCAGAAGTATATCAAAAAAACACACAAACCAGTCATCGTAAAACCATTCTGATTATTGATGATGATATGACATATTTAAGACAATTAAACAGTATGTTAAAAGATTCTTATCATGTGATTATGATTAATTCCGGAAAACTTGCACTGAATTATTTGGTGGCACATACCCCTGATTTAATGCTTTTGGATTATCAGATGCCACAATGTAATGGTGCAGATTTTATGAGAGAAATTCAAGAAAAACATCCTGATAAACAGGTGCCTGTAATTTTACTGACAGGAACTTTGACCCAGGAAATAATAAGCGGATTTGATACTTATGTCCCTGTTGCCTGTCTACAAAAACCTGTCAACAAAGAAACTTTGTTTGAACATATTGAAAATGTGTTTAAACCTTAGAAGGGACGGAAGATAAAATGAAATTCATTTTTCCCCAGATATTATTTGCCTGTTTTATTCTGGCACTTTATTTTGCTATTGTAGTGTTTCGAAAAAAAGAATTTAAATATGAAGAAAACCGTTCCTTTTTCATCTTTTGTCTTTCCAGTGCCACGTGGAGTCTAGGATTTTACGGAGTAATGATTCAGACTGTACCGGATTATGCCTATGCCTGGCGTGCTTTAGGAATGGTTGGTACTTTTGCCTACCTGATTTCAGTTCAGTTTTTGGTATGCTGCCTTTCCGGAATGAAGAAAAAATTCCACACTTTTACCAAAGCCTTTTCTTTTTTAGGTGTTATCATTTATTTCTTTGTTATCAAAAAGGAAATGGTAAGTTATGAACTAAGCGAAATTGGAATGACCTACTCTTTTCATTCCGGACTTTGGAACAACCTATATATTGCATATTCTGTTATTCTCGCCATAAATATGCTTGTTATCATCATTGACATGATACGAAACTCACCAAACCGCCGTATTCGGGAGTTGGGGAAGAAATGTCTTCTGGCAGAAGCCACCATTGTTTTTGGAATGATTTTTGATACTATCGTCCCAATGCTTAGTAATATGGTAATTCCAGGAAGTTCCATTGCTCAGTTTCTTGGGCTTATCATCATGTATAATGCCATTATTTTTATGAGTCATTCTCGCATTACCATAGGGAATATGTCCGAATTTATTTACTACTCTCTTACGGTTCCGGTTCTAGTATATGACTCAAAACAACGGCTTCAGATATTAAATGATACTGCATATTCCTTTTTAGGAGTAGAAAAAGATAATTTGTCTGATACTGATATCGGTCAGTTATTTACCTTAAATGACACGAATGTCTTTGATTTTAAATCAAAATCCCGTGAAATAGATGCCATTTGTTGTCATAATCAACTATACTGCAGTCTTTCTTTCAATAAGATTTACGATGACTATGGTGATATCATTGGTTATATCATTATTGTAACAGACCTTTCTGAACGCATGAAGACCATGCATGAACTGGAAGAAACAATGAAGGATGCAGAATATGCAAACCAGGCGAAAAGTACCTTCCTTGCAAATATGTCCCATGAAATTCGTACTCCAATGAATGCCATCATTGGATTTTCTGAACTTGTACTAAAAATGGACATTAATAATGAAGTCAGGGAACACATAGAAGATATCAAATGGTCTTCCCATAACCTGCTTGCCATTATCAATGACATTCTGGATATTTCCAAGATTGAATCCGGTAAAATGGAACTGGTATTAGACCGTTACAATACCGGTGAACTTTTAAGCGATGTTGCATTAATCATTTCCGCCCAGGCTGAGAAAAAGGGACTTGATTTCCATATGCAGGTAGCAGAAGAACTTCCAAAAGAACTATATGGTGATAAAGTCCGGATTCGTGGCATTTTAATCAATATCTTAAACAATGCGGTGAAATACACTCAAAAAGGACAGGTTTCTTTTAAAATCTCGATTTTAAACCGGACAGAAGATTTTGTCCACCTAAGCTTTAAAATCAGTGATACCGGAATCGGTATCCGTCAGGAAAACTTAAAGAACCTGTTTCAAAATTTCGAACGTCTGGACCATAAAATAAACTATGGAATCGAAGGTTCCGGTCTTGGACTTGCCATTGCCAATGGCTATGTCAACTTAATGGGTGGTGAAATTCAGGTAGAAAGTACCTATGGAGAAGGTTCTGTCTTTACGGTGCTTATCGAACAAAATATTATCGATGCTGCTCCTTTAGAGAAGGATTACTTCCATAAAAAGAAACCTCTTCACAGCAGTAATACTTCCAATATGAAGATTCATGGTTTAGAAGTACTGGTAACAGACGATAATCTGGTAAATCTTCGGGTTGCACATGGTATTTTAAGTTACTATGGCCTTTTGGTTGATACTGCTTCCAGCGGAATCGAAGCCATCGAACTTTGCCGTTCTAAAAACTATGACCTTGTTTTTATGGACCAAATGATGCCGGGATTAGATGGTACAGAAACCATGAATCAAATCCGTGGCTTAAATTCTCATTATAGTTTTGGCGGTAACTGTAAAATTATCGTACTAACTGCGGATGCCATTAAAGGTACTCGTGAACTCCTGATTGACAAGGGCTTTGATGAATACCTTGGAAAACCAATTAATACAACAGAATTAGAACAAGCCTTTTTACGTTTTATTCCTGCTGAAAGAATCACTTATGAAGCTTCAGAAGAAAATTCTTCTGGAAATGATAAAAAGAATGAATCTACAGGAAATTCAAAGAATGAAAAAGAAATCTTATTCTTAAAAGAAAAGTTACCTGATATCAAGGTGGAAGAAGGTATTTTAAACTGTGGCGGGGAAATTCAGGATTATTTAAAAATACTGAAAATTACCTACGAGTATGGTGAAAAACACCTTGCCGAACTGGAATCTGCCTGGAAACAGCAGGATTATGAAACCTATATCATTAAAATCCATGCTTTAAAAAGCACTTCATTAAGTATTGGAGCTATGGAAATTTCTAATTCTGCCCGTAAACAAGAAGAAGCCGGTCGTTCCGGCAACCATAGTTATATCGACCAGAACATGACTGCCTTCCAGAAAGACTACCGCGTTCTTTTAAATGACTTAGAAAAAGTCTTAAATCATTATCAAATGCTGGAATCTACGCCTAAGTTTGATACTTTACCCGCATTGGATGAAACCACTATCCTACCAATTTTAAATAATCTAGAACATTGCATTGATGAATTTGACTTTGGAAAGGTTTTTGAAATTCTAGAGGAAATGAAAAAATACTCTCTTCCTGAAAAATACAAATCTCTTTTCACACGGATAGAAGAACTGATGGAAGATATGTCTGTGGAAGAAATCAAAGAATTACTTCAAAGAGATTAGATGATTCATCGTTACCGCTTTCGTGCCTACATAAAAGTACCCTCTTTCATCAAAATCCATTCCATGAAAGAGGGTACTTTTTCATTCCATCCTATTCCTTACTTTCTTCATACTCCATAATATCTCCAGGCTGACACACTAACACCTTACATATGGCATCCAAAGTTTCAAAACGAATACCCTTCATTTTTCCATTCTTTAAATTGGAAAGATTCACATTCGTCATTTCTACTTTTTCTGCCAATTCATTCAATGACATCTTCCTATCTGCCATAACCCTGTCTAATCTAATAATAATCGCCATTTTATCACTCCCATATCTATCATAAACTCTATGCAATCAAATCGGAATCTTCTTGTAATGCACAACCATACTTAAAAATTTCGGCTATCATCCAAACCGCAGCACCAATTGCTATCATAAATAATCCTGATGGTGTAATGTTTCCAAATAGGGTAATGCTTTCAAGATAACATAATAAGGTGATAAATTTTGCTGCTCCAGGAACGAGATTTACACACATGGTTAAGACTGCTGCGATTCTAAGAGAAACAACCGATTTCTTTTGAAATGGAGATTTTCCCACTTTAATTTCCATAAAAATAACCATAAGACAAAAGAGAATAAATCCAATGAGGGCACACTGAACTGTTTTCTTTACTTCCCCTGCCACACAAGTTGCTTTTAAATAAGTCGGAACTTTTTCTTCCCCCACATTGCAATACTCATTATAATCCAGCTCCCCATACTCTACACCATCTACAAATATGGCGTAATAATCACATGACATCTCTTCCTCTTTGCTGTCCTCTTCCACCCAGACGACTTCATATGAGTCTAAAGATTCTACCATAATTTCCTCCATTCTGAGAACCCTTTTCGTCCCCTTCACTTTATTTTTTTGTTCAGAAAATATTTTCTATGACTGAACTATATCATCTTCATTATCCTTTGTCAATCTATTTTTAAAGTTTCACTTTAAATTTTTATATTAAAGTTTTATTAGTTTAAATTCATATTTTAAATTCCCCAACATAAAACGATGAATTGCAAGGCATGAATAAATAAATGTTTCAAGCTTTTACCCCTTTTATCCTGTCTCGCTAACATTCAAAACTGATAAATACTAGATTTTCAATAAAACATATGGTATAATCCATTTCAGACAATTACAAAACTAAAATATATAAAACTAAGGAGAATAATCATGATTTTTGTACAAATATTATTATTAGTATTAGGATTTGCCATGCTGATAAAGGGTGCCGACTGGTTTGTAGAAGGTACATCAGGAATTGCCCGTAAAATGGGAATTCCTCAATTAGTAGTTGGTCTGACTATCGTAGCTATGGGAACCAGTGCGCCGGAAGCCGCAGTTAGTATTACTGCCGCATTAAAAGGAACTGCAGATATTGCGGTGGGAAATGTGGTAGGAAGTAATATTTTAAATATTTTCATCATTTTAGGTATCACCTCTGTGATTACTACAGTTGCAATCCAAAAATCCACTTTAAAAATCGAAATTCCTTATATGATTTTAATTACAGTGGCATTAATTGTAATGGGAATGAGCGGTAACAGCATCTCTCGTATAGAAGGTGTTATTTTATGGGTACTTTTCATCATATATTTGGTTTACTTATTCATTCTTGCGAAAAAAGGAAAAGAAGAAAATGAAAAAGTAGAAACCAGCACCATAAAATTAGTGATTAGTGCCATTATTGGTGGTGTGGTAGTTGTATTAGGAAGTAATGTAACGGTAGACAGTGCCTCTGAAATTGCCAAAACCTTTCATATGACAGACCGTTTTATTGGACTTACCATCGTAGCATTAGGGACTTCCCTTCCTGAATTGGTTACTTCTGTAACTGCAGCAAGAAAGGGAAATGCAGACATCGCCATCGGTAATGTCGTTGGAAGCTGCATTTTCAACATTTTATTCGTGCTTGGTACTTCTTCACTGATTATACCAATGGTCTATGAACCAAGCTTCATTGTAGATGGAATCGTAGCAGTTGCCGCTGGTATCATCCTATGGATAGCAGTATTTAGAAAACTGGAATTAAGACGATTCTGGGGAATTGTAATGCTGGTTTGTTATGCAGGTTACTTTATCTACTTACTATAAAACATCATTTTTTTAAGCCGGAGGTACAAAAATGGAAATTCATGAATCTGCGGAAGATTATTTAGAAACCATACTTGTTTTAAAACAACGTATTGGTGAAGTTCGTTCCATAGATATTGTAAATGAGATGCACTTTTCAAAACCTAGTGTCAGTGTTGCAATGAAAAAATTACGGGAAAATGGTTACATTGAAATGAACAAAGACGGTTATATCCATTTGACGGATTTAGGACATAAAGTTGCTTCAAATGTGTATGAACGCCATACCTTGCTAACTAAATTTTTCGTAATGCTAGGCGTGTCGGAAGAAGTCGCTGCTGCCGATGCCTGTAAGATTGAGCATGACCTTAGTGAAGAAACTTTCTTAAAAATTAAGGAACATACTCTTTCAAAAATATAATGATACCAGGCTCACAAAGTGTGGCGCATTCGTAAGTATCATGAGATAAAATGTTACTGTTTACGAGGCACGAGTGAACAGTAACGATAAAATAGTTTTCCCGACATCTTTATATAATAAAAAAGTGGACATCTTTTTGAAATCTCCCCTGAAAATCAATTTAAATTCTAATTTTCAGAGAGTATATCATTTGATGTCCACTTTTTCATCTTAATCATTCACATTATTTAACGTCAATTGACCTTTTAATCATAAGAAAGATGATTATTAGCAAGTAAACTCGCATAATTATCTTTCTATAATTAAAGTCGTAAATAATTTCCGTTTATATTAAATATTTTCTAACATGTATTTACTTACGTCTTTTTTATTTAAGGTATATAAATGAATACCTTCCACACCAAACTTTTTCAATTCCTGAATTTGTTTCAAAGCAAATTCCATTCCTGCCTTTTTTAAATCTTCCGGATTCTCTGAATACTTTTCAACCTGCTGCATCAATTCTTTTGGTACAGAAGAACCGGACATGGTAATGGTATTCTTAAATCCTGATATGGTAGTAACAGGCATGATACCGGCACTGATTGGAGTCTGAATTCCCATCTTACGAACGTCTTCATAAAATCTATAAAATATTTCATTGTCATAGAATAACTGGGTAATCAACAGGTCAACCCCACATCCTACCTTTTTCTTTAATGCCTCTAAATCCGCTTCTTTTGAGGCTGCCTCTGTATGTACTTCCGGATAGCATGCTCCTGCTACGGTAATGTCTTTTTTCGCCCATTCATGTATCAATGGAATAATGTCACTGGCATAAGTAAAATGTCTTAATAAAAACTGCTCCTCGGACATATCCTTTGGCTTATCACCTCTTAATGCCAAAATATTCTCAATTCCTAAGTCAAGAATTTCGTTTAAGTAAGTTTTCAATGAGGCCTCATCATGTGCCACACAGGTAACATGTGCCAATGCCTCTAACTTACATTCATTTTTTATAAATGCTGCAATATCTGCTGTCTTTTTAGAAGTAGAACCGCCTGCACCATAGGTTACACTGATAAAATCCGGTGCATATGGTTTTAAATCTGTTAATGTTTCAAATAATTGCTCCATTCCTTCTTCCGTCTTAGGTGGAAACACCTCGAAAGAAATTAAGTCCTTCTTTTGTTTTAATATATCTTTTATCATTTTTCTACAAGTTCTGCTTTCTTAAACTATAAATGCAGCCCTACTCCTTTCGCTTCACTTTACTGTTTTTAGTATAAAGAAAAAAAAAGTTCTTTGCAAGTAAAAAACCTTTCTTATAATATATGTATTTTTTTAGTTTGCCATAGTTTAAAACTATATCAAATATCATTTAAATGGGGACAAAATATTTGTCCCCATTTAAATGATATCTCTTTCAATCTTATTATCCACAAATCTCTTATTTCATTACTTTTTCTTTACGTTTTCCTCTTGCTCATAGGATAACAAGACTTCCACATTTTTCCCTTTATGATGGCGTTCCAAATAGTTTTTCGTAATCTTTACTACCAATGGGGATAACACAATAACTGCAATTAAGTTTGGAATCATCATCATTCCGTTAAAGGTATCGGAAATATCCCAAGCCAAAGAAGATGTTAAGGTAGATGCCACAAAAATCATCATAACAAAAATAAAACGATACACCTTCACTGCTTTTTCCCCAAAGAGATACTCAACTGCTTTTGAGCCATAATGGGACCAGGCAAGCACTGTGGTAAAAGCAAATAATAAAATGGAAATGGCAATAAACGCTTCTCCTACCTTACCAAAATTCCCTTTAAATACCTGGGCAACTACCGTTTCCGGAACGGTTCCTTCTGCCGGAAATCCCGTTTCCAGATTAATAATTCCAGAAGAAAGTACTACAATGGCTGTCATAGTACAAACCACGATAGTATCTGCAAATACCTCAAAGATACCCCACATTCCCTGACGAACCGGTTCTGTTACATTGGAATTGGAATTTACCAATACCGAAGAACCTAAACCTGCTTCATTGGAAAAAACACCTCGTTTACAGCCCTGTATAAACACTTCCTTCATGGTAATTCCTACCGCAGCTCCTCCCACTGCCCTTACACCAAAAGCAAATTTAAAAATAGAAGCAAACACTGCCCCAACCTGGTCAATATGTAATACGAAAATTGCCAAGGCTCCAAGAACATAGGCACAAGCCATAAAAGGTACAATATTTTCTGTAACAGAGGCGATTCTTTTTAATCCGCCAAGAATAATAACTCCACCAATCACCATCAATGTTGCCCCTAACATCAATTTTGTATAACTGATTTCTCCAAAGGCATAATTCGTAGCGTATTTTTGGAAAAAGGCAGATTCTATATTTTTTACAATGGTATTTATCTGAGCCATATTACCGATTCCATAGGATGCTAATATGGTAAAGCAGGCAAATAAAACCGCTAGAACCTTTCCAATTAATTTACAGCCTTTTTTACTGCCAAGACCATCCTTAAGATAATACATCGCTCCTCCGGACCATTCTCCGTTTGCATTTTTTCTACGATAATAAACACCTAAAATATTTTCTGAAAAGCTGGTCATCATTCCTAAAATGGCTGCCACCCACATCCAAAAGACAGCTCCGGGTCCTCCAATGCAAATCGCACAGGAAACACCGGCAATATTACCGGTACCAATGGTTGCAGCCAAAGCAGTACACAATGCCTGAAACTGTGAAATTGCTCCCTGGTCCTTATTCTCCTTCGCACTGCTGCTTTTCTTAAATACTCCGCCTACGGTCATACTCCACCATTCTTTTAGGTTGGTGAATTGAAAAAATCCAGTTCGTATAGTCATTAAAATACCCGTTCCAATCAACAAAAACAACCCGATTTTAACCCAGACAATATCAGAAATGGTTTCATTGATTTTGGCTATGGTATCTAATAAATTACTAAAATACATTTTTTACTCTCCTTTTTTTGCGTCACAAAATTTATTATACTATATGAAATTTGGAATGGCAAGATTTTCTAAGGTTTCTATTGGCAAAAAAACCACTTCTTTTGCATAAAATAATAGGTAATTGAGAAACTATAATATTAAATATAAGAGTGATAAAAAAGAAACAAAACAATGCAGGCTCGCTTTCGCTGCGTTCGGCTCGTAGCGGTACTAAATTCGAGGAAAACCTCTCATTAAGTACCGACGGCCGCCCAAGCACCTGCTTATGTATTTGTTTCTTTTGTATCACTACAATATAAGTTTTGAATAGTTTCGCAATTACCTATACATAAAATAAGTGAAAAAGGAAATACTCTTAGTAATAATTTTTTGATAGGTAATTGAAATTCCTAAAAACATAAATAAAGAAAGGAAACGTGCAATTTGCCCATTCTTTCCACTTATCTGATTTGGGCAGTTTCGTAAGGCTACTTACGAAATGCATGGGTGTAAATTTATGAAAGAACAAACTATCCATACCGAATCCCCTTATGTAAACCTAAGAAAAGTCGCAATTATTGGCTGTGGTTTTGTAGGAGCTGCCACAGGCTTTAGCTTATTGCAAAGCGGACTGTTTTCAGAAATGGTTCTTATTGATGCTGACAAAGAAAAGGCAGAAGGCGAAGCCTTGGACATCAGCCATGGAGAACCCTTTACCAAGCCAATGGAAATCTATGCCGGCGATTATAATGATATCGTTGATGCCTCCATCATCATTATTACTGCGGGAGCAAACCAAAAACCCGGCGAAACCCGTTTAGACCTGGTAAAGAAGAATATTCAGATTTTTAAATCCATTATTCCGGAAATTACCAAAAGAAATTGCAAAGGAATCCTTTTGATTGTATCCAATCCTGTGGATATCCTGACTTACACTGCTTTAAAATTAAGTGGATTTGCAGAAAACAGAATCATTGGTTCCGGAACTGTCCTAGATACTGCCCGTCTGAAAGAAAAATTAGGTTCCCGCTTATTCGTTGACAGCAGAAGTGTTCATGCCTATATTATTGGAGAACATGGGGACAGCGAAATTGCTGCCCTAAGCAGTGCCAATGTATCCGGTATCTCTCTTCATGAATTTTGTGAAATGAGAGAATTCCAAAATCCGGAAGAAACCATGAAAGAAATCGAAGATATGGTAAAAAACAGTGCTTATGAAATTATTGACAAAAAACAAGCCACCTATTATGGAATTGCCATGTCCATCCGAAGAATCTGTGAAGCTATTGTCCGAGACGAAAAATCCATCCTGCCGATTTCCAGTATGCTACATGGCGAATACGGCATTCATGACGTAGTTTTAAGCATTCCCGCTGTCATTGGAAAAAATGGTTTAGAAACTAAGGTTCCTATTTCTTTAAATAACGAAGAAATGTCCAATCTTCATAAATCAGCAAAGGCTTTGCAAAAGGTTATCATGGAAAATGATATTTAAAATCCATGCTTGACAAATCAAATTTGTGGAGTATAATAAAAAGCAATTCATTGAAAATAAAGCAAACCGTTGACGTGGAGATAAAAATAAAAGATGCGCTTACAGAGAGCTGGGATTGCTGAGAACCGGCAGAATGCAGTTTATTAAATGGACCACTGAGGGCATGGTCAAAGAAGTCTTTGGTTTAACACCTTTTGACTTTGAGTATTCCATGACGTGAAGGCATACGTCAGTTGCCGGGAATATGTTAGTATTCTAATGAGAGTGTGGATTCCACAAATCAAGGTGGCACCGCGGTATAAAGTTAAATTTACCGTCCTTGACAATAGAACTTTCTATTGTCAGGGACTTTTTTATTTGAAAAAATACTCTGGAAAGGATACCAGCATTTATTTAACCACTACAAGTAACGAGAAAGGATGAACACAATTATGGAAAAAGGAAGATTTGGAATTCATGGAGGTCAATATGTACCGGAAACATTAATGGAAGAAATACATAAACTTGAAGATGCTTATGAATTTTATAAAAAAGATGCCGCTTTTATAGAAGAACTGGATACTTTATTAAAGGAATATGCCGGTCGCCCTTCTTTGCTATATTTTGCTGAAAAAATGACAAAGGACTTAGGCGGCGCTAAAATTTATTTTAAGCGGGAAGACTTAAACCATACCGGTTCCCATAAAATCAACAATGTATTAGGTCAGGCATTGCTTGCTAAAAAAATGGGAAAAACCAGAATTATCGCAGAAACCGGAGCAGGTCAGCATGGTGTTGCAACTGCAACCGCCGCTGCCTTATTAGGTCTGGAATGTGAAATCTTTATGGGAAAAGAAGATACCATTCGTCAGGCACTAAATGTATACCGAATGGAATTATTAGGAGCGAAGGTTCATGCGGTAGAATCCGGAACCCAGACTTTAAAAGATGCAGTAAACGAGTGTATGAGAGAATGGACCTGCAGAGTAGAGGATACCTTATATGTGTTAGGTTCTGTTATGGGTCCTCACCCATTCCCTACCATTGTAAGAGATTTTCAAAGTGTCATCAGTCGTGAAGCCAGAGCTCAAATTTTAGAAAAAGAAGGAAAACTTCCTGATGTGGTAATGGCTTGTGTTGGTGGCGGAAGTAACTCTATGGGTATGTTTTATGAATTTATTCAAGACGAATCTGTCCAGTTAATTGGATGTGAAGCTGCCGGTCATGGCATTCATACTGATAAAACAGCTGCTACCATTGCTACAGGTACTGAAGGTATTTTCCATGGAATGAAATCCTATTTCTGTCAGGATGAACATGGACAAATCGCGCCGGTATATTCTATTTCTGCCGGACTTGATTATCCAGGAATCGGACCGGAACACGCCTATTTGCATGACACCAAAAGAGCCCAGTATGTACCGGTAACAGACGAAGAAGCGGTAAATGCTTTCGAATACATTGCAAAAACAGAAGGAATCATTGCTGCCATCGAAAGTTCCCATGCAGTAGCACATTTAATGAAAATCGCACCAAAAATGAACAAAGACCAGATTATCATTTGTTGTTTATCCGGTCGTGGAGATAAGGATGTGGCTGCCATTGCAAGATACCGTGGCGTCAATCTGAATGATTAATTTTTAATGAAAAAATGTTACTGTTCATGTGAAACAGCAAACTGCCCAGAGGGAGTCTTAGATGACCTCTGGGCAGTTTCTTTTTTTCTCGTTACTGTTCACACAAACAGTAACTATTGGCTTTTGCATGCAAATTCGCTACGCGAAGTAATTTCTGTTACTTTAAAGTTTCACTATTATTTAAAACTAAAGTACTGTAAAGAAACAATACATCCTGATTTTCAAAGGTAATAAATTTGCTTAACATATCACTTCTAAGATAGCGTATGTCCACCAAAGTGATTTTGGCATAACCTTCTACTAAAAGTGGTGCAAGACTGCTTCCGAAGGAATCCCGGAATATAATTAATTCCTTCTCTGTGGTGGCATTGGGATTTTCAATGGTGATAAGGGAAATGGCACCGGATAAATAGATTTCATAGGGGTCTCTTCCCTGTGCTTTTTCCATATCATAAATCGAAATTTCTTTGTCATTTTGAAAATCATACACCTTGCATTGCTCTAAGGTATCATTGGTGAAATAATATATGGTATCTGCAGGAAGAGACAATGCTGCCTCCTTATAGTAAATTCCATAAAATGGTGTTTCCAGCTTTTTCTCTTCATAATCTGCATTTAAGGATACTCCCATCTCTTCTGCCAGTTTTTTCGCAACCTTTTCTAATCTTTCCTGTCTCCAATGAGTATCCGTTTTATAATAATCTTCTATGCTTAATAACCCTGTAATATCGATATACTCCATAAAATCGATATTTTCCTTCAAAACGGAATAAAAAACATCGTAATCCATAACAGGCTGCCCAGCCTCTTCCGCCAGAAAGTAATTTTTATCCGGTATCACAGAATAATAGACTTTCATATCTTTTCCTTTTATATTTTCGTCGTAAATATAACGAAAACGTTCTGCTGCACGACGGATGGAATCCTCGTCCATAGGATATTCCATTTTGCTTAAATATCCATTACTTTCATAAATCTTATTTTCATCCGTCTGTTGCATCCCGGAATCTGTTACCACTTCCTCAGATTTATCATCATTCCATAGTGACCAATGAGAACTCTTCACCAGATAAAAAATGAAAAATAATACCAAAAGCAACAAGGATATAAAACCTAATATTTTTAAAATTCTATGTCTCATTTTTTGCAAACTATCGTATTACCTCTTCAAAAAGAATCTTGGCATCACTGTACTGTGCTTGTAATTTTGACAAAAAGTTATCCATAATTTCCCCATTACCAAAGGCAGTTACCAGATAGTCTTCCCCAACCTGAACCACGATTAATTTATCCGGAAATCCACACATCCATTGTCTTGCCAAAATATTATCCTTAATGGCAGTGGCAAGAGAATCTAGATTTCCGGCATCTGTTACATGATAAGCTGCCCCTGTAAAGGTATTGGCATTCATCATATGCATAATAGAGGCAGCATCATCAATCTCAGAAACATTTGCCTGTGGAAATCCTAAAGAAGCATCTAAATCTTCTGCTTTGGAAATGTCAAAAACTCCTGGTGCATTATCCACAGGATGTTCCATATCTCCTCCAATGGCTGCAAATTTTTCATCTTCCCCATAAGTTGCCCAGACCTTTGATAAAAGTTCTGTTGCATCCTTTGCAACTTCTTCTTTCTGAGTTTCTTCTACTTTCTGATTGTTCTCAGTGGTGCTGTCTGCTTTATCTCCACATCCTGTAAATCCTAATGTCATCATGGCTACTAAAATAAGTGCAATTTTCTTTCTCATTATCGTTTTCTCCTTGTTCTTTTTCCATTGTTTTATACATTACCTATTAATACTCTGAGTAGGAATCTATGGTATTTATTCCGTCTTTGTCAAGCTATATCTCACTTTTTATATAAAGTGTAACTTTGCTTTTCCTCATCAAAACTTAAGCCATAAACCTGTTGATTTCCATTTTGTTCCAGCGTCATCTCAAGGGAATCTTCTTCATTGGGAATCATACACCAACAAATCGACTGGTTTTCCTTTATCTCCAAAGAGTTTCCACTCTCAATTACCTGCTCTGTTTCCTTATCTATCACTTCAATGATTCCATAAGTAACAGTAATCCTGGTGTTTTCCACAACCTCTATATCCAATGGAATCTTCATATCATGACTTGCCCGCTCATATGAAGCCGCTACTGCAACGGTTGGTGTAGAAATTTCAATGGGTTCCTTGGTAACCTGTGTTCCATAAAGATATAAAACCACATTGGGTCTGCTTGAAGTTTGATGATTTGCTCTTTGAATGTAGAATACTCCAATCAGCAGAATCATACAGGATGCACAGACAACAGCCACTTTCCGGTACTGCTCCCATCTGCCGAACTTAAATATACCTCTCATTCTTTCTGTAACAGGATTTGAAACCGCATTTCCCGCTGTTTCCATATCATTGTTTTCTTGAAAAGATGATATAATTTTATCTTTCAATTCTGGTGGTGCTGTGATTTTCTTATATTCTTCTTTCTCTTTTTCTTGAAACATGACCTTCCTCCTTCTAATATATTGTTTACCAAATACCTCTTATCAACCATATAAACAATGTACTAGATATCATCCTTTAGCAATAATCTCCCACGGGAAAGTCTCATTTTTACTGCTGAAACAGAAATTTTTAACATTGAAGCAACTTCTTTCACATTGTAACCTTCCAGATAATGTAATGTTATTGCCGCCCTGTACTTTTCCGGAAGACCGGATACCAATTTACAAACATCATATTCCAACTCTTTTTCTTTCGAAGGGATTTCTTTTATTTCATCTAAAGATTCATGCATACGATACTTTTTCTTACGCAACATATCATGGCACTGATTAATGGTACATCGAACAAACCACGCGCGCTGGTGTTCTTCTCCCTCAGGCTTATGAACCGCATTGAAATATTTCATAAATACATCGTGTACCGCATCCTGAGCATCTTCATTGGAATTCAGGTATGAAAGTGCCAACCGATATAGCATATCCGCATATCGGGCATAAGCATACTCAAAATCTTCTTTCTTATCCTGGAGCATGTTTCATCTTCCCTCCTATTAAGAAAACGTATCAACCTAAATAAAGGTCACAATAAAAATAGAATTTTTTTATCTCAATTTTTCACGACATCTCGGTTTCATTATTCCTCAAACTGAAAGATTGGAAAATCCAATTCTCCCGACACATTGGTATTATATCTTGCCTCATCCGCCTCTGACAAATAATACCATCTTCCGTCTTCCACCATCAGCAACTCAAATCCATATCCACCCATAGTAGGAACAAATACCTCATAATACTTTGCCTTCGTTCCATCTTCTAAGACACAATCTGTCACTGTAAGGACTCCTTCCCTTACTACCCATGCAAAATACTGTTCATAAATGTCTTCTCCCAATACTTTCTTTAAACTATCCAGTTCTTCCTGGGTAAAATTGTCCTCTAAGATAGTAGCATTGGTATAAAGCGGCTCTCCCATTACGTACTCCCCATCCGCGTAGACATTCATCCCAAAACCAAGGGAACCGGAACCAGCAGAGGCACTTACCACCATCTTTTCTCCATCTAACTGAAAAATCACATACTGTAAGGACTCTCCTTCACCCATATCATCATATCTATAGATAGCTGTATCCTGTGAAAGATAGTAAGCTTTTCCTTCCATAATGCCAGAATGAGAATAATAACAAAACTCCCCTTCGAACTCAAATCCTTCTTCATCTTGATTTTCTATCACAATAGTTCCATAAAAAGCAGATGCGGTATTCGTACGATTCCACTCACCTATAAATGACTCTGCATCCTCCAATACGACGATTTCATCATAATATGCTTCAAAAGCAGTTTTCCCTTCATCCTCAATTTTCTGAAGATCGATTTCCTTCTTAGACTTTGAAACTTCCGAGTCTTTTTCTTCTGATTTTGACTCTTCTTTGGAATCTTTTTCTTCTGATTTTGACTCTTCTTTGGAATCTTTTTCTTCTGTATCCTTTTCTTCTACATCCTTTTTGCTTGTGTCCTCTACTTCCACATTGCCCTTAACAGAATCACGTTTTTCTTCTTTTTCTCCACAAGCTGTTATCATCATCACCATAGACAAACAAATAGCACCAAATAAAACCTTTTTTCTCATATGTTTTCCCTCCTAATGTATCCCTTATTTCTAATTCTATACCCAATAACCAACACTAATACGAAAAATTAAAATCTATGGTTATTGGGCAAAGTATGAACCTGCATTTTACTGTTCTTTTTTTAACAATTCTACCTTTTTTCCATCTAAAATCAGATTCGTAGTTCTTACTGCACACATTTTACCACACATTGAACAGGTATGTCTATCTGTTGGAGGGGTACTTTCATAATATTCTCTTGCTTTTTCACCATCTATGGCTATACGAAACATTTCTTCCCAATCCACCTTATGACGGGCAACCGCCATTTCATGGTCCAGCTTTGTCGCATTGGGAACTCCCTTTGCGATATCCGCAGCATGAGCAGCTATTTTACTTGCCATAATTCCATCCTTTACATCCTGTAAATCCGGCAATCTTAAGTGTTCCGCAGGAGTTACGTAACAAAGGAAATCCGCTCCACTGGCAGCCGCAATGGCTCCCCCAATGGCTGCTGTAATATGGTCATAGCCGGGAGCAATGTCTGTTACAATCGGTCCTAATACATAAAAAGGAGCATTGTGGCACAGCCTTTTTTGTAATTTCATATTTGCCGCAATTTCATTCATTGCCATATGTCCCGGACCTTCCACCAAAACCTGAACATCCTTTTCCCATGCCCGTTTCGTTAAATCTCCTAATTCAATCAACTCTGCAATCTGACCTGCATCGGTACTATCATCAATACATCCCGGTCTAAGGGCATCCCCAAGACTAATGGTAACATCGTATTCCCTTAAAATATCCAAAACTTCATCGTAGTACTCATAAAAAGGATTTTCATTCCCGGTCATCATCATCCAGGCAAAAAGCAAAGAGCCACCTCTGGAAACAATGTTCATCTTACGTTTATCTCTTCTAAAAGCCTCCACTGCCCTACGATTGATTCCTGCATGAATGGTCATGAAATCTACTCCCTCTTCGGCATGGGCGCGAATTACTTCCAAGAAATCAGAAGCAGTAATTTCAAGCAAATCCTTTTCCAAATAGCCGATGGCATCATACATTGGAACTGTTCCAATCATAGCCTGGGACTTTTTAATCAATTCCTTACGAAATACATTGGTTTTTCCATAATTGCTTAAATCCATGATGGATTCCACCCCATGTTTTAATGCCAAATCCACCTTCTGCATTTCTACCTCATAATCTTTACAATCTCCGGAAATTCCAAGGTTTACATTAATCTTTGTACGAAGTCCTCCGCCAATTCCCTCTGGTGAAAGGGAAGTATGATGAATATTGCAAGGAATTACCACTTCACCCTTAGCAATGAGTTCCCTTAACTTCTCTACATCTATGTCTTCTTTCGCAGCAACGATTTCCATTTCCGGAGTAACCATTCCCTTTTTTGCTGCTTCCATCTGTGTTTTATATTTTATCATCCTTAGCATTCCCTTCTAATTTTTCTGCTTTCTTCACACAAAAGCCTGCATTCCTTTTCAATATCTTCTGCTGCAAAAATACCGGATACTACTGCCACACCATAAATTCCGGTACCACTTAATTCAAAAATATTTTTCCTATTAATGCCCCCAATTGCCACAACAGGAATGCTGACAGAAGCCGTAATTTCCCTTAACTGCTCTTTCGTAATAGGAATGGCATCTTTTTTGGTAGTAGAACCAAAGACTGCCCCAACTCCAAGGTAATCCGCACCTTCTGCTTCTGCTTTTTTTGCCTGTTCTACGTTTTTTGCAGTAGCACCAATGATTTTATCCTTTCCCAGAAGTTTTCTAGCCTCTGAAATTCCCATATCTCCTTGTCCTAAATGCACACCATCTGCATTGCAAGCCATGGCAATATCCACCCTGTCATTCATAAGGAAAGGAACCTGATATTTTTTGCACAATTCACCTATTTTTAAAGCTTCTTTTATCAATTCTTCCTCTTCCAGTTCCTTTTCCCGTAACTGAACGCAGGTGACACCACCTTTTAAGGCACTTTCAATCTGTTGTATCAAAGTCTGATGTTTCGTCCATGCTCTGTCCGTAACAGCATAAAGCAATAATTTCTCACCGTTCCAATCCATACTGTCCTCCATTTTATCTAAAACTCCTGATATTTTTCATAAATTGCATTATATGATATTGACACGCCTATCATAATATAAAATTCTGCTATTTTACGCTATATCATAAAACCGCTCATCATACATCCGCCTGCGGCTCCTGCCTCACATACCTTCCCCATGTTTTCCATTGATATTCCTCCAATAGCCCACACAGGAATACTGACTTTATCGCAAACTTCCTTAAGAAAATCTAGTCCACGTGGCGGAAGGTCTTTTTTACAATCCGTGGCAAAAATATGTCCCGCAATGATATAACTACAGTTCAAATCCTGTGCCTCCTTCGCCTCTTCCATAGAGTGACAGGAGGTTCCTAATATAGAAAAAAACTCTCTTTCTTCTTTTGTTAAAGAACGTAACTTTGGCAGTGGAAGGTGTAGGGCGGAACAGCTTAACCTCCTTGCAACTGTTTCATAGCTATGAAGAATACAAAGGGTTTCCTGTTCCTTGCAGATTCCCATCACCTCTTTTGCTAAAGCCTCATATTCTGCTTCTGGTAAATCCTTTTCCCTTAGAATGATGCCTGCAGGATGTTTTTTTGCAATTTCTTCTACCTTTTTTAAAAAATCACCTTTACATAAGCTCCGATTTGTTACACACATCATTTTATACATATAGATAATCATTCAGCACCGGCTGAAGTCCTTCCTTTGCAATATCCTGATACATGGTTTCAAAACTTCTTCCGTCATTGATTTCAAATTGTTCGTCTCCTTCCATGTCGGCACTTTCTTTTCCTGTATACTTGCTTTCATGGTCGCCAATTCCGGTAGAAACTCCTGCAGAAACCTTAGTAGCTGCTATTTTTACGATACCATCCCTAAATTTCGCACTTTCTCTGGAAGAAACCGTAATTCCTATATAAGGTAGGAAAATACGATAGGCACAGATAATCTGGCACAATTGGGTTTCATGTACATCCAAAGGATTGATTTTATCATTGTTTACAATTGGTCTTAATCTAGGGCAGGAAAGGGATAATTCTGCATGAGGATATTTTCTTTGAATATAGTAAGCATGGAGTCCTGTAGCCAATGCATCCTTTCTAAAATCTGACAAACCAAGCAATGCAGAAAATGCTACTCCACGCATACCTCCCATCAATGCCCGTTCCTGAGCATCAAAACGATAAGGCCATACTCTTTTATGCCCCATTAAATGTAAGGTTTCATATTTATCTGCATCATATGTTTCCTGAAATACCGTAACGTAATCTGCGCCACATTCCCTCAAATAACGGTATTCATCTGTGTTTACCGGATAAATTTCCAAACCTACCATCCGGAAATATTTTCTTGCCAGTTTACAAGCTTCCCCAATATACTTCACATCGCTTTTGCTTCTACTTTCTCCGGTTAAAATCAAAATTTCTTCCATTCCGGAATCTGCAATGACTTTCATTTCATGCTCAATTTGTTCCATGGTAAGGCACATACGGTTGATGTGGTTATAACAGTTAAATCCACAATACACACAGTAATTCTCACAATAATTGGCGATATAAAGGGGCGTAAAAAGATATACTGTATTTCCGAAACGTTTTCTGGTTTCCATCCTTGCTCTTTGTGCCATCTGCTCTAAATAAGGTTCCGCTGCCGGAGAAAGCAAGGCCTTAAAATCTTCTACGGAACATACTTCATGCTGCAATGCCGCCTCCACATCTTTTGCAGTGTAGATATCATAGTCATAAGAATCCATTTGTGAAATTACTTTGTCACAAATATCCGATTGAATCTGCTCCATTCCTTCCATATATTCCATATGGTTAGTACGGGATGTTGGGTCATGTTCCAGTTTATGTTTTTTCTCTAATGCTTCCTTGGAAAGATATTCCGAATCCACAAAAAATTGATTTTCCATATTTCCTCCATTACAAAACTCTCATATACAATTTTTCACTTACTCATCCCGTAAAAATCCGGTTAGTGGGTCAGATGCTGCTGCTCCACGAACAAGTACCCTGCCAAGCCCGGATAAATATGCCTGTCTTCCTGCTTCAATGGCTTTACGGAAGGCAGATGCCATCAGAGGTAAGTCCCCTGCAGTAGCCAATGCAGTATTTGCCATAATTGCTGCGGCACCCATTTCCATTGCTTCGCAAGCCTGGGATGGTGCTCCGATTCCTGCATCCACAATAATTGGCAAATCGATTTCATCAATTAATATCTGGATAAATTCTTTGGTGGTTAAACCTTTATTAGAGCCAATAGGAGATGCCAGTGGCATAATCGAAGCTGCTCCTGCATTTACCAAATCTCTGGCAACATTTAAATCCGGATACATATATGGCATAACCACAAAGCCTTCTTTGGCTAAAATCTCCGTTGCCTTAATGGTTTCTGCATTGTCCGGTAAAAGATATTTCATATCTCTCATAATTTCAATCTTAACAAAATCTCCGCATCCTAATTCCCTTGCTAATCTCGCAATGCGGACTGCTTCTTTGGCATCTCTGGCTCCAGATGTATTTGGCAATAAAGTAACGCCTTTGGGAATGTAATCTAAAATATTTTCCTGTTCCTTGGTATTGGCTCTGCGGACTGCCAAAGTAATAATTTCTGCTCCTGCATCCCGTACCGCTGCCTCAATCAAATGCAAAGAATATTTTCCGGAGCCAAGAATAAATCTTGAGGAAAATTGATGCCCTCCTATGATAAGTGGGTCGTTATTTGGAATATTGTTATTTTGATTCTTTATACTATCATTTGCCTGCATATTGTTCCTATCTTCCTTTCTGTTTTTTATCATTTAGGGTTCTAGCTCGCCTGCAAGAATGCGTAATGCCATATTTGCTTCCTGTGCCGCACATACCATGACTCTGGAAGAAAATAAGCCTAGTCCATCTTTTATATCACTTACTTCATCCCCGCATAGATATAAGTGACTTAGCACTTTTCTCGTTTTTATGGTATTGGCAGAGGAAATTCCAGCCATGCCTGAACCAGATATTACATATTTTTCAGGGAATTCTTCCAAAACACCCTCTACCAACATTGCCTTGGCTTCTGCCTGATCAAAAGCTTCACAAATAATGTCTTCCTCTTTTAATAGTTCTTTGATATCATTTTTGGTTACTTTCATGGTAGTGATTTTCACCTGACAATAAGGGGCAATCTGTTTTAATGTTTCTGAAAGTGCCTCGGTTTTATATGTTCCAAGCTGATGGACAAAGTATTGCTGGCGGTTCAAATTCGTAATATCCACCTTATCAAAATCAATTAAGTGCAAGGAACCGACCCCCGCCCTGGCTAAAGCAATGGCTATATTAGAACCTAAACCTCCTAAGCCTAGCACAGCCACTTTGCCATTCTGAAACTTTTCCTGTAATACCTCTCCATGTCGTTCTACAAGTGCCTGATACATCTCTTCTTTACTTGGTATCATATCAGCCGCCTCCCACAAAACTTACTACTTCTAACACATCTCCGTCTTCCAACAGAGTGCTTTCATAAAGTGCTTTGGGAACGATTTCTCCATTTTTTTCAATGGCAATTCTTTTTTTATCGTAGTTTGTAGTTTCCAGATATTCTAATATGGTTTTTCCATCTGCTTCCACTGGATTTCCATTCACTTTTATCATAACTGCCTCCTTTTACTTTTCAAAAACAAATGCGTGGTTCATAGGCCCACTGCCCTTTCCTAAATCAAGCATTGCCCTTAATGCTCCTGAAATATATTCCTTCGCATTTTCAACAGACTGCTCTAAGGAATGCCCCTTTGCTAAATTCGAAGCTATGGCACTGGACAGGGTACAACCAGTTCCATGTGTATTGGGATTTTCAATCCTTTTTCCATGAAACCAACGGTAAGTGCCTTTTTGGTATAACAGGTCATTGGCATTGTTCACCTGATGTCCGCCCTTACAAAGCACTGCACAACCATAGGTTTCATAAATGATTTTCGCAGCCTGAATCATATCTTCTTCCGATTTTACACTGATTCTTGCCAACACTTCAGCCTCAGGAATATTTGGCGTAATCACTGTTGCCAAAGGGAATAATTCCTTTTTCAAGGTTTCAATGGCGTTGTCACTAATTAGCTTTGCCCCACTGGTTGCTACCATAACCGGGTCTACTACAAGATTTCCTGCGCGGTACTCTTTTATTTTTTTTCCAATCATTTCAATCAATATTTTAGAAGAAACCATTCCAGTTTTAATGGCATCCGGATAGATATCCGTAAAAATGCAGTCAAGCTGTTCCTCTAAAAATTCCGGTGTTACCTCCATAATACTTTTTACCCCCAGGGTATTCTGGGCTGTCAATGCAGTAATGGCACTCATTGCATAAACACCGTTTGCTGTCATGGTTTTTATATCTGCCTGAATACCAGCTCCTCCACTGGAATCACTACCGGCTATCGTTAATGCTGTTTTCAAAGTTTTTTCCTCCTGTTTTTCCTCTCATGTTTGCAAAATAACAGGCGCATAAGAGTCAACATAGCGTTCCCTTTCCAATGCCGCTTAAAAGAAAAAGCTAAAATGAATGAATTCACTTTAGCTTTTCTTCCCTGTATTATAACGAACAAATCAAAGCACCTGTTTTCAGGTACCAAAATCCATTCTTCCCCGCAAAATATAAGAATGTCTCTAGCATTCCTATAGCAGGTTACGTGTATCACACATTACATATTTCCCTACGTTGGCATTATCCAAATCAGGTCACAGGTTTAAAGCATCCGCTTACTCTCAGCCCATCTACATGAGCACCCTTTTTTTCTAAGTATAACACTTCTTTTGAATAATGCAAGGAATTTTCTTATCACAAATTTTTATTTAACCAATCAAAAATTACTGTTCACTCGCAAACAGTAACATATTGGTTTTTGCATGCAAATTCGCTTCGCGAAGCAAAAACCAACCCCTGAATCATGCTATTACATAACCTGACAGCAAGTGTCAGGCTACTGCTTGAACAGTATCAATCAAAACATTCTTTCCTTCAAAGGCAAAACCATACTTTCGTATCTTTTCTTTTGGAATTCCCCTGGCAATAAGGGTTGCTTCGTACTGTTTCTCCTCAATCTGGGCAAGGGCAGAAGCAAGGGTTTCTTCCAGAGATTGTTCTTTCCTTGGGTTGAATACTTTAAATTCAATGATGATGGCATCATCCTTTCCAGGGTTCACAGGCTCTAACATAATATCATATCTTCCAAAGCCACTTTCCCGATTGGAGGTCATATAGTACCGTCCTTTCAAATCCACCAGTAATCCTAATACAAAGCCATGATAGAACCGTTCCGGCTGTGCCTTTTTCGAAACCCTTTTTCCTGTGTCAAAATAACTGAATATTTCACAGGTAATCTCATTCATATACTCATTCATCTCATCCAGATTTCCTGCAAGCATTCCGGCTATAAAACGGTTATAATTTCCCCTCTCTCTTCCAAACCAGTCACGAATCATCACCTCAAACATAAGCTGAACTTCCTTATTGGTTATGGCTAATTCATAATTTGGCCATCTCTCTACTTTTCCCATATCTTCATAGGAAAGAATTTTTAGATAACCACTCGCCACTAACAGACTCCAGATGGCATCTTCGTTATTATCCAACTGGTTATATACGATTTGCTCATCAATGGGACAAAATAAATGCTCTCCTTTTAACAGCTGTTCCATGGACTGTTTGACTTCTCTGCCACTTTCCCGAATCAGCTTGCCCACCAGACTGTTGGAACTGGTATTCGCCCAGTAAGTTTCATACTTACCGGTGTCCATAAAATTAAGGATAGACCATGGATTATAAATATCCCTATACTTACCAAATACAAAGCCATCATACCACTCTTTTACCTTTTCTTTTTCTTCTCCCAGTCCACTATCTTCTAAAGCAGTAAACACCTCTTCTTCTGTGAAGCCAAAGCAGGTGGCATATTCATCCGATGTAGTGGTTACCACCTTTAAATGGTTCAAATCAGAAAAAACAGACTCTTTCGAAACCCTGGTAATTCCGGTCATAATTCCTCTGCTCATGTAAGGGTTGGTTTTAAACGTAGAATTAAAAAGGCTTCTGGTGAATGACACCATTTCATCCCAGAAACCATGCACATAGGCTTCCTGCATCGGAGTATCATATTCATCTAATAAAATGATTACTTTTTTGCCGTAATAACGACCGAGATAATCAGATAAACGATGCAGTGACGAACACGCCTCAAAAGCATCCATTTCCCTTGCCATCCGTCCTACATATTCCTTTTCATTCAAAGATAATTTATCACTTTCCAGTAAAAAAGCACTCTTTTCAAACTGGTACATCAACACTTCTATAATTCTCTTTTTGGTAGATTCGAAGTCAGGTTCTTTTATCCTTGCAAAGGAAAGACTAATCACAGGATAGGTTCCCTGAATTTTCTGGTATTCCTCTTCTTCCCATATAGAAAGTCCTTCAAACAAATCTCCTCTTCCTGCATAATCTAGAGAAAAGAATTCCTCCACCATGGACATATTCAAGGTCTTTCCAAACCGTCTTGGGCGGGTAATTAAAGTTACACTATCACCACTTTCCCACCATTCCTTGATGAATGAGGTTTTATCAACGTAAAATTTATGATTCTCACGTAACTCTAAAAAATCCTGTATTCCAATTCCTATATTGTTTTCCATAACGATTCACACATCCTTTCAAAATCCATCTCCTTTGCTATGGCTAGTATAACGGATTTTCCCTTAAAATACAACCATTCCGGCATAAGCCAAAATGGTTGTATTAGTTATATTTTACGCCCCAATTGAATTACCGGTATAAAGCTGGTAGTATTTTCCTTTTTCTTCTAGTAATTCTTGATGAGTGCCTCGTTCAATAATTCTTCCTTGTTCCAAAACCATAATACAATCTGAGTTTTTAACGGTAGAAAGTCTATGCGCAATTACAAAGGTAGTTCTTCCATGCATTAACTTATCCATACCTTCCTGCACGATTCGTTCTGTTCTGGTATCAATGGAGGAGGTCGCTTCGTCCAAAATTAATACCGGAGGGTCGGCGATGGCAGCCCGGGCAATGGCAAGCAATTGTCTTTGTCCCTGGCTTAAATTCGCCCCATCCCCTACCAGCATGGTATCATATCCATCTGGAAGTTTTCGAATAAAACTGTCTGCATTAGCAAGTTTTGCTGCTGCAATAACTTCTTCTTCTGTCGCATCCAGCTTTCCAAAACGAATATTTTCTTTAATGGTTCCTGTGAACAGGTGGGTATCCTGAAGAACAATACCTAAAGAACGACGAAGGTCACCCTTTTTAATCTTGTTAATATTAATACCATCATAACGGATTTTTCCATCCTGAATATCATAAAAACGATTAATCAGATTCGTAATGGTTGTTTTTCCTGCTCCCGTAGAACCTACGAAAGCGATTTTCTGACCTGGTGTCGCAAACAATTTTACATCATGTAAAACAATCTTTTCATCATTGTAACCAAAATCAACACCATCAAATACCACATCACCTAAAAGTTCCACATAATCCACACTTCCATCCGCCTGGTGTACGTGTTTCCATGCCCATCTTCCGGTTCTCTCCTTGGTTTCTGTCAACTTTCCGTCTACTTCCTTCGCATTGACTAAAGTTACATATCCCTCATCTACTTCCACTTCTTCATCCATAAGTTTAAAGATTCTTTCTGCTCCAGCTAAAGCCATTACTACAGCATTAAACTGTTGGGATACTTGATTGATTGGCATACTGAAACTTTTATTTAAAGCTAAGAAACTTGCCAATCCGCCAATGGTTAAACTACTGTTTCCGGAAAGTGCTAAAAGTCCACCCACAATAGCACAAAGAAGATAACTTAAATTTCCTAATTGTCCATTTACCGGTCCCATAACATTTACGAATTTATTGGCACGGCCTGCACATTCACATAACTTATCATTTAATTCCTTAAATCTTTCTTTACTTTCTTCTTCATGACAAAATACTTTTACCACTTTTTGACCATTCATCATTTCTTCAATGTAGCCATTTACTGCTCCAAGATTCGTTTGTTGTTCCACAAAATAACGGCTGCTTTTTCCTACAATGAATTTTGCAGCAGTAAACATAATCACTACCATGATTAAAGTCACTCCTGTAAGTGGAAGGCTGAGAAAACACATGCTGACAAAAACACCAACTATGGTTACTGCACTGTTAATCATCTGTGGAATACTTTGACTAAGCATTTGTCTTAAAGTATCAATATCATTGGTATACACTGACATGATATCTCCATGGGCATGGGTGTCAAAATACTTAATTGGAAGCTTTTGCATATGCTCAAACAATTCGTTACGAATCTGTTTTAAGGTTCCTTGAGTAACAATAACCATAATTTTCGCATATGCGTAAGTAGATGCCGCACCTATCAGATAAAACACAGCTACTTTTCCAATTGCCTTGGCTAATGGACCAAAGTCCGGATTATCTGTTAATAAAAACGGTGTAATATAATCGTCAATCAGATTTTTAGTGAAAAGCATACCTTGTAAACTGGCAAACACACCTAGTAAAATTCCAATTAACACTATGACACAATGCACTTTATAATAACGAAACACATACTTCATTACCCTTATAAATAATTTCCCAGGGTTTTCAATTTTCGGTTTTGGTCCTCTTGGTCCTTTTGGACCTGGTCCCATTGGTCCTGCCATATTACTTATCCTCCTTCGAGTCAAAATCTCCCGAACCTTCCGTCTGGGATTCATATACTTCACGATAAATTTCATTACTTGCAAGTAATTCTTCATGAGTGCCAAAGGCATTTACCATACCATTATCCATAACAATAATTCGATCTGCTTCCTGTATGGACGAAATACGCTGAGCAATGATAATCTTTGTAGTGTCCGGGATTTCATCCCGAAACGCTCTACGAATTTTAGCATCTGTTGCGGTATCTACAGCACTGGTGGAATCATCCAAAATCAGAATTTTCGGTTTTTTAAGCAAAGCTCTGGCAATACAAAGACGTTGCTTTTGTCCACCGGATACATTGGTACCACCTTGCTCAATGTGGGTATTGTATCCATCCGGGAAGCGGTTGATGAACTCATCGGCACAGGCTAATGCACAAGCTCTTTGACATTCTTCATCCGTTGCATTTTTATCTCCCCAACGAAGATTTTCGTAGATTGAACCGGAAAATAATACATTGGCCTGTAATACCACCGACACCTGATTACGAAGGGATTCCATGTCATATTCTTTTACATTTCTTCCGCCTACCAGCACTTCACCCTGATTTACATCATACAAACGACTAATAAGGTTTACCAGACTGGTTTTGGCACTACCGGTTCCACCGATAATTCCAATGGTTTCTCCTGACTTAATATTAAGGTTAATGTCCTTTAATATCGGTTCTTCTGCTCCTTCTTTATATGCAAAAGTTACATTCTTAAATTCAATGTTTCCATTCTCTACGTCATATACAGGTTCTTCAGGATTATGTAAACCACTTTCCTCTTCCAAAACTTCTGCAATACGGTTGATACTTGCAGTACTCATGGATATCATAACAAAAATCATGGAAACCATCATAAGATTCATCAATATATTCATGCAATAAGTCAAAAGACTCATTAATTCACCTGTAGAAAGTGAATCTGATACAATCATTTTCGCCCCAATCCAGCTAATCAGAATAATACAGGTATATGCTGTAAGCTGCATAATTGGCTGATTCAAAATAACATTGTTTTCTGCTTTTACGAAAATCTTATAAATATTTTCACTGGCTTTATGAAATTTACTGGTTTCTTCTTCTTCTCTTACATAAGCCTTTACTACACGAATGGCTGATACATTTTCCTGTACCGATGCATTCAAGGCATCATACTTTGGAAACGCCTCGGAGAAGGTACGCATTGCCTTTTTTATGATAAATCCAATAATAAATGCCAGAATAATTAAGGCGATTAAATAAATAGAAGCTAATTTTCCATTTATCATAAATGCCATGATTAAGGCACAAATCATACTGGCTGGCGCTCTCATTGCCATACGTAAAATCATCTGATACGCATTTTGTACATTAGTTACATCTGTGGTAAGTCTTGTTACCAGACCTGCGGTGCTGAATTTATCAATGTTGGAAAATGAAAAAGTCTGAATATTACGAAACATACTTTCTCTTAGATTCTTTGCAAGACCTGTAGATGCCTTTGCTCCATACACTCCGCCTAGGACACCACCTAAAAATCCAATGATTACCGCCACAAGCATAATAGCACCTATCTTTACAATGTGATTCATATCACCGGCATTCACACCTTTATCAACGATGGATGCCATAAGAAAAGGAATCATAGTTTCACTGACAACTTCTATCAGCATCCATATTGGTGTGGCAATAGAAGAAGCCTTATATTCCTTTACTTCTTTTAAAATTCTTTTTACCTGATGCATTTTTACCTCCATTCTGGGAACTATTTTCTTAATTTCTGTAACTCATACTATGTTTTGTTTAATTTAAATTTTCCCTTATTTTTTTAAGAATCTGATACAGGGTTTCCATCTCTTCTTCCGTAATCCCCTCTATCACCTTCAAATTAGCTTCATGAATCGCATCACCAATGGATTTATGTGCCTCTTCCCCTTTGGGCATTAAAATAACCCGTTTTAGGCGGGCATCATTTTCTACAGAAGTCCGGCTGATATACCCCTTTTTCTCCATTATTTTAATAATGGCGGTAACAGTGGAACGTCCAATGTGAAAATGTTTTTCGATATCTTTTTGATATACTTCTTTCTCTCTGTTATCATAAAGATATTTTAAAATCCATCCATTGGTTACTGTGGTTTCATCCAGTCCCACTTTTCTCAGCTTTCCGTCTACTTGCCGCTTAATCGCACAGTCCAGACGATGCAACTCATATCCAACCCATAATTCTTTTTCCGTAATTCACACCTCTTTTCTAACTCTGCTATTTTGTTCATAAATCGTTCACAATTAGTTCATGGCTGAATTGTTCAAAAGTGAACTATTTCATCAGTTATTATAACATTTGAAAAATGAATGTCAAGAAAAAAAACATAGCATTCATCTCTCTTCTTTAAAATAATAGATAAATGCTATGTCTTCAATCATAACTCAGTAAATGGTCACTTCACCTTGTGAGTGGTTGTTATTGTTAATTACTTGCTTATTCCGTCACCAATTCCCTTACTTCTACTTTTTTCGTTTTTCCAGATACCAAAAATGCAAAGACGAAAAAGCAGATTCCAATCAATGCTACCGGATAAATTAAGGTTGACGGAGTATATTTCGCTACAAAATTAGTAAGTCCCAAACTTCTTAGTAAGCCACCTAATAACTTTCCGGAAAATAACAGACTAAGAACTGCTCCTATTCCGGAACCCAGCATGGATACAATGAAAAAGCGAATCGCAAACTGAAGTCTGAGTCGATTGGAGGTAAAACCGATTGCCTTATATATTCCAATATCTGTCCGTTCCTGAATAAAGGCCTTCGAGCAGACCATAAGTACCACCACCAAGGCAAAGACGATAGAAATGCTGTAAATTAATACTTTCATAGCATCAATTATCATTTGAAAGCTATCATCCATATTAGAGCCGTTATATGCTTTCGCTACAAGAATCTCTCCAAACTCATCATTCAGTGCCGTAGCAACCTCATCTCGTTTTTCCGGTTCTTTCAGGCTATATCCTGCATAATACATCTCATCCATTCCTATTTTCATTGCACCTTCAGAAGAAATGGAAAAACATTTCCCGGTATCATTAGTGGTCTGAAAGATACCTGCAATGATATACTCCGATTTTTCATCATGATAACCTATGGTTACCTCATCTCCTATTTTTAACTGGTATTCCTCGGCAAGAATTTCGGTAATTACAATCTCATTATCATAAAGAGGAGCTCTCCCCTTAAAAACTATCAAAACCTCCGGATTTCCCAGAACCATCCCTGCCATTTTATCTCCTTCAAAAGTAAAATACCGATTTGCTGTATAATACTTTTTTTCTATGGAAGTGATTTCTTCGATTGTTTGTTCTACTACTAATGCCTGCTCCTTCTCCATTTTATCATAAAACTCTACATCCAATTCTGTATAAAACATTCCCATAGCTTCTAATGTGGACTTTGAAGTAAGCAGATTTCCTAAAATATTTATGGTCATCATGAAAAACACAAGGATAGAAACTACAGCTATCGTAGCTGCATATCTTCGTTTGCAAGAGGTAAACTGGCGTAATGCCAGACTTGCAGAAAGTCCCTTTTTATAAATCGGCACATTTACCCTACTGTCAAAATAAATCTCCTCTCTGCCACCAGAAATGGCACGAATCGGAGAAATTCTACCAATCTTAGCTGTTGCCAGATAAATGAAACATCCCGAAAGCAACATAATTCCAAACATAATAGCAAAAATTTTTCCAAAGGAAATCGAATGATTTGAAATTACTCCCGTAATAGGGAAAAATAAATTTCCTAATGCCTGAATCACAGGAACTGCCACTACCATTCCTAACACAATCCCAGTTAACTGAGCCAGAAAATACTGCAAAAAGAAAACCATTCTGATTCTTTCTTTTCCAAATCCCTGGGATTTTAAAATTCCCAGATTGAGATACTCCATCTCAATACTGGTAGATATGTTATGCACGATAACAATCAGAACAATTACTACCAGCAAAATTAAAAATACTACGAGAGCAGATACAATTATTTCCGGCATAAGATTCGTATAATAAATGGACTCATCCTTAGTCAGAGACATAATAGCATAATCTAAAATTCCCGTATCCTTATTTAACTCACGACAAAATTCAGAGTTCTCAAGGTTGCACTCATCGGTTTTGTGAATCACAAGAATATGCACATTGCAAGAATTTTCTTCTGTTTCTTGTGCCTTTGCTTCCCGGTATATCTTCTCAAAATCCTCATCACTGATATAAAGCTGCTTCATTCCTATTACTGCCGAACCGGTATAAGGCTCTAATACAATTCCCTTCACCGTAAATTCGTAGTTACCTCCTATGGTTTGCGCCTTTAGTGTATCTCCAACCTCACCACCGACCATAGAAAGAAGTCCCTCAGAAACATAGATTTCTCCAGGATTAAGAGATGGTGTGCTTTCCTCATAACCACTAAAATCCTCATTAAATAGTTTTACATTATCATGTAGTTTTAATAAATTCCAACTACTACTAGTTTCCTTTCCCCCAATTGACCCACCTTCCGTAAATACTGCCGGAAAATCATCTACACGTTCTACCATAGGATGACTAAGCAAAGCATCCTCTCGCTCTTTTGTATATCCGCTATCCCTTATTAACACCTGTACGTCTCCGGTATTCGCAACTTCATGTGCCTGTTCAATACTTTTCAAACTATTGTCTATGATACTTAAAATTGTCGTTAATGACATGGCAATCATCATCATCAATATCATAATGCTGAAAAAAGCGCCTTTTTTATGACGGATATTGGCTTTCAATAATGTTAAAATTTCCATCTCCATGCACCTCCTACCAGTTTAAGGAGTTCAGCCATGCATTGACCTGTGCTTCCCTGCTTTTTTCTTCTTCCTGATTATAAGGTGGCAATGTCAGTTCCCCTACGATATTTCCATCTTCAAGATAAAGAATTCTGCTTGCCCTAAGTGCCGCCTTCATATCATGGGTTACCATTAAAATACTTTGCCCTTCCTGGTTTAATCTGGTTAAAAGATTCAATACTTCTTTCGTATTTTTCCGGTTCAATGCCCCGGTTGGCTCGTCGGCAAACAATACTTTCGGCAGGTGAACTACCGCTCTTGCAATGGCACATCTTTGCTGTTCGCCACCAGATACCTGGGATGGAAGATGGGATTTTATATGAGAAATTCCCATTTCATCCATCAGTCCCTCTACACGCTCCTTCACCTGTTTAGAAGACACTTCTTTATTTAAATAACCGGAAACTGCGATATTTTCAAACAGGGAAAGATTGCTCACAAGATGCATCTGCTGAAAAATAAATCCAAAATCCGTATGTCTAAGTTTAGAAAGTTGTTTCTCATTCATAGTAACCAAGTCGTTTCCCTTATAGGTTACCGTTCCCGCAGTTGCCCTATCCATGCCGCTCAGCGCATAAAGCATAGTGGATTTTCCAGAACCAGAAGCCCCCATAATTACAGTAAAATCCCCCTCATATAAGTCAAAATCAACATGGGACAAAATGTGAATCTGCCCACCATTATGTGCAAAACTTTTGCAAAGCCCTTTTGCAGATAAAATCGTCTGTTTCATAATATATTTCCCTTTCTTTTTTATGATGGCTTCATTTTATCGAAAAAGATATTAAGAAATCCTTAAGGCATTTTTAATTTGTAAAAAACATATGATTACTTCCAGTCCATTTTCATGATTATGAAGCAATACCTTTCCTCCCATTTTTTCTGTAAGATACTTTACAATATAAAGTCCCAAACCGGAACCCTGTTCTTTTTCACAGTTTTTCCCTCTATAAAATTTGTCGAAAATAAAAGGCATATCCTCATCCGGAATTCCTTTTCCAAAATCCCGAAAATGTATGGAAACATTATCCTCCGATTTTTCCAAGGATATGATAATTTCTGATTTTGCATACTTTCTTGCATTATTAATAATATTTTCCGCAACCTGCAGCAACCTGTTTTTATCTGCCAAAATCCATGTTTTATCCTCCGGTTCCATAAAATGAATATCCCCTTGCTCAGCGGAAATTTCTTCTATCAGGCTCTTTAAAAAGCCACTAAGTTCAAGCTCTTCCGGATTGATTTTCAGCTTGTCCAAATCAGAAAGAGAATGCAAAAATAAATCCTCTGTCAATCTAGATACTTCATCGCATTTTTTCATAATGACAGAAAGATATTTTTCTCGACGTAAAGGCGTGGTATCCATGTTTGCCTCCAATCCTTCCGCATAGGCACGAATGGATGCGATAGGGGTTTTAATGTCATGGGAAAGGGTTGCAATTACTGTTTTATTGTTTTCAATTGCTTCCCGCTCACAGGAACGTGCTTTGGTAATTTCTTTCCTCATGCTGTCAAAGGCCCAGGTAAACTTGCCAAAATAATTAGAACGCTCATAATCCAAGGGAATATCAAAGTTTCCTATGGATATTTCTTCCGCAAAAGATTTCAGTGTTTCAAAAGGCCGAAGAATGGCAAAATATATGTAAGTAAAAACCATCAAAAGAAAACAAAGACAAATTCCACCTAATAAAAACAGGCGGTCTGTATTCCTTTTTTGAACACTCACGCCTCTTAAATCTTCTTTTAATTCCTGGGCTTTTTCTAATGCCAGTTCCGTTTCTCCTGACTCTATCAGTTTTTGAACCTCATTGGCTGCAATCACCTGTTCTGCCTGAATATCCTCTTCTTTCACTGATTGGTCCGAAAAATAAAAACAGGTGATTATGCCTAAGATAAGAAGTGCAAAAAGAACTGTGATTCCGATTAGTCTTTTTTTCATTCCGGCACCTCCAACATATATCCTACTTTAAATACCGTTTTAATATAGTCCGGTTTAGCAGGATTTTCCTCCAGTTTCTCCCTAAGCCAACGGATATGTACCGTCAAAGTAGAAGGCTCTACCATAGAAAATGCCCCCCATACCTCGGAAAGTAATTCCTCTTTAGGAATGGCTGTATTTTTATGCTCACATAAATAAGCAAGTAAATCAAATTCCCTTAAAGAAAGAGATACCACTTCCCCCTTTTTCGTAACCGTTCTTGCAGTAACATTTACAGTAATGTCTCCAAAGCTAAGGATTTGCTCTTCTTTTGAAAATCCATAAGTACGCCGTATCAATGCATTCACCCTGGAAAGCAATTCCTTCATGGAATAAGGCTTGGGGAGATAATCATCCCCTCCGATATCAAAGCCTGTAATACGGTCTGTTTCACTGGTTCTTGCACTGGCAAAAATAACGGGAACTGTGGATACCCTCCTCAGTTCCTTGCATAGCTCAAATCCCGTCGTATCCGGAAGATTAATATCCAGTAAAATTAAATGATAGGTATTGTCTGCCAGATATCCGAAAGCCTCATCACTGTCCTTCGCCCATGTTACATTATAACCATAACTCTCCAACATATCAGAAATAATAAATGAAAGGTCTTCATCATCATCAATGATTAATATCTGTTTCTCCATAACTAAAATCCTTTCGTTTTTCGTAAGCAGAAACCCACTACCTTTAGGTGGTGGGTTTTCTGGCTGATTTATTATAAAATATTTTAGTTTCTCAATTTCCTAAGTTTAAATTCTCTACGACATCCCGGTTAAAAAATGCCTTTTATGAAAATTTCTAATCCAATGAAAATTAAAATAACTCCACCAAAAATCGTAGCTTTGTTTGAAAATTTTGTACCGAATCGTTTTCCGATGGCAATTCCTGCAAGACAAATCACAAATGTCACCATAGCGATTATCAATGCACTCACCAACGCCATTGGTAAATCATATTCCGAATTGGTAACTCCTACGGACAAAGCATCGATGGAGGTTGCAATTCCCTGAACCATTAATGCCACAAATCCCAAAGCCAGACTTTCTTCTTCCTCTTCTTTATTTCGAATTCCATCCATTAACATTTTGCCACCAATAAAACAAAGTAAAATCAGCGCAATCCAAGGCACAAACTTTTCAAATGCTTCAAAATACTGTACTACAGTATGCACACATACCCATCCAATCATAGGCATTAATGCCTGAAATCCGGCAAATACACCTGCCATCCCTGCCATTTTTGACTTTTTCATCTTGGGATCCTGTAACCCGTTTGCCAGTGATACAGAAAAAGCGTCCATAGCCAATCCTACACCTAATAAAATGCTGTTGATAAAAAAAACAAAGCTCCAATTCATCGGTATCTTCCTCCATGGTAATAAAATAAATATAACTGATATTTTCTGGCATTTAAAAACTCAGGTACAACTTCGCCATACCTGAGTCAAACGTTCCTATAAAAAAGACTACACGTATAGCATAAAAGTTATACCTGAGTCTCGCATTTTAAAACAAGCCAGACCAAAAGGTCAGTATGTTGACTTGCTACGTGCCGAAACACGCTTGCTACTCCCTCACCGGAAAATATAATGGTAGTATATCATTTCCTGGGGAGGTTTTCAAGATGTTTTTGAAGGAAGGGTTCAAACAGCTTTATAAACTTTCCAAAATTACTACTTCCAGTAACAGCATCATCCGAATCCAACTCGTTCACTCTCTTACTCATATCTTTGTAATTTTCCACCGTAACATGTTTCATAACTTCTTGAATTTGGTCTGCTCGTCCTTTGTAATTCTCCACCCCAGTATATTCCTTTATCAAAGGAGCATTCACTGGCTTCGCCGGAGATTTCAAATTTTCGTCCGTCCAATGCTTTGATATAATCTGCATTGTACAGGGATTACCATACATAATGACTTCATCCGCAGCGTTATCCACTCCATGAAACTCATTAATCTTTCTCTTAATATCCTCGTACTGCTCATGTGGTTTCTTTTCCGTATCACAGAATACTAATACAAGCTCATCTGAACCATTTTGATAACGGTCCTGATACCTCGCCGGAATATTTCCATTACCACCAGCATTAATTAATGTAATTTCATATTGCTCGTTCCACACATTCAAATCCTTCAAGCGATTAAGGTATTCATATTCCTCATTCCCTTCACAAATAACGCAGATTTTATGCTTATCAAAGAACTTAGGGAACTTATTTTGCATCGGCATTATCCCCCTTTACATCACCTTTAATACTAAGTAAGGAATTGATTAATTCCGGGTCAGGTAATGCACCAAGTGCCCCTTTCCTGTATTTTTCTATGACATCTGTTGTATCCCTTACCCCCTGTTGTGCTGTAAAATCAGCAAGTGAATATACATATCCCCCCTCA
This sequence comes from Lachnospiraceae bacterium, assembly GCA_017416505.1. The sequence goes on from JAFQCI010000119.1 coordinate 46,800, forward strand.
TCATCCTTATGAACAAACCAAATCTGTTCCTTTCGGAACATCCTCTTGCAATCCATAAGATTAATATCGTGAACAGTAAATATCATCTGCGCATTTGTGTTCAATTCATTATTAAACATCGCTACAATAGCTCTTGTGAGTTTAAAGTGTATACTACTATCCAACTCATCTACAACAAGAATTCTGCCCTGTTCAAGTGCTTCAATAACATAGCTGGCAATAGCTGCAATCTTCTTTGTTCCTGTAGAATCAAATATCATGCTTGGTACATGAACTCCTTTATAGGTGGAGACCAGTCTAATTTGATCCATAATATTTTCCGGAATATCAAGCACTTTCTCGTCTGGTCTTTCATCACCTTCGCCAGTTTTCAGCTGTATCTTATCCATGTCCACATATTCAAAGTTATCCATGTACAAGTCTGCATTTTTTATGAACTCTACAACCTTTTGCTGCAATTGATTTTTATTTTTCATAAGTTCAATCGTATGTTGCATAGGTATGTTATTCATGTTAATGATGTCAATTTTCTCTGCAAAACCAACAAGAATCTGCTTCATCTCGTTGATATGTTCAAATTTACTTGCATCTATCACATAACATAGCAAATTATTTTTCGATACAACCGGAATCATAGTTTCCACATTTTCATCAGCACATTCGTATATTTCTCTAATGATATCCCTTTTCAACCAGCAAACTTCTTTTTCATTGTTATATTGATCTTTAAATATCTCCGAAAACACTTCATATACATACTCTTCCTTTTCAGCATCATACTTAAAATCATAAGAAAACTTTCTCCCAGATGCCATAAATGTTACACCTAACTCACATACCTCGCTCTCTGTAAATATATTAGGCATTAAACCATTTTTTTTATTTAAAAGCACATTTTTTATCGCCCTAATGCACTTGATTAAACAGGTTTTTCCGGCATTGTTTGGACCATATATTCCTACTGTTTTAAGCACGTTAAAATTATTCTCTTTATGGACATTTGCACCAAATTTCTTGTTTCGCATATCTGCTTTCATTGAAAATGTAATATTTTCCTCGAATGCGAAACAATTTTTTGCTCTTACTTCTATAATCATGGCTCATTCCTCCTAGTCATTTCTCGGTCATCTTTCTTTTCTCTTTATCATCATTATATCATATAATATTTTTTATGCAGCTTTTTTTCATAAAAAATATCCCCCGAAAATTAAAATAAAAAATGCCAAAACCATCGATTTTACTGATAGTTTTGGTATTTTACTTTATTATAAATATTAAACCAAGAAAAGGCGATGTGGCAGAATTTACTGAAGCTGAATTAAATGCAGAACTTGAGAAAGGATATTCGGATATGGTTGCAGGAAAAACAAAGCCTGCAAGATAATATTTCTTTTGACAGTCTTATTCCCTGACTATTTCCCCATTCTTTTACTTGCACTTGCATAGAAAAACCTCCTTGCAATTCGGTATATACTGTTTAAAGGGATTTATCAATACATATTCACTTTATGCGGTAGTATCCCAAATAAAAATTTTTCGTTTCTATAGCAGTTTTTATCATAGACCATGCAACTAAAAAACTTTCCTTAACAAGACATATATGAGAGTGTAATGGAACCTCTATCAGTTCTATAGTCGATTCTTACTTTCCGTCTAATAATTCTCTTACCAAATCAAAATACTTTTCATCTTCATCTTCAAAGATTTCGGTTCCTTCCATCATGTATGCTTCCAAAAGATATTTTTTAGCTTGTTCTTTCTTGTCTAACTCATAATATGCCTCACCTAATCTGAGCAAAATAAACGGATTCGCCATGCCATTAGGACACATCATAGCATAATTTAAATTATCTAATGCTTCTTCATATTTTTCCAAAAAGTAAAACATATCTCCAAGAGCTGCATATATCCATGTTGCTGCTTCCCATTCTTCTTTAGGATCCGGCAACAGCCCAAGTGCTTTATTGAAGCATATTATCGCTTTTTCCCACTCTTCATTGTCGCAATAATCATTCCCCTGTTCTGAATATTCTTCAATTTTCTCATATATCTCATCCGATAATTCAGTAAGTTTCTCTTCCTCATTTGAAACACAATTTAAATAACTTTCTTTATTTGAAGCATAATCCGAGTAAAAGTCTTTATATTTTTTATCACACTTCCTAAAACATCTTCCGGAAGATTTCTTTTTGGCAATATCAAAATACTCATAAGATTTTGCAAAGTTCCCACATTCATATTCTACTTGACCTGCATACATTTCTCTTTCTCCGGAATCATATCTTTCAGGGTCAGCATTAAAAACATGTGGCATCCATTCTTTCATAAGCTCTATATTTTTCATTCCTATAGCAGTTTCTATCATAGACCATGCAACTAAAAAACTTTCCTTGTACACATATTTAGGTTCCGGAATTCCCTTCCACAACTCCTTTAGCATTTCAACTGCTAAATCAACATTACCGTTATTTCTTTCCAGCTCCGCCTTGCCTATTTTGTTAATGTATTCTATTTGATTTTTACTTAATTCTGCCATTTTAATCTCCTTACAATAAATCCACATCAAGAATTACTTTTGTAGAATATTCCACCCAATTTGCTTCGTATTCACTGATTTTGGAATCCGAACCCCTATCTCTTTTCAATCATCAAATGATGGAAAAATGCAACATCCTTATATCCTTCCAAATCAGACACCCTCAACTCTATCTCTACCATTTTATCCTGCCAATCCGCATCCTTATGAATTTCCTGATTCTGTTGCATATCCCAGAATGTTCTCATTCCAAGTGTTTTCATAATCTTCAACTTTGGACACCATTTTTCTATATCCGAATCTTCATAATAACGAATTGCTCCGTACTTGGAAGCCATCCCGTCATTTCCATTTAACAGGCTATGGGCATGTTCAAAATCATTTAAAAGCACAACCATCTGCATCACCCTTCCGGCACGATTATGCTTCACAATCGAAATTTTTCCATCTGGTTTAAGAATCCTCTCAAATTCTTTCACAATATCCGCCCTGTTCTCTGCATATTCTAAGACATTATGGCAAACAATCATATCAAAGGTTTCATTATCAAATATACGCAATTCATCGATACTCCCAGTAATTTGTGCATATTTGTTATCTGTCCATCTTTTCTCTACACTTTCTTCATCTGGTTCTATCGCGATTACATCGTTATGTTTCGCAAGATAATTTGCAGTCACTCCAATACCACTGCCAAAATCAAGAATTTTCTTATTACGAATTTCCCCTAATTGTTCCCATACAATTCTTTTCATCAAATATTCCCATGGTTGTAAGTCTGTCACTTTTGCATCCACTATACCAGCTCCATTTCATCTTCCATTTTTATGTATCAAATTCCATCGTTAACGCAAAACAATCTGCATTCATATTCTCTCCAATTCGGACATTAATTCGGACATTACAACTATCAATTGTTAAGTTGATATTATTTTAAATAACAACTTCTTCAATGATTTTTTGTACTTCCTCCGACCGTATCAGCATCCGCAATTTCTCGTTTCCATCTCCAACTTCTGGCTTACCACACCTTAGATTATCCTGATGTTCAGATACACAACAATCCTTGTACCAGCACTCACCCATAAGTGCCCCCTTAACGGTCCACTTCTCGTGTTGCGTAAATTCACCTACCAATGATTTCATTACTCGTTCTGTAGAATATCTCTTAAAACCTGCCAAGTACTGTAATGTCTTCTCATCATTAATCTTTGACAAGTTGATGCTATGATTCTCAATTGCTGATAAAATCTCTTCACGAATCTTGATTTTATCTGTCTTTCCAGTGCCCATCCATGTCACCAACTTGTCAAAAGCAAGAATCAGATATTCAAAACAAATCATATCCAAAACTATAATCTTCCCTTTTGCCTTTTCTGCTATTGACTTCAGCATACGATACTTGTTGCGGATATCCTGATTATCAACCACATAATCAAATGCAATATAATACTTATCTTCCTCTTTAATCTCTAGATCTGATAATGCATCCAAAATACCTTGATTGCTTTCTTTACTTTCGATTACAAGTGTATCATCAAAGAAAAGTTGGTTCACTAATTTCCAGAAGTGAAATCCTGCTCCGGTATCTTCTGTCCATAAATATTTCATATCATAACTCCTCTTCCAATGTTATTCTGTTATTATCAAGTTTCATCACCTTAAAACTCTTGTCAGATACATTGAGCCCATCACAATTTCTTAAGAAAAGCATATATTGATTTGAAAATTCGAAATTAATGAACCTTCTGACCTCATCGTTAATCAAAATATCTGCATTATCAATCACAATGAAACTATTTCTGCATTGTTTTATCGATTCTAAAAGATTATCTGATTTGTAGTTGAACAATTTTATTGCCTTATATTCATCAGTTAATCGTAGGTCTTCCATCATTTCATAAAGAACAGTTTTGCCTGTACCACTATCTCCGCCAACCAGAGTTATTCTATCATCAAACATTAAATCGTATGAAAACGGAACTGCTTTAAATGTAATATTCTTATAAATCATCTGCTTCTCTCCTTTCATACTCTTTACTCCACCAAGCATTATACCCTTTGCCTCCGGTCACTATATCAGAATCATTGAATCTGATTTTCGCATCATCCGGAATATCTGCAAGCGTTGGTCTTGACATATAAATTTTTATATTGTCCATCGTAAAAATTATTTTGAGTACATTGGGTCCACATTCTTCAACGCACACCACTTTATCAGGATGTTTTACAATGTTAAGTAATGTCTTACAGCCAGATGACAAATTACGAATTGTACCCAAGCCATATTTTGTCTCAATATGCTTATCTGGTGTCAGCTTCGCCTCATCCACCTGTTGAATGAGATTAATTTCATTTTGGGACATTTCCTCATTACCTGTATTCAAATTAAAATACAAGTCATTTCGAAGTATCCATTCTTTTAAATCTTTTTTCTCCGTATATATATCAATCATTCGGTTCTACTCCTTCTCTCAATCATAATCATGTCATATCAAAAGTATTAACCCCACCCACATTATACAATACAGTCAAAAACTCTTTTTGTATTTTAGTCAGCTTCTTAAATTTTTTAGATTTCATTTCTATTTTTATTTTTTCATTGCTATACAATAATATATATGGTGGTTTTGCTGTCATATTGCGTTCGCCAATGCATCTTGACTCTTCAAATGTTATTATGGCTGGATTTCCTTCCCAATCTGTAAATCCTCCCTGATTAACATACTCGACCCAATTTTTCCTGCATTCATCAAAAAGAACTTTGCCAATATCTCCGGAAGCCTCTTTAAATATTACACCATCTACTGTTACATCCATTACATCTTCTATACTAATTATTTTATCGCTCATGACCTTTCTCCTGACGCTGCGCATAAATCACCTACGTAAAACCGTCACATATTTGATAATTTCTCGTTTCTCTTATTCACCAATTGTTCCCATACAATTCTTTTCATCAAATATTCCCATGGTTGTAAGTCTGTCACTTTTGCATCCACTATACCAGCTCCATTTCATCTTCCATTTTTATAAATCCATATTTTGCATACAACGGTCGCCCCATATCCGTTGCCTCTAGCGCAATCAACGAAACACCCTGTTCCTTTGCATCCTTTACCAATAAATCTAATGTATGAAATGCAATTCCCTGTCTACGATATTCCGGTGCGGTATACATATTCATAATATATGCCTTTTTCCCACTTGGATTGTGATATGTTGGCATTACCTGGTAAAAACTCACACCGCCTGCGCCAATAAACTTTCCATTATCATATACCAAATATGCGATATGCTCTCCTGTTTCCAATGCACGTTTATAATATGCATAGGATTCTTGTTCCACTACAGACATATCCACATCATCGGTCAACTTATTCGCTGCCCGAAGAACGATAATCCTCGTTCTTACCAGTTCCTCCACATCATCCAATGTTGCTCTTTTATATTCAAACATACTGTCTGATAAATCATTTATATGCATATCTCCCATTTAATCAATTCCTTTCCTATATAATGTTTGGTAAATAGTATCCGATTCCAGCGTTGTCATACTTCCTATCTCCTGAAAGGAATATCACCCCATTTCACATTCCTTTAAATATATACAATTAAATTCTAACAAACTCATATTTACCTGGTCCCATTCCAGTAACCTTACGAATAACCTTTGCTTTCTTCATTACTCTCATAATATTGGTTGCCTTAGATTTTGAACAATTTAACCATTCCATGACATTCGATTGTCCAAAGGGAACTCCAAAACCACAAAAATTAAATACCTGTTGAATATTATTCACAAAAATTTCTATCACACCTATCTCCTGAAATAAGAATAAATATTTTCAAATTCATTGCTTACTTTTTCTTGGGCATTGCTTACTTTTTCCTGGGCATTGCTTACTTTTTCCTGGGCATTGCTTACTTTTCTAAAAATTGTTACTTTAAAGCCGTCACCAAATTCTTCAAACAATGGTTCTGGCAAACCGTACTCTCTGCATCTATTGATAATTCTCGGCAAACCTGTTCCCCACGCCTCAACAATATGCATATAGTGAAAAGCTTCTATTTATAAAACATTATAAAATTTCATTTTCAATTATAACACTTAAAGAACAACTAATCTACAAAAAAATCAAATACAATGTAAAGAATAGTTGCTGTTAATTCCAATCTAACAACAGAACAAAAGAAAAAGCCAGAGACCTCCTTGTTTCCAAGTTTTCCCTGACTTTATGTTACAATTTAAACTCAACACTAACAATCCTTATATCCTACTACCCTTTTCATTCATCCCAATCACATTTCTACGCATGAGCCAATGTTGGAAACATCAGTTTTTCATCTGTAAATCCTTCCAATGCGGCTCCTTTTATAAATAGTGTAGTATCCTCTTCTTCTACCATTTTCATGTTATATCCAGTCACATCTTTTGGTACAAATCCAAGCACTACCTTCTTTACTTCGCTTCCGAATGCGTTTATGATATCATCTAAATCCACTTGATTCTTTGAGAAGACACTATGTATTAAAAGCTCATTTTCTTCGAGTTCAGCGATGACATAGGTGTCTGTTTCTTCCTGATAATATACACATTCCTGCATAAATTTTGATACATAAAACATAAAAAGACCATGATTGTTTACCATATCAAATTGTCCTTGAAACTTAGATTCATTCATGGCTTTCACTAAAACATCCCACTGTGCGGCACCATCCATTTTTACCTGTGTCATGGTTGAGTCCTGGGTTATTTTTACCTCTTTTGAATATTGGTATTCTAATGCCTTTTTATACCCGAATTTTGGATAGAATTCTACCACACTGTCATTTGCAAAAAGATACATTCCATCTACTTTATTTTCATAATCTTTTTCAATTTCTTTCATCAACTGACGTATCAGACCTTTATTTCTGTGTTCTTCTTCTGTCATTACGGTTCCAAGCTGAATTAATTTTTTCACTTCACCATTCCATAAAATATCTGTGATATTTACAGATACATTAGCAATGACTTTTCCATCTTCTACAATCGAATACGGAATATAGTTTTCTTTCCAAAATCCATTTTGATACCAGTCTTCAAAATCCAATCCAAAAGTCTTTCCTGCCAATCCATTAAAGCTAAGTCTTAATGCTTCGTTTTCTTTATAATTTTTTACCATTTCATACATCTTAAATTTCTCCTCTTTTTTATAATTGTAAATCAGGTAATTGCAGCTTCTTCCTGCTAAGCCCCTTACAAAAGAATTGTATCTTATTTTTTAAGTTTTAGATACCTCACATTTAAATAGAAAAATTTATGTTCCATATGTCTTGGTAATCAGAACCACAAGACTTTACGATTCCTGAGTCAAAATCATATTTAAAAATTCTTCCACAGACATACTTCCTAACTCTCCATCTTCACGTTTTCTTACGGAAACCTGCCCTTGTTCCTGCTCTTTTTCTCCCATAACAAGAATATATGGAACCCGTTCTACACTTGCCTCACGAATCTTATATCCGATTTTTTCTGTTCTTTTGTCGATTTCACAACGAAGTCCGGCATTTTTTAATTTCTGCATTGTTTCTTCGGCATAGTCATTGAATTTGTCTGATATCGGAAGAAGTTTTACCTGCACAGGGGAAAGCCATAATGGGAATTTTCCTGCAAAATGTTCAATTAAAATACCGATAAATCTCTCAATAGAACCAAATACTACCCGATGAATCATAATCGGACGGTGCTTTTGTCCATCAGAACCAATGTATTCCGCTTCAAAACGTTGTGGAAGCTGGAAATCCAATTGAATCGTACCACATTGCCATGTCCTTCCAATGGAATCTTCCAAATGAAAATCTATCTTCGGTCCATAAAATGCCCCGTCCCCTTCATTGATGACATATGGCAATTCCAAATCATCCAAGGCACCTTTTAATCCCTGAGTTGCAAGTTCCCAATCCTCATCGCTTCCAATAGAATTTTCCGGTCTTGTAGATAATTCCACATGATACTTAAATCCGAATTTCGAGTACACTTCATCAATCAAACGGACTACGCCTTTTATTTCATTCGGTATTTGCTCCTGCGTCATAAAAACATGAGCGTCATCCTGAGTAAAGCAACGTACACGCATCAATCCATGCAGTTGTCCTGATTTTTCATGCCGATGTACCATGCCCAGTTCTCCTACACGCATAGGCAAATCACGATAGGAACGTGGTTCCATTTTATATACCAGCATTCCCCCAGGACAATTCATTGGTTTAATGGCAAAATCCGTTTCATCAATTGTTGTAGTATACATATTTTCACGATAATGCTCCCAATGTCCGGAAGTTTCCCAAAGTTTTTGATTTAACATCATTGGAGTAGAAATCTCTACATAACCTTCTCTTGTATGGATGTTTCTCCAATAATCAATGAGAAGATTTTTTAGCACCACTCCTTTTGGTAAGAAAAATGGAAATCCTGGACCTTCCTCCAACAACGCAAAAATACCTAATTCTTTTCCTAATTTTCTATGGTCCCTCTTTTTCGCCTCTTCCATGCGGTTAAGGTATTCTTCTAACATTTCCTTCTTAGGAAAAGAAATACCATAAATTCTTGTAAGCATCTTATTTTTCTCATTTCCTCGCCAATAAGCACCTGCAACAGATAATAACTTAAAGGCTTTGACTGCACTGGTATATGCAACATGAGGGCCTGCACATAATTCCACGTACTCTCCCTGCTGATAAAAACTTAGTTCCTCATTTTCTGGAAGTTCCTGAATCAATTCCACTTTATAATTTTCCTGTTTTTCCTCCATAAGCTTTATGGCTTCTTCCCGACCCATAGTGTAGTGCCGCAATGGAAGATTTTCTTTGACTATTTTCTTCATTTCTGCCTCAATGGCTTCTAAATTTTCATCTGAAAAATTAAAGTCAAATTCAAAGTCATAATAAAATCCATTTTCTATTGCCGGTCCAATGGCACATTTCGTAGTTGGATACAATCGTTTTACTGCCTGGGCTAAAATATGGGCAGTAGTATGATGAAACGCCTTTCTCCCTAATTCTTCCTCAAATGTTGCTTCTTGAATAGAACCATCTTTCATGCTAATCTTCATAATAATTTCCCCTTTCAAATTTAAAGTTTCAGATATTCTTCTTAATCCCTAAGATTTACGACATATCTGTTTGAATGATGATGGATTAACGTATCTGTTCACATGTGAACAGTTTCGGATTAACATAAGAAAAGCACCCTAAAAGACACATATCAATATGTCTTTAAGGGTGCATTAAATTGCACGGTTCCACCTTAACTTTTCGCTTCAGATTCCAACAAATCCTAACCTTTAACGCAGGTATACGGCAATACATACTAGGAATAAATTCCGCATTGCAGCTCTAGAATGGTTTTCGCATATCTCTTTCATAAACAGATTCCACCAAACTCTGTTCTCTCTGGATGACTTCTGATATGTTACTTCTTTCCGTCATTGCTTTTCTCATGTTAATGATAAAATGATATACCCATTTTGGTTTTCTGTCAAGCATTTAGATTTTAAATTCTGCTGTTAGTGTATGAGATGAGAACTCTCCTGATTCTTGATAAACCTGCACGGGAGTTTGACAGTTGAAAATTGAAAAAAGTATCTCAAAGCCTTGAAATAGGCGTATTTTTTTTGTCAAATTTCTTGTTTTTAGGTATGTTATTTTATGTTATTGTGTGGTATAATAAGAATCGGAGGGATGCTTA
>JAFQCI010000120.1 GCA_017416505.1 Lachnospiraceae bacterium
ATTAAAATTTTCAGAAATGATGATTGTTCCGGATATTGTAATGTTAGTGATGGTGATGATAACTTTCGTAGGGATGTATGTATTATCTACTTGCAGTTTTGTGATGGTGAAAAAAGATGAAATAGATACATATTTTTCTAAACAGAGAAAAAGGGTGTTGATGTTTGTCGGGATGGTAGCAGTATTATTCTTTTTTTTGAATTATAGTACAGGATTAAATATTATTTTCTATTCTGAAATAATAACCGTTGTATCAACATTGGCTAAAGCAGCTTGTAAACGTGGCACTTAGTCAAGATAGTGGTGGTTTGCAAGATACGTCGTGAAAGAGGTATAGTTGATTAAGTTTCGTTTCGTTGGTTATTTCACTGTTTATGTATATCATATGGTGGATAGTGTTATGTTTGATTCTATCTAAGTTGGTAGTGACGGCAGTGTTAATAATAATACAAATGCGAAGGAGGGTAGGTAGGCTCTGGTTGTACTTATAGCAGTAGTAATGATTGGTGAAAATGCTGTCAAAAAGGGTTGAATGTGTATTGTTAGAGAGCTGTTATCAGTCAAAAGAGCTGGATTTAGGTAACAAAAAAGATAATGCAAAGAGGTAGGAATTCTTTTGGGATAATAGAGGAATTCCTGAGAGGAGTGAAAGAAAAGACAGAAAAACAAGATAAAATGTGTTATGGAAGCATTGTGTTTAACAAAGAAATTATTATCAAAAATAACGAAAGGATTGATTCTTATGAAGAAAAGAAGATTATTACGTAGTTTATTGTGTGGAATTGTACTTTTGGGAAGTATAGGTGGGTTTGTTTCTGTAGCTAATGCAGCAACGGTATCTTTAAATGTAACTGCATCGAATGTTGCTGGAGTGACATCCAAAGACCCATATTCTGTTATGGTAAGTAAAACGGATGCGGAGCAGAACTTTTATATTAAGTTAACATCATTAACTAATGGACCGTCTATGGGGTTTATGTCGTTTAACAGTGCTCATGAGCAAGTGTCTTGGACATTAACAATTTATAGTTCAGAATTGAATCAAACGAAGAGTCATGCATATGATGTGGAAACTGCATTACAAGGAGCTTCTTATTATGTGTATGCAATGGCTCCTTATGGTTATGCAAATGTACATGGAGTAGGAAACTATTGCCCATAAAGTAATTCATATAACTGTTTACAGTGGTCAGATAAATATTACATATTTATTTTATTTGGTATAACTGCCAAGTGAATTTCATGGAAAAGTGTAATGGAAAATATATGCATTTTCATTAAATTCACTTGGCTCTAAGTGATTATAAATTTTGCCTGGAAAGGATAAAAAAATTATGAAGAAAAAATTAATGATTACCTTGTTAAGTTTCGGATTTCTATTGACCGGATGCCAGAATTCGAAAGAAAAAGGGGTGAAAATCACAGATATAGAGAATGTGCAAAAAACAACATTTCCTTCTTCTTATCAGTCAAGTGGTGAACATACATCTTTAAACATTAATAGTATTGAGCCTGAGGAAGCGTATTTTATTAATGGTACAGCCAATCTTATGGAACTTGATTATGAGGGGATTGGAAGGATTTTTATGCCGGATGATGGTACGAATCAGATATCCGAGGGAGATAAATTGATTTATAGTAATGAGAAGATAAAAGGCGTATATAAAGAAATGTATACCTGGGGGAATGCTACTTTTGCCTATCAGACAAATGAGGCATATGAGTTGTTTACCAGTATCAGTAGTTCTAAAAAAATACAGGAATATAATCTTTCGGAATATGAAGAAAAAAAGGATTTTTCCTTTGGCAGTGAAGAAGAGGTGTTTGGAAAAATAATGGATTCAATAGAAGAACTGGGTATCCGGCTGGGGGAAAATTATAAGGTAGATACTTATTATCTGGATTATGAAACGCTTCGGGAACAGGAAAGACATTATGACATAGATGGAAATAAGCAGGAGGAACGGTATAAAACGGACTGGTCAGAAGAAGATAATGCATATTTGTTTTATATCCATCAGACATATTGTGGGATAGAAGATTATCATAACGGGGATTTCTGGAAAGGCAAAACGGAAGATGCGAATGCGCAGATTCAGGTTATTTATGATGCAGGTGGAATCCAATATTTGAGTGTTAAAAATCTAAGCAACTATTCCATGGGTTCGTGGCAGGAAGAACTTCTGGATTTTGATACCATTGCTGACGGGGTTATTATGCATTTTGATTCTATACTGGATGATGCAGACTATGAGATTACCACTGCCCAGTTGATTTGTGATTATGAAACGCCGAACGCGGAGAGTGGAAGCAGTATTATTCCGGCATGGGCATTCCACGTAAATGTTACTCAGGAGGGTGATTTACCAAGTATATATGAATTAAGGGTGAATGCACTTACTGGTGAAATCATGGAGAATTGACAGGAGAGGATTATGCAGGCAAAATTAAAGGATTATATATGGATAGATTTACAGAGGGCTTTTTGTAACAGGAAAATTCTTCTCGGAGTTTTTGGGGTTTGTATCGTATTTTTATATAATAATTATATGCCGGATTCAGCCATTGGATGGGTATCGGAAATTACAAGTATATCAGCATTAAGTATGGCAGCTTTTCTGTTTGCCAGTTATCCTTATGCTACAGCTTTTTGTGAGGACAGGGAGTACCGCTATGATATGCAGATGACATTACGGGGAAATTCATTTTCCTATGCTTGTGCCAGACTGATAGTAGTATTTTTAAGTTCTCTTTTTACTATGTTGATGGGATTTTTTCTGGCTACTTTATTTATTTGTTTAAAATATGGTTTAATCAGCCAGTCGGCTATTGATAATATAAGTAGTGGACATGGTCATTATTATCAGCTGGCGGTACAGGAGGATTATGCGTTATACATACTTTGTGCCGGACTACAGATTGGAAGTCTGGCAGGAGCTTTGGCAGTGATTGGGCTTACTTGTTCTTTGTTTGTAAGGAACCGTATGCTGGTTTATATCTTACCGGTTGCACTGCTGTATGTAGAAGATATATTGGTACAACGACTTTTAGGATGGGAGGTTGGCAGTATTTTTTCATTGAGGTCTATGGGAATAGCAACATTACAGTTTACGGTAAAGGGGCAGAGCTGGCAGCTATATTATTTTGAAATTTTTA
>JAFQCI010000121.1 GCA_017416505.1 Lachnospiraceae bacterium
ACTGTTCACTCGTACCTCGTAAACAGTAACAATTCGCAGGCTCATTTAGAGTTTTGCTTCGCAAAAGGAGCCTGCGAACTCCTGAATCACGTTCTTACGCACCAAAACAGCAAGTGTTTTGGTGCTGTCTGTACAGTAACGTTATTATCACTATCATAATACCTGATTTACATAATGTCAAGAAAAAAATTAGCACTCACATTAAGTGAGTGCTAACAACATTATTTTATTTCATTTTAACCTGCCAATGCTTTTGCCCGTTCAATGGCTTCATCGATATGTGGTGCAAAATTATCTTCACCAATTAATTCATCAAAACCATTTTTCTTCATTACTTTCATTGGCTGTTCATTTACATGGGATAAAATCAGAGTAATATCCATCTTCTTGCATTCAAGATAAATCTTCTTTAAAGTACCAAAAGCAGTTGCATCTAAGGCAGAAACACTTCTCATTCGAAGAATGATTACCTTGGTTCCATCCTTACTATCTCTTACAATGTCTACGAATTTATCTGCTGCACCGAAAAACATAGGTCCATTGATTTCAAATACTGCTGTTTTCTTTGGCACACGGCGAAGACCAATGGCATCTTTATCATTTTCATCGTCTTCTCCATCTTCTGTATATTCCCATTCTCTTACGGTAGTTTCCTGAGCCATACGATTCATAAATAACAACGCTGCAAGAACCATACCTACTTCGATAGCAACAACCAAATCGAAGAATACAGTTAGGAAAAAGGTGGCAAGTAATACCACAATATCACTCTTAGGTGCTTTTAATAAAGCCTTGAAATCTCTCCATCCGCTCATGTTATATGCCACCATCATTAACACTGCTGCTAAAGTTGTCATTGGAATTAGTTTTGCATATGGCATAAATACTAACATAATCAACAACAAAGTAAGAGAATGTACCATACCGGCAATTGGAGTTCTTCCTCCATTCTTTACATTAGTAGCAGTTCTGGCAATGGCACCAGTAGCAGGAATACCGCCGAACAATGCAGATGCCATGTTACCAACACCCTGACCGATTAATTCCATATTGGAACGATGCTTACTTCCAATCATACCATCGGATACTACACAAGAAAGCAAAGATTCGATTGCCGCAAGTAATGCAATGGTAAAGGCTGGTGAAATCAGATTTTTCACAGTTGCAAAGGTAATACCGGATGGAAGGGATGGAGTAGGCAGTTTTGAAGAAACTTCATATCCTGCACTTCCAATGGTAGCAACGTCCATATCTGTCACAGCTACAATCACGGTAGTTACAATAATAGCAACCAAAGGTCCTGGAATCTTTTGAGTAATCTTAGGCCACACAATCAATATCACTAAGGCAATCACACCAATAATCACTGTTTGAGGTTTTAGCCCATCCATATTCTGAGCATACAAGGAGATTCTATCTATAAAATCCTCTGGGTCTCTTGGAAGGGTAATTCCCGTAAAATCCTTAATCTGTTGAACAAAAATACTAACTGCAATACCCGCAGTAAACCCTACCGTAATGGTGGTTGGAATAAATTTTATTAAAGTTCCCAACCGCAGCAGACCCATAAGAATCATAATGGCACCCGCCATTAAGGTTGCAAGGATTAAGCCATCCATACTATAGTCTTTCACAATTCCATAAATAATCATTACAAATGCCGCTGTAGGTCCACCGATTTGAACCCTGCTTCCGCCTAAAAACGAAATAAAAAATCCGGCAATGATTGCTGTATGTAAACCTTGCTCTGGTGATACACCGGAAGCAATCGCCAAGGCAATGGATAAAGGCAATGCTACAATCGCAACAATAATACCTGCTACGATATCCTTTATCAACTGTTCTTTGGAGTAATTCTTCATTACCGAAAACAACTTGGGTTTTAATTTGTCCATTTCTTCTTCCTCCTGGAATTTTGCTTTTTCATAATTTTCCCATTCAGTACCGGACACCCTTTTTATTTACCCGGTTCTGAACAGTTATCACAATTTTTTATAATATAACTTTCTTCGACGTTATACAAGTATTTTTTTTAAATTTAAAAATTCATTGTAATCAAAGTATTATTTTTATATAATATAGGTAGAAATCTTACGAAAGGAAAGGTCACATAAGTTACATATGGACTTTTGTGTAT
>JAFQCI010000122.1 GCA_017416505.1 Lachnospiraceae bacterium
GATAAATCAAGATAAATAATATCCCCTGCATGGAAATAATTTTCTCCTTCTTCTACCACATCCCAATGTCCATATTCAGCACCGTCAGCATAATAGGCATTGTTTTCATCTCTTCCTCCAGCACTCCAGGAATTCCATTTTGTACTCTTGTCCGAACTATAACGGTTAAATGTAATATTATAAGCACTTTCCGGTACATTTACATACCATGTAACATCATCTTTCTGTGTCATCCAATAGCTGTCATGCCCATTGGTATTGTCCACCAGTTCCATCATGGCAGAATCATTTTTTATCCACTGTTCTGCAGTATTATCAATAAAGTATAATGTCTTATACGTTGTTGCCGCTTTTACCTTCATAAATGAGTTTAAATTTACACTTGTAAATGTAATAATTAAAACTAAGATTATGGCAAGCATTTTCTTAAAGTTCTTTCTTAATGTTTTGTTCTTTAATAATTCTCTCATAAGCTCCTCCTTTTTAGTTCAAAAATAAAACCAAAGTTTTTCATGTTAATAATTTTATCTCCCACAACACGAAGATACATCGTTGTTAATGACAACAATAGTGCAATTGTTTTTTCACAGTTCAATAATTCTTTTCATCAACATCCTCTTTTATTCTTTTATGAAAGCTATTTATTTCTAAATTCAAAGATCCTAAAACAACTATCATAATATACAGTATTAACATTAGCAGTCTTGTTGTTTGAAGTAACCAGAAAACAAGTGCAACTATCCATATACCAATCAATATTTTCTTTCTTTGTTTTGCAAAATACATTACATCTTCCTCTTGGTCCTGCTTTGTTTTTGATAACAGTGCCAATTTATGCACAATAAACATTAACGCCATTATTATCAAAAATGTAATATTTCTATCCAATTCAGCATATTTCACAAACAAAAGACCAATAGTAATGACTGTACAAGAACAAATAAAACAAGCATAGAAATGCTTCATATGGATTCCACCCACATATGCTCTTAATGGAAAAAATATAGCAATGAATATTAAAAATTCATAAACTGATTTCAAATATATGGATATTAATAAACTAACCACCACACACAGCATTGTTTCTAAGCCTGTCTCTAATCCATACTTATAAATTTCATAATCTCTTTTTTCGATTACACCCTTAAAAAGGATGTAATCTGTTATTTTTTTTGCAAACCATTCCATTAATATTTCCTCAACTTACTTAAATCTGGTTTTTCTGGTTGATGAAAAATGTAACAGCATTTTGAATTTGCTCCAACGTAAGAAAATACCAACGCAAAAAGTGCAATTATATAACTGACTTTTGCATGATCTAATCGATTTACTACCAACTCTTTCATGATTGTTTACCTCCTTTTTTTACAAATATAACACAAAAATATTAAGAAATTTCTCTCATGTCATTTTTCCGACTAGTGATGTAATTTTTTCTTTATTTACAATGCAATAATGGAAGCAGAATATATTTTCATTCAATTCACCCATTCCTTAAAATAGAAAAAGACCAGTTTCCCGGTCTTTTATCCATTTTCTTTCGAAGAATATAAAATAATTTGTGTCTTATATGTATTATCTATAATTTTTGTATTAAAAAATCCATGGTATTTCTCTATTACATTTTGAATAGAAATTAAACCAATCCCATGATTTTCCTTTTCTTGTTTTCTAGTAACAACCTCGCCATGACGATTTCTTATTATACTTCCATCAAAAGAATTTTCTAACAATATAATAAGATTATCACCATCAAATTTTATTTTTAAATCTATATATGGATTTTGAATTTCACCTCTTAAATTTGCTTCTATCGCATTATCTATTGCATTTCCTAAAATAACACATAAATCAGAAGAATCGAAAGGAAGACTTGTTGGTACCTCTAATTTTACTACAAATGTAATTCCATATCGCTTTGCTACACCATATTTGTAATTTACCAAAGCATCTATTAATGAATTTTCTGTATTTGCAATTAAAAATTCTTCCAAAGGTTTCAAGTCTATTAATTTTCTTAAATAATTTTCCAGCTGTTCATACTCTCTATTTTCAGTTAGCTGTAATAAATAAATTAACTGATGCTTCAAATCATGTTTTGATTTGCGAAATTCTTTCATTACATACTCTTTTTCTCTCATATGTTCATAATATAAATCAAGTTCTAACATAAAAATTGAGTTTTTATGTTTCAATTCATAACTCTCTGATAGTTTTATATATACTTTAAACATAATAATGTTTATCACCAAAATAGCTGTAAAAGAAAAAGAGAAGTCCCTATTCCAACCATTTCACCAATTTTATAACTCATTGTAAACATATGATGTGCAATGAACATACTTCCTACCGGAAGCATCATTAACATCGCATTCTCTTTCCAGGATAATCCGCTTACCGCTTTATGTTTAAAAAAACATTGTAATGCTTTTACAAAAATAAGCAACAGTATTTTCGACAAAACAGAGCCTTCCATCTCGTGATTTTCAATGGATATACCCAATAAAAGAAAAAAACATCCTGTCAGCAATTCTCCTAACATCCAAATTGCATTATACATAATTGCGAATACGCTACGCCCCATAAAGTTTCCGTTAAAATTAAATCCTATAATAATAACTGAAAATATACTAACCATCAAACGCACCCATGCCGGAAAAAAACTGTTAAACGCATGGATAGTACCTGCCACATAAAATATAATATCCATATCATATAAAATTTCATATTTCTCTTTTTACTACTAAAAAAAGTATGAAAATATTCATAAACTAAAAAAGTAGATAAAATAGCAATTAAAATAACAACTGAAACCCCTCTTATTCTTTCAAATAATATATTATTCACTCAACTCACCTTCTATCGTCTTTACATAAATCTCATTAATTATCTTCCTCCGATCCTCACTAATATATAATTTCGTATTATCCGTCAATTCTACATGGTCATACGCTTTTCTTACAATATATTTTGCATTTACTAAAATAGATTGGTGTATGCGCCAAAAATCTAACTTTTTTGTTTTTATCTTTTCCTCAACAGAATTTAATTTATCATAATACGTCTTAATCCTTCCATCATACAAATAAATTTTAATAACCCTTTTTTCGCTCTTAAAATACATAATATCCTTCATTAAAACTTTAAAATAGTCATTCCTATATTTATATTCATAATAAAAATCATCCGAAATTATTTTTTCGTATGCTTTCATAAAATAACGACAAACTATTTCTTCATTTATGGGTTTTAAAATAAATTGAAAAGGATGTACTTCATATGCCTCAATCGCATAACTACTATGACTGGTAACATATATTAATAATACAATTTCATCTTGTTTCCGTATCCTTTTAGCTGTTTCCAGTCCATTCATATGATTCATTTCTATATCCAAAAAAATAATATCATAACAAATATTGTTTTTTTCTATTGCTTCAACCAAGTGAAACCCATCAAAATAAACATCAATTTCTATCCTAATTCCTTTTTTTCTTGCAATTTCATTTAATAATTCATCTAATTTACTTGTAAATTTAAACTCATCATCACATATCGCAATTTTTATCATCCAAACCACCTTCTACCTATGATAACTTCATTTTACCTTATTTTCCCTTTTTCGTAAATAGGTTTAGCATGAATGGTGGCAAAAAGAACAGAACATTAAAAAGGTACTGCCTGTAATATTTTTCTACTGATATTTTCCCCCTACACAATTCTTCCATGTTCCAGTTCGCAGATGGTATCGCACAATACATCAATATCCTCTCGATTGTGGCTGACCAATAAAATGGTTTTTCCTTGCTCTTTTAGTCCTAGTAATAGTTCACGTACTTCTTTTACCCCTTCCTTATCCAGTCCATTCATCGGCTCATCCAGTATCAGCGTATCCGGTTTTTCCATGATTGCCTGTGCCAGTCCAAGCCGCTGCCTCATTCCCAGACTGTATGTACGAACCTGTTTTTTCTGTGCATCCTTTAAGCCTACAAGTTCTAAAGTTCTTAGAATCTCTTCTTTTCCCACCTTCCGGTTAAGGTCTGCCAGAATTTTTAAATTTCGATATCCGCTATAGTATGGTATAAAACCCGGCGTTTCAATAATGATTCCTGTATTTGGCGGAAAGTCTACATCTTTTCCAATTGTTTTTCCATCAAACAAAACGGATCCTGATGTTGGTCTTACGAACCCGCAAATACATTTTAACAACATCGTTTTTCCCGAACCATTTCTTCCTATCAAACCATGTATTTTCCCTCTTTCAAAGTTTTTGTTTATACCTGAAAGAATCACATCTTTTTTCATCTTAAGATTCAAATCTTTTATTTCAATTAAATTATTGCTCTTCATTTCTATTCCTCCATATCGGAAATCTTCGAAAAATCATACCGCTCCATAAACAAACCGGAAATAACATATATCATCACAATTAAAATCAAAAAATAAAGGAATGAAAGTCTGACGTCGAAGTATTGAAAATTGTATATGGAATCATAATGCATCCAGGATAACGTATGGGAAACTGGAAATATCCATTTTAAATCACTGCCTGTTTCAGCCAAAGCACTTCCAATGCAAATCACTGCGCAGGTAACTGCAATTCCTGCGGTTCTTTTGCCAATGGTAAACCAAAGCATCAATAACATAGCTATGAGTATCATATACAATATCATAAAGCCTACGGATAGCCAGAATGCTTCTATAGGTTTCAAATTATTATAAAGTCTCCCGGTAATAAAATTTGCAACCAGACTCTGGGATTTATCGGGATGGAATGTTACATATTTTGTAACAACATCACTCCATGTATTAAAACCATAACTTCTTCCAATGATACTAAGGCAGGAACAACCCACCATTGTAAACACAAAAGTTACAGCCGTCATAACAGAAAAAAAGAACTGTCCCATCATCCAGTTTTGCTTTCCTACTCTTTGAATATAATACATGGAATTTGCGTCAATTTTAGGGAAATCTCCCATCAACGAAAGATATACCGAGGGCATCACCAACAATAATAGCGAAGAATTACATATGGCAATAAATGGTTCTAAAACCATCAGCTTCGTATTCATTTCTACCGCCACCTTGACCATTTCCTTGATTACATAGTCATAAATAAAAAGAAACATCATTGCAAACATAAGTAATTTAGGGTTGCAAATCCATTTTACAAATTCCGCTTCTGCCACATAAAAAGATTTCTTTATAGAAAAATTACTGTCCCCCACAGTCACACCTTCTCTCCATATATAACCGTTCTGTTACCATTCCAATGATAATAAGCAACGTATACCACACCAGATAAAACATGAAATAAGGATATTCCATATTCCAGACATTTTGTATATTCGATGGCAATAACACTTCTAACGCTCCTGCCAGTACTTCACTCTTTTTTGCCACAAGGGGAAGTAGTCTGCTAAACATTAAGATAAATAAATAATTCAACATAAAAGGGATACATAATACGATGTATTTATTACGAAGAAATATATGTAAAAAATATGCCGGAAGGCTTGCTGCTGCTCCATAAAAGAACATTGTAAGAATTTTTAATACTACTTCTTGAGATACACTATGTTCCACCCCTATCACAAAGCATAACATTACCCCATATATACAATAGGTGAAGGCAATCAGAATTCCACCCACCATCATTGCCGAAAATAAATTGCCCATCACATAGGCTGTTTTTCCGCTTCGGTATAATTCAAATCTTAAATTTGTGTTGGCATTTCCCTTCGTAGAAACAGAGATATAGGGTATTGCTGCTACAATAGGGGCAAACATAATAATATATCCGCTATTTTCACGAAGAAAAATATCTGCTGCCGACATTCCCAGCCCACAAATAATCGTTTCCTTCTCAGCAGAAAACAAAATGGATACCAGATTATATGCCTTGCCTGTATCAGGACTGACATAGATATTTGAGGAAACAAACAGTATCGTTGCAGCAATCACAGCAACAAAGAATGTTGTGCCGGAAAACATCTTTTTACAACCTTGATAAAATACTCGTATGAATTTCTTCATCTTCTTATTCTTCTCCATATATTTCTTTGAATCTGTGGCTTACCTTTCCATTTACAAGGTCCACATAGAACCAGGTATCTTTATTATCATTTTGATTTCGTGCAATGATTTTCCAATTTAACCGACCTGTATACGTATTTACCGCTTCACTTCCATCTGACAATGTTTCTGGTGTAAACTGATATACCAGTTCCATACCATAAACATCATAAACCGAATTATTTCCAATCTGTTTTGACACTGCCTGAAATGCACCATCCACAGAAATGACAGACTGCAGTTCCTCGGAAGCAACTTCCACCTGATAAGTATCTCCGCCTAATCCACACATATTATCAATTTCATCCGTTTTTATCATACATACCTGTCCACGATCATCCCAAAATTCGCTATTGTAAACCCCTTGGGTTGTACCTTCGATATAGTCAAAGGATATATTATTGTATTTCTTCCGGACACAGAACCCTAACGCATCCTGACCCTCTACATCCAATACCCTGACCTCTGCAACCTCATATTCAAAATCAGGATTTTTTTCATATGGCAATTCATTGTTTAAATACTCTTCTACAAATTGTATTGCTTCATATATAGTCATTTCACCGTCTAAAAGTTTAATTTTATCCTCCAGACCGCTGGTATCTATGGTAAGGTTATATACTTTCTTTATCTCGTATGCGTACATGGGAAAGGTCGCAGTAATCGTTCCTTTCGAAAACCATATTGCAGACAGGCTGGAGTCTATCTGTAAAAAACCTTTTTTGCCCTCTGCTCTTGCATCACCAAATAGTAAAAAATATTTGTCAGCATCAAATATCCCTTCCCTTATCTCTTTTTCCAATTCTTCAAAAGATAGTTCCGTCACTTCATTTTCTTTTCCGCCTTTATCAAAAACATTTGCTGTTACGATAGACATATCAAAGGATTCACCATAATAGTTATTTATGGCATCCTTCACCAAAGCTAAATTTTCTTCATGAGTGTTCGTTTCGTACTCCACATTCTTTTGGATATTGATTTGATATAAAATGTTGATATCACTCAAATCTATCTCCAAATCCTTTACATTCAAGTTTGCATATTTACCTTTTTGCACTTCTGCAATTTCTTTTTCATAGTTTTGCTTTATCTCATAAAAATCTGTTTGTTCCATATTCGTGCCTGTATCTGTTCCCTTTGATGTAACAAATTTAATAAATACCAAAAAACAAATTACCATTGCTATTATGATGAAACTTTTGATTCTTTTTGATTTCATAAATCCTCCCCGTCCTTTCTGCTGATTTTCAAAACACAACTTGTATGTATTTATGATGTATAATTAAAGTATAATTTTTATTTTATTTAGAAACAATGACATAACTGGTTAAGATTTTATTAAGATAAACAGCGACCAACAAAAAAAAGACAACTACCCACCTTTTACTTGTGTAGTTGCCTAATTAAAAGCTCTATTTTTTTAATAAATTGGCACTCTCTAATTTGCCTGCTTTCGTCAGGAAATTTTGAATTTGAAACAAGCTCCTCAAAAACAGCATTTGGAATCTGTACTTCACCAAACAACTGATTTATCAAGTCTAACCGTCCAACCTTCATCACTCTTATATAAATATGCTTGGCATTCACCACAAAAATAACTATCCTCATAAACGAGACGAAGATAACTTCCTGTTGTTTGTCCCTCACACATAAGATAGCAATAAGTAACCGTTATCTGGGAATCTACCACTGTTTGCAAC
>JAFQCI010000012.1 GCA_017416505.1 Lachnospiraceae bacterium
AGTTCTAATGCTGCACGCAATAATATACGGAGCTGATTAATGTCTTTCATGTTAATGAATTCCATTAAGCTGTCGATATTAAAGGTAGCGTAACCACGTCCACCTTGATCTGCAGGTAAATGATAAGTTTCGTATTCAGTAAGGAATACTTGAAAACGTTTTTTACTCATAGGATCTTCGGAATAAAGAATGTAACCGTATTCTTGCAAGGTCTTATTTGCATTTTTAATTGACCTTACGCTGCAATGAAGCATGGAAGCAAGTTTTTTTGGTGACAGACATCTAACCAATCCCTTGTCATCCGGTTCTGCAAAGTGATAAATAAGCATTAATTTAAGAGCAATCGCTTTTAGACGAGGTTTATAGCCGTACATGTTTTTCTCGTTAACATACTGATAAGATTCCTTCGTCACAGTCTTATAAACTGCATGAGGGCAGTCTTTACAGTTCTGGCAGGCTTTTTCCTGACATTCTTTCGGAAGGTATTCTAAGAATTCAATCTGTTTGTAATTTTCACACGAAAAACAGCCGGATTCTTTTCGATCCAGCTCCTGAACTTCCGTATATACTATTTTTTTGTAATTCTCTTGGATACCGATGGCCTTGATAAAAGGTGCTTTACCAATGCGACCATATTTTGAAAGATTCAAGTGTATCACCTCAATTCGGTCTTAAAATCAGCTCCTGCCATAGTAAAAATCCTAAAAGGGTAAACTAAATAAAACCAATTTGGCAAAATCACTTGAAAAATAGAAAAGTCTATTGTATAATGATAATGCAAATCGGCGATGCCGGTTTTGGTTCAGTAGTTTGACCGCCAAGAAAAACTTCTGAACAGGATACTGTAAATTAATAAATTTTAAATTTGTGGATAACTAATTTTTGACCGAAATAGTTATTCACATTTTTTAATATACGACATTTTATTCGATTTGTAAAATATAAAAAAAAGTCCCATTTGAGCGGACTAAATTCATGGAAGTGCCTAAAACAATGGATTCCTTGAGTATAAAAAAAAGTCCCATCTGAGCGGACTAAATTTGAAAAAGTGCAAGAACCCTTGATTTTAAAGGGGTTTAAAGATAAATAAATATTTTAAAAATTTTTTCATAAAAAAAGGTCCCATTTAAACGGACTAAATTTACTAAAATTGAAGAAAATGGGTCTTTTTCTTTAAAAATATAAAAAAAAGTCCCATTTGAGCGGACTAAATTGGCTATTTTCTGGAATTTAGTCGTCAAAAATTATTAAAAAAATTTTTATTGTGGGCTTGTAAACATAAAAAAAGTACCCATTTGAGCGGACTAAATTAGTAAAAAGTGGAAAAACATAAAAAAAGGTCCCATTTGAGCGGACTAAATTGGGTATTTATAAAAAAAAGTCCCATCTGAGCGGACTAAATTGGGTGTTTTGAATTAAAAACATAAAAAAAGGTCCCATCTGAGCGGACTAAATTAAGAAAATTGGTGAAAATCTTGTGTTCTTGTCGAAAGATAAACACAAGATATTGTTTTTTTAGAGGAACATGTACGAGGGATGCAGGAAAAATACCGACTAAAAGATTGCGACTAAATTCATAAAATTGTTCCGGACAAAAAAGATTGCGACTAAATTGAAAAAAGAGGATTATGCACTCATTTTGAGTAAAAATACGAAAGATTGCGACTAAATTTGATTTAATGGTATGCAGCACATATTATTAAAAGTGTAAAAAAAGTCCCATCTGAGCGGACTAAATTAGTATGGATTCCCAAATTAGGTGCAAAATACCCCCTAAAGTGGAGGCATAAGGGTGTGAATTTAATTTTATACACTTTATTAACAAAAAAGATTGCGACTAAATTATATAATTTGTCCTGTATGAAAAAAGATTGCGACTAAATTGAAAAATTATCCCTGATAGAAAAGGATTGCGACTAAATTTGAAAAAGAAGTGAGGAAAAGTTAATTAGAAACATAAAAAAAAGTCCCATCTGAGCGGACTAAATTTGAAATAATGCTGTTTATGAGGCTATAAACGCGTAAAATATTAGATTTTTAATGAATTTACAAGCAATTATCAGAAAAGATTGCGACTAAATTTAAAAGTACTTTTTATGGCGTGTTTAGCTGATAGAGTATGCATTTCAGTTATTTTTAATACTAAAATGAGATTTCATGAAGGGGAAAGAGAAAGTATTACAATCAAATAAACATAAAAAAAGGTCCCATCTGAGCGGACTAAATTTTCTTTAAGCGATAAAAAACAAGTGTTTTTAATAATATTTATGGTAGAAATAAAGAAAAGAGTCTTCCTGATAGAAAAGATTGCGACTAAATTTGAAACAGCAGCCAGGGGCTGCTGTCATGATAGTCTTTATTGTGTTATTTCTTTGAATTTAGCATCGATGACAGATTTGTCTTCGAGTGCTTTTGTTTGAAAGTCGTAAGCCATTAACTCTTTGTTATCCAAAGGTAAGAATTCTATATTAACTGCAGAATTTTTCGAAACAAATTCAAAATCCTTAATAACAATTGCTTTTTCTTTTAGAACGGCAAAGTGTTTTGTGAGTTCTTTTACTAGAGTTGAAGGTGGCATTTTACCAAGTTTCATATGAGCTCTCCAATATTTCATGTTGAACTGCTTTGAATTGTTACCTTTTGAATACTCTGCAATACGTTCCCTTTGGAGAATCATCATAATACCTTTTGTCTGGTGTGATTCTATACTATGGTATGAATCAGTCAAAATATTAATATATTTCTTTTGTACATAGGTGTCTATCCATTGTTTTGAAGGTGAGAATTGGAAATATCCTGTTTCATATCCTATATGTAAGTAACTTAAAAGACCAATAGAAGATGATTCTACAAGTTCACCAGTATTCTTATTGCGGACAGTAATTTTGTAATCAAAATTTCTAAGTTTGTGTAAACGTTTATCCAAATCCTCATAATGTTTTGCTTTTGGGACTCTGACATTGTATATCTTCTTCGTAAAAGCTTTTATATCTACTTCTATAATGTCATTTGCAAGTGTATCACCATTAATGAGGTTAAACAGTTGCGTCATGATTTCTCGGTCTTTCATATCCATGTCTCGTTCATGGCGCGATCGATCAATGTTATACTTTGCAAGCATTTGTTGGTAGTTTTCTTTATTTACATTTGCCGGCAGATCTTTAGTATTTAGAGTAACTTCAATCTTACCTTCCATTTCATCGCTGTCTGAGTCAGGAGCGAAGTTGTAAACATCCATAAAAACAAGTTCGTTTGCAAAAAGAGCTTCGAATTGGATGTCCGAGCTTCTGTAACCAATAATTGGAAGATTGGTTAAATCAGTCGGGAACTTGACATTAAAACCTTCAATCGAACCGCTGAAGTTGTTTATGATAATTGTAATGGATTCAAATGTTATGTCGTAAATAAAACTATTGGCGATTTGCTTTACAGGTCTTTTACCAATAAATGCAAAATCCGTAATCGGAGCGGAAGTGTCCGAGCGCCATTTGTCTATCTCTAAATATTTGTCTTGCATAATTGCTTCGATGGAAGTATTGGCATCATCGGAACGCTCTATACCAGCGATAGCAACCTTTAACTCTGCAAAATTACGAAGATATTGAGGATTGCGAGGTGACATTTTGTCTGGTGTCTTAATTTCTTCCATTACATGTTTGAATAAATTTCTTTTGTAAAATCTACGATACTCACGGTAGGTTCCTAAAGCCGCTTCTACAGATTCTTGAGAAAGAGCAATGTAAGTACTGACAGCAATCATATCCTGTAACGTGACAGGATATTTCGGATGGGAAGAATTCTCGTCGGCAGGGATTGTTTCGCGTATGTAGTTTTCGTATATGAAGCGTTCCGGTTGACGATCTTTAATGAAGTTATTATAAGTTTTGATCAACTCTGGGCGCACATATGGCATGATAAATACAGCCAGTTTTTCGTATTTTTCATACTGTGTTCTATCTACAGTTCCTGCCATGGCGATTCCTCCGTTCATAATTCATCAATTTATTATAGTATAACACAAAAAAATATGCAAATTTAATCTTAAAAATTTTGGTGAACAAGAAGAAAAAGTAAAAATATTTGCAGAATGGCAGAAAGAATGCTAAACTATGAGTAACCTGATTAGTATTTATAGATTAAGTCTTTTGACTTGGTATGAGGCGAAATTCCTGGAAACAGGTATGTATATTAGAAACGGACACCGCAAAGGTGTCTTTTTTTATGCCGTTTTTACGGTCAGGAATAAATAAAAGGAGGAAGAGTGATTGGAAAATCAAATTAAAAAGCAAAGCCGATTTCATCAAACGAGAATGAATGAGGCAAAACTGGGAGCCTATTATACAGATCCAGAGCATTGCAAGATGATTTCTGAACTGTTAGAGTTTCCGGAAGATGACGAAGTGTCCTGTCTGGAGCCATCCATAGGTAATGCGGAAGCCATTATGCTTGTTACCAAAAGAAGAACTAACCCCAAGATTTATATTTTTGGTGTAGAGCTTAATAAGGAGACGGCAATACAGGTACAGGAGAATCAAATGGTGGAGGATTGCATTTATGGGGATTTTTTAAATGATGCAATGATTTCAGAAAACGCATTTTCGTTTTGTTTTGCAAACCCGCCCTATGGGGAGAGCGACGGAGCAAGGTTGGAAATTAGTTTTTTGAGGAAAATTAAGTCATATCTTATGACAGATGCGGTGCTTGTTTATGTTATTCCCCATTATGTTGCTTCTGAAAAGCAGTTTTTGAGACTGTGGCATAGCAATTTTCATACGGAGTGTGTTTACAAATTCCACGAAAATGAATTTAAGAAGTGGAAGCAGGTCGTACTAATAGGCAGAAAAAGAGCCGAGTTATCTACGAGTGATTATTCTGAGCTGGAAAACACTTTAAAAGATGTGGAGGTGCTTCAAAAAGTTCCGGTAAATTATTCGGGTGATAAAATTGTTGTATATCCGTCTTCGAATAAAGGAGTTGCTACTTTCAGAGCAAAGTTTTTTGATGCAGAAAAGGCAGAAAGAAATTTGAAGAAGAGTGTTCTTAATTCCCTTGTCGAGAAGAGGGTGGAGGTTCAAAAGTTCATCACGGATAGACTTAGCAGACCCCCTATTATGCCTAATGCCGGACAAATGTATTTGATGGCTATATCAGGAGCCGGGCAGGGCCGTGTTGGTACTGAAGAAGCAAAGGACCAGCATTTGCAACGTGGTGTTGTTACCAATGTCGAAGAAAGAGAGTACCGGCAAGACGAGCAGGGTAAAACGGTGGAGGCAGTACAACGCTATACGCGTATCAATTTTAATATTATTGAAAATAATGGTATGATCCACCAATTGTAGAAAACAGGCATGGCCTGTTATTTTTTTGTAAAAGGAGGTAGTTGTTATGCTGCGTGTTACCGTAGGAAATATTTTTACCTACTTGAATTATGCGGTAGCAGTAGATGAAAAACTTATAGTTTTATCGGCGTTTAATAACAATGAAATGTCGATAAAAGGTATGTGTGCAAACATTGGTCTCAATGGAAACCCTGTGCGTATTCTCGATGAGGATAGGATTCATGCTTCGTTCGGTGGACGTTTGGAGATGGAACATTATCATACAAAATTAAGTTCAGGGAGAGAAAATATATACCACAGCGTGAGTTTTTCAAACCTGATAAATCAGGAGTATGTCTTTTTAAACAAGGACAATAGGGAAGATGATGTGTATTCCTATTTGATGAACCAGTTTGATTATCCGTTATTAAGAGAGTGGATTTCTTATATCTGTAAGACAGCGGAAGAAAAAGGCTTATTTGTTAAGAGGGAAATGAAAATTATTGGCGATTGTGTTGATTTTGAAAAATATGAGGTGTTTCAAACAGCAATGACCAATGAGGAACTTCAAAAAATACTGGAAATAGGCTTATCTCAAAAACATATTTGCATTGCAAAAGAGAAGCAAAACGCGTTACAGTTTCAGAATATGGATGATTATTTTGAAAAGTATGGGCATACGCTTGTTGATAATTTGGAAAAATTACTGAAACCGCTAAGTCCAATGGAAGATAAAGTCAAAAGTCTTGCATTTATAGAAAAATCACCATTTCCTCAACAAGCCGCAATTATCAATGGAGCGGTTAAGTGTCTTCAGCACAAAGATTATGTACTTTTAATTGAGAGTATGGGTGCTGGTAAGACATTGCAGGCAATGGGGGTTGCAGAAGCATATTTTAATGAACAGTATCTTAAGGCGCATCCGGATAAAAACATTATAGATGTTTATAAAGACGGAAGTTTGGTAAATTATCGTGTTATTATTATGTGCCCTCCTCATTTGGTAGAAAAGTGGGCGCAGTCATTAAGAGATGAAATTCCCTATGCAAAGGTAGTTATCCTAGAATCGCTGGAACAACTGGTAGCATTACGAAAAGAGGGAAAAGACCCGAAAGGAAAACAGTTTTACGTATTGAGTAAGGATTCCGGTAAATTGTCCTATTCTTATGCACCGGTGCCATATCAGATAAAGAGAAAAAAGCCAAAAATCCCAGTATGTGCGAATTGTGGGAAGGAATATCCGGTTGATGATGAAATATGCCAATGCGGATGCGACACATGGGTACTGGAAGAACAAGGAAAGGTTGAAACGGGTCTCGTTTGTCCTGAATGTGGTGAGCTTTTGTTACCGGTTGATTCCCGGAAAATCTATGATCCGGATTTGGGTGGTTATAGAGTATTGAAGCCAGAAGATTTTGCCCAACAGAGTACAATGAATCGTTTTTGTCGCTGCTGTAAAACTGCTTTATGGACTCCGGCATGTGAGAATATCGATCATAGGATTATGTTCTATAAACCTAAACCAAAACCGAAGAGATGGAAAAAGATATCCCATTTTACGAACAAAGCGAAAAAGGCGAGAAAGTCTGTGTGGGTATTAGCATCGAAAGAAGCAGAGTATAAGCTTTTGAATGGTATAGACGATGAAGATGTTGAAGATATGGACTATAATGGGCCGAGAAGATTTGGTTTGACACGTTATATCAAAAAATATCTCAAAGGGTATTTTGATATGGCAATTTTCGATGAGGTGCAGGAGTATAAGGCAGGTGGAAGTGCCCAGGGCTATTCCATGCATGATTTAATTAAAGCATCGAAAAAACATGTTGCTTTAACTGGAACTATAGCAGGTGGATATGCTTCTGACTTGTTCTATACTTTGTACCGGTTAGATCCGGCGAGAATGAAAAGCAAAGGATACAGTTACGGTTCTAAAGGGGAAAGACATTTCGTTGAACAGTATGGTACGGTTGAGACGGTTTATGAAGTGATTGAGAATACCCAATATCATGCATCGTCACGTGGGCGAGTTATTACGCCGCAGCGGTGTTTGCCGGGAATTTCTGTTCTCATATTTACGGAGTTTTTACTGGATACAGCTTTGTTCTTAGATTTGTCGGATTTGAGTAGATACTTGCCGAATTTGTATGAAGAAGTCGTTATTGTACCATTGGAAAACGAGATCTATGCAGAGTATGCAAGGGTACGTAAAACCTTGAAAAAGGAAATGACACAGGGAAAAGACCCGATGCTTATGGGAAGTTTCTTACAGTTTTCTTTGTCATATACCGATTTGCCTTATAATCGAGAACCGATCAAATCACCCCAAACGGGGGAAGTTGTCTCTAGCCCATCCGACTTGTCATATCTGGTCGCAGGGCAAAAGCTCTTGAACAAGGAACAGGCATTGGTAGACATGATTTGCAAAGAGCAAGAGGAAAATAGAAATGTCTTCATATATTGCGAATATACCGGAGATGGGGAAGGCACGATAACCTACAGACTAAAAGATGTCATAGAAGAACATTGTCATTTAAAAGGGCACGAGGTGGTTGTGTTGGAAAGTTCATATCCTGCTGCTTCGAAAAGAGAGCAGTGGATGCACCAGAAAGCATCTGAAGGTGCCAAAGTGTTTATTACAAATGCAAAATGTGTGGCGACAGGCCTTGATTTTGCATTTACCCATAAAGGCAAAAAATACAATTATCCAACGATTATCTTTTATCAGACCGGATACGACATGATAAAGATATGGCAAGCGAGCAGGCGTGCATATCGTTTAAATCAGACGGAGGATTGCAAAACTTTCTTTATGGTGTCGGAAAGAACGATACAGCTTGATGCGGTAGAACTTGTTGCAACGAAGGAAGTGGCGACAAGTGCAATTCAAGGACAATTTTCGAGTGAAGGTCTCTCAACGATGGCACGTGGCGTGGATCCACGTGTGGTACTTGCCCAGGCAGTTGCTGAAAAGAGCGAGCAGAAAGAGCGTGGCCTGCGAAAAATGATGGACGTTTTAAATCAGCGGAATAATCAAGGGAAAGGCGAAGTTCACTATGAAAAAATGCCTACATTTTCTCAATTGACTGGTTTGAAAGAAGTACCTAATTTAGACGACCCGTGGGGCGAGTTTGAATGGCTTACGGGAGAAGATGTGCTTGATTTGTTAGATATGGGTACATCTTTTGTTGAAGAGGAGCCAATAGTAGAAATATTAGAAACGGTGGTTCGGGATGAATCATTGAACACAATTATAGAAACAGAAGAACAAGAAGAAATTTCGGGAAGTGAATCCAAAAGTGAATTGGAAATGCTTCTCGATTTTTTATTTTAAGA
>JAFQCI010000123.1 GCA_017416505.1 Lachnospiraceae bacterium
ATAATTATATACATTTTGCAATCATTTTATATGTAAATTGAACGTAAAAAAGCCACGAATTTCACTCAGCTCTCCGACATCTTATTACAAAATTGCAATTCTACTATTTCCTTTATATTAAAAAATTCATTTTCATATCTTAGATGAAATAATCGTAATTCATCTATTATATATCTTCTCGGAAATTTATTAAGATATTGCTGTTCTTCCCAAATTGCATCTATATATTGTGCAATCATATCAATACCTTCCATCGTCATATCTAACCCCAATACAGGATAATCCATAGTTATAATCGTTTCCATTGGAGCAAACTTTACATCATAATATAAAAAGAACGCAGGCAACGCCTTTTCCACTGTATCACGATAATTTTTATTTCCAAAGTCATCAAAAAAGGTTACTAATTCATTATATTTTTCTTGTGTCTTCATCACTTTTCTAGTTACAGATTCGTACCCCATCTGATACGCCTCTTTTGCGTTCAGATCAGATAAAATCAATGAGTTCCCAATTTCATAATCTATATGTGAAATACAGTATAAAACTGCCTCCATGAATTGTCTAGCCCTCTCATATGTTACAGAGCTACTCTCGTACGATGTGAATTGTTCTGTCAATTTTGCAACAATAGGGATCAATTCTTCCATGGAATACATACTAATAATTTCTTCTTTATTCATCTTTTACTGTATACCTCCCAATAAACTTGTGCGTGGTATTTCTAATGTTTCTTGCAAATTCCTCTAAACAAGTTCCTTCTAAATAATCTATCGAGCCCTGGCATACATCATCAAAGGATTCTCTCATAAATTCAATCAATTCATCATCTGTTAATTCATCCATTGATTCATTTTTGTACAAATAAAAAATATCTTGTAATCTAGCAAGTGTATCTACATAATTTTCTTGATATACATATGAAGAATCACAAAAAGCATATATTAGTTTTTCAAGTACACCTTTTCCAAATTCAATTCTCTGATGATCTGCCAAACATTCCCGGCGGACAATTACCAGTTCTTCTACATCTTGTTCAGACAATTTTAACCCAAATTGACAAGTATACTTATTACTATTTAGCAACTCCTGTTTATTATGTTGAGATACCGCAAACAAATAATTCTCTTCCATATCGGTTCCTCCAATCCTTATAATGCGGTGATTATATCTCACCAATCCTTCTATTACAAGACTTGAAAAAAAGCCAATTTTATGGTAATATAAACCTATCAAAAAAGAGAGAAAATGTATTTTTACACACTTCTCTCTTTTTTTATTCTGTCTATAAATTCAATTTATTCCCCTTACAATTCTAAATTATCCGTTTCAATAATGTTCATATTTACCTCCACAATCTTTTTATAGAATCAAAAACATTGATAATCTAAGACATTTTTATTATTGTATTACTTTCTATCAAGGCTCCTAAAAACATTAATAACAATCCGAATATAAACACTGCAATTTCCGTTTTTGTATAATTAATCTCTTTTAGCTTACGTGTAGTTGTCTGTTTACCATCTGTCAGAACCAAAGACTTATTTGCAAGAGAACAGACTATTAGCAATTGCCCAAACATTTCTACTAATCCTGCATGTTTTGTTATATAGAACATAGAAATGATACGTTCAAATAACGAAACATCCACAACTGCTTCACTAAAAGAACCTGTACCTAATGTAATCGCATTTATAGTTATAAGTAATACAAAACAATAATATCCTGATGAAACATATACCCCATCTTTCTTTTTCGAAAATAAGCTTGCCACTAAGATACACAAAACAGATATCATATTAAAGAAAAATATTTGCAATGTGCAAACAAGTAAACTTGTAGATGTTTCGAAATTCCTCATATTGTTTTGATTTGATAAAAACCCCTTAGGTAATAAATGATAACTGATAATTGCTATGCCGAAAAACATAAAACAGAAAACACAAACCAGAGTTGCAATTCTACTCCAGACATTATCACTATACAGCTTTTTTCTAACAAATTGTAACATCGTATTTTAACCTCGCAATAAATTTTATAAAGATATATCTCTTATTACATTTCTTTATTACATTTCTTTATTACATTTCTTTATCAAACTTTTTGAAATAGTATATTTCAAATCCTATTACTAAAAAATAACCAACATTTAGCATTATAATCACAGACAAATCAACTCCCATCAACCCAAAAACAATCTGCAGTGCTGCAAAAATGTAAACCATTATATCATAGGCTTTTGCCTTCGCTTTATTACTTACTGCTACATTCCGTTCGTCACTCTTATTAATTAAATTTCTTTTTGCCATTTTGGGGTCCGCTTTTTCAGCCTGCATAGTGCAGATTTTTCCAATACCATGACCAAATATAATACATCCCAAACCTATAAAAACATAAAATATTGTACTCATTATGCTTTCAGAATCATCAATTATCTTTGTCATACATAAACTCACCACAAGCAACAACAAGCCCATTATTGTTATAATATAACTAGAATTTAATTTTTTCACGTTCAATCCTCCCCATAGATAAAAATATCTTCAATAGTAACATCAAAATAGCGAGCAAGCTTATAAGCTAAAAGAATGGACGGGTTATATCTTCCGTTCTCTAAAGAACTTATTGTCTGCCTGGATACTTCCATTACATCTGCCAATTCTTCTTGCTTAATGCCACGCTCTTTTCGTAACTCTTCTAATCGATTTTTCATGGCACCCTCCTATATGTAAAGTTAGCTTTACATATGTGATGTTATCAAATAATTATTTTCATGTCAAGTCAGCTTTACATTTTAAATACTATTAATTCATCTTTACTTGATGTGCGAGTGTTAATTATTATTCAAATAAAAAGAGTGCAAGGACTATCCTGCACTCAAATAATATATTATATAAAATCACTGTAAAATTCAAATTAATCTCGTAAAAATCACTGCGAAATATATTTTCTATGTGATAATTTCACATTATTTTAATTGACCATAGTTTGCAAAGAATTGTCAGGTGCTATTATTCTTTTATAACACCGAAATTATTGCAGAAAGAATTGCCGCAAGAAGCGGATAGCCTATAACAGTTCCAACCCATTTTTTAATAAGTGTTTTCTTAGGAATATAAGGCATCAACTCCTCTGTACCTGGAATATACCACGCTTTTGTTTTCCCTACCCAATACCAGTCTATAAAGAGACGATCAAATAATCCTACTATAATCAATATAGTAGTTATTTGCCAAAAGATTTCGTAAAAGCCTCTTGCACCATTGATAAAGTAAACCATTGCTGGTACAAAAAACAAAATCGGGACAAATAACGCAACTCCTGCAAGCGCATACCTTTTCTTGATTTTCTCTTTTGTTGTAAGCCCCAACTCTACAACTTTTTCCTGAACTTCCGGTTCGTAAAAATACACCGAACCTGCAGGTCCATTTGCTATCCCATTTACACATATAATCAGCAATATGAAACACATAGCTAAACTTTCTATTAAAATCAACATCCCTTTTCCTCCATCGAATTCAAATTTATATTACTCATTATATAATCCCCACCCATTCCCACAACACCGTTTCCGATACCTTCGCTCCCCTCCCCTTCCAAACTCAGCGTTTACCTCCACACAAAAATGCTCTATATCAGCCATTTAAACCGATATAGAGCATCTCATTTTTACATCTCATTATCCACTTTTCAATCTCACACCTAAACTAGGCTAATCTTCCCTAGTTCTCATTCATCTTGGCGAGCTTTGCCGCTTGATCCGCTGCAATACAGGCATCCAGCACTTCTTGAATATCTCCATTCATAATCTTATCCAACTTATACAATGTAAGATTAATTCTGTGGTCTGTTACACGACCTTGAGGGAAATTATAGGTACGGATTTTCTCAGAACGGTCACCGGTACCGATTTGATTTCTTCTTGCTTCTGCTTCTGCATCATGGGCTTTTTGGCATTCGATATCATATAATTTTGCTCTTAACAATGCAAATGCCTTTGCCTTATTCTGTAACTGGGATTTTTCTGTCTGGCTATAAACTACGATTCCAGATGGATAGTGAGTCAAACGTACCGCTGAATCTGTGGTATTTACACATTGTCCACCATTTCCTGATGCACGCATTACGTCGATACGGATATCTTTTTCATCAATCTGAACGTCTACTTCTTCCGCTTCCGGCATAACTGCTACTGTAATGGTAGAAGTATGGATACGTCCGCCGGATTCTGTTTCAGGTACACGTTGTACACGATGAACTCCGGATTCATATTTCATCTTAGAATATGCACCATTTCCTGTAATCATAAAGGTTACATTCTTCATACCACCGATTCCGATTTCTTCAAATTCCATAGTTTCCACTTTCCAGCGTTGACTTTCTGCATAGTGTACATACATACGATATATCTCAGCCGCAAACAATGCAGCTTCATCACCACCGGCACCGGCGCGAATTTCTACGATAACATTCTTATCATCGTTAGGGTCTTTTGGAAGTAAAAGAATCTTTAATTCCTGCTCTAAAGTTTCCTGGGCTGCTTTGGCTTCATTTAATTCATCCTTTGCAAGCTCTCTCATTTCTTCATCACTTTCTTCTTCCAGCATCAAAAGACTATCTTCAATGGTTTTCTTTGCTTCTTTATATTCTTTATATTTTTCTACAATTGGAGATAATTCCGTCTGTTCCTTCATTAACTTACGGAATCTTTCCTGATTATTTACCACATCTGGGTCATTTAATTCCTGTAAAATCATTTCAAAACGGTCCACAATATTCTCTAACTTATCAAACATATTTCTTATCCTTTCACATCTATTCTTTTAAGCGTTTGCGAAACAATGTTGCTTCACAACCATTATCTTATCATATTTTACCTACCACAACCCGGTCAAGTCCTGCCAAATCCTGAACACAATAAACCTGAGTGAAGCCTTCTTTTTCCATACACTCCATCACTTCATCCTTTTGGTCGTGTCCAATTTCAAAAAACAACATTCCTTCCGGATTCAGATGTTTTTTCCCATCCTGAATGATTTTCCGGTAAAAATATAATCCGTCTTCTTTTCCGTCCAATGCAAGCATCGGTTCGTACTTTTTGACTTCATCCATAAGACCTGGAATTACTGAACTCCTGATATATGGCGGATTTGATACAATGGCATCAAAATTTCCACTTATATTTTCAAACAAATCACTCTCTACTAATGTTACATTAGAATTTAAATTTTGTCTATTTATTTTAGCAACCTCTAAGGCATTTTTTGAGATATCTGACAATGTCACATTTTTTTTAGTCAGTTTTTCAAAAGAAATTCCAATGCATCCGGAACCTGTACATAAATCCAACAAAGTAGAAATCCTATCCTTATATTTTAACACTTCTTCCACCAAACATTCCGTATCCTGCCTTGGTATCAACACATTTTCATTCACATAAAAGGAAAATCCCATAAATTCCTGTTTTTCTGTGATATATTGTAACGGATATCTTTCTGCTCTTTTTCGAATCACTTCATTGTAGTGTTGTTCCTGCTGGCTATTAAGTTTCTTTTCTCCATCTAAAATCCAGATGATAGAATCTTTTCCAACCACATATTCCAGCAAATACTTTGCATCCAAGGAACTATTCGGAATTTCCGCCCGTTCCAGAATGTCTTGTCCTTTTACATATGCCTGTTTCCATGTAGTCATAAATCACACCTCAACCATTCTTTGTTAAATGTTGATATGCCTTTTCTTCACATAGTTGCTAATCTTCGATTTCTCCCTTTCGGATAGCTTCCACATAAGGTTTCCAGTCAAAAACAGCCTCTACGGAAGCAATGGCTACCTCAATCATATCATCATCCGGCTCTTTTGTTGTAAGCTTTTGCATTGCCATACCCGGCTTACTTAAAAAGCCAATTATCTTAGAATCACTCTTTCCTGCCAAACGAATCAATTCATAAGAAATGCCCGCAATAACCGGTACTAACAATAATCTCACAATAATTCTAAGTGCTACTGTTTCTACTCTGATAAACATGAACAAAAGAATACTAATTAAAATAACAAACAATAAAAAGCTTGTTCCACATCTTTTGTGAATCCGGCTATGTTTCTTAATATTTTCTACGGTTAAATCTTCCCCTGCCTCTAAGCAGTTAATGGTCTTATGTTCTGCACCATGATACATATAAGTTCTCTTAATATCTTTGATATTAGAAATCAATACAATATATCCTAAAAAGATAAGAATTTTAATCAAACCTTCCAACAAAGACATCACCAACATGGAATCAATGACAGATTCAAACAGACTGGCAATTAAATACGGAGCAATCATAAACAATGAAATGGAAATTACCAAAGAAATGACGATGGTAGCAAGCATAAAAGCATTTTCTTTTGCTTTTTCCTTTTCTTCCTCAGTAATGGTTTTCGTACCCTTGTTCTTTTTCGTTTCAGATGCCAAGTCAGCGTTTTTCTCTGCATCTGTCTCTTTCGAACTTTCTTCATCTGTTTTCGTTTCAGACTGTTTTTCAACTTTTTCTTCTGTCTTTAGTTCATCTTGCTTTTCTTTCTTTTCTTCTTTCTTTACTTCAGTTTGTTTTTCTTTCTTTTCTTCTGCCATTATTTCAGCTTGCTTTTCTTTCTTTTCTTCCGTCTTTATTTCAGCTTGTTTTTCTTTCTTTTCTTTGATTTCTTTCTTTGAATTCTTTTCCTTTTCTTCTATTTCTTCTTCCTCTTCTTCAAAAAAAGATGCAGAATAGTTTAAACTTTTCATACCTACTACCAAAGACTCTGCAAAATTAACCACTCCCCGGATAAAAGGAGCTTTTAGTATCGGATAATCGTCGCCAATACTTTTCGTCTTTTCCACTTTTGTTTCGATTGACTGGTCTGGCTTTCGAACCGTCATGGCATATTGGTTGCCGTTACGCATCATGATTCCTTCCATCAAAGCCTGACCACCGATGGATGTTCTTTTCATTTCATACCAATCCTTTCTATGTTTTGCGGGTCCAAAAATCATACTTTTTCATGTAAGCGTGAAAAATATGACCTTTTAACCCTGGTATCACAAATATACTAGTATAACGAAAAAATAGGTTGAGATTTCAAAAATCTCAACCTATCATTTTGATTAGTTTGCTTGGCTAACTCCATATTTACGGTTGAATTTATCAATACGACCACGTGCTTGAGTAGCTTTTTGTTGTCCTGTATAGAATGAGTGACACTTTGAACAAATTTCAACGTGAATATCTTCCTTAGTTGAACCAGTAACGAATTCATTACCACAGTTACAAACAACTTTTGCTTGATAGTATTCTGGATGGATTCCTTGTTTCATTATTTTCACCTCTTCGTAGATTAATTATAAAATAGGCTGACATAAACAGCCGCAACTGCTCGCTGTTATGAACCTTTATCGTCGTTTTTAAACAGCTTTCTAAGTATATCATATTTTTTTTTCATATGCAAGGCGAAAATTCATTTTTTTCGTTGTGAAAATCAACAAATTATCTTGTAAATAATCACGTTTGAATAAATTTTTCACCAATTTTTCGTGATAATACATTATCACCAGTACCTGTCCCCGATTATTTTCTGCCTAAGGATTTATGAACCAACTCCATAAATTCGTTATTATTGGCAGTTCGGGCAAACAACTTTAGTACTTCCGAAATTGCATCTTCTTTCTTTTCACCGGACAATTCTCTTCGAATTAATTCCATTGTTTCTTGCTCATCTTTTTGCAATAACAATTCGTCCCTTCTGGTGCTGGAACGTGCTAAATCTACCGCCGGGAAAATTCTTCGCTCAGAAAGACTTCTATCTAGTACCAATTCCATATTTCCTGTACCCTTAAATTCCTCGAATACTACTTCGTCCATTCTGCTTCCGGTTTCAACCAATGCTGTAGCTAATATAGTCAAGCTTCCGCCTTCTCTCATATTTCTAGCTGCACCAAAGAATCTTTTCGGCATCTGTAATGCTGCAGGGTCCAAACCACCACTTAGAACTCTACCACTGGTTGGAACTACCAAGTTATAAGCTCTTGCCAGACGGGTAATGCTATCTAATAAAATTACCACATCATTTTTATGCTCTACCAGACGTTTTGCTCGTTCAATTACCATTTCTGAAACACGTTTATGATGTTCCGGAGATTCATCAAAGGTAGAATAGATTACTTCTACGTTTTCCCCTTCAATTGCCTCTCTGATATCCGTTACTTCTTCCGGTCTTTCATCAATCAAAAGAACTATCAATTTAATTTCTTTGTAATTCTTTGTAATACTGGTTGCAATCTGTTTTAATAATGTAGTTTTACCAACCTTAGGGGGAGCCACTATCATTCCTCTTTGTCCTTTACCAATCGGTGCAACCAAATCCATGATACGCATAGAAGTAGGACAATGCGGATAATCCAAATGAATTCTTTCATTTGGGAAAATAGGTGTAAGTTCTTCAAATCCCTTTCTCTGGGATGCAATCAAAGGATTTTCCCCATTCACGGCTGTAATATAAAGTAATGCACTAAATTTTTCACTTTGAGTTTTTATTCTTGTATTACCTTCTAAAATATCTCCGGTTTTTAAGCCAAATCTACGAATTTGTGAAGGAGATACATAAACATCATTATCTCCTGGCAAATAATTGGCACTTCTGATAAATCCAAATCCTTCTGGCATAACTTCTAAAATTCCCTGTGCTTTTATACCGGAATCCAATTCAGAAATGTCTTTTTCTTCTTCATTATTAGTCTTTAATTTTCGTCCTTGCTCGATGGAATTCTTTTGATATGCAAGTCTTTTTACTGCTTCGTCCTTACTTGGTTCTTCTTTCACTGCCCAGTACACTGGTTTTGATGACTCCGCATTCTTATCCCCTACTCCCGCCTGAAGATTCTCAGAGGCTGAATAATTTGTATTTGTTTCTTCCTTATTCTCAGGAGTTTTTCTGGTTTGTTCTTTTTTTGCCACATCTTTTGAATTTGTTTGTTTATCCTGTAACAATTCAATGATTTCCGACTTTTTCAATCCGCTAATTCCTTTTATCCCTTTTTCCTTTGCAACATTTTTCAATTCATTTAATGTAAGCTTTTCGTATTCCATTTGGTTTCCTTTCTTCGTCAAAGTCCCTAAAACATATTTGGCGAACTGCCAAAGTCTATAGATGAGCGTTCTGTCTTATAATCGAATTTCTCTATCAATTTCATGACGGATAAAAGATAAATCTAATCTCTCTTGCCATGTATCATAATATCAAAATCAAAAAAATATCTCTTAATAATACTCTAAAAAAGTTTATGTACGTTTGCTATTGTAACACAAAATTTTTTTCTGGTAAATATTTTTATATCAAACTTCACCTATTTTAAGAACAATTTTTATATGTTTACATTATTGCTTATCCCATCTTTTCGTGGTAGAATGTAAGTCATGACAAACATAACAGAAAGGCGAATTATTATGACTACCAATGAAAAAGTTCATAATCTTTCTTAAGCATTATGAACAGACAACCTTATTTTTATTCCTTTGACCAATATTTAAAAGAACGTTTTCATGAAAAAGTATATAAAATTTCATTAAATGGCGGAATGACCTGTCCAAATCGTGATGGAACATTAGGTACGAAAGGTTGTATTTTTTGTAGTGAAGGTGGTTCAGGTGACTTTGCTTCCTCACCTGACTTATCTATTACAGAACAACTAATAGAAGGGAAAAAACTCCTTCAAAATAAGACAGACTGCAAGAAATTCATAGCCTATTTTCAAGCTTTTACTAATACCTATGCCCCTTGCGATTATCTTGAGCAAATTTTTACCGAAGCCATATCCTTTGACGAAGTAGTGGCACTTTCCATTGGTACAAGACCGGATTGTATTTCTGATGAAACTTTAGAATTATTAAAAAAACTAAACGAACAAAAACCTGTTATCATAGAATTAGGTCTTCAAACCATTCACGAAAAAACAGCAGCATTTATTCGACGCGGTTATCCACTTTCTACATTTCAAGACTGTGTTACCCGTCTTTCCAATGCAAACATAGAAATTGTAGTACACCTGATATTAGGACTACCGGGAGAAACGAAAGAAATGATGCTTGAAACCATTCAATATATCAATACTCTTCCGATAAAGGGCGTTAAACTTTCTATGCTTCATGTTTTAAAAGGAACTGACTTAGCCCGGATATATGAAGAACAGCCATTTTTTACTTTTGACTTAGAAAGTTATACAGATTTGATTTTGCTTTGTATCAAACATTTACGAAAAGATATTGTAATCCACCGATTGACTGGTGACGGTCCTAAGGAATTATTAATTGCCCCTAGATTCAGCTTGAATAAACGTCTTGTATTAAATACCATTCAGCAAAAATGCAAATGCTATCAGGTCTATCAAGGAATGGAACTTGATACATAATCTTGGTTCCCGGCTTTTTTCATGAATTTATCTAGCTGTCCAGGTAACAGACACATTATTTTGCACCCAACTATAAAAAAGGAGATTCTATATGAATGATGCACTAACATTATATAAACTAATCATTCTTTATATGTTAAATAAAGTAGATTTTCCATTAACCAATTCCCAGCTTTCTCAATTCATCATAGGAAAAGGTTATACTGATTACTTTACGATACAGACTGCCATCAATGAATTGATTGAAAGCAAATTAATTACATACGAAACCATCCGAAATACTTCTCATTATGAACTTACACCTGATGGTATTGAAACTTTGAATTTATTTGAATATAAAATTTCTACTGCAATCAAAGAAGATATCCTTAATTTCTTTAATGAAAACAAATATCAGTTAAGAAAAGAAGTAGAAATTATTGCGGAATATTTTCCAGAGTCGGAAACAGAATATCTCGTTCGATGTGCGGTAAAAGAACGGACCAGCACCTTAATGGAAATTAAATTAAGCGTGGTAACAAAAGAACAGGCGATTACCATTTGTGATAATTGGAAAAATAACAGTTCCACGGTTTATGAATCTTTACTTCAACAATTAATGTTTGATTCTTCTAAAAAAAATCAACATTCCACTAATTAAACTCCCTAAGATTCCGGCTGCCTGGATTGGTACGCCGGAATCTTTTTCATTTTCGGCACTTTTCCCCATTGAAGTCTCCTTCCCTTTCTCATTTTGTTCTCCTTCTTCATTCTGAATTTGCTCGTTCTCCTTTTTTTTATCCCCGTTATCTCCATCCTCTACTTCTTTTTCTCTTACCTTTTCTGTCATTTCCTCCTTTTCCTTCGTATTGACTGCAACAATCTCCATGGTCTTCTGTCCGGAATTTCCATTCGTGTCTTCCATTTCTACTGTTAAAATACATTTTCCTTCTGGGATTTGTGAGTTTTCTCCCTTATACTGCTCTCCGTTAATATATAATTGATAAGTGGCAACATTACTTCCTTCGAATACGTTTTCTAATAATGTTTCCATCTCTTCTAACACAACTTCCTGATTTTCAAATTTATTTAACTCCTCCAACTCTAGTTGAAAAGAACCCAAGGAATAGTTTTGATAAGTTCTGCTTTCATTTCCAGAACTATCTTTTGCATAAAGATACACTAAATAATTTCCTTCTTTTTCAAAGGATAATTCCCCTTCCGTTTTCGTATTCTCCTGCCATATTAACTCTTCTTTTCCCCCCGAAGTGAAAAATACTTTTATCTGATATTCTACTAAATTTTCATCCTCCATTTGATAATGAAAACGAATTTCTTTCTTCTCATCTGAACTTAATATGTTTTCAATTGTCACCACAGGCGGCTTAATATCTTCTAATATCTCCACATAAAGGCTTTCTTCTACTAATGCCTCATTAAAAGTCTCCTTTCCTTCTATTTCTATTTTCTTCTCTTCTTCTCCTTGAACTGCTAAAGTTTCTTTTGCCTGCTCTATGATTTTTTCTTGTTTTTCTGTCACTGTACTAGAATTTGAAACTACCTGCTCTGATATCTTTTCTGATTCAACCTCGTTTGTTACAATAAAAGATGGGTCTTTTGTTTCATCCGTCGGCAAAATAATTTGTTGTACCACTATATTTTCTGGAACTTCTGCGGATTGCATAAAATGTTCTATCAAGTTTTCTGTAGCTTCGTCTGCTACTTTTTCGTATTCCTCACTCTCCTCCATAGTTTCTTTTCCTTTTGCAATTTCTAAATCTTCCTCTGAAGTTTCCTCTGTTTTCAAATCCTCTTCTTTTGCTAAATTTTCACCTTCCTCTTCCTCTCTTTTTTCTGTTTCAGCATTTCCTACCTTTTGATTTTCTTCATCCTCTTCCATTTCTTCTCCATTTTGTTCTTCCTTTTTATCCTCATCTTCCGCTGTTTCCATGCCTTCTTTTTCCTCAACAGCTCCCTTATCTTCATCCTTTTCATCTTTCTCTTCTATTCCCTCTTCCTTTTCTTCATCCCCATCTTTATTTTCTATCCCCTCTTCCTTTTCTTCTTCATCCCCATCTTTA
The DNA here is from genome assembly GCA_017416505.1 of Lachnospiraceae bacterium. Next base: position 12,487 of record JAFQCI010000123.1, read on the forward strand.
TTTTCTATCCCATCTTCCTTCTCTTCTTCATCCTCATCTTTATTTTCTATCCCATCTTCCTTCTCTTCTTCATCCTCATCTTTATTTTCTATTCCCTCTTCCTCCTCTTCATCCTCATCTTTCTTTTCTATTTCCTCTTCCCTCTCTTCATCATCATCTTTAGTTTCTATCTCCTCTTCCTTTTCTTCTTCCCCATCATTATCTTCTATCCCTTCTTCCTCCTCTTTTAACTCACCTTCTTCACTTTTCATTCCATCTAAACCTTGTTCTTGATTCTCCATTTCTTTCCCATCCAAAATTTCATTTTCCTGATTGATTTGTTCTTCCTGTGCCGCATTCACTATTTCCTGTTTACCTAATGGCAGTATCACTCCGCCACTAAAAAATAACATTGCAGCTAAAATTAATTTTTTACTCTTGTTTTTCTTCATAATAAATACCTCTTTCCTTTGCTGTTTGAACCAACATAGTCCACCGTTGGTTTTTCTCTTGTAAATTTGATTGATTTCCTGTTTCAATTACTTCTTGAATCTTATCTTTTATATTGCTTTCTGTACTTTCCTGGTATTGCTCCATTAAACTATTTAAAAATACACAGTATATTTCATTGGCATCTTCACCAAGAATATGTATTCCTTGGGAATAGGTTTCATTTTCTTTTTCATACTCTTTCATAACATGATACAGTTTTCCGATATCACAAAGTTTCCCCTCCATTCCATATGCCGACTCACCACAATATCTGATTGCTTGAAAATATGAAGATACTGCCTCTTCAAAATACATCATTTTCTTCTCTTTCTCATGGTCCGCACAAAGTTTTCCCAATTCTTTTCTGGCATTTCCTAACTGCTCATAACACAAAAATAAATCCTTTTCATCCAGTTCTTTCACACATTCCAATACCATCCATTCACAGTTCGCTTCTACTATTTCCAGCATCTTATCATCTTCTGTAAAATAAGTTAAAATAACCTGGTTCATAATCTGAAACTGTAATATTTGTTCCACAGAATTTGAAGATTCTTCCGTTAAGTTCTGAAAAGCGAGTAATATTTCCCTTAATTCGCTTACAGGTAAATCAGAGTGCACCAGACAACCCGCAATTTCCTTTAAATAATAAGCTCTGCTTCCTTCCTTTAACTCCGTCACCCTCGTAAAATAAGTAAATGCTTTTTGATACTTTTGTTTCATTAAATAATAAGTGCCAATCCCACAAGCTACTTCATTACGGTATAAAATGTCCCCTTTTGCATTTTTAAGCACTTCCTCCACAATATAATCCATATTCTCTTTTCTTAACTCTGTACAAGCCATAGAGAAGAATTCAATGTAAGCTTTTTCCTCCTGTGGGTATTGAAAAATACAATCATAGAAAAGAGAACTTGCTTCTTCATATTTCCCTTCCATTCTGTATTGAATTGCCTGTCCAATCATAGTTTCATATTTGTCCATAGTCTCAGATAATGCCGCTTTCTGACCACTTTGAAAGAAAATCCACATACACGCAATCACCAAAGCCAGCACCGGAACTATCAAAATTCTGATTCTTTCCTTTCTCTTTCTTTTATTTTCTCTTTCCTTTAACTTTTTTAAGTCCTGCTGCATTGCTTTCACACAGGAATATCTTTTTTCCTTTCTTGGTTCCAATGCCTTTTTCAAAAGCATCCGATATTCCCTAGGTATTTTTAGAAAATCACTTTTTCCTTCTACATATAGTTCCCCGGTAAAGAGTTCAAAAAAGACCTGCCCTAGGCTATAAATATCACTTCGAATATCTAAGCATATTTTTCCTGTACTATTACCATATTGCTCCGGTGCTGCATATCCTTTCGTGCCATAACTTTTTGTCCTGACCTCCGTAACTCGCCCTGCCGCCCCAAAATCAATTAAACTGATGTTGCCATGACTACCAACAATGATATTCTCTGGTTTTAAATCTCCATAAAAGATTGCCGGTTGCCTGCTATGCAGATAAGATAGAATTTCCATCAGTTCTAACAGCCACTGTTCCATCTGCTTTTTCGGCACTCTACCTTTATCCATTACCCTACGCAGATTTTCTCCTTCCATATAATCCAAAATATAATATTTCGCCTTTTCGTCATAAAAATATTCCACTACCCTTGGTATGGCAGGATGGGACAAATTTTTTAACAGTTCCATTTCTCTTTCTTCCATCGTCTGTTCCTGTTTTCCCTCTCCTGCTTTCCATATTTTTTTCATTAACCATGTCTTTTTAAGAATCTGGTCCTCCACTAAAAATACTTCCGAATAGCCCCCTTCCCCGATTTTCTTAAGTAGCTTATATTTCTTTATCTGCATATTACCACCGCCGCCGATATATTATCTTTTTCCTCCCTTTCCTTTACCAATCGGATACAGGCAGAAAGACCGTATCGAATCCGCTCTTTCTTTCTACAATGTTTGGGTGAAAAATACATTTTTATTTCATTCCTTTTTAATTTTTGATAAAATCCATCACTACACAACAAAAAGCTAGTGTTTTTCTTTAACCTTCCCACCCGGATATAAGGCTCCAGCCTTGAAGTTACTCCAACACACTGGGTTAAAATATGTTTTTCTCTTTCTTTATTCGGATTGAAATAATACAGCCATCCCTTTTTATTTTTTTCATATAAAGTATGGTCTTTACTGATTTTCCGCACAAAATGATTAATTTTATATACTCTGGAATCCCCAATATGCAATAAAACATAGGTATTTTTATAAATCATTAGTGCAGAAAGTGTAGTTCCTATCATACTGAAATATCTCTTTCCTGTCTGTTTTAATTTCCGATTGGCATAAAAAAGCAATGCTTTCCACTGTTTTATAATCTCTCTTTCCCATTTCTTACTTTGAAATATTTTTTCATCCAGCAGTAAAAACCAATGATAAAATTCCTGAACCAGACAATGACTGGCAACTTCCCCATAGGACAAGCCCCCAACACCATCACATACTATCAGTAGTAACGCCTTATTTTTATTTTGAAGCTTTGAAAAATACGCGATACAATCTTCATTTATGGATTCTGATATGCCCTTATCTGTTTTCGCACAGGCAATGTATTGCAATAAAACACCCCCTAAAATTAAGATTTTCTTTGAAATTCATATTCTTTTTAAAATGTCATTTCAATATCTCTGGTATTTGGTCTGGTAAGCTAATTTGTATGTTTTTGATATGTTTCGATGTTTTATTCATTTTTGATATGATTTGATATGATTCGCTTTTATTAAGCTTTCATATAAGATTCTTGATTCTAACTGTTTTCTACGAAAAACGTTTTGATATCTCATTCAGAATTGTAAAATTGAATGTTTTAGATTTTTAAGATGTAAACTTTAATAAAAGCTTATACCATTCCACTATTTTTGTCAATATGATTTTTAATATTTTTCATTTTTATTATTCCATTTTATGAATCTTCCCTTTTTCTTTTTTCTAATCCTATTTTTTAACTATTTTATCTCCCTAATTTACCAGTTACTGTTTACTCGTACCTCGTAAACAGTAACAATTCGCAGGCTCATTTAAAATTTTGCTTCGCAAAAAGAGCCTGCGAACTCCTGAATCACGTTCTTACGCACCAAAACAGCAAGTGTTTTGGTGCTGTCTGTACAGTAACATTTACCATTCACTACTACTTCATTTTTTGCATTTTTTCTGATATACTATGTTTGTATTTTTTTAATAGCATTTGTTCACATGAACAGTAACGTATTAATAGCAAATCATTAAAATGAAAGGATATGCAGTTTTTGATAAAGCTACATTACGGTATAATATATGAAACAAATCGACTTACATGTTCATTCCAATGCTTCTGATGGAACTTATACCCCTACAGAAGTCATTCTTGCCGCCAAAGAAGCCGGTCTTAGTGCCATTGCCCTGACGGACCATGATACCGTTGCAGGAATAGCAGAAGCGAAAGAAGCAGCGAAGCTTCATGATATAGAACTAATCGTAGGTTCTGAATTTTCCTGCCACTATCATAATACAGAAATTCATGTTCTTGGCTTTTTTCTTAACGAAAACAACGAAGAATTATTAACGAATTTCCAGGTACTCGTAGAAAACCGCAAAAAGCGAAATCTTTCCATGATAGAAAAATTTAATGATGCGGGAATTCCCATTACTTTAGAAATGTTGTATGCCGGCAATCCAAACACCGTCATTACCAGAGCGCATTTTGCCCGGGCATTGCTTGAATTAGGGATTGTAAGCACCAAGGACCAGGCTTTTCAAAAATATCTTAATTCGAATTGTCCCTTTTATGTTCCCCGCCCTAAATTGGAGCCTAAAGATATTATCGGTGTCATAAAAAGAGCCGGAGGAATGGCATTTCTCGCCCATCCTATGTTATATCATTTAGGTTATCAACAAGTATCCTCCATGCTGGATTCTTTGATAGAATATGGTTTAGAAGGTGTAGAAGTATACCATTCCTCCAACCATGCCTTGGAAAGCTCCTACTTAAAATCCATGGCACTTTCAAAAAAACTCCTTATCAGTGGCGGTTCTGACTTTCATGGAAGTAACAAACCGGATATCGCAATCGGAAAAGGTAGGGGAAATTTATTTGTTCCCTATGAAATATTGGAAAACATAAAACAGGCAAGGTCTTAGTCTTCCGGTATAAAAAAAGAATGCCACCAAAACGATGACATTCTTTTTTTAAACATTCCTACCTTTCCACATCATTCTGTTCTAAGCTGAAAGGTTTGGAATTATCTCACTTTATTTTGTTTTTTCTTTATTTTCTTCTTTAGGTTCATTTACCTTTTCTACTTCTGCGATAGCAGCCATCTGCATTGGAATACGGCAGTTTTTATTGTTACCAAATTCAACTATTACCATGCTGTTTTCTGGTTCTACTACAATAACGGTTCCATAAAATCCAGAAGTAGTTACGATGCTGTCACCTGGCTGTATGGATGCCTGTAATGCCATCATTGCTTTTTGTTGTTTCTTCTGTGGACGAATAAACATAAAGTAAATTAAAACTCCCCAGAATACAACCAAGCCGATTAAGGTAATCCAGTCACCGGCACCTGCTGTGGTAGTAGTCGCTGCCTCAGTGGTTTCTGTTAAAATCATATTTGTCATTTCATTTTCCTCAACTTTCTATTTTACTTTATTCTATAAGCATTTACTAAATCACATGATATATAAATACCTTATTTAGTTTCGCTTTCAAAACCTTCTAATTTAGCCTTTTTATAGCTTTGATATCTTTGTTCTTCAATGGCAAGACGAATTTCTTCCATCATGGTATTATAAAAATACAAATTATGCAAAACACAAAGACGCATTCCCAACATTTCCTTTGCCTTTAACAAATGTCGAATGTAAGCTCTGCTATGATTCTTACATGCCGGGCATTGGCAGCCTTCTTCAATAGGGCGGTCATCAGTTTCATATTTCGCATTAAACAAATTCAGCTTTCCATGATTGGTATAAACGTGTCCATGTCTACCATTACGGCTAGGATAAACACAATCAAAGAAATCTACCCCACGGTCTACCGCCTCCAAAATATTGGCTGGTGTTCCTACTCCCATTAAATAAGTAGGCTTATTTTCCGGCAGATAAGGTACTGTTTCTTCAATAATATGATACATCTCTTCGTGAGATTCTCCTACCGCCAAACCACCTAAGGCATAACCTTCCAAATCCATTTCAGAAATCCGCTTTGCGTGTTCAATTCGGATATCCTCAAACACACCACCCTGATTAATACCAAACAGCCATTGGTTCTTATTAATGGTATCCTCCAAAGAATTCAAACGGTCCATTTCTTTTTTGCACCGCTCCAGCCATCTTACTGTACGGGCAACCGAATCCTCCATATACTCTCTGGTACAAGGATGTGGTGCACATTCATCAAAAGCCATGGCAATGGTAGAAGCAAGATTTGACTGTATCTGCATACTTTCTTCCGGTCCCATAAAAATCTTTCTTCCATCAATATGGGACTGAAAATACACACCTTCTTCTTTTATTTTGCGTAATCCTGCTAAAGAAAATACCTGAAATCCACCTGAGTCAGTTAAAATAGGCTTGTCCCAATTCATAAACTTATGAAGACCACCCATTTTTTTCACGATTTTATCACCCGGTCGTACATGTAAATGGTAGGTATTGGATAATTCCACCTGGGTTTTTATTTCTTTTAAATCAATGGCAGATACTGCACCTTTTATGGCAGCTGCAGTTCCTACATTCATAAAAACAGGAGTTTGAATGACTCCATGAACTGTAGTTACTTCGGCCCGTTTGGCTCTGCCGTCCTTTTTTATTATCTTATACATATGCTCTCCTAACATCGAAAAAGCCGCATGTGCTATCTTAAAAAATGTACTGTTCCACGTGAACAGTAACGAATTAGTTTTTGCATGCAAATTCGCTACGCGAAGCAAAAACCAACTCCTGAATCATGCTATTACATAACTTTTTCATTCTATCAGATTTCCTAAATAATAACAAGAGTATTCCAAGGAATTAATAAAAATTTCATAAAAACTTCATAAAATCAAAGAAAACTATGGTTACAGCAAAGGAATCAAGAAAAAATACTATATTCTATTCCTCAAAATCCTTACCATAAAATTTCTTAATTTTATCCAATCTTGCAGTCATATTCATAAGCAACATATCCAAAATTGTAATAGCAGTCATCATTTCTACTACCACCACTGCTCTTGGAACTACTACCGGGTCATGTCTTCCCTTAATGGCTATTTTAATATTTTCATTTTGTTTGTTCACGGTACTTTGCTCTTTATAAATAGATGGTGTTCCTTTAAAAGCTGCTCGAATCACAATATCAGCGCCATCGCTCATTCCACCTAAAATTCCTCCAGCATTGTTGGTAGATTTTTGAATTTTTCCATCCTTATATTCAAAATTATCATTGTTCTGAGAACCAAACATCCTTGCCGCCTGGAATCCTGCCCCTATTTCAACACCTTTTACTGCTCCAATAGATACAATGGCTTTCGCAAGATTTGCATCTAATTTGTCAAATACCGTTTCACCCAAACCGGTAGGGGCACCTTGTACCACACATTCTACCACACCGCCTACAGAATCAAGTTCCTGCTTTCTTCCTGCTATGTATTCTTCCGCTTCCTTTGCAGCAATTTTATCTGGCATAAATACAAGATTTTGCTTACATTCTTCTAAATCAAAGCGGCTATAATCCATTTCAACTTCCCCAATGGATTTGGTATATGCAAACACTTTAATACCCATTTCTTCTAAAATCTTTGCCGCTATGGCTCCGGCAGCAACCCTTCCTATGGTTTCCCTTCCGGAAGAACGTCCACCTCCTCGATAATCACGAAAACCGTACTTTTCATCAAAGGTATAGTCTGCATGCCCTGGACGATAACAATTTGCAATTTCACTATAATCTCCGGAGCGTTGTGTCTTATTGAATACTATCATAGAAATCGGAGTTCCTGTAGTTTTACCTTCAAAAACACCAGATAATATTTCAACCTTATCGTCTTCCTGTCTGGAAGTGGTCATTGCTGATTGTCCCGGTTTCCTTCTGTCCAGATATTTCTGGATATCTTCTTCGCATAGTGAAAGTCCGGCCGGACAGCCATCTACTACTACGCCTACGCCTTTTCCATGGGATTCTCCCCATGTTGAAATTCGAAATATATTACCATAAATAGAACCTGCCATTTCACTACTCCTCGTCTTTTTTATTTCATTCTTTTCATTATAACCTATAATTTTCTTAATGTGAAGCAGAACCTTTTTAAACTCTACTGCCTTCCTTCGATTGTTCCATCACTTTTCGCTCTTGGAATTGTTCCCGCTCCTGCTTTGAAAAAACACAGCCACAGTAATCCTGACGGTATAATCCATACTCTTTTGCCAATTCTGTGGAACGGTAATATCCACCTTTTTTCTTAAAATCACTAAATAAATACTTTACACCATATGTTTCACTCAAGGCCTCTCCAATTTCATTCAGCCAAAAAGCATTTTTATGCGGACTAATGGATAAGGTAGTGGTAAAATAATCAACCCCTAACTCTGTCGCTATTTTGGCTGTTTTTTCTAAACGAAGTTCATAACAGGCATAACAACGCTCACTTTTTTCTCCAAGATGTTCTTTTCCCTTTACTTTTTCAAAAAATTCCAAAGGTTCATAATCGCAATCCAAAAATTCAATGGAATGTTTTGCCGGAAAACGTGAAATAAAATCTATCTGTTCCTGTTTTCTTCTCATATATTCTGTTTCCGGACCTATATTAGGATTATAATATAATATGGTTATCTTAAAATATTCACTCAAATATTCCAACACATAACTGCTACAGGGTGCACAACAACTGTGTAAAAGCATGGTTGGAACTACTTTTTCTTCTGTCAGTTTATTAAGAATTTTATCTAAAATTATTTGATAATTTTGTGGACTTTGCATTATTTTATACATCCTTTTGTTTAATCTACACAAAGCAAAAACCGCTTACTTTCGTTTTAAGACTGTCAATTTGTATCATTTCCCAAATTGACTTTGTTACTTTCTTACAATATAATAAAAGTAAGAAAAAAACAAGTGTATTTTGTTCTATTACCATAATTCATTTGAGGGAGAAGGGATTCATATGACATTAGAGCAGGCAATTAAAAAATATAAACTCGTACCGATAGACCCTGCCCTGGGAAAAGAAAAGGCGAAAATTCTTAACGTGGATGAAGTCTTATACATTTTTGAAAGTAAGAATAAATATGCATATGTAATCCGGGATGGTTATAGCATTTTATTATATACAGATGAACGTAGTTTATATACGAAATTATATAAAGGGATGAAAATCATCCAGCTCACTACATAGTTTTTCATTTTTCATAATTATAAAAAGGGTCGGATTTTTATCCGACCTTTCCTTTTTCAAAAAACATTTGTTTCTTTCACATCAGATATCATAAAATCTTATATCTTGGTTTTTCTTCTTTGAATATCTTCCATCTTAGCAAATCATCCACAAAAATACACACCAAAGACAATGCCATCCAAAGAACGGAATAAATCAGGCAGATTTGTCCCATAAATTGATAAGGCATGCTGGAATAATTCCATACATTTAAGCCTAACCATACATTGACGATAAGTCCTGTAACCAATTCCAGCACTGTAATAATAATCATAGATAAAAACATCTGACTAATCAATGACATTTCAAAATGAGACCATTGATTTAATGCTCCTGATAATACGAAAGCCAGCCCTCCACAGATAATCATGGAAAAATGGGAATATCCCCGGAATCCGATTTCCAGAAAATAATAGCTAAAGCCACCGATGAAGAATAAAAACATGTACTTGAAAAAAGTGTAAAATACCTTCAACCTTTTCACCCCTTATAAAAGTTCCCCTTAATGATTCACCACAGTTCTTTAAAAGAATCTGTTTCTTTTGTCTTATGCCAAAATGTCGTGAACCGTCCGGTTTGATATTAGTATCTTACACTTTTTCAAATCTATTCTTATTTTTTCCTTGCCACAAGCTGATTTTCTACCAGTGCAATTTCGATGGTACTTCCCATAGAGATTTCATCTGACAAAATCAACCTTGCTACCAAAGTTTCTACATATTTTTGCAGATATCTTTTTAATGGTCTTGCACCATAAACCGGGTCGTAACCCTGCTCTACAATATAATCTTTTGCTTCTTCGCTTAATTCTACCCTTAATTCTTTGTCCATTAACCGTTGGTTCATCTGTTCCATCAAAAGGTCCACAATTCCAGTAATATTTCCCTTGGTTAAAGGCTTAAATAAAATAGTCTCATCCAAACGATTCAAAAACTCAGGTCTAAAATGAAGTTTTAACTCTTCCATTACCATGTTTTTTGCTTCTTCTTTTATTTCACCATTTTCATCAATACCTTCCAGCAAATAGGACGAACCGATATTTGAGGTCATAATCAGGATGGTATTCTTAAAATCAACGGTTTTTCCTTTCGAATCTGTAATACGTCCATCGTCTAATACCTGTAGCAGCACATTAAATACATCTTTATGTGCCTTTTCTATCTCATCAAACAAGATAACAGAGTATGGTTTTCTTCGAACTGCCTCTGTAAGCTGTCCTCCCTCTTCATATCCTACATATCCCGGAGGCGCTCCAATCAAACGTGCCACAGAATGTTTCTCCATATATTCGGACATATCAATTCGAATCATATTATTTTCATCATCAAACAAACTTTGTGCCAATGCTTTTGCAAGTTCTGTTTTACCAACACCGGTAGGACCTAAGAACAAGAAGGAACCAATTGGTTTGGTAGGGTCTTTGATTCCTGCCTTCGAACGGATAATGGCTTCCGTTACTTTTAAAACTCCTTCATCCTGACCCATTACTCGTTTGTGAAGTTCTTTATCCAGATTCAAGGTCTTATTTCGTTCACTTTCTGTTAATTTCGCTACCGGAATTCCTGTCCATCTGGATACGATTTTTGAAATTTCCTCTTCGCTTACCTTTTCATGAATCAAAGAATAATCCTGACTCTTTACCTTTTCTTCCTCTTCACTTAATTTTTTCTTTAAATCAGGAAGGGTGCCATATTGCAACTGGGCTGCTTTTTCCAAATCATAATTACGCTGGGCAATGGCAATTTCACTATTGATTTTTTCAATTTCCTCTTTAATTTTCTGAACCTTTTCAACAGAAGCCTTTTCATTGTCCCATTTCGCTTTCATAACGGAAAATTCTTCTCTCATGGAGGTAAGTTCTTTCTCTAATTCCTCATACCGCTCTTTACTTAAATGGTCGGTTTCCTTCCTTAAAGCCGCTTCCTCGATTTCTAACTGCATGATTTTTCTTTGAATATCATCAATTTCTGTCGGCATGGAATTTAATTCTGTTTTAATCATGGCACAAGCCTCATCTACCAGGTCAATGGCCTTATCTGGAAGAAAACGGTCTGAAATATAACGGTTTGAAAGTACTGCTGCGTGAATCAATGCATTGTCTAAAATCTTAACTCCATGATATACCTCATAACGGTCCTTCAATCCCCTAAGAATCGTAATGGTATCTTCCACCGTTGGTTCTTCAACTAATACCGGCTGGAATCTACGTTCCAAAGCCGCATCCTTCTCAATATACATCCGGTACTCATCCAATGTTGTAGCACCAATACAATGCAGTTCCCCTCTTGCAAGCATTGGTTTCAACATATTGCCAGCATCCATGGCACCATCTGTTTTCCCTGCACCCACTATAGTATGAAGTTCGTCAATAAATAAGATGATTTCCCCATCACTCTTCTTTACTTCTTCCAATACTGCTTTTAGACGTTCTTCAAATTCACCCCTGTATTTTGCTCCTGCCACCAAGGCTCCCATATCCAAAGCAAAAATTCTTTTATCTTTTAGTCCTTCCGGAACATCTCCCCTTACAATTCTTTGTGCCAATCCTTCTACTACCGCAGTTTTACCAACGCCCGGCTCCCCGATTAATACCGGATTATTCTTGGTTTTTCTGGATAGAATACGGATGGCATTTCGAATTTCACTATCCCTTCCGATGACAGGGTCTAATTTTTGTTCCTTGGCTCTTTCCACCAAGTCATACCCATATTTATTCAGGGTATCGTAAGTTGCTTCCGGATTATCTGACACAACATTCTGATTTCCCCTTACCGTTGCCAGACTTTCCAGAAACCTCTCTCTTGTAATTCCAAAGGCATTTAAAATTTCTTTTACTTCCTTCTTTGCCTCTTTTAATAATGCCAAAAATAAATGTTCCACAGACACATACTGGTCTTTCATATTTTTCGCTTCGTCTTCTGCGAAAATCAATACTTTATTTAAATCATTGCTGATATAAATCTGTCCCCCGGAAACTTTTGACTTCTTTTCGATGGCACCGATAATCTGAGCCTCCAGTACCTTCACTTCAATTCCCATTTTAATCAATAGCTTTTCAATCAAACTATCTTCAATTCTAAGAAGGCTAAGAAAAAAATGTTCCTGGTCAATTTCCTGGTTTCCATATTCATAAGCAATTTTTTCGCAGTTTTGTACTGCTTCCATAGATTTTTGGGTAAACTTATTAATATTCATATCTTTTTCCCTCCTATTGTTTTGTTCTAGAACTAATATAACACTCATTGTTAGCACTGTCAATAGGTGAGTGCTAATTTTTTCTGACAATTTACTACATTAAAATTAAACAGAATGATTTATACATAATAGAATGAATATCCGATTGTGTTTAAACAGTAACCATTATATTTTCAGAGTTTGACGGAAAATGTAATCCCATCTTTGACAGTTTGCAAAAAATAAAATCGCTGTAAACCTAGTAAATATAGGTGTTACAGCGTTTTTTTCTCTGTCACGGACTTTAGTAATTTATTCTTTCCCCTTACTTTTTTTCTGAATTGTTTTCATTTGA
>JAFQCI010000124.1 GCA_017416505.1 Lachnospiraceae bacterium
CAAATGGTATGGCTAGATGTGGTAAAGACACTTTTGCCAAATTCTTAAATGAGATTACCCCAACTATGAAATACTCATCAATAGATAAAGTAAAAGATATAGCACGTTTATGTGACTGGGAGGGTGGTAAGACAGAAAGAGATAGAAAATTTTTATCAGATTTAAAATTACTGACAACAGATTATTCTGATATGCCTTTTAAAGAAATAAAGAAAAAGGTTGAAAAATTTATGTCAGATAAGACATATGAAGTAATGCTTATTGACATTAGAGAACCTGAAGAGATTGAAAGAGCAAAAACAGTTTTTGGAGCAAAGGCAATTCTAATAGAGAATAATAATGTAAAGCATATCAGTAGCAACATGGCTGATGCGAATGTCTACAACTATAAATATGATTATGTCATTCAAAACAATGGAACGTTAGAAGAGTTTAATGAAAATATTGAAAAATTCTATCGTTCTATATTGGAGGAAGAAGATGGAGATAGAAAATAAAAAGAAGATATACGTTGATTTTGATGGTTGTATAGTGAACACTATTGCTGCTATATGCTCACTCTACAATGAAGATTTTAAATACTATAAAGACTTTTCACCTATTAAATGGTGGGAAATAAATACATGGAACTTCGAAGAGTGTAATTGTGCAACAACAGAGTATATCAATACATATTTTAATCAACAAAGATTTTTTGACAAACTAACATATATGGATTGGGCGAAAGAAACATTAGATGAATTAAAAGATGATTATGAAATTACAATTGTTTCTTCTGGATATTCACCAAATCTGAAAGCAAAGGAAATTTGGATTAATGAAAATCTACCATATTGTAAGTTTATTGGAGTAAATCTTAAAGAACATGAGGATAAAAGTCATATATTTATGAGCGATGGAATTTTCATAGATGATTCTAGTAAAAATCTTATTACAAGTAACGCATTAGTGAATATATGTTTTGGTGATAAATACTCATGGAATGAAGAATGGATAGGATTTAGGTGTAATAATTGGAATGATATTAAAAAATTCTTGAAAGGAGATGAAGGTATTAATTGAGTTGTATTTGCAGTAGTCACGAGTTGGCAAGAGAATTATTAAATAAGCCTGATGGATTTATTATTGCCAGAGATAAAAATGGATATCAAGAATTTGCGATATCTGATGTTCAACGAATTTTTACTTGTGCAAATAGTGATGATAGCATTATGAATTGGGCTATTAACCTACATGATTGCACAGGAAATATTAAAAGATAAGGAGAATATACGTATGTATACATATCAAATGGTTGGTTTGGCAGACCAAAATGGAAGAACTTATGTATCAAAATATGGGATATATAACAAAGAAGATGGTTTTGTTATTAAACCACAATATATTCATTTTTCAAGAGAGGCAGAGCCTGACAAAATTTTGTTTTCTTATCAAGAATTGATTAATGGCTTGTTCCATGATAATTGTTGGTCACTAAAGGTTGAGAAACCAAAACCAAGAAAGATGACAAAAGAAGAAATAGAAAAAGAATTAGGTTATGAGATTGATATATGCATGAAAAAAGAAAATGAAGACTCTTTATATGATGCATACAAAGACAGTATGGATGATGTTTTTAAAAGTTTTTTATCCCAATTTTATTATTAAATACGTGTTCTATCGAGTGTGATAATTTTACCAGAAAGGAGGAAAATATGACAGATTTAGAGAAAATTGCAGATAAATTAGGCAAAGAAGAAATACTTTGTCAGCTATCTGAAGAATGTGCTGAGTTAATTCAAGCGTGTCTGAAATATAGGAGAGCAACTAAAGGATTGACACCAAAAACAGAAGATGAAACCTTTGGTAATATTGTGGAAGAAGTATCTGATGTATTACTTAATATTTCTCAAATATTATATTTGTTTAAGGGCAAAGGAATTGAAGATGAGATAAAAAGTATCCAAACTTATAAAGCAAATAGATGGTGGAGAAGAACATTTATATCACAAGATGAAAATTAGGTAAATCAGCCTTAGTGCTATTTACATAGATAAAATAATAACAAGGAGGAATTGAATGGCAAAAGTTATCAGAAGAAACTGTACAGAAGATGAATTTAAGAAAGAAAAGATTTCAAATGCTATTTTAAAAGCAATGACTAATGGTTCTGGTATTGTCAAACCTAAAATTGCTGAAGATATTGCAAATGAGATTTATGAAGAGACAAAAGATATAGAAGAAGTAAGTATCTCTGAAATTGAGCAAATGGTATTTGATAAGTTGATTTCTAAGAAACAGAGATTAACTGCAAGAGCTTACGAAGGTTATAGAAGTATCAGAGAGTTTCAGAGAGAAGAAAACGAACTCGATGATGTAGTATATGGAATTGTTGAAGGTACTGACAAAGAAGTATTAGATGAAAATTCTAATAAGAATGCTTATATTGCACCAACACAGAGAGACTTGATTGCTGGTGAGTTAAGTAGAAACTATTCAAGAAGAAATCTTCTTCCTATTAATATTACACAAGCACACGATGAAGGTATTATTCATTTCCATGATGCAGATTATTTTGTTCAGCATATTCATAATTGCCAGTTGGTAAATCTTGAAGATATGCTTCAGAATGGTACTGTTATCAATACAAAAATGATTGAGAAACCTAAGAGTTTCCAAACTGCTTGTACAGTGGCTACTCAAATTGTTCAGCAAGTAGCAAATTCACAATATGGGGGGCAGACTATTACACTTTCTCATCTTGCTCCGTTTGTAAGAATTAGTTATGAAAAGCAGATGAATAGATTAAAAAAGAAATTTGGCAAGCAGTTGTATAAAAAGTATTTCGATGAATGGAATGAAAAATTCTCTGAATTCGGGGAGAGTGCAAGAAATCTATTTAGAGAATTTCTTACATATCAGATGTTAGATATGGCTAAAGAAGAAACAGATGAATTAATTAAAGCAGAAATTAAAGCAGGTATCCAGACAATTCAGTTTCAGGTTAACACATTTAATACGTCAAATGGACAAAGCCCATTCTTAACAGTATTTATGTATATCAGTGAAAATCCAGAATATGAGAAAGAAACTGCTATGCTCATCGAAGAAGTATTAAATCAAAGATATGAAGGTATGAAGAATGAAGTGGGTGTGCCAGTAACACCATCATTCCCTAAGTTAATCTTCGTTCTTGATGAAAACAATGTATCTAAAGATAGTGAATACTATTATTTAAAGAAGTTAGCTTGTAAGTGCGTTGCAAAGAGAATGATGCCTGATTTTATTTCTGCAAAGATTATGAAGCAGAACTATGATGGTGAAGTTTTCCCATGCATGGGCTGCCGTAGTTTCCTTTCTAATTGGAAAGATGAAAATGGTAAATATAAGTGGTACGGACGCTTTAATCAAGGTGTAGTCACTCTTAATCTTGTTGATGTAGGATTATCTGCTGATAAGGATATGGACAAGTTTTGGAATATTCTTGATGAAAGATTAAGACTTTGTTATCAAGCATTGATGTTAAGACATGAAAGATTAGAGGGTACAAGCACAACAATTTCACCTATTCATTGGCAGTATGGAGCAATTGCGAGATTGTCTAAAGATGATAAAATTGATGACTTATTACATAATGGTTATTCAACAATTTCTCTTGGATATGCAGGTTTGTATGAATGTGTATTAGCTATGTTAGGCGTATCACATACCACAGAAGAAGGTGAAAAGTTTGCTTTAGCAGTTATGAATAAACTTAAAGCAACTTGTGATAAGTGGAAGAAGGATAATGGTATTGGTTTTGGACTCTATGGGACACCATTAGAATCCACTACATACAAGTTTGCTAGAAAGTTAAGAGATAGATTTGGTGTAATTGAAGGAATTACAGACAAAGATTATATTACAAATAGTTACCATGTGAATGTAAGAGAAGAAATTGATGCGTTCAGAAAGCTTGGTTTTGAAGCACAATTTCAGAAGATTAGTTCTGGCGGTGCAGTAAGTTATGTTGAAGTAACAAATCTCAATAATAACCTAGACGCTATTGAACAGATTGTAGATTATATGTACGACACTATTCAGTATGCAGAAATCAATACTAAATCTGATTATTGTCAAGTTTGCTGTTTCGATGGAGAAATTCTTCTTGATGAAAATTTAGATTGGTATTGTCCTAACTGTGGTAATCGCGACCATAAGAAGATGAATGTTTGTCGAAGAACTTGTGGTTACTTGGGCGATAACTTTTGGAATAGGGGACGTACTCAAGACATAAATGACAGATACATTCACCTAGATAATCACATTATGAAAGAAGGATGTTGATGAGATACAACCAGATAAGAGAATGTGACATTGCGAATGGAGAGGGCATAGGGGTTGCCCTCTTCGTGCAAGGATGTCACTTTAAATGTAAAAATTGCTTTAACCCTGAGACATGGGATTTTAATGGTGGTAAAGAATGGACAGAGGAAATAGAAAATAAGTTTATAGAGTTAGCAAGTAGACCATATATTAAGAGAATTTCGCTCTTAGGTGGTGAATGTTTGGCTGATGAAAACCTTGATGGAATACTAAATTTAGTCCACAAAATTCGTCTTTTATTTGGTCAAAATAAAACTATTTGGTTATATACAGGTTACAAATGGGAAGATATATGGTTTGATAGCAAAATCATAATTGATGATTTCACTAATCAAATATATGAGAATTATAAAAAACGACAACAAATTTTATCTATGTGTAATGTAGCTATAGACGGTCGTTACATAGATTCTCAAAGAGATGTATCACTTTGTTGGCGAGGAAGTAAAAATCAACGAGCGATAGATGTGCAAGAATCTCTACAACAAAATAAGGTGGTATTATATTGTGACTAATCCAATATTAAAGAAATCAGACATCGTATATCATACAAGAATCTTGCCAACAGTAGGCATATACGACTTAGACGAATTAAAAATCAGAACTGTCGAAGAAACTTATTTTGTAGGAGTGGAGAAGCGGAACAAAACCGCTTTTCTACTACCATACACTTCAATAGGTAAAACAGTATTTCTAAACAGAAAAGAAGCTTTGCAAAAGATTAGAGAAGCAGAGAAGAATAAAGTATATGTTGGATAAAGAGAGAAGGTGTAAATATAGCAAGTTATTTAATGAAATATAAAGGGATTTATAGGCTGAGAACAGAAATAGACAAGTCGACAAATACTTTTCCAAGAGAATATACTGGCGAATTTGCAAGCAACGATGTTTATATTGACTGTGAAAAAGGTGTTCGCATCTACCATTATGGAAATCGTACATTAGAATGTTATTCATCATCATTAAAAAGCGGTAGAAGTATGGTTAGATTAATTTATAGAGATTTTATAAACAAGTCAAATACAGAAACCACAATTAATGAATATGATGTTGAACGAGATGGAAAGTTGGTTCATGTTGTAAAAGAAAGTATAAGTATTATTGATAAAGAATTGTTTGCCAAAGAATTGAAAAATAATAACAACATCATTTGGAATGTTGTTGAAACAGATTCAGAACTACTATTTCGATTTAATGCAAAAGATATAGAACAATTAGAGCCAATATTAAAACCTAAAACAAATGGTGCTGACATAAGCCCTTTTAGTAGTAAAAATCTACCAAAAACAAAGTATACTATTCCAGATGAAGATTTAGTCACTTATAAAAATATAGTATCAAAATTGCCTCAAAATCAACTTATAGCCCTCGTACATACGACAAAAGATTTTATAAAATCACTAGCTACAAAAAAGAATACATATGATGATATAAAGGCAGATATGACATTAAAAGGATTGAAGAGTAAAGAGTATATACATAGTATCGGAAAATGGGAAGAATATGTAGAATACTTAAATGAGGAATTGATAAATGATTAAGCTAAATGAATTAAAAAGAAAAGACAAAGTTTTCTTTGCTAGGACAATGCCTAAATTAGATTATTATGAAGTTTTTGATTGTGTTGTTGTCTCTGTTGATGAAAAATATTGTATCGTTAGTGATACTAAAACAAAGCAATCGTTCTTAATACATAATGCAAGGGCAGAAGAAGTTTTATTTAAAGACAGAAAACTAGCAGTAAAGTATCTTAAAGAGGAGGAAAGTAAACATGAATTATGAAACAATTATTGAGTTGTCAAATGTAACTTTAGAAGAATGCTTAGATATGTACAAAATGAAAAATATGATTACTATTATCAATGATGGTAGAATTATTAACTTTGTAAAAGAATAGGAGAAAATAAAACATGAAAATTAATATTAAAAAACTAAACGAAAATGCAATTATTCCTACAAGAGGAAGTAGTCAAGCAGCGGGGTATGATTTATATGCTTGCACATCAACACCAATTGTTATTGCGCCTCATCAGACTGTTAAAATTGGTACTGGATTAGCATTTGAATTGCCTGACGGATATTTTGGAGCTATATTTGCAAGAAGTGGTTTGGCTACTAAAAATGGTCTCAGACCAAGTAATGGCGTTGGTATGTAATAAATATTATTTTAATTGTTTGTTTGAAAATAAAATAAAGGAGTGAATATAAATAGCAAAAGAAATAATTTTTAATAAAGAAGAGTTTATTGATAATTATAACAAACTTAAATCTTCTAGGAAAATGGCAAAGTTTTATAAATGTTCTAAAAGTAAAATTTTATCTTATGCAAAGGATATAGGATATAAAAACGAATATTCTGGTATTTTAAACGATAAACAAAAAGAAGAGATTGTTAAACAGTATGAAAATAAAACAAGTACAGAATTAGCAGAACATTATGGTGTGAACAGAGGTCAAATAACTAAAATATGGCACGATAATAATTTAATAGGAAAAGATAGGCATAAATATCCTTTTGATTATAATTATTTTGAAAATATAAATACTCCAGATAAGGCTTATTTTTTAGGATTTTTAGCTGCTGACGGTAATGTTTTTAAAAGAGATAAAGGTAAAAATCAGGCGATAATAAAATTATCGTTACAAAAATCAGATAAAAATATTTTGGAAGTATTTAAAATTTATTTAGATTCACAACAGCCATTATATATAACAGAAACAATAAATAATAACTATGTAAATTATATGTATACCTTAGAATTAGTAAGTGATAAAATGGCACAAGATTTACAAAAATATAATATCGCACCGAATAAAACATATAATTACTCTATTATTAATTTAAATAAAGATTTAATGCCACATTTTTTTAGAGGTTATTTTGACGGAGACGGTTCAATTAGTTGTTCTAATAATAATTTACATAATCCTTCAAGTTATAGCATAAGAATTTCAGGATTTGAACATAATTTATCTAAAATGAAAACATATCTTTTGGAAAATGAAGGAATTAACAGTAATTTTATTCAAGATAAGAGGAATAAGAATTTATCTTTTGGAGCTTTAGTATTTAATAACATAGAAGAAAAGTATATGTTTTTAAATTATATATATAATGATAGAAGAGATATTTTTCTTTCTAGGAAACGATATTTAGCAGAATGTTTTAATAACGCAATACAAAATAATTATTCAAACAGACAAAATTTATATAATAATATTTTAATGCCGTCTTGGATGAAACCAACAAGTAAATCCAAGATTATGAGCGAGAAAGAAAACTGGAAAGCTTTAAAATGCTAATCAGAGTGGAAGGCTATGCTTAAAATCATAGTCACACGCAACGCATAGGAAGTGAAACTTATATTGAGATATATAAGAATATAATCTTCCCACGAGGTCTCGCTAACGGTTGGTACAATAGAAAATATTGTGTTAAAAAGATATGCTATGCTGGGTTGGAATTGACCAACTGATGAAAATGAAGGAAACTTCCAGAGCTGTAGATAAAAAACTACAGGGTAATAACAGCAGGTATGCGATAGTGATTATGTCGGGGAATATATTGTAGCATTACATAACGATACAGATGAACCACAAATGATTAACCCTATGGAACGTATTGCACAGTTAGTAGTAATGCCATATTTACCAGTTGAATTTAATGAAGTTGAAGAATTGTCTGAAACAGAACGAGGTGAAGGTGGATTTGGGTCTACAGGAAAGTAGGTGTATAAATGGAGATATATACAACTAAAGAAATGATGGAAATATTAAAATTTGGTAAAACAAAAATGAATGCTTTGTTACGTTCAGGTGAATTTCCTGCTGTTAAAATAGGTGGTCAATATCGTATCACTAAAGAAGAACTTGAAAAGTGGATGGAGCAGAATAAAGGCAAAGAGATATATTTATAAAAGTTGACTAAAAGGGTGTACGGTGTTATATTTAAAGTAATATCGTTCACCTTTTTAGTATACGAAAGGAGAAAATATGGAAGCTAAAAAGGTAAAAGTAAATAATATAGAATATGCTGTCAAAGTTAGGTCTAATGGTACATTAGAAGCAAAAGTATGGAATCCTTTTCAGAAGAAGCAATGTTCTGTTTATGCAAAGAATACAACTGAATTAAAGCGTAAAATAAGAGACAAAATTATATCAAATGCCCAACAAACAATTAATCCAACTAACGATACAGTTGAACAATATATAACCAAATGGCTATATACTTATAAAATCAAAACAGTTAAAAGGTCTACTTTTGATTTACATGAGAAAATGTTTTTAAGATATATCAATCCTATTATAGGACATAAAAAATTCAAAGATGTTACAGATACAGACTTGCAAATCATATTAAATGAAACATCAGAAACAAAAGCATTCTCAACTGTACGAAAAGTAAAAGAAACAATGAATCAAATTTGGGGATTTGCATATGAAAGAAAAGATATTGAAAAGAATTTATTACTTGTATTAAAGCTACCAAAAGAAAGTTTCTGTGGTAAAAAAACTAAGGAAATAAATGTATATACAGATACAGATATAAGGAAAATGTATTCGGCTATTGTGGAATATTATAATAGTAGTCATTATTATCGCATATCACCGATATTTATTTTCTTAGCAAATACTGGATTGAGAATTGGTGAAGCATTGGCATTAAATCACGAAGATATTGATTATGAAAATAAAACTGTTAATATAAACAAAACTCTTTCAAGAGTAAAAATAAGAGAAGATTTACCAGAAGATTCAGAACAAAGTTACGAATATATTATCACAGACCCAAAAACGAATACAAGTAATAGAATAGTAGATTTGAATAATACAGCAATATGGGCATTGCAGGAAATCAAAAGAAGAAATGAAGAACAAGAAATTCCTAAAAGTAAATTTGTATTTTCTAGCGAATTAGGTAATTTTTTTAATCCAAGGTCGATAGAAGATACAATGAAGAGAGTATGTAATAGAGCTGGTATAGAATATTATGGGTTACATTCACTTAGACATACATTTGCTTCAAGGTGTTTCCAAAAAGGAATACCAGTTGAAATTGTATCAAAAATATTAGGACATTCTTCTCCCACAATAACTACAAAAGTATATATTCATATCATGCCACATATGAAGAGAGATGCTGTTCTTTCATTAGATGAAGATTTAAAAATTAAGGTAAGCTAGTACCCTATTTAGTACCCTACTTTGTACCCTACTTTTTGTGATAAAATATGATAAAATACGGTAAAATATAATAAATTAACATTTGTTTTTAGAAAAAGAAAGTTTCTGAAAAGTGGCTTAAATACAGTGTTTTCAAGTGTTTTTGAGGTGGAAATTAAAAGTAGTTCGTATTATCGAATCCCCCTCTCGCTACTTTTATGAATGCTTGAAAAGTTAATTTTCAAGCATTTTTCATATTCAAATGTTAGAACGGAAGAGAAAGGGGATTTTTCATGGAAGCCTATACCGGTTTTGCAAAAGTTTATGACGATTTCATGGATAATGTAGATTATGAAAACTGGACATCCTATCTGGTAGAGAGAATGAAAGAGTATGGGATAACAGAAGGGATTCTTTTAGACCTTGGTTGTGGTACTGGTAAACTGACCCGTAAATTGGCTGAGTACGGATTTGATATGATAGGTGTGGATAATTCTTATGAAATGCTGGATATTGCAAAAGAATCTACGGATGAGGAGCAAAATATTCTGTATCTGCTTCAGGATATGAGGGAATTTGAACTTTATGGAACTGTTTCTGCTATTACATCAAATTGTGACAGTTTAAATTATGTATTAGAATATGAGGATTTGGTTCAGGTATTTCGACTGGTAAATAATTATCTTGACCCGGAAGGTATTTTTATATTTGATATGAATACAGAGTATAAGTACAAAGAGATTTTGGGCGACCATACCATTGCGGAGGACAGGGAGGATATTAGTTTCATTTGGGATAATTATTATTATGAAGAAGAAAAAATGAATGAGTATGATTTGAATTTGTTTGTAAAAGAGGAAAATGGTCTGTATCGTAAATTACAGGAAACTCATTATCAACGTGCATACTCTATTGAAGAGATTTCCCATGCAATTAAAACAGCAGGAATGGAATTGCTTGCCATATACGATGCTTTTACCAAAGATGAACCGAAGGAAGATTCCGAACGATTGCATTTTATTGTCAGAGAAAAAGGGAAAAAAGGATAAGAAGTTTTAGTATGATAGAAATGAACTGGTAAAATGGAGGTTAAACATGGATTATATAATTAGAGGAACTGCTGCGGAAGGCCAGGTACGTTTTTTTGCAGCTACAACAAAAGAATTGGTTGAAAAGGGAAGAGAACTTCATAATACAAGTCCTGTGGCAACGGCTGCATTGGGAAGATTATTGACTGCTGGAGCCATGATGGGAAGTATGTGTAAAAATGACTCAGATGTGATTACATTACAAATTAAATGTAGTGGGCCTATTGAAGGCTTAGTGGTAACTGCAGATTCAAAAGCTAATGTAAAAGGTTATGTGTTTAATCCTGATGTTATGCTGCCACCAAGTGCCAAGGGTAAACTGGATGTAGGACGGGCATTGGATTTAGGTATTTTAAGTGTAATTAAAGATATCGGATTAAAAGAACCTTATGTGGGACAGACTCATTTGGTTTCCGGAGAAATTGCTGAGGATTTAACTTATTATTTTGCAACTTCGGAGCAGGTACCGACTTCTGTGGCTTTAGGAGTATTAATGAACAAGGATAATACTGTAAGACAGGCAGGAGGATTTATTATCCAGTTGATGCCTTTTGCCAGTGAAGAAGTAATTTCCTCTTTGGAAGAAAAGTTAAAGGAATTTACATCCATTACTTCCTTAATGGACCAGGGAATGACGCCGGAAGATATGATAAATCGTTTGTTAGGGGATTTTGGTGTTACAATTTGGGATAAAATAGATACCAAATTTGAATGTAACTGCAGTAAAGAAAGAGTAGCCAAGGCGGTTATGAGCATTGGACGAAAAGATTTAACTGAGATGGTGGAAGACGGAGAACCAATCGAAGTAAATTGCCATTTCTGTAATGAAAAATATAATTTCAGTGTGGAAGAACTAAAAGAAATGCTTCGTTCTTCGTAAAAAGTAAACTTTTTCATAAGAAAATAAAAGAAGGTAGTTTCCTAGGTGAGAAATTACCTTCTTTTATTATGGAAATAGTTATTCAGTAAGAGGAGTAACCTCTGGAATATCTTCTGTCAGGTTTACTTCGGCAGAAGGTTCAGTTGCAGTTTCTGTAGTGGAATCTTTGGAAACTTCATCTTCTTCTGGGGAAGTGATATGAATGGTTCGATATTCTCTATCGTGGTTTTCTTCGAAAATTTCATCGGAAAAGTCATCAACATCCACGATTTCGTTTGTGTCTGCTTTTTTAGCATCCCACTGGAGTTTCTTTTCCTTTGCAAAGTCAACTGCCTTATCTTTTAATTCCACACCTTTATCAAAGTATGGTTTTAAAGGATTCTCGTCGGAATTTTCTAAAATTTTAGATTCCTTAATCTTATCACGAAATACATACATTGCTCCACCAATGGCAGCAGTAGCGGTAGCTAAAAATAAAAGTTTATTTGATTTTTTTGACATAATGAAACACCTCGTTTAAAATATTGAGTTATAAGGTCTATTCTTTGTTACGTTTAGCACATAACAATATTATAGTATGTTTTCCATAAAAAATCAATTGACGTATGAAAAAAAATACGTTAATATTTTCCTGAAAAACTAAGGTGACACATATCGTCCTAAAAGAAAGAGGAGAAGACTATGTTTCAGTATTTTTATCCACATGATTATAAAGATTCCACCTATGAGATTGATTTTGAGGAATATTATAAAAAGGGTTATAGGGGAGTTTTGTTTGATATTGATAATACCCTGGTAAGGCATGGAGCAGATGCAGACCAAAAGGCAGAGCAATTATTTAAGGATTTAAAAGAGATGGGTTTTGCTACCTGCCTTATTTCAAACAATAAAGAAGAAAGAGTAAAACGCTTTAACAAAAATATTAAGACAAAATATATCTTTAAGGCAGGAAAGCCATTAAAGAAGAATTATAAGAAAGCCATGGAAATGATGGGAACGAATCCTGAAAACAGTATTTTTGTCGGGGACCAGATTTTTACGGACGTAATCGGTGCAAAAAGGTGTGGAATGCACTGTATTCTGGTAAAACCTATTCATCCGAAGGAAGAAATACAAATCGTATTAAAACGCTATTTGGAAAAGCCGATTATAAAATCCTATGAAAAACAGAAAAGAAAAAAGAATCGATAGAGTTACTGTTCACGAGGCACGAGTGAACAGTAACCCTGATAGTAACAATATTCTTTCGTTGTTGTACTTTTTTCGTGCATTTTTAGAGTAGATATGGTATAATGGATGTAACGAACCAAAGGAATGGAGATGTATATGAGAAACATTATTTTAATTGGTTTTATGGGTGCGGGAAAGACGGCAGTTGGGAATCGCCTTTCGAAGAAACTCGGATATGAATATATTGATACGGACCAATATATCGAGGAAAAGGAAGGAATGACGATTTCCAATATTTTTGCTGAAAAGGGAGAAGACTATTTTCGTAATCTGGAAACATCAGTGATAAAAGAGTTGATGTTAAGAGAAAAAGCTACTATTTTTTCAACAGGAGGAGGTATGCCCCTTAGAAGGGAAAATGCAGAATTGTTAAAGGAGCTGGGAGTTGTAGTATACTTAAAGGCAACGCCGGATACGATTTATGGCAGAGTAAAAGGTGATACGAAACGACCATTGTTGCAATGCGACAATCCAAAACAAAAAATCATGGATTTGCTGGAAATCAGAAATCCGAAATACGAAGCGGCATGTGACTATGCTGTTTGCGTAGATAATAAAGATATCCAGACGGTGGCACAAGAAGTGACGAAATTGCTATAAGAAGGTGGGTAAATGAATAATTTAGAAAGAGTACATCGACTTTTAGGAGAGAGCGAATTAGATGCTGTCGTGATAAAGGAAGCGAATTGTTTAAGATATTTTTCAGATTTCACAGGTGGGGAAGGTACCTTGGTTGTGGGAAAAGATTTTAATATTCTTTATACGGATTCCAGATATGTGGAGAGTGCATCATATGAGGCGAAGTGCTTTGAAGTCAGGGATATCGGAAGAAAAAAATATTCAGAATGTATTGCTGAAATTTTAAAAGAAAAAGAAGTACATAAAGCAGGATTTGAAGGAAATACTATATTATTAAAAGATTTCCGGCAAATGACGGAAGCAGTACCAGAGGTTTCGTGGGAGGATATCAGTTCTGATATTGAGGAAATCAGAATGATAAAGAATTCTTTAGAAATCGTAAACATTGAACGGGCAGAGGCGATAGGGGATTTAGCATTTAATAAAATCCTTAATTTTATCCGCCCTGGGGTTACGGAAAAGGAAATTGCAATGGAGCTGGAGCGGATTATGCAGATGAATGGAGCCTCCGGTCAAAGTTTTGAAACCATTGTTGCTTCCGGAACCAATAGTTCCATGCCCCATGCCAATGTAACGGACAAAGAAATAGAATATGGTGATTTTGTTATCATGGATTTTGGTTGTAAATTCGAAGGATATTGTTCGGATATGACCCGAACCGTGGTAGTTGGAAAAGCCAATGAGGAACAGCGGAAAATTTATCAGACAGTGTTGGATGCACAACGGGCAGCGTTAGAGGTAATCAAAGAAGGCATGGTATGTTCAGAAGTGGATAAAGTAGCTAGAGATTTGATTGCCAATGCTGGTTTTGGAGAATGTTTTGGCCATGCTTTAGGACATAGCGTGGGATTGGAAATTCATGAAGCTCCGAATCTTTCGCCAAGGTGTAACAAAGTTTTACAGGAGAATATGTTAATGACGGTAGAACCGGGAATTTATCTTCCGGGCTTTGGTGGAGTTCGTATTGAAGATTTGGTTTTAATTACAAAAGACGGATATCGAAATCTCACTTATTCCAGAAAAGATTTGGTAGAGCTATAGGGCAGATAGGATGGTTTTAAAGATGATAGTGTTTCATCTGTTTCTAATCTGTTACAATTATCTTACCTTATAGAAAAAAATAGTTGAAAAAGTGAGAAAATTATTATAGAATAATGAAAGACAGTGTGTATGAGAAACACGATATTTAAGGAGGAACTTAATCAATGGTAACAGCAGGCGATTTTAGAAATGGTCTTACAATCGAATTAGAAGGCAATGTATATCAGGTAATTGAATTTCAACATGTTAAACCAGGTAAGGGAGCAGCTTTCGTTCGTACTAAGTTAAAGAACATTAAGAGTGGTGGTGTAGTTGAAAAGACTTTCCGTCCAACTGAAAAATGCCCTCAGGCTCATATTGAAAGACAGGAAATGCAATACTTATATTCAGATGGTGAATTATTCCACTTCATGAATACAGAAACTTTTGACCAGATTGCATTGAATGCAGATGCAATTGGAGATTCACTTAAGTTCGTAAAAGAAAATGAAATGGTTAAGATGGTTTCCCATAATGGAGAAGTATTTGCGGTAGAACCACCATTGTTTGTAGAATTAGAAATTACAGAATGCGAACCAGGTGTTAAGGGTGATACTGCTACTGGTGCTACAAAGCCTTGTGTAGTTGAAACAGGAGCAACTCTTTATGTACCTTTATTCGTAAATCAAGGTGATACTATTAAGATTGATACTCGTACAGGAGAATATTTATCCAGAGTATAATGTTAAGGTGGATAAGTCTTTTAAAACTTTAATTTATCCACATAATCATAACGAAAACTTAATTATCCACAAATCCGAACTGAAAAGAAGGATTTGTGGATTTTTTTTGTCATATTCCAGAGTGGTTCTCATATATTATATATAAAGGTAATTGTTCAGAGTAAATCTCGAAAACACTACACAAAATAAGGAGAGAATATATGGACAAACTGGAATTGTTGCATC
Source organism: Lachnospiraceae bacterium (assembly GCA_017416505.1). Next base: position 15,333 of record JAFQCI010000124.1, read on the forward strand.
ACATTTTTCCGAAAAACATACAGAGTATGTTAGAAAATGCACCGATTACTTATTATAAGTTACAGGAAGTACGATTAAGAGTCAATGAACCCCTTATTATTATTTATGATAATAAGGAGTATTTGTTTGGAAAAAATGGACAAATGGAAAGACAATGTAAGTTTCCCTATATTGTAAGTGCAACAGAAATCAAAGAAACCCTGGAGTATGTCAGCAGTCATTCTCTTTATGCCTATGAAGATGAAATCAGACAAGGCTTTATTACGGTTCAGGGAGGGCATAGGGTTGGAATTGCAGGGAAGGTGGTAGTGGAAGAAGGAATGATTAAAAATGTAAAATATATTTCCTTTTTAAATATTAGAATTTCCCATCAGGTTTTAGGATGTTCCGATGAAATTATGCCTTACATAACAAAAAGAAATGAAATATATCATACCTTGATTATTTCCCCTCCAAGGTGTGGAAAAACTACACTCCTTAGGGACATGATTCGTAGTATCTCCAATGGATTTGAAGAATTCCAAGGGGCTACGGTTGGAGTTGTAGACGAAAGGTCAGAGATAGGTGCCTGCTTTTTAGGTGAGCCGCAAAACGATTTAGGAATCCGTACCGATGTTCTGGATTGTTGTCCAAAGGCAAAGGGAATGCTGATGTTAATCCGCTCCATGTCACCTCAGGTGATAGCAGTAGATGAGATTGGACATAGAGAAGATTTAGAGGCGATTGAATATGTCATTAATTGTGGTTGTAAATTAATTGCCACGGTTCATGGTAATTCCATTGATGATATTAAATCCAAGCCCCTGCTTAGAAAATTAGTGCAGGAAAGAGTCTTTGAACGCTATATCGTTTTAAATAATCTGGACCATGTAGGGAATATCTCCGATATTTTTGATTCTCAAGGGAACCAGTTATATCATGTTTAAATTGTTTGGTGCCTGCTTTTTGGTAGTGGGAGGTTACTTTTGGGGCGAGAGTATTGCGTTAAAAAAAAAGGAGCGATATTTAAATCTTTTGAACTGGTCGCAGATTCTAATGGATATCGAAGGGGAAATACGCACCATGGCAACTCCCTTACCAATTTTGCTGGTTGAAATCGGAGAAAAAAGAAAATGTAACATCGGAGAAAGTTTAATACAGGTAGGAAAGCGGATTCAAATGAGGGAAAGGCAGAGTTTTGCAGAGATTTGGGAGGAGGAAATCAAAAGGGGGAATTTTGAAATGGGAAAAGATGAATTAGATAGAATGATTTCGGTGGGAAAGAATCTTGGATTTCTGGATAAAAGTCAACAGGTATTATTTTTAGAGCAGACAAGAAAAGATTTAAAGATGCCCATAGAGTCGGCATTTTTACAATGGAAGGAAGCAAAAGGATTTTATGAAAAGATAGGAATTTTAGCGGCAAGTATGATAGTTGTTTTGCTGCTTTAATGATTTGGGGGAGTAAAATGACAATAGAGTTGATTTTTAAAATTGCAGCAGTTGGAATATTGGTTACGATTTTAGGACAAGTGTTAAAACATTCCGGCAGGGAAGAACATTCATTTTTAATTAGCCTTGCAGGCTTGATTATTGTGCTATCCTGGATTGTACCTTATATTTATGAATTGTTTCAAAATATCAGAAAGCTGTTTGATATCTAAAAACAGAAAATCAGTCAAACAGGTAGTGGAAAGCAGAAAGAAGTTTCTTGACACTTAAAACAGTTCGCTTGTAAAAAAATCATGGAGGTGGATATGGTTAAAATAATAGTGGTTGTGCTGATTTGCGCACTCATTAGTGTATTATTAAAAACATATAAACCTGAAATTGCCATTTTCTTTATCTTAGCAGTGTCTTTGTTTGTTTTATTTTATATGGTGGGAGAACTGGAAGAAATTGTGGAAGTATTAAAGACCTTCGGAGAAAAAGCACAGATTCCTACAGCATATATGGGAATATTGTTAAAAATGGTCGGAATTTCGTATCTGACGGAATTTGCCTCGTCTTTATGCAAAGATGCTGGACAAGGTACATTAGGAACCAATATTGAAACAATGGCAAGAGTCAGTATGCTGATATTAAGTATACCTGTATTAAGGTCCATTCTGGATTTTATAGAAGAAATATTATGATACCAAGGGTCAAAAGGTCATACTTTTCATGCTTGCATGAAAAAGTGGAAAAGGGGCATTATTTTGAAAAAGATTATATTAGGGGTTATGCTGCTGGTTGTGATGTGGATACCGGAAGGTGTCTACGCCGGTGAAATAGGAAATGGAGAAACAGAAATTGATTTTAGTGAATGGGAGAAGGTCATAGAAGAAAGTGATATTTCCGAGGGAAACATCGACATAGAGGAGATATTTTCCTTGTTATCACAAGGAAAGACCAAAGAAGTAGGGAAAAAGTTAATAGAGAGTGTAAAAAATATACTGTTTGGAGAAATAGGAAAACAAAAAGAAATTTTAGTGTCCCTATTTTTTTTATTATTAATTGCAGGAATTTTTTCTACCCTGACCCAGAGTTTTCAGAATGGCTTAACCAGCCAGACCGGGTTTTATGTTACTTATTTATTGTTGTTTTCTTTGTCCTTTTCTGCTTTTTATACCAGTTGTCAGGTGGTATTAAAGGTGTTTGGACAAATTATTGGCTTTATGAAAGTGGTGATACCAGTGTATTGTCTTTTCGTTGCCATGTCTTCCGGACAAGAAGTAGGAAGTGGAATGTATGAGTTATTGTTTTTGATTTTATATGGGTTGGAATGGCTGATAAAAACAATTATCTTTCCGTCGATTAAAATTTATGTTGTATTTTCCATGTTGAAGGAGCTTTCTGAGGAATTAAAACTGGAGAGGCTTTGCAATATGCTGAAAAATGCCATTCAATGGGTTTTAAAGGCGGTTACAGTGTTTGTTTTGGGACTTTCTACAGTGCAGAATATGATTCTTCCTACGGTGGATAGTGTAAAGTATCTGGCAATTCAAAAATCCATCAAAGCACTTCCTGCTGGAGAAACCGCTTTAGTGGCAGGGAATTTTTTAACAGGAAGTTCCATTGTAATAAAAAACAGCGTGGGAATGACTGCTATGCTCCTGCTTTTACTACTTTTGATGGTACCTTTTGTGAAAATCGGAATTATGTTGGTGGGATTTATGGGCTTAGGGGCTTTGATGGAACCAATCTGTCAAAAAGGGTTCATTCATGTACTGGAAAGTGTTGCCACAGGGGGGATTTTGCTTTGGAAGATGATTTCCACTGTAGCACTGATTTTTTTGGTAAGTATTTGTATGATTACCTTTGCCACCAATATGAGATTATATGGATTTTAAGTAAATAGAAAAGTGGGGTGGGAAGAAGGTGGAAAATGAACTGCTGGCATATATCAAAGGAATTTTATGCTTTGTTTTGTTCTCAAGTCTGCTGCTGCAGCTATTTCCAAGGGCAAAGGATAAGAAATATTTAGAACTTACCATTGGACTTATTTTTTTATATCTGGTTATGCGGCCGGTATTGTCTGCCTTAAAAAATTACGATAAAATCCTGGATTCTTCTTATTTTACAGTGGATTTTGACAGTAGCTTTTTGGAGGAGCAACAGGAGGAATTTGAAACCCAGACCGGGGTTGCCATGATAAATAATATGGAGCAGCAGATGGAACTTATGGGGTATGAGAATACGAAACTTACCATGAAAAAAAGTGGGAATTCCTGGGTACTTTTTGTAGAAGTGGAGCAAAATCTGACTCAGGACTGGGAAGAAGAGAAAAAAAATTTAAAAAACTTTATAAGTAACGTCTATAATTTGGATGAAGATAATATAAATATAGAAATTAGGGGATAGCAAGTGAAAATAAATGAAAATAACAAAATCATAGTATGGATGAAAGAAAATAAAAAAGCCTCTATTTTTGTTTTGGCGGGATTGTTATTACTGGTTCTTACTATCCCCACCAATGACAATAAGAATAAAGAAAATGAGGTATCTTCTGTGGAATTGGAAGAGGAGGATTATTGCAAAAAGCTGGAAAGCCAAATGGAAGAAATTCTAAGCAAAGTAGATGGGGTTGGAAAGGTTGAGGTAATGATAACCTTAAAAAACAGTAAGGAACAGGTAATAAACAAAGATACTTCATTAAACAGCAGTAAAAGTGTGGATGAAAAGGAAGGAGAAAAAAGTGAAAGTGAGAGCTTAGAACAAGGAGAAGAAACCATATTAGTCAATATTGACGGGGACAGTGTTCCTTATGTGGTGAAGGAATACTCACCAACCGTGGAAGGAGTATTAATTATCGCACAGGGAGGGGATAATCCAAATGTAAAAGTAGCATTGATAGAAGCTACAACAGTGCTTCTAAATGTTCCATCGCATAAAGTTTCGATTTTAAAAATGGAGGGATCGGTGTGAAAGAAAAATTTCAGTTAAAGAAAATGGTGAAAAAAAATCAGGTAATTGTAAGTGCTTTGGCTTTGATGATTGCCATGGCAGGATATATGAGTCTTTCGGATAGAAATGTTCCATTAAATGAGGAAAAGGATACAGAGGATAGTTTAGAAGTGGTACATAGCAATGATATCTCCAACGGGGATTTGGATTCTTATGAAGGAGCGGTAGGAAACAATGATGACAGTGAAATCAGTGATATGGTTTTAGATAGTGTGACTCCGGATAATGAAGAAGAAATCGGTCAGGCGGTATTTACCAGTTCCAGCGAAGTTTCCGGATTTTTAGCAAGTGCAAAATTAGAACGGGAGCAGGCAAGAGCGAAATCCAAAGAAACACTGGAAGCCATTATTTTCAGTGATTCCATTAGTGATGAGGAAAAAGCCAGTGCCATTGAGTTGGAAAATGAACTGGCAAAAAATATTGAATTAGAAGTAGCCATTGAACAGTTATTAGGAGCAAAAGGATTTCAGGATGCTATGGTATTTATCGAAAATGATACTGTGGATGTTATGGTAAAGACCAATCAGTTAAGTGAAGAACAAAAAGCACAAATCGAAGAGATTATTACTAGAAAAACCGGAATGCCTTTGAGTCAGATTGTCATTTCCACCATAAAGACCCAGGAAGAGTAAAGAACAAGAAAGGTGTACTTTATTCCATTACGAAATTTCGAATGGAAGGAAGTACACTTTTGTTATATTCTTTCGAAAAATGATAAAGAAAACACATTTACGAATGAAAGTTTTTTTGCTATAATGATAAGAAGTGTAAATGAGATACAAAGGCAGAAAAGTAAACTGCCATTTTATGGAGGTTAAAACATGGGTGTAAATATGAATAGAGAAACAGAAACAAAAAATATCATTCATTTGAATTCAGACGGAAAAAAAGGTGACGTACAAATCGCAGATGAAGTCATTGCAGTTATTGCAGGATTAGCTGCTACAGAAGTAAAAGGCGTTTCAAAAATGTCAGGTAATATTACCAAAGAAATTATCAGTAAACTTGGTATGAAGAATCTGTCTAAGGGTGTGAAGGTTTCTTTTCAGTCTAATCAGCTCACCGTTCAGGTAGCCATTGTTTTAAAATATGGTTACAGCATTCCAAAAGTAAGTTCTATGGTGCAGGAAAAGGTAAAATCAGCCATTGAAAATATGACAGGTATTACAGTGAAGGAAGTATCCGTTCATATTTTAGGAATTGATAAGGAAGAATAAAGAAAGATATTTCTGTTAGAGCATAAATCATTTTTTATACAGCATACGTAAGAAGGAAAGAGTTAGAAAGGAAATCGTCATGACACGAAGAAGCTTAAGAGAAAACGTATTTAAAGCATTGTTTAGAATGGAGTTTTCTTCTCCGGAGGAAAAAGAGGAACAGCTTAATTTATTTTTAGAATATGCTACATGGTATGAGGATGAGGATGAAAACAAAGAGTTAAAGCCCCTATCAGAAAAAGCCCATGAGTATATTTATCAAAAAACCCAAAATATTATGGATAAATTAGAGGAAATCGATGGGAAATTAAAGGAAAATTCCAAAAGCTGGAGTCTTGAGCGAATTGGAAAGGCTGAACTTACAATTTTACGTTTAGCCACTTATGAAATCTTGTTTGACGAAGAAGTTCCTAATAAAGTTGCCGTAAACGAAGCGGTGGAATTGGCGAAGATTTACTGTAAAGAAGGAGCAGCAGGTTTTATCAATGGAGTACTGGGAAGCCTGATATAAGGAGTGAATTATGGAGAAGGTTTTTGGAGTTTCACAGATTAATACTTATGTAAAGAACTTGTTTTTAGCAGATTATTTGTTAAGTAAAGTTCAGATTAAGGGTGAAGTATCCAACTGTAAATACCATTCTTCCGGTCATATTTATTTTACTTTAAAGGATGAAAATGCAGCTTTAAAATGTGTGATGTTTTCCACTGCTAGAGCTTCAGGGTTAGATTTTAAAATGCAGGATGGACAAAGTGTCATTGTTTCCGGAAGTATTAAAGTGTACGAAAGAGATGGAGTGTTTCAGCTTTATGCGAATTCTGTGAAGCTGGATGGTGCTGGAAATTTATACGAGCAGTATGAAAAAATCAAGCAAAAACTTTACGAGGAGGGTTTGTTTGATTTTGAAAAGAAAAAGGAAATTCCGGCATATCCTAAAAGGGTAGGAATCGTAACAGCGAAAACAGGAGCCGCCCTTCAGGATATTTTAAATATTGCAAAACGCAGGAATCCTTATGTCCAGTTGATTCTTTACCCGGCAAAGGTACAGGGAGAAGGAGCAGCGAAAACCATTGTCGATGGAATTAAAACCTTAGACCAGATGTCAGTGGATACCATTATTATTGGCCGTGGTGGTGGTTCTATTGAGGATTTATGGGCATTTAATGAAGAAATTGTGGCAAGGGCAATTTATGCGGCGAAGACACCGATTATTTCTGCTGTAGGTCATGAGATAGATAACACCATATCGGATTACGCAGCGGATTTACGGGCACCGACACCTTCTGCCGCCTGTGAATTAGCCATACCGGATGTAGTTTCCATTGAAAAATCAGTGGTGCTTTATGAGGATAAGCTAAAAAGAGCAATGCTTCGTAAGATAGAGAATAAAAAAACAGAACTCTCTATGCTGAGTGCGAAATTAGAGTATTTGAATCCTAAAAATCAGCTGATGGAAAAAAGGTTGCTTTGTGACCGTCTTTACGACCAGCTAGAGGCTGTTATGGGGCAAAAAGTAAAGAAATACCGCCATCAATGTGAGATTTTAAGGGAGCGGCTGAATGGTGCTTCTCCTACGAATAAACTGAAAAAGGGATATGCTTATGTTACGGATAAAGAGAATCAGCCTATATTGTCTGCTGCCTCTTTGGAGGAAAAACAGAGTTTAACCCTGACCTTTTTGGATGGACAAGTAGATGCTACCATAAAATCAAAGAGAATGTATGAGGAAGTATGATATGGCAAAGGCGAAGATTGAAGATAAGTTTGAACAAATAAGTACCATCATTGAAACATTGGAACAGCCGGCGACACCCCTTACGGAGTCTTTAAAATTGTATACCCAGGGGGTAAAGCTTTTAAAAGAATGTAATGATGAGTTAGATAAAGTAGAAAAACAATTAATTATTTTAGACGAGGAAGAACAACATGATTGATATGGAGAAAAGTGTAAAACAGGCAGAATGTATCATTCAGAAATATCTTCCAAAAGAAGAAGGTTATCAAAAAAGAATCTTTGAGGCGATGAACTATGCAGTAAACGGTGGAGGAAAAAGACTCCGCCCTATTTTAATGTTAAAAACTTTTGAAGGGTTTCAAGGAACAAGTAAGGCAATCGAGCCTTTTATGGCAGCCATTGAAATGATACATACCTATTCTTTGGTACACGATGACCTTCCGGCTCTAGATAATGATGATTACCGAAGAGGAAGAAAAACTACCCATGTGGTTTATGGACATGCTATGGGAATACTTGCAGGAGATGCGTTGTTAAACTATGCTTTTGAAACCGCAGTCCATGCTTTTTCTTTGGACGATTTGGATGTGGTAAGAAGGGCATTTGAGATTCTGGTAAAGAAGCCCGGGGTATATGGAATGATAGGCGGCCAGGTGGTAGATGTGGAAAAGAGCGGAACTGCCATGGGAAAAGAGGAATTAGAATTTGTTTTTCGATGTAAGACGGCTGCGTTAATTGAAGCTTCTATGATGATTGGGGCCGTATTAGGACGGGCATCCGAAGAAGAATTGGAAAAGGTAGAACAAATTGCCAGAAACATTGGAATGGCGTTTCAGATTCAGGATGATATTCTGGATATTACCAGTACTACTTTGGAATTGGGAAAACCGGTGCATAGTGATGAAAAAAATCAAAAAACAACCTATGTTACCTTATATGGAATGGAACAGGCAAAACAGGATGTACTTACTTATTCTAATCGTGCCATAGATGATATTAAAACATTGCAGGGAAATCATGAGGAATTAATTCAAATCGTTTCCTTAATGATAAACAGGAAAAAATAGGGGTGAAGGTTATGGGAATGTTAGAGCAAATCAAGGAACCCAATGATATAAAGAAAATAAAACCGGATTCTTACGGCCTTTTAGCAGAGGAAATCCGTAGTTTTTTATTGGAGCATGTCAGCCAGTCCGGTGGACATCTGGCTTCTAATTTAGGGGTGGTGGAATTAACCATGGCACTTCATTTGGCTATGGAGTTTCCGAATGATAAGCTTATTTTTGATGTGGGACACCAGTCTTACACCCATAAAATTTTAACAGGAAGAAAAGAACAGTTTGTTACCTTACGACAATTGGATGGAATGAGTGGTTTCCCGAAAACCCATGAAAGTCCTTGTGATATTTTTAATACAGGACATTCTTCCACTTCTATTTCTGCTGCCTTGGGTTTTGCCAAAGCAAGAGATATCAAAGGAACCAAGGAAAGAATTGTGGCTGTGATTGGGGATGGAGCCTTAACTGGAGGAATGGCATTTGAAGCCTTGAACAATATGGCTAATTTAAAGTCAAATTGTGTCATTGTTTTAAATGATAATGAAATGTCTATTTCTGAAAATGTGGGAGCCATGTCAAAGTACCTTAGTGATGTGAGAGTCGGAAAAGCCTACAATGAATTTAAAGTGGGAGTAGAAAAAACTTTACGGAAGATACCTAAGGTGGGGGATAACCTTGCTAAAACCGTAAAACGCTCCAAGGACAGTATTAAACAGTTATTTGTTCCCGGAATGTTTTTTGAAGATATGGGAATTACCTATGTAGGCCCGATTGACGGACATGACATCGAAGGTATGGTGGAAACCTTTCGGGATGCGTTTTTATTAGAACGTCCTATTTTAGTGCACGTTATGACGAAAAAAGGCAAAGGATACCGATATGCAGAAAAATATCCATCCCATTTTCATGGGGTGGAACCATTTGAAATTGAAACAGGAAAAACTAAGGCAACGAAGAAACAGCCTTCTTATACCGGAGTATTTGCAAAGAAAATGTTGGATTTTGGTGAGAAATATCCGAATTTGGTTGCCATTACTGCTGCCATGCCGGATGGAACCGGATTACAGAAGTTCAAAGAAGCTTTTCCAGAGAGATTTTTTGATGTGGGAATCGCAGAAGAACACGCCGTTACCTTTGCAGCAGGACTGGCTGCAGCAGGGATGAAGCCGGTTGTGGCAATTTATTCTTCTTTTTTACAAAGAGCCTATGACCAGATACTTCATGATGTATGTTTGCAGAATCTGCCTGTCGTATTTGCTGTTGACCGTTCTGGACTGGTAGGAGCAGATGGAGAAACCCATCAGGGAATTTTTGATACAGCGTATTTAAACAGTATTCCGAATCTTACGGTTTTAACTCCAAAGAATAAGCCGGAAATGAAGGCTATGCTGGATTTTGCTATGGAGTTTCAAGCCCCTGTTGCCATTAAATATCCAAGAGGTGAGGCAAGTCTTGTTCTATCGGAGCAGGTAGATGAGATTTGTTATGGAAAGAGTGAGGTCATAGAGCAAGGAGAAGAAGTAGCCATATTGTCGGTTGGAAATATGATGGATACGGCTCTTGGAGTACAGGAATTGTTAAAAGAAGAGGGAATTTTACCTACCTTGGTTAATGTTCGGTTTATCAAACCTTTTGATGAAGAACTGTTAATGGAACTTACAAAGAAACATTCTCTTATTGTTACCATAGAGGAAGTGATTCACCAGGGAAGCTTCGGACAGTCAGTGAGTAGTTTTTACATGGAACAGGGTGTAAAAATAGAAGTACAAAACTTTGATTTAGGGAATCAGTTTATTGAACAGGGAAAAGTAGAAGAATTAAGAAAACGTTATGGATTAGAGAAACATCAAATTACAAATGAAATTCTTAACAGATTGAAGGATGGGAAAAAGGATGAGTAAAGAACGTTTGGATGTACTTTTGGTGGAGCAGGGTTTTGCAGCTTCCAGAGAAAAGGCGAAAGCCATTATTATGTCCGGAATCGTATATGTAGATGGGCAAAAAGAGGACAAGGCAGGCTCTACCTTTCCATCAACTGCAAAGATTGAGGTGAAGGGAGCTACTTTAAAATATGTGAGCCGTGGCGGCCTGAAACTGGAAAAAGCCATGAGCCACTTTGATATTTCCTTAGAGAATAAAATCTGTATGGATGTAGGAGCCTCTACCGGAGGATTTACAGATTGTATGCTTCAAAATGGTGCTACAAAAGTTTTTAGTGTAGATGTAGGACATGGACAATTGGATTGGAAATTAAGACAGGATGAACGTGTGGTTTGTATGGAAAAAACTAATATCCGCTATGTAACCAAGGAAGATATTAAGGAAGAACTGGACTTTGCTTCTATTGACGTTTCATTCATTTCCCTTACCAAGGTATTAGGACCGGTATATGACTTGCTAAAGGAAAAGGGACAGATTGTATGTCTGATTAAACCGCAGTTTGAAGCAGGAAGAGAAAAGGTTGGGAAAAAGGGTGTCGTTAGAGATATTAAAGTACATTATGAAGTAGTAGAACAGATAGTAATGTTTGCCAAGGAACACGGATTAAAGCCATTACATCTTGAGTTTTCTCCTATCAAAGGACCGGAAGGCAATATAGAATATTTATTACATGTGGAAAAAACAGAGGTGGAAGCGGATTATGAAGTTCCTTTTTCCATCGATGAAGTGATTCGAAAGTCTCATGAAACCTTGTAAAAAGGCAGTGTAACCAGGCGAAGGGAGAAAAAGATGAGACGCTTTTTGATTATTACCAATACAGAAAAAGATTCAGATTTTAAAGTAACCAATCAAATAAAAGTATATTTGGAAGAACATCATTGTGAAATAAGTCTTTGCACGGATATTTATGATGAGGCTTATCTTAAGGAAGACAGTGAAAAGAAAATAGAGGGCGAATTTGAAGCTGCCATTGTGTTAGGCGGTGACGGTACTATTTTAAGGGCGTCCAGGGTACTAAGCAGACAAGAAATCCCTATTTTAGGGGTAAATCTTGGAACCGTAGGATTTTTAGCAGAAATAGAGCCGGAATATGTAATGGAGGCCATCCAGTTTGTGGTGGAAGGAAATTATAAGTGCGAAGAAAGAATGCTGTTAGAGGGCAGTATATATCATGAAGATAAGCTTGTGTTCCGTTCCTTTGCCTTAAATGAAATTGTAGTCAGCAGAAGCGGATTCTCAAGAATTATTGAATTGAAATTAACTGCAGGAGGCGAGTTACTGGATGTTTATGATTCAGATGGTGTGATTGTATCTACCCCGACAGGCTCTACCGGATATAATTTATCTGCAGGAGGCCCTATCGTAAGTCCTAAGACCAGTCTGATAGTGGTAACTCCGATTTTATCCCATTCCTTGATTTCCAGAAGCATTGTGTTATCCAGTGAGGAGGAAATCGTTATTGAGGTAGGAAGGGTAAGAAAAACTCAGTTAGAAGAGGCAGTGGCTACTTTTGACGGTCAGATGGGACAGGAACTTTCTCCTTTAGATAAAGTTGTGATTAAGAAAGCCAAGGAAACCGTTCGTTTAATCCATTTTGGAAACGTAAGTTTTTATGAGATTGTTAGGAATAAGCTATATGGCCGTAAAACTTTGAGAAGTGAGGGGACAAGGAATCGTGAAAAGTAAACGTCAGGCAAAAATGATAGAAATTATTGAGCAAAATGAGATTGAAACACAGGATGAGTTGGCTGAAAGATTAATGGAAGCTGGATTTGTAGCTACCCAGGCCACGATTTCAAGAGATATCCGGGAATTAAAACTGACAAAAGTTTCAGTTGGAAATGGCAAACAAAAATACATTTTGTTAAAAAATCAGGAGTTAGACCATGTTTCAAAGCTGACAAAGGTGATGAGGGCAGGAATCATTGGAATCGATACAGCAGAAAATCTTGTGATAATAAAGACCGTTTCCGGAGTAGCTATGGCAGTTGCGGCGGCTTTGGATAACAGTGAAATCGAAGGTATGGTAGGGTGTATTGCAGGAGATGATACTATTTTTTGTGCCATTAAGACAAAGGAGATGGTAGAAGACGTGGTGAAAATCATCGAGGAAATGGCATACCATTAAAGATAGTTTCATTTTAAAGGATAAATATACTTTGATTTGGGTAAGGTATTTAAGAAACGGAGGAAACAATGCTATATCATTTACATGTAAAAAATTTAGCATTAATTGATGAAATTGAAATAGATTTTCATGACCATTTAAATATATTAACGGGAGAAACCGGAGCAGGTAAGTCCATTATTTTAGGCTCCATTAATCTTGCATTGGGTGCAAAAGCCAGTGCGGATATGATTCGAAATGGGGAAGAAGAGGCACTGGTAGAACTGGTTTTTATGGTAGAAAACCAAGAAAATATTCAAAAGCTTAAGCAGTTGGATGTGAATATAAAGGAAGATGGACAGGTTATCATTTCTAGAAAAATTACAGAAAAAAGAAGTATCTGCAAAATCAATGATGAAACTGTAACCATAGGAAAATTAAAAGAAGCTGCTTCCTTTCTTTTGGATATTCATGGACAGCATGAACATCAGTCATTATTAAAAAAGGAATACCATTTAGAGGTTTTGGACCGTTTTGCTTTTTCAAAAGATAAGACCATAAAAGAGCAAGTAGCACTAGACATGAAGCAGTATGAGAAATGTCTCATGAAGTGGAAGGAATTAGAGCAGTTAAAACAGGAAAGAACCAGAAAAATGAGTTTTCTGGAATTTGAATATAAAGAGATAGAAGAGGCAAACTTAATTCCAGGAGAAGATATTTCTTTAGAGCAGGAATACAAAAAAATGGAAAATGCCAAAGAAATTATGGAGAATCTTTCTGGTGTATATCAGGCAACAGGATATGAGTCTGGGACTGCGGCTGGTTCTCAGTTTAGTGCAGCATTAAAAAAACTGAGCCAGATTTCAGAATATGACAGTGGTTTGCAGGATTTATATGAACAGCTTCTAAATCTGGATAATTTATTAAATGATTTTAATAAAGAAATAAAGGTATATGAAGATGAGTTTACCTTTGATGAAGAAAGCTACCGTGATACAGAGAAACGATTATATGAAATCAATCATTTAAAATCCAAATATGGGGATACGATAGAAGGAATCATTGAATACGGTAAGAATGCCAAGGAACAGTATGAAAAAATGCTTCATATAGAAGAAGAAGCGAACAGGCTGGAAGTAGAACTGGAACGTGCGAAAGAGGTATTAGCAAAGAGTTCAGAACAATTATCAAAGTTAAGAAAGAAAGCTGCAAAAGAACTGGAAGAAAGCATCGTAGAGGCATTAAAAGATTTAAATTTCATGGAAGTCGATTTTGAAATTGAATTTCAGGAAAGACAGGAATTCTCTTTTAATGGAAAGGATGAGGTTATCTTTACCATTTCCACTAATGCTGGAGAAAGAAGAAGACCGATTTGGGAAGTGGCATCCGGTGGTGAACTTTCCAGAATTATGTTAGCTTTAAAATCCGTACTGGCGGATATGGATGAAATTGAAACCTTGATTTTCGATGAAATTGATGTGGGAATCAGTGGAAGAACTGCTCAAAAGGTTTCCGAGAGGATGGCAGTCATTTCCAAACACCATCAGGTAATGGCCATAACCCATTTGCCACAAATCGCAGCTATGGCAGATTATCATTTTTTAATCGAAAAAAGTGCGGAAAAAGGAAAAACCATTACCAACATTCAATTACTAAAAGAAGAAGAACAGATAAAAGAACTGGCTCGAATGTTAAGTGGTGTTTCTATTACAGATACCGTAATAGAAAGTGCAAAAGAAATGAAGAAATTAGCACAAAAAACAAAAAGTAACTGAGTTTCAAAGATAAAAAACACACATACTAGGAAAGACAAAAATCTTTCTTGTATGTGTGTTTTTTTTGTTCACAATATTAGAAAATGTTTCATAAGCAGAATGGAGGATATAATGTATGGGAGATAAAAGAAAACTTTTATACAAAAGAGTTTTATATGTTGTTTTAATGCTTCAATTCTGTTCGTTAGGTTTTTTGGTGGAAAAAGACCGGAATGACAAAATGAAAGAAACCCTTGCTCTGAATGTAAAAACTTCAGAGTCCGTTGAGGTAATCAATTCCAATATGGTGGCACCTTCTGGAAAGTCTATAGGAATCTATATGGAGACGGAAGGAATTTTAGTATTGGGTGTGAGCGAAGTGACGAGAATTGATGGAAAGTATGAGTCCCCTTGTCAATATGTGTTGCAATCCGGTGATTATATCCTTAAAGTAAATGATACAAAAATCAATCAAAAAGAAGAAATTGAGGAACTTTTAGATACAAATGAAGATGGGAAGGTGACGTTATTGGTACGGAGGAAGGGAGAGGAATTTGAAGTAGAAGTAAATCCAGTGGTAGATAAAGATGGAAAAAGAAAATTGGGAATCTGGATTCGGGATAATATGCAGGGTATTGGAACGTTGACCTATGTTACAGAAACTACATTTTCTGCACTGGGTCATGGAATTAACGATTTAGATACTATGGAATTGGTTCAGATTAAGGGTGGTTCCATTTATGAAGCTAAGGTTTTAAATATTGTGAAAGGTGAAAATGGAAGTCCGGGAGAAATTGTTGGAAGTATTGATTATTCAGATAAAAATAAAATCGGAGAAATCAAAACCAATGATGTTTCAGGTATTTCAGGAACTTACGAGGGGGAAAAGCCAGGGCTGGATGAATACCTTCCTATTGCTACCAAAGATGAAATTAAAACTGGAAAAGCCTATATTAAATCTTATATTTCCGGAGAAGAAAATTATTATGAGATTAATATTTTAGAAGTACATGCCGATTATAAAGACAAAGGAAAAGAAATGAAAATTGAGATTGTGGATGAGGAATTGTTAGAACTTACCAATGGAATTGTGCAGGGCTTAAGTGGAACCCCAATCATCCAGAATGGAAAAGTAATAGGAGCGATTACCCATGTATTTGTCCAGGATTCCAAAATGGGATATGCTACTTTTATTGAAAATATGCTGGCAGAACAATAAAAAAGAGTGCTGAAATCCTTTATTTAAGGGAAATTTGAAAAAACAATGTAAAAAATGGTAAAATGTTATTGACGAGTGCTGGAAAAATATGTATAATGAAAATATGAATTACAGATATTTACAAAAATAAAATGCTGAAAGATATAAAAAAAGAAAGGAACATTGCAGCTGCCCTCTTTCAGCTTATGCAGTTTCGCAATAACAATGGGAAAGAAAATGAATAAAATGAATGTGGTATTAGCGGATTACAATCAGTCAAGTCTTGAAAAAATGAATGAGTTTTTACAGACAGAAAACGGATATGAAGTTGTTTTCAGTACTTCTTCCGGTTCAGAGGTGTTGGACTATGTGGAAAAACATACAGTGGATATTTTGATTTTAAATGCCATTTTACCTAATCTTGATGGGATTGGTGTCATTGAAAAGTTACAAAACAAAAATATTTCAGTAGAAGAAATCATTTTGATTGTATCAAAAGGACAGATTGATTTTCTAATGGATTTTGAAGAATTAAAGGATGTAAAATTCTTAGTTGGAGATTACTCAAAAGAACAGTTTCTCGGAATCTTAAATGAAAATAAAAACGTCCCGGTTTTGATACAAGGAGAAGAAATGGATGCCCATCAGTTGGAGATTATCGTAACTAATATGATACATGAAATCGGAGTACCGGCACATATCAAAGGATACCAATATTTGCGAAGTGCTATTATCATGGCAGTAAATGATATGGATATTTTAAATTCCATTACCAAGCAGCTATATCCTTCCATTGCGAATCTCCATAAAACCACCCCATCCAGAGTGGAACGTGCTATTCGTCATGCCATTGAAGTAGCATGGGGAAGAGGAAAAGTGGAAGTGATTGACGATTTGTTTGGTTACACTATCAATGCCGGAAAAGGAAAACCAACCAATTCAGAATTTATTGCTTTGATTGCGGATAAAATCCGACTGGAAAATAAGAAAAAATCTGCATAATAAGCCGGAAAAATTCGTGCATCCATAAGTATTCGTATATTAGAATAGTAGGTTAGTATAAAGAAAGGGAAGGCAGTAAGGTGCCAATAGAAGATAGAATGATTGTAATAAATAATGAAATGAATCACCAGATTAAGA
This sequence comes from Lachnospiraceae bacterium, assembly GCA_017416505.1. The sequence goes on from JAFQCI010000124.1 coordinate 31,906, forward strand.
TTTTAGTTGCACAAATGGACGATATATTAATCAAAGAATTAAAAAGTAATGGAAAGAAAAGAATCGAAGAAGCACTGGGACAGGAAGCGGAAATCGTTTTTGTAAAGGATGGACAGGAATTAATTGATGTGAACGAGTCGTTTCAGCCCGATTTGATTTTAATGGATATCGTTTTGCCTAAATTAGATGGAATCGGAGTATTAGAACAGTGGAGTAAAAACAAAGAATTCGGACAAAAAATCATAGTTTTATCTGGAGTCACAACCAAAAGTATGATTGAAAGTGTATTTCATCTGGGAGTAGTACATTATTTGATGAAGCCGGTGGAATTTGATATTATCTGGGATAGAATGATTCAAATAATTGAAAGAAATCAAAAAATGAAAGAAGAAGAAGACAGTAATTTGAAGCATTATCAGTTAGAACAAAAAGTAACGGATATGATTCTGGAAATAGGCATCCCTGCGCATATTAAAGGGTATCAGTATATTCGTGAAGGTATTATGATGGCTGTAAATGATGAAAATATGTTAAATTATATTACCAAATTATTATATCCAACCATAGCAAAAAAATATAAAACTACGTCTTCCAGTGTAGAACGTGCCATTCGTCATGCTATTGATGTAGCGTTCCATAGAGGAAAAATGGAGATGTTAGAGAATATGTTTGGTTATTCCATTCAGTGTGGAAAAGGAAAACCAACCAATTCAGAATTTATTGCATTGTTAGCAGACCGGATTCGTCTGGAAAAGAAAAATGCTTCATAAAGATTTAAGAAAAGAGATAGCAGTCTACTAAAGAGTGGAACGAGGTGTAGCGTTAGTTCTTAAAGTTCATGAAAATGATTCCTCCTCCTTTTTAAATAGGTATCAGCAGGGTGCATATAAGCTTTGCACATAAAAAAATATAAAATTTGTGAACTTTTATTTCTTTATTTCCGTTAGAAAAATGTTTATATTTTACTTATTTTATGGTATAATAAATGAAGTTTTATTTGATAATAGTTGATGATTTGATATAAATCTCGATGGTTCAAGAAAAATTAATCAAAGGATGTGATTAAGTTCTTGAATGATTTCGGATAAATATATAAAAGTTCTCATAGTTGGTACAACAGACACTTAAAAGTGATGAGCTCGGGAGGTAAGAATGAAACGTGTATTATTTGTTGCATCCGAATGCGTTCCATTTATAAAAACAGGTGGACTCGCTGATGTAATAGGTGCACTCCCTAAAATGATGAATCGTAATGAATATGATATTAGGGTATTTCTTCCATTTTACACCTGCATCCCTCAGGAATTAAGGGACGAAGCAGAGTTTGTGACCCATTTTTATATGAATTATACAGGAAGAGATGAATACGTTGGCATTAAACAAATGCTATATGAAGGAATACAATTTTATTTTATTGATAACGAATATTATTTTTCAGGAATGACTCCTTATACTAATATATATGATGATGTTTGGAAGTTTAGTTTTTTTTGTAAGGCAGTGTTATACAGTCTGCCTAAGGTAGACTTTAAACCGGATATTATTCACTGTCATGACTGGCAGACTTCTTTGATGCCGGTGTATATTAAGATTGATTTGGCAAGTTATATGTTTTATCAGAAAATAAAGACAGTTCTTACGATTCATAATCTGGAATTTAAGGGCTGTTGCAGAATGGAAGTTCTTCGTACTATTTTAGGTTATTCTGATGCCTTGATTAATAATGGTAATTTTGAATTAGATGGTGGCGGTTCCATGCTGAAAGCAGGAATTGTATATGCAGATTATATATCTACTGTAAGTGAAACTTATGCGAAAGAGATTCAGACCCATTATTATGGCGAGAATCTGGCAGAGTTATTGATTTCCAGAAGTGATAGTCTTAGGGGAATTATTAATGGAGTGGATTATGGCATCTATGACCCGGTACATGATAAATTTCTTGTAGAAAGATATAATATTGAAAACGTAAAAGAAAATAAAGCAAAGAACAAAGAAGAATTACAAAGACGTTTTGGTGTTGAAGTAAATAAGGATAAATTTGTAGTAGGATTTATTTCTAGATTAACAGAACAAAAGGGAATTGATTTGATTCAGCAGGTCATGAATGAGATTTGCATGGAAGATATTCAGTTTTTTGTTTTGGGAACCGGTGAAAGACGGTATGAAGACAGATTCCGTCAGTTTGCCAGCCAGTATCCTCAAAATGTAGTAGCGAATATTTGCTATTCAGAGGAACTTGCTCATATGATGTATGCCGGCTGTGACGCATTGTTAATGCCATCCAGATTTGAGCCTTGTGGTTTATGCCAGCTTATGAGTTTCCGTTATGGAACCATTCCGATTGTCAGAGAAACCGGAGGTTTAAAGGATACGGTTATAGATTATAATAAAAATGAGCAGGAGGGAAATGGATTTTCCTTTGCACAATATAATTCCTATGATATGTTATATGCGATTCGTCATGCGAAGATTATTTTCACTGCATATAAAGATTTGTGGCTGGAAATGATGAAGAGAGGAATGGCTCTGGACTATTCCTGGTCTGCCTCTACAAGAAAATATGAAAAATTGTATGATGAAATATTAGAAAGTTAAGAAGTTTCGGCTTCTTAACTTTCTTTTTTTGCCTAATTGTCCTCAATTAATTCGATTCCCGTAATATCAGGCTCAATCAACATAGAATAATTGGTATGATAAATCACGAAGCCCGGCTTACTGGCAGGAGGACGTTTTAAATTCTTTTTTCTGGTATAATCGATTTCTACTTTTGGTGCAGTTCTTCCACTTGAATAATAAGCGGCAAGACGTGCAGCCTGTTCATAAACGGAATCAGGAATTTCCTCTTTTCCCTCTGTCTTTAAGATAACATGGGAACCCGGCATTCCTTTGGAATGAAACCAAATGTCATTTCCTGTAGCAAAGGAAAAAGATAATTCATCGTTTTGGAAGTTGTTTTTTCCGACGTATATATGAAACCCTTCTTTGGTAAGATAATGGAAAGGCTTGCTTTTTGGTGCATTTTTCTTTCCCTTTGGTCCTTTTTTCTTTATATATCCATAATCCATTAATTCTTGCTTTACCTGAATTAAATCTGTTTCCTGCAGGGCAATATCAAGAGAAGTTTTGATGGAAAGCAAATGTTCTAATTCCGATTTGGATTCTACGGTAAGTTCTGTTAATGCCTCATAAGTACGTTTTAATTTATTATATTTTTCAAAGTATCGTTTGGCATTGTTAATGGGAGAGAGGGTAGCATCCAAAGGAATGGTAATTTCCTCATTGGTATAATAATTAATGGTGGTGAAGGAGGTTTCTCCTTCCGGAATTTCATAACCATAGGTGGTAAGTAATTCACCGTAAATCTTGTATTTTTCGCGCTTTTCGGTGTCCTTTAGCTGAGCCAGTTGTAAATCATATTTTTTGCTGGTACGTTCAATGGCATTGGCAACGATTTTTCGTAAATCTGTGGATTTTTGACGAATCTTAGTTACCAGATTTTTTTCGTAGTAATAGTGTTCTAATAAAACAGAGATAGAATCAAAGGTTTTCTGGGAATCCAAAGGATAGCTGGAAAAGGAGGTACTGGAAAAATCCTTTGGTTTGTTTCCTTCAAGAAAAATAGAAGGTTTAAATTCCTCTTTTTTAATACTCGTTGCGAAGGAGGAAAGAACCTGATATAAAACATCCTGTTTTTCAAGGGACAATTCTGAAAAAGCAGCTCTTTCCTCTATATCTGCGCGGTAACAAAGTTCCTGGGCAAGTGCCGGACTGATACCGGAAAAAGAGGTATAAATTGCCTTGGCACATGGAAGGGGAAGTGTTACGATATGGGAGAAAAAGTAATCCTTATCTAAATTAAGAATACTGATTTTACCTTGGTTTGGAGGAAAGGTGTAGGTTCTTCCAGGAAGAACTTCACGAACAGAACTAACAGTAAAACCGATGTGTTTGATACTGTCAATTATCATATCACTATCATCTACAAAAATAATATTACTATGCTTTCCCATTAATTCAATGATGAGTTTCTTTTGGCAGACATCGCCCATTTCATTTAAATGCTCTATGGTAAAGATAACAATACGCTCCATTTGAGGCTGCTCAATGGAAACAATTCTTCCGTTTCCAATGTGTTTACGAAGCAGCATACAGAAATTTGGTGCGTTTTGTGGGTTGGTTTTTTGGGAATTACTTAAATATACAAAAGGAAGAGAAGCATTTGCAGATAAAAACAAACGGTAATTCTCTTTATTGTTTTTTACAATAAAAACAAGTTCATCGTTTTCCGGTTGATATATTTTATAAATACGCCCATTTAATATGGTGTGGTTTAATTCAGATACTACGTTGGCTAAAACGAATCCATCAAAAGCCATGTCAAAAGCTCCTTTCGGTTTTATGATTTGCTCCATGATACCAATGAGCGGATATGCTTTTTCATAATATCATGTGATATGTTTCAGTATAACAAAAAAAGTAATTTATTAAAAGAAAAAAATGTGGTACAATAATCCAATAGTGCGTAGCAAGTTACTGTACAGACAGCATGACAACAATATGGAAAGGAAGTCTATGAATGAATTATAGTGTAGGACAGAAGTTAGGAAATTATGAGATTCTTTCGATAGAAAATTTACCAGAACAAAATGCAATAGGATATCGCTTAGAGCATAGAACAACAAAGGCAAAGGTAGCGGTGATATCCTGTGATGATAATAATAAAGTGTTTGGCATTGGATTCCGTACACCACCAAAGGATTCTACAGGAGTACCTCACATCATTGAGCATACTGTATTATGTGGTTCGAAGAAGTATCCTTCCAAGGACCCTTTTGTGGAATTGGCGAAGGGTTCTTTGAATTCCTTTTTAAATGCCATGACGTATCCGGATAAAACTATTTATCCGATTGCAAGTTATAATGACAAGGATTTTCATAACTTAATGGATGTATATTTGGATGCAGTTTTCCATCCTAATATATATAAAAAAGAGGAAATTTTTAAGCAGGAAGGCTGGCATTACGATTTAGAGAGCATTGAGGGAGAATTGACTTATAATGGTGTAGTTTATAACGAAATGAAGGGTGTATTTTCCTCTCCAGAGGACCAACTCACCAGAGCCATTGTAAATTCATTGTTTCCTAATACCGCTTATGGTGTGGAATCCGGTGGTGACCCGAAAAATATACCAGAATTAACGTATGAAGATTTTATAGAGTTCCATAAGACTTACTACCACCCATCCAATAGTTATATTTATCTTTATGGGGATATGGATTTTGAAAAAGACTTAGAATATATTGATACAGAATATTTATCAGAATTTGAGTATCAGGAAATTGATTCTGTCATTGGAAAAGAAAAGGCATTTTTAAAGCCGGTAGAATATAAAGAGTATTATTCCGTTTCAGATGAACAGGAAGAGGAAACAGAATATTATTACAGCTATAATGTAGTGATTGAGGAAAGTGTGAATCAAAAATTATATCTGGCATTTCAGATATTAGAATATGCCTTACTCTGTGTTCCGGGAGCTCCATTAAAACAAAAATTGTTAGATGCCCAGTTAGGCAGTGATGTTGATAGCTTTTTTGATAACGGTATTTTGCAACCGATTTTCAGCATTAATATAAAGGGTGCAAAGAAGGACGATGAAGCACGTTTTTATCAGGTATTGGAAGAAACTATGAAGGAACTGGTAGAAAAGGGAATTTCAAAGAGAAGTCTGATTGCAGCCATTAATAATTTTGAGTTTAAATATAGAGAAGCTAATTTTGGAAGATATCCCAAGGGGCTTATGTATATGCTTAAAATGTATGATTCCTGGCTTTATGATGAAACAAAGCCATTCTTACATTTGAATACAAAAGAAACCTTTGCCTGGTTAAAAGAGCAGTTAGAGAAGGGATATTTTGAAGAAATTTTAGAACGATATTTTCTTAATAATCCACATAAATCAAAAGTTTCTTTGATACCTAAGATAGGTTACAATGAGGAAAATGAAGCGAAATTAAAAGAAGAACTGCAAAAGAAGAAAGACAGCATGACGAAGGATCAGTTAGAGGCTCTTGTGGAGGATACCAAGGCATTAAAACGATATCAGGAAGAACCATCTTCCAAGGAAGACATTGAAAAGATTCCATTGTTATCTATTGAGGACATTGAAAAGAAAACACAAAAATTAGTGAATGATGTAAAAGAACAGGCCGGAGTGAAAGTAGTATATCACCCATTGTTCACCAATGGAATTTCTTATATTAAACTTAGTTTCTCCATGGACGATTTTTCAAGGGAACAGATAGGTTATGCTACTATTTTAGAGGATTTATTGTTTGAGTCAGATACTAAGAACTTTTCTTATACAGAACTATCCAATGAGATATTGATTGAAACCGGTGGCATTGGCTTATCCAGTAAGGCAATGACAAATTATGCCCAGAATAAAGAAAGAGTTTTATTTGAAGTAGGGTGCAAATGTTTTGATAATAAAGTAGAAAAAGCCTTTGAATTAATGAAGGAAATTATGTTTACTGCTAAATTACAGGATACCAAAAAGATAAAAGAAATCATTGGTCGTTCCAAAGCACAAATGCAGGGCAGACTGCTTTCTTCCGGTCATCAGACCGCTTCCCTAAGGGGCGCAGCTTCCATTAATAAAACTTCCTATATCAATGATTTGCTGACCGGTGTAGGTTATTATGAATTCATTGAAGATTTGGATAAGAATTTTGAAGAAAAGAAAGAAGAAATCCTAAAAGGCTTAGAAGAAACAAGAAAAGCCATCTTCACCAAGGGAAATCTGATTGTAAGTTATATCGGAAACAGTGAAGAAAGAGAAGTTGTAATGGAACGAGAAATTTCTGCCTTGAATCAGGAATTATGGGAGAAAACAAAAAATCAGCCTCTTGTATTTGAGCCTTCTTTGAAAGGTTTGGGTATGAAGACAGAAAGTAAGGTGCAATATGCAGCCTTAGTCGGTGATTTTAAGAAGGCAGGATATGAATATACAGGAGCATTGCAGGTATTACAGACGATTTTCTCTTATGACTATCTTTGGATTCAGGTTAGAGTAAAGGGTGGAGCCTATGGTGCAATGTGTAATTTCGCAATGTCAGGGGTGGGATATTTTACTTCTTACCGTGACCCGGAATTAGCCAAAACTTACGATGTTTATGAAAATGCTGCGAAATATCTTCGTGACTTTGATATTTCAGACAGGGATATGACGAAGTATATTATAGGTACCATCGGAAACATTGATACTCCACTTACTCCATTGGCATTGGGAGAAAAATCATATTATGCTTATCTGTCAGGCTTAGAGGAAAAGGATTACCAGAAAAACAGAGATGAAATTTTAGCTACGAATGTGGAAACCATTCGTTCACTGGCACCTTATATTGAGGCAATTACGGAAAATAGCGTATACTGTGCAGTAGGAAGTGAAGGAAAGCTAATGGAAGTAAAAGATTACTTTAAGGACATTGTAAAGATATTCTAGGAAAACAGGTATACTATGAATTGAAAAATGATTGTTTATGTAAGATTCATGTTACTGTTTATGAGGCACGAGTGGACAGTAACAGATTCATAGGTTAATTGTCGCAGCTTACTATTAAAGGATAAAAAGAGGGAATATATGAAAAAAGAATATAAGTCAGGTTTTGTAACGATTATTGGACGGCCTAATGTAGGAAAATCAACTTTAATGAACCAGTTGATTGGACAAAAAATTGCTATTACTTCCAATAAACCGCAGACTACAAGAAACAGAATCCAAACCGTATTAACCAATGAAGAGGGACAGATTATTTTTCTGGATACCCCGGGAATCATTAAGGCAAAAAATAAATTAGGGGAGTACATGTTAAATGTAGCCACAAGAACCTTAGAAGAAGTGGATGTGATTTTGTGGATTGTAGAGCCAACGAATTTTATTGGAGCCTTAGAAGAATATATTATTGAGCAGTTGAAAAAAGTAAAAACCCCGGTGATTCTTGGTGTAAATAAAATCGATTCCGTAGGGGAAAAAGAAGTACTTGAGGCGATTTCTACTTATAAAGATGTTTTAAACATCGCAGAAATCGTTCCGGTTTCCGCAATGGAAGGAACCGGAACCGACGATTTGGTTGCCACCATTATGAAATATCTGCCGGAGGGTCCACAGTTTTTTGATGAAGATACTATTACCGACCAGCCGGAACGTCAGATTGTGGCAGAATTAATTCGTGAAAAGGCACTTCGTTGTCTGGATAAAGAAATTCCTCATGGAATTGCAGTAGTCATTGATAGCATGAAGGAAAGAAAGAAATCCGATATCATAGATATTGATGCTACCATTGTCTGTGAAAGAGATTCCCATAAGGGAATTATCATAGGAAAACAGGGAGCCATGTTAAAGAAGATTGGTTCCCAGGCAAGGGTGGAGATGGAAAATCTTTTAGATGCGAAAGTAAATTTAAAAATTTGGGTAAAAGTCCGAAAAGACTGGCGTGATAATGAATTGTATTTAAAGAACTACGGATACAATCAAAAGGATTATTAAAATGACAAACCAGGTAGTTTTAACAGGAATTATTTTATCGGTATCTTTAGTAGGGGACTATGATAAAAGATTTGTGCTTTTAACAAAGGAGAGAGGGAAGGTTACGGTCTTTGCCAGAGGAGCCAGAAGGCAAAAAAGTAATGTGATGGCAGTGACCGAAGCCTTTACCTATGGAAGGTTTACTTTGTTTGAGGGCAGGGATGCCTATTCTTTTGTCAGTGCAGAAGTGGATGAATACTTTATGTCAGTAAAAGAAGATTTGCAGGCAGTAGCCTATGCTTCTTATTTTGCAGAATTTGCGGAACACCTTACAAGGGAAAATATGAATGAAAAAAACATATTAAAACTTTTGTATCAGACCTTAAGGGTACTGGGTGCCAAGGTGATTGAGTATCCATTGATTAAGTGTATATACGAAATAAAGTTATTGGCATATTACGGTTTGCAGATGCAGGTTTTTCACTGCGTTTCCTGTGAAAAAGAAGGAGAGAATTTCGTATTTCGTGCTGACAAGGGAGGCATCTGTTGCCCGAATTGTACCAAGGTATCCTTAAGAGAAAGATATCTGAATACCTCTACCATTTATACCCTGCAATATATTATCAGCAGTAAAATTGAGCAGCTTTATTCCTTTCGTGTGACACTAGAGGTTCAAAAGGAATTAGAAGCCATCTGTAAAGAATATATCAAAGAGTATGTAGATAGAAAGTTTAAGTCTTTAGAATTTTTAGAATGTATTGAAGCATTGTCTTAGATAAGAAGGGAAAGAAATTACGAAAAGTGTAAAGTTTCTTTCCCTTTTGTTCTGTCAGAAAATAGAAGAATCTTTAAAATTAAAATCCTTTTTGATGTTATCTATCGGTCTAAGATAGTATGGTTTGTTTTTACGATAGAGCGTGGAAGAGCATCTTTAGCATTTTTCCAAGGCTCGTCCTGATAGCGGTAATCGAATTTATTAATGAACCATTCGATGTCTTCTGCCAGTCGGCTCATGTTTTCGAAATAAACTTCATTTAAAAGGTTAAGAAAAGAGTCTAATTCAGCACCTTTTAAGTATTCTTTGGAAGTTTCAAATAATAAACCATAATGGTAGGTGCAAAATCCTTTACAGCTTTTAAATTTGGAAGAAAAATCTTTATCCTTTTTCCATAAATGAAAAATAGTATGAAGATACCGTTCAAAGGTATGATTGACTCGATTACAGATAAAACAGTTTTCTTCTTTCTTTTGGATGTATGTCCAGACAGGAGTGGTGGTTTTATCTTTCTTTAACAAGCCGGAACCTGCCGGTTTTTTAGTAGATAATGCTTTTAAATCCTTGGTAGTTTTCATCATATGGGTTTGTAACATTAAGGCAAGGCCCAGACGGTTATTTTGTTCATACAGAGTTTTAATATGAACCATACAAAAGCCTTGTTCGTCCGTTAAGGCACGATTGTCGTCTTCCATGTAACTTGGTCCCATGGTGTATTCTATGGCATTTTGTTCTAATTCTTTTCGCATGGCACACAGAGGACATTCACAGTCTGCGGCAAAAGCATCGTTTACGGGAATGGTATATAATTCTTCTTTCATATCATTTGCAATCCTTTCTTCTATGATTAGTGTCATGTATTGTTTCTATTATCCGGATGATTCATTTAAAAACATGTTAAAACCAACAAAAAGGCTGTTTGTTCGAAATCTTCTTTATTATAACATGAATATTGCAGATTAGAAAAGGAAAAAGGTAAAATCAGCAATTTTTTTGATATTGAAAAAAATATATGATATACTAAGGTGGCAATTGTGAAACTAAAATATTTTATGTGAAAGCGATACAAAATGAACAAAACATTTGTATTTGTTTCTTTTGTATCACTCAATGTAAGTTTTGGATAGTTTCGCAATTTCCTATTAGAAAGTTAAGAAAGAGGGAAAATATTATGGCGAACAAAAAGAAAAAGGGAAAGAAATCGCACCCATATCTCATATCAGCAGCGGTTACTATCATTGTAGGAGCAATTCTTTATTATTTTTTACTTCCACCTTTAAATATCAGTAGTGTGGCAAGCTGGTTTTTCTTCGGTGGATTGTTTATTGCTTATACTGTAGTTAGCAGCATTGCTAATGGTATTGTGAATGACACGTTAAAAGAAACGAAGATGCCAAAACAGGATAAAATACAATTTTATATTATTGGTGCAGGAGTGTTAGTATTTATCATTGGTGGAATTGCTTCTTCTAAACTTTTTCAGTCCTCCACTTATGCGAATTTAATGCAGGTGCAGGATTATGAATTTGAAGATGTGATTTCTGAGTCAGAAGAAATTTCTGATATTGCTTTAATGGATACTGCAAGTGCTCAAATCGTGGGAGATAGAGCCATAGGTTCTTTATCTGATGTAGTCAGTCAGTTTGTTGTGGGCGAAGATTACAGCCAGATTGCATATAACGGAAAACCACTTAAAATATCATCTTTGGAATATGCAGGATTTTTTAAATATTTAAACAATAAATCGGAAGGTGTTCCAGGATATGTTGCAGTAGACCCGGTTACGAACGATGCAAAATATGTAAAATTAGAGCAGAATATTCAATATACAAAATCAGCGTATTTTGGAAAGGACTTGTATCGTAAATTAAGATTCAGTTATCCGACTGCAATCTTTGAAGGATATCATTTTGAAGTGGATGAAGAAGGAAATCCTTATTATATCTGTCCGATTGTAAAGAAATCGGCAGGTTTATTTGGGGCAGAAGATATCAAGGCAGTTGTAGTTTTTGACCCGGTTACAGGGGAATCCGAAAAATATGAGGTAGGCGAAATTCCAGAATGGATTGACCGTGTTTATGACGGTGATTTATTGCAGGAACAATATGATTCTTACGGAACATTACAAAAGGGATTCTGGAATAGTTGTTTTGGAAAGTCAGGATGTAAAAAAACAACAGAAGATTATGGATATAAGGTAATCGATAATGATGTGTGGATTTATACCGGTGTTACTTCGGTATCAGGGGACGAATCGAATATCGGATTTGTATTAATGAATTCCAGAACTAAGGAAAGTAGATATATTTCCGTAGCAGGAGCAGAAGAATTTTCAGCTATGTCTGCAGCAGAAGGTCAGGTACAACATTTAGGGTATGTTGCTTCCTTCCCATCTTTAGTAAACATTGATGGTCAGCCAACCTATATCATGGTTTTAAAAGATAATGGTGGGTTAGTGAAAATGTATGCTATGGTAAATGTAGAAAAGTATAATTTGGTAGCAACAGGAAGTACACAAACAGAAGTACTTACTGCATATGAAACTTTGTTACATTCTTCCGGATTACTTCAAAAAGAAGAAGTAGACTTAGAAACAAAAGCTTCAAAAGAAATTGAAATAAAAGAAATTCAATATATTACATTGTCAGGGGATACTGTAGTATACATCAAAGACATTGAGGGAAATGTATACAAACAATATTTTGCTGAAAATGAGAATTTAATTTTATTATCCGTAGGCGATAAAGTGAAAGTAATCTTCGAAGAGGGGGATGAAGATATTTCTACTTTATATTCCTTTGAAACATTGGATTAATATAGTGTTGCGTAGATGAATGCCTTGTTACATCGTGAACCATAATTAGCTTTCATATGAAAATTTGGTAAATGGGGTGTAGTGATTGGGGAAGATTTATAAAACTAAATTGTGGTTAGGAGATAATTTATGAGCAATAAAATGAAAATAATAGCGTTAGGAGTTGTAATAGTAGTAGGCATTTTGATTTACAAATATAATTCAACCTCATATTCTAATAATGATTTATATGAAAACATGGAGTGGGGAATGAGTGTTGCTGAGGTGAGAGAAAAATCAGAGGATTTAGGGGAAATATGGGAAGCGGAACCGAAAATATTAGGTGAAAAAGCATTTTATACAGCAAAGGGAAACAGCTTTGAGGGAAATAAAGATATAAATTACACGATAATGTACATATTCAAAGAAGATAAACTTGGAAGTGTATATTTGAAATTTGAAAATGCGGATTGTGACATTAATTTAGATAAGTTTTATAAGAAACTTTCCAAAGGATTTGACAGTAAGTATGAAAAAACGGCGTCACTCGATAATCAGGAGAGTGAATATGAAATGTGGGAATCTGAAAAATCCACGATTAATTTGCTTAAACTTTCCTTAGGAACAGGTATAAGTCTGGTTTACGAAGATATAGAATGGTTGAATCAATAAGATGAAATAGTGATATATTAAAAAGTTGTTTCATATGTTCTAAGCTCCCTTGTATGTAAAATAGGTGTTGATATTAAGCTTGTAAAACTTAATATCAGCACCTAATTTATTATGGTACAATGAATAGGCTCTCTTTTCATACGCTATTTTTTGTGCTAAAATAAAAAAATGCAGACATACTAATCTATAGATTGAATTGTGGTAGCAAAAGCACAGAACAATTCGTAGGTGCATGAGGTAACATACCTTTTGCCCCAACATCATTTTTATGAAATGTGAAAGGTTGGTATTTATATGGGTAAATTAGCGAAAAAGTATATGTTTTTTCTATTGGCTTCTCTTTCTTATGCAATTGGAATCAGTTTATTTTTAGACCCAAACCAGTTGGCTCCCGGTGGAATCGTGGGAATTTGTGTAATTTTACATCAATTCACCCATATATCCACAGGAACCTTATACTTTGTTTTAAATGTGCCGATATTGATACTCGGATTTATCAAATTCGGTTCTAAGGTTATGATGGATACCTTATTTATGGTGGTATTAAATTCGATTTTTACCAACTATTTTACAGCTTATGGTCCGGTTACAAAGGAATATTTATTGGCAGCCATTGCAGGAAGCGTATTGGTAGGGGTGGGAATCGGAATTGTGTTCCGCCAGGGGGCAACCACAGGAGGAATCGATATTATTGTAAAATTGCTTCGTAGCAAATTTCCACATATGTCTACGGGGAAAATTTTTATGATACTTGATATTCTTGTGGTAACTATTTCAGGAATTGTATTTGGAAATTTTAATTTGGCAATGTATGCTTTTATCGCTGTAGTTTTTTCCTCAAAGGTAGTAGATTATATTTTATATGGGGATGATGAAGCTAAGTTAATTTATATCATCAGTAATTCCCAAAAGGAAATTACCGAGAGGTTATTAAAAGAAGCCAATGTGGGTGTTACCTTTATACAAGGTTCTGGGGGATATAGTAAGACAAATTATGAAATCATTATGTGTGTAGTAAGAAAACGTCTTTCTCCCAAAGTGGAGGAAATCGTAAAAGAAGAGGATGAAAAAGCTTTTATGATAGTCTGCAGAGCCAGTGAGATTTTCGGGGAAGGATATAAAAAGATAGGACGAGAAAATGGTTAAAGAAGAAGATATTTTAAATTTTAATTTTTTTGCTTATAAAGGGATATTTACCGGAAGTTCAAAAGACTTTCGGTATCGAATGAAAAAAGATACAGTAAAAAAGGGGGAGGATGAGGAAACTGTGTTAAGAGCATGGTGTTGGAAAGGGTTATATTGTTTTGATAAGACTCCTGAGGAAATCATACAGACAAAGGATTTTTCTTTTGATGAAGAGGGAAGAAAACAGGCAATTGCCTGGTTGAATGAGATGGAGCAGGAAATATAGTTATGAAGAATTAGGTACAAAGGAGAAGGAAAATGGAAGAGTTAAAAAATATAAAAAAAGAGTTTGATATTGACGAATTTCTAAAGTTAGAGCCGCCGGAAGCAGTATTGGAAAGTGCACAATCTTATTTAAAGTTAATGATGTGTTATCGTTGTGCCATAAAAGAGGTGGAAACGAAGTTACAGGTTTTAAATGAAGAATTTTCTCTTCAATACAATCGTAATCCATTTGAATCCATTAAATCAAGAGTAAAATCCTCTTACAGCATTTTGGAAAAGTTAAAGAGAAAAGGATATGAAATCAATGTAAAAAATGTAGAGGAATGTCTGAATGATGTGGCAGGAATCCGGGTGGTCTGCTCCTTTAAGGAGGATATTTACCATATCGAAAAAATGCTGGCAAAACAGGATGATATCATTGTTTTAGAAAGAAAAGATTATATTATGAACCCAAAACCGAATGGCTATCGTAGTCTTCATTTGATACTGGATATTCCTATTTTCTTATCCAATGAGAAAAAACATATGAAGGTAGAGGTTCAGTTTAGAACCATTGCTATGGATTTTTGGGCAAGTCTGGAACATAAAATGAAGTATAAAAAAGACATAGAAGATGCCAATGAAATTGCAGAAGAATTACGGATTTGTGCTGAATCTATCAGTGAATTAGATAATAAGATGCAGGAAATTCGAAACAGGATTGAAAAAACGAAAGCATAGGGTATTGGCAAAATACACGAAGATTCCTTCTTTCTGTTAGATTATTTTTCACAAAATTAGATTTTTTCAAAATATTTTCTTACGAGAAATAAAAAATTTTGATAAAATAATATCATAATATTTGGGAAGAATTTTTGAAAAAAGGAGGAATGACTGGTGTTCGAAAAGGGTGAATATATTGTTTATGGACAGAATGGAATTTGCGAAGTAGAGGATATTACACATTTGGACTTGGGGGATGTGGACGAAGAGAAACTTTTTTATGTATTATCACCTATAGGAGCCAAGGGAAGTAAAATTTATTCCCCGGTGGATAATGCAAAAGTTGTAATCAGACGAATTATTTCAAAAGAAGAAGCTTGGAATTTATTAGATGAAATTGAGAATATTGAAGAATTGTGGATTATCAATGATAAATTACGAGAGAAGCAATACAAAGAGGCAATGCAATCCTGTGATTACAGGGAATGGATTCGGATTATCAAGACATTATATTTAAGAAAATGTGAGAGAACAGCCGCAGGAAAGAGAATTACCACTACAGATGAAAAATATTTGAAATTGGCGGAAAATAATTTATATGGCGAACTTGCATTGGCTTTGGATAAAGATAAATCCGAAATGGAAAGCTTTATTATTGAATATATTGAAAAACAGAAAGTATAATGTTGAATATAGCATAGTTGAATATAGTACAAAAGAAAAATAAAAGAGTGAATATGATTTGAAATGCAAGATAAAAGGGACAATCTTCAAATAGGATGAAACAGATTCTATTTGGGAGTTGTCCCTTGTTTTTTTAGAATAAGATTTATGATTTTGGTGTTTTGGAGTTTTTCAGCCAGCTTTATGGAGGCAATATTAGAGGGAGATATACGGATATCTAAAGAAGTAATAGCAAGTTCCTCCTTTGCGTAGGTAAGGACTTTTTGACATAGCTCAAAGGCAATTCCTTTCCTTTGAAAGTCAGGATGTATCATATAACTAAGTTCCAGACCATTCTCATAATCTGTAATACCAATTTGTCCTATCAGGTCTTCATTGGCATGAAAGATTCCCCAAAATCCATGGTTTTTATAACGGTATTCCGTAATTCTTGAGGAAAATTGTTCCAATGCAATGGATTCATTCTTTGAAAATGATGTTACACTTTCATTTTCAGTAAAAACTTCATACAATGCCTTTACCTTAGTAAATTCTAATGTATGGTATTCCCGTATGGTAAAATCCTTGGATTGATATAATACAAAAGGAAGATGATAAAATCTGGCATAAACCAGAGTAAGGTAAGAATCACTGAGTCCCTCAATATCTTCCACAAGATAAGGGCAAGGCAGGGATAGTCCAAATCCTAAAAAAGGAAAGTGGTGCTTTTTAGAAAAATTATATGCCTCTAGGGAAGAAGAAAAAAGTAAAAAAGGTTCTTTGATAGAAAGGCAGTCATTTATCGTTTCCACGAAAAGTAGTTCTATTTCTTTTAGTGCAGTTTGAATGTATTCTTGTTGGAGGGGAGTCCATTGGTTTTGTATAATGGCTAGCTTCATAAAATATTATCCTTTCTATGGAATCAAATTGCCTGATTAAGAAAATGGTAAAAGATTGATGAAGAAAAGTCAAGAATAAATAGGATGAAAAAGTAGGATAGATATATTTAAAAACTTATGTTAGAATAGGAGAATGAAGGGGTAAGAACGGAGTAATAAATAGGTAATTGCGAAACTAAAATATTTTATATGAAAGTGATACAAAATGAACAAAAGAAATTACCTAGAGTAATAAAAAAAAGGAAGGATATAGGTTTGGTGTGAGTGATGGAAATTTATATTATAAGGCATGGACAAACAGTCTGGAATAAGCAAAGAAAATTACAAGGAAGTACAGACATTGAATTAACGGAAGAGGGAAAGGAAATGGCTGTATTGACGGGTCAGCGACTAAAAGGAGTGACTTTTGATAAAGTTTTTTCTAGTCCTTTAAAAAGAGCCTATGTAACGGCGCAACTGATTCATGCAGAAAACAATGTATCCATAGAAACAGACGAAAGAATCCGGGAAGTATCTTTTGGAGAATTTGAAGGATTGAATGTGGATGAAATGCTAAACAATGAAGAATGTGGCTTTTATCATTTTTTTGATAAACCGGAATTATATCAGCCGGCAGAACATGGTGAAAGACTGGAAGATGTTATTCTAAGAGGAAAAGAGTTTATTGAAGAGAAAATAGTACCATTGGAGGGGAAAGTCCAAAGAGTGATGATTGTAGCCCATGGAGCCATGAATAAAGCATTACTTGCAGCAATGTTTCAGCGGGAACTAAAGGATTTTTGGAAAGGAAATTTGCAAAAGAATTTAGGAATATCGATTGTTGATTTTACAGCAGGAGAGTTTACATTGGTAAATGAGGCTTTGTCATTTGTTGATTAAGATGATTTACAGCATCTTAGATAAAATTAGGTAATTGCGAAACTAAAATATTTTATGTGAAAGTGATACAAAATGAACAAAATAGATAAAATAACTTTAAGGAGAATATGAAATGAGTGATATAAAGAAAATAGCAGTTTTAACAAGTGGTGGGGATGCACCGGGAATGAATTCGGCCATTCGTGCCATAGTGTTTAGTGCAGCACATTTTGGCATCGAGGTAGTGGGTGTTTTAAGGGGATATGAAGGACTGATAGACTGGGAGATTACACCACTGGGATTAGAAGATGTGAGAAATATCAACAATCAGGGCGGTACGATTCTTTTTACCAGTAGAAGTGAACGGTTTTTGCAGGAAGAATTTAGAAAACAGGCGGCAGATAACCTAAAAAAACAAGAGATTGATGCTGTTGTGGCAATCGGTGGAGATGGAACCTTACGGGGAGCCATTGAGTTGCAGAAAGAGGGAGTTAATATTGTTTGTATTCCTGGCACCATAGACCGGGATGTGGCTTGTACAGAGTATACTTTAGGTTTTGATACTGCGGCAAATACTGCTACGGAAGCAATTGATAGAATCAGGGATTCTTCTGTTTCTCATGGAAGATGTAGTGTAGTAGAGGTAATGGGAAGAAAGCGTGGATATATTGCTCTTTGGGCAGGTATGGCGACTTCTGCAGATGCCATTGTTCTTCCGGAAAAATGGGATGGCAATTTTGACAGTATCACAGATGCAATTAAAAGACGTCATGCAGATGGAAGAAACAGTTATTTAGTGGTAGTGGCGGAAGGAGTAACCGATGCTCCGGAACTTGCGGAACGAATTCGTGAAAAGACTGGAATTGAATCCAGAGTGTCTGTTTTGGGATACATTCAAAGAGGTGGTCAGCCAACCGCAAAGGATAGAATGTATGGTTCCTTAATGGGGGCATATGCCATTGAGATTTTGAATCGTGAGAAACGAAATCGAATTGTAGCAATCAAAAATGATGTATTGATAGATTTTGATATTACAGAGGCGTTGAATTTGGAAAACAACAAATTGGATTCCTTCCAATATGAATTAAGCCAGTTGTTGTGTGAATAAATAGAAAAATCTATTTAGGTAATAGGTAATTGCGAAACCACAATATTTTATGAAACAGTGATGCAAAATAAACAAAACACCGCAGGCACGCTTTCGCTGCGTTCGGCTCGTAGCGGTACTAAATTCGAGGCAAGCCTCTCATTAAGTACCGACGGCCGTCCAAGCACCTGCTTATGTATTTGTTTATTTTGTATCACTTAATATAAGTTTTGGATAGTTTCGCAATTACCTAATTTAGATAACAAGGAAGGGGAAGTGTTTTTGTGACATATCAGGAGATTTTGAAAAATGAAGAAGTAAAGGCACTCATTGATAGAGGAAATGCGAATCTTAGAGTTTTAGGATTTACAGACCATTCTCAGGCACATTGTGCTTTAGTAGCAGAACGGGCAGCCTATATTTTGGAGCAGTTCGGATATTCGGAACATGACAGGGAACTGGCCAAAATTGCAGGATTCATGCATGATATTGGAAACGCAGTAAACCGTACCAGACATGCGGAATATGGTGCAATCCTTGCCAATGATATTTTAAAAAACACAGATATGACTTTGCAGGATAGAATGACAATTATGTCCGCCATTGGTAATCATGATGAATCTACCGGTGGCGCTAAGGATGCTATATCGGCAGCTCTTATTATTGCAGATAAGACGGATGTGCGAAGAAATCGTGTCAGTGAAAAGGACAAAACGAAATTTGATATTCACGACCAGGTAAATTATGCAGTTACGAAGTCGGATATCACCATTGATATGGAGAAATTGGTGATTACATTAAATCTGGAGATAGATGAGAATATTTGTACGATGTACGAATATTTTGATATATTTTTAGAACGAATGATGATGAGCAGAGGTGCTGCTGAAATGCTGGGAGCCAAGTTTAATTTAAGGGTCAATGGTGGAAGGGTATTATAAAAAAAGCAATAAAATTAGTCGCACTAGTGGCGGTTTACAAGATACGTCGTGATAGTTGTGGATTAGTTTGTAAAAACAATGTATCATCACAGATAAAAGTGGGTGTCATACTAAATGGTGTGGCATCTATTTTATTGTATGGACAAAATGACGAAAAAAAGTGAATTGAACATCAAATAATAGCAAATTCTCCTTGAATAAATAGATAATTTAAGGTAAAATTGAATAATAGACGAAAAGAATTTGCACAAATTGGTGTGAATTTAGACAAAATCTATGAAATTTTAAAATTGGGAGGTAGCTGCAATGAATGTATATACAACTGACAAGATTAGAAATGTAGTGTTATTAGGTCATAGTGGAGCCGGTAAAACCAGTTTGGTAGAATCTATGGCATATCTGGCAGGGGTTACGTCCAGAATGGGAAAAGTAGAGGATGGAAATACCATAAGTGATTTTGGAAAAGAAGAGCAGAAACGACAGATTTCCATTAGTACTTCCGTTGTTCCTATTGAATGGAAGGGCGTAAAAATTAATGTATTAGATACGCCGGGATATTTCGACTTTATTGGGGAAGTAGAAGAAGCTATCAGTGCAGCAGATGCAGCAATTATCATTGTGTCTGGTAAGGCTGGAGTGGAAGCCGGTACGGAACGGGCATGGGAGTTGTGCGAAAAATATAAACTGCCAAGAATGATTTATGTTACAGGCATGGATGCGGACAATGCCTCCTTTAAAAATGTAGTAGAAACTTTAACGTTAATGTATGGAAAGAAAATCGCACCATTTCATTTTCCGATTAGAGAAAACGAAAAATTCGTGGGATATATCAATGTTATCAGTGAAAATGCCAACCGTTGGCAGGGAAAAGAAGTAATTGATTGTGATGTACCGGATTATAGTAAGGAAAATCTGGCATTATACAAAGATACTTTGATGGAAGCAGTGGCAGAAACCAGCGAAGAGTTTATGGAACGGTATTTTAATGGAGATACGTTTTCTGAAAACGAGATTCGTTCTGCACTTAGAATGAATATAATGGATAGCTCTATTGTTCCAATTACCATGGGTTCTAATACTTTGTGCCAGGGTACATATGCATTGCTTGATGATATTGTAAAATATATGCCAAGTCCTGAAAATAAGGAAATCGCAGGATTTAATATGAAGACCAATGAGGTATTTTTAGCGAATTATGACTTCTCAAAGGCGAAGTCTGCTTATGTATTTAAAACCATTGTTGACCCATTCATTGGAAAATATTCCTTGATAAAAGTATGTTCCGGTGTATTTAAGTCAGATGATGTGATTTATAACAAAGATAAGGACATGGAAGAAAAGGTAAATAAACTTTATGTGTTGCAGGGTGGAAAACCAATCGAAGTGCCGGAACTTCATGCCGGAGATATCGGCGCAATTGCCAAGCTGACAGCCGCAAGAACTGGTAATACCTTGTCTACGAAGGCAACTATTATTGAATATGGTAAGTTTGAAATTTCAAAACCATATACAGCGATGCGTTATAAGGTTCCGAACAAGAGTAACATTGATAAAGTTGCTCAGGCTCTTCAAAAGCTAACGCATGAAGACCAGACTTTGAAGGTGGTAAATGATACGGAAAACAGACAGACCTTATTATATGGAATTGGGGAGCAGCAGCTTGAAATTATTCAAAGTCGATTGTTAAGTGAATATAAATGTGAAATTGTACTGAGTAAACCAAAGATTGCATTCCGGGAAACCATTAAGAAGAAGTCCGATGTGGAATATAAATATAAGAAACAATCCGGTGGACATGGACAATACGGTCATGTAAAAATGCGTTTTGAACCATCTGGAGATAATGAAACACCATATGTATTTGAACAGGAAGTCGTAGGAGGAGCAATACCAAAGAATTTCTTCCCGGCAGTAGAAAAGGGATTGCAGGAATCCGTAGTGAAAGGACCTCTTGCAGCGTATCCGGTAGTGGGTGTGAAAGGTGTGTTATATGATGGCTCCTGCCATTCTGTAGACTCTTCCGAAATGGCATTTAAAATGGCAACGATTCAGGCGTTTAAGAAAGGGTTTATGGAGGCAGCACCAATTCTTTTAGAACCGATTATGAGTCTTAAAGTTACTGTACCAGAACAGTATACCGGAGATATTATGGGGGACTTAAATAAACGACGTGGAAGAGTGTTGGGAATGACTCCTTCTGCCAAGGGAAAACAAGTGATTGAAGCAGATATCCCAATGATGGAATTAACAGGATATTGTACCGTACTTCGTTCCATAACAGGAGGACGTGGTGATTATTCCTATGAATTTGCAAGATATGAGCAGGCTCCAAGTGATATACAGGAAGCAGAAGTGGCTGCAAGGGCAAGTAAGGTTGCAGAAAACAATGAGGAATAAAAAGGAGAAAGGCATAAGACGGAGAAAAAATATAGAAAGTGTCATAGTTTACAAAACTTTTTAGGAGAAGAAAGATGAGCAGAATTTTAATATTATATTTCTCAGGGGTAGGAAATACAAAAAGAATTGCAGAAAACATGTATTTAGTTTTGAAGCAAGAACATGAGGTAACTATTTGTTCTATTGAAAAATTACCTTCCAGTTTCAGTTTCGAGGAATATGATAAGCTTATGATAGGTTCATCCACCATACATTCTGAACCAGCGAAACCAATGAAGGAATACTTGAAAGGGATTGATAAATTAAGTAAACCTATACCAGCATTTCTTTTTATAACTTGTGGTTTGTATTCTGAGAATACATTAAGGGTGTTTTC
Organism: Lachnospiraceae bacterium; assembly: GCA_017416505.1. Next base: position 54,007 of record JAFQCI010000124.1, read on the forward strand.
TAAATACTGTTTGGCTAAAAATATAATTCCGGTTATGCATTCCGCTTATCGTTGCAGTGCTACAGACGGTGTACTCTTAGTACCAGGTGTTAAAAGGTTTTGGAAGGATGAGAAAAATTTAGAAAGACGGATTCGTTATGATACCAAAAAGTTTAGTAAAATAGATTCATTGCAACCTATAATTCCAAGATATAAGTGGTATGGTATTTTAAATTTTCCCAATAAATGTCTCGGAAAATACATACGTTTTAAAATATTTCTACATAAAGAAATGTGTATTAAATGTGGAAAATGTATAAAAAAATGTCCAGAGAAAGCTTTAGATAAGACAGAAGATGGTTATCCAAAAATTGACCGTTCTAGTTGTATTAATTGTTATAGGTGCATACATCATTGTCCGAAAAAAGCCTTATCACTATCTGCGAAAAAGACTCCGAAAAAGACGCTATATTAAAAAAGGACATAATAATGTTAATTGTTGGCGATAGTATTTTGGTAATAAAAAGGGTTACCAGAATGCTATCGCTTTTTCATCTTCTTTGCAAAAAAGCAGATATTGTGTTATCTTAGGTGTAGAAAATGGAAAAGGAAAAAATATGAATAGAGTAGAATGAAAAGAAATTATAAGAAGGACAAATTGAATAGGGAAATGATATGGAAAATAGATGAAAAATGGAGATAGATGAATGGCAGTATATGTATTAATGAAAAAATTGGAGGAGGATGATAAAAAGGTAGTATATCGATTTGGTCCCAATGAAAATAATATGGGGATTATCGAGTTTGATAAAATTGAAAAAGAGTTTACAATTTTAGAAAAAATAAAGGCAATAAATAGTGATACGGATTCTATTAAGTACGAAAATTGGGCGGCTCAGAAAATAGTTAAAATTATGTATAAGGAAAATGGGATTTTTCCAGAAAGGATGACGGTAGAGTTTTAAATGAATGCGATAGGAATTGCAAAGGAAACAATAGATATTACAACAAAAATGGAATATATTCTAAATGGTAATGTGATTCAATTACCTCAAGTGGATTATAAAAGGGTAGTTGTATATTCGCCAGAGGATGGAGAGGATTTATTGGGGTGTGATATTTCGGAAAAATATCATGAAGGTTTTTGTCACGTAAGTATTGTAAATGAGGATTCTTTTCAGGCGGCTAGAAGGTTTGAAAATCCTTTAGTCATGAATTTTGCGAATGCTCACAAACCGGGAGGTGGATTCTTAATTGGTGCTAATGCCCAGGAGGAGGCACTTTGCAGATGTAGTACATTATATGCTTCTATTTCGTCTGGTCATGCTTCTGAAATGTATAAATATAACAATACCCATATCAGTAGTGTGGAATCGGATTATATGCTGCTTTCACCGGATGTATGCGTGTTTCGCGATGAAAAGTGTAAATTATTGGACAAGCCTGTTACGGCATCAGTGATAACAATTCCGGCACCGAACCGTTTCGGAGCGGCAATGTTTGTTTCAAATAAGAAAATTGCGGAAGTTATGATTCGTAGAATACGAATTATGCTAATAATTGCAGTTCAAAATGGATATAAAAATCTTGTACTGGGTGCTTGGGGGTGCGGAGCATTTGGAAACAATCCCAAAAATGTGGCTCAGTATTTTAAGACTGTGCTGATTGATGAGGGATATGGAAAGTGTTTTGAGGAAGTTTGTTTTGCTATTTACGGTAATCCTGAAGGAAAAAACATAAGGGCTTTTCAAGAAGAATTTGGAGAATAGCATTTTAAATGAAAGAGAAGTGTAAAAGTAAAAAAAGAAGTGATAGTACTGGTGGCAACTAATAGTTGCATGATAGTTGGTAGATTGCAACCGGGTTATGATATATATTTATGACATCAAATAAATAAGGAGATGTTGGAAATGAATGAATTAGGAAATAATATTGCACGTTGTCGAAAAGAAAAAGGGATTTCCCAAGAAAAGCTTGCAGAGTATATGGAAATAAGTAGACAGGCAGTAACGAAATGGGAAAGTGGTGCAAGTAAACCAAGTACGGAAAACCTGCTTAAGTTGTCAGAACTATTTGAAGTTAATGTGGAAAATTTATTGGGTGTGGATAGCTTATTAGAAACAAATATGAATAGCATGGAAAAAAATCAGGATGTTATATCGATGGGGAAAGCTCCAGGAATATGGTGTATGATATCTGTGCTATGTGTAGTTGCTTATGCTTTATATGGAATATTAAGTGAAACAATGCAACTTGGGACTTTGATATGTCTGGTTGTGATTGCATTCCCAGTACAATTGTTTATAAATTTGTATTTTACAAATGCAATACATAATGGTGATTATCATAATATAGCTGGTTTTGATTCTAAAGTGAATTACAATATCAATGAAGTGAAAAGACTATTAGTGAATATAAATCAGCATTTAGGGATGACTTCTACGATATATATTTTTCTAATTTGTATTGGTAGTTATTCAAATGTAGCAAAGATTGATATAACAGGGATACTAATGTTTTTTTATGTGATTGAAGTTGTGGGAACCATAATACTTTTAAATTACCATAGCATTGACAGAATTTATATTGATGAGAAGGATGTAAAAGTTGCAAAATGTACCTTCCCTGTTACAATTAGTTACTTATTGCTTTTACTGATAGGAACTGTCATGTTTTTTTCTATGTTTTATTTAAAAGGGATTCAAAATAACACTATGCCAGCATTTGCATTAAGCGGAATACTGGTGTTGGGAATAGTTTTTGCAACCAGTGGGTATTTTATGGAAAGTAAAAAAATAAGAAATGGGGATTTTTTAAGAGAAAGAGTTAGACTTAGTACATCTGTGAAAGTATGTTATTTAGTGGCTGTAGTTTGTTTTGCTTCAATGTTTTTTGTTGGGTAGTATTAGTAAAAGTATGATTGTAGAGAGGCTATATCAAAGTTAAGTGTGAGTATGATACTAGGAATAGGGCATATTGGGATACAGTTGCAGCATCGAAAGGAATGTAGTCCGGTTTAGTACGTGAGTATTTGAGGAGGTAAGTTATGATACAACATCCGATTGAACCTATTTATGATAAGAATTCTAAAATATTAATTCTGGGAAGTTTTCCATCGGTGAAATCCAGGGAAGAAGGATTTTTCTATGGACATCCCCAAAATCGATTTTGGAAAGTGTTAGCCAAGGTGTGTGGGGTACATGAGCCTATAACCATTGAAGAAAAGAAAACATTTTTATACCAGAATCATATTGCAGTGTGGGATGTAATTCAGTCTTGCGATATCAATGGTTCATCGGATAGCAGTATTAAAAATGTGGTTCCGAATGATTTAAGCCGGATTCTTGAATGTGCGGATATTAAGCAAATTTATGTAAATGGGAAGAAGGCAGAGCAGTTGTATAAAAAATATATTTTCCCAAAGATTCAGCGGGAGGTCATTTGTTTACCATCAACAAGCCCTGCCAATGCGGCTTGGAATTTAGAAAGACTTATAAAGGAATGGGGAAGAATTTTTGAAGTTCTTTCTTGTTCTGCTAAACATCAAGTGTAAGGTACGAGGATTGTAGTTTTGCTCATAACAATTTTGCAGAGTGGATTGGCATATATTGCAGGAAAGCAGATATTGGAGATAGGTCTTGATGCAACCACAGAAACTTGCAAAGATTTAATAGGGGCATTGCCACCACTAGAGTATATGGGGTTTGATGTGGTTGGTTTTGTGACAATTCCTTTGATTGTTTTGGGGGCAATTTACGGAGCAGGAGAATATAAAAGGCACAGCATGAGAACGACTTTATTATCAACCAGCCAAAAGGCGAAGGTATTTGCCTCAAAACTAATACTTATAACAATGGTTTCATTTTTATTGTCATTTTTATCAATATTTATTACCATAACAGTTACTCATGCAACATTTGGGGGGCAAGGACTAAAATTATTTGTATTCAATTCCCTGGTTTGGAAATTCATTATGATAGGTACGATTGGCTTGATGTTGTTGACTGTGCTTTCATTTGGAATGGGCTTTCTATTTAGAACCTCTTTAGTGCCTATGTTGTTTTTGATTCCTCAAGTATATAATTTAGGCAATGTTTTGGCGGAACATTTTTATATTTGCAGATTTCTTCCTGTTTCTCTGGTGAATAGTCTGATAGCTAGTTCTGAAAGTATTGTTAGCAGCCACCCGGCAATAACGATTGTTTTTATTTCTATCTGGGTCTTAAGCATCAGTATGTTAGCGTTTATTCGGTTTTTCGTTAGTGATTTGGGAGGGGAGTATTAATGTTTAAAAATTTATTAAAAAGCGAAAGCCAAAAGCTTTTGTTTCATAAATGGATATGGATAACAACCATTGCTACGGTCCTATTTGTACCGCTGATGGTATATTCCCTTGGTGCTTTGGGGGAAGAAACGGGAATTGACCTTTATATAAGCAAGTTTCTTCAGAGTTTTTATCTGGGACAGGTAGGAGTCGTTGTTATAGCGGCTTTGTATTTTGGACAGGAATTTTCTAATTCAACATTAAGAACAAGTTTGACAGCAGTACCGAATCGATTTCTTTTTTTACTGTCCAAATTCCTATGTCTTATGGCTTGGTGTATGATGACACTGCTAATGTCTACAGCTATTTCTTTTATAGTTTTAAAATGCGTTTTTTATGCTGATTTGGATATGAATACGATTGGCACTTTGATAAACGCTCTTTTTCCGGCATATATATCTTCCATGGAACTATGTATGATTACAGCAGGCATGATTATAATCAGCAAATCTATGGTAGTTTCATTGGCGATTATGTTATCTATGCTCTTAGGATTAGGGCATCTATTGATGCAATACAGCAGTATTATGAGGTTTTTGCCGGTTTTATCTACAATGAATAGCTTTTTATTGTTTCATACAAATGAATACCTGCCTTTATGGCAAGGGATATTGTGCCAGGGAGTATGGGGGATTGGGTTGGTTGTAATTTCAAATAGGGTGTTGAGAAGCAGTTCATACAAAGGTTACGAAGGATGATGCAGTAAAAGTGGGTAGTAGTCATCACGATATGATGAGTGCAGCTTTTTTAATCACTTAATGGAATTTTGATTCGCCTAAAACGGCAGCAGGATTAGGCGAAAAAAGATTGAATAAAAATAGTGCATTTCGGCTAAAACATATTCGTAATATAAATCATTGAACGTGATGTAAAGGAATTGTCGGATGCCATCGATTCACTTAAATTTCTTAGATTTATTACGGCGGTGGCGGCAAGACGCGGTCAAATGGTAAATGTGGCAGAAATTGCGAGAGATGCGGAAATCAGGAAAACATATCTTAACTGTGGTAAGGAGCCATATATGTATTACTACAGGGATAATTATATTGTGCCGATTTGGATGATATAAGTACGAATTATTGGAGACAACATGAGCATAATTGGAATTATACAAACCTGCATTAAAAGAGATAAATTGAATATGTTTACGGCAGGAGGTGGCCATGCTAGGCTGTCTTGCCGGCAAGGCACTGATTTTAGGAGTGATATGCTCGGTACGTCGGTGCCTTTCTTTATGCCTTGAAAGTATGGCTACGGGTCCCTGTAGTCAACATATGAGTTAAGAATAACAAATGTAGAATACTGTTGAAAATGTTTGCTTTTAGGAATATAATCATTATGTGGGTAGGGTAGTTATTCATTTTGTAAAACAATAGCAGGCGGAAAAGATGTTGGAATAAATAGTAAAGTGTGGATTGGAAAAGCGGTAACGAGAGCATCAAACTTTTCGGCATTAGGAAGTAAAAATGGAAATTCGGCATTAGTATATTCAGCTTGTAGTTATAATAAATTTATAGATGCGTTAGAAAAACGTAATGAAGGAAAGAATCCAAGAGATTGGTTTACGTATCATAAAGACGAAGGCGACGGGGCGTATTATACAGCGAGCGTTGTTAAAAGTGATTTTGATAAATGGATAGAAGGTGGAATGAAGGATAATTAAATATGCATACATCATTGCATGATAAATTGTCAAACTATGCAATCCCCCAAATTGATATATTTATAAAGAATATAATTCGAGCGAAATGTCAAAAAACAAATTGATATTTCGCTCGAATTGTTGTATGCTTTAAGCAAGATGAGAAATGCTACTCTCAAAGGAGATGATTTTATGAAGTCTAGTGATCAGGTGGCAATTGAATGGGGAATGTCTAAAAGAACTATTAATGATTTGTGTAACAAAGGTAGAATTTTAGGTGCAATAAAGGTAGGTAGACAATGGCAGATTCCGGATAATGCGGAGAAACCAATTGATGGGCGTGTATCTTCAGGGAAGTATTCTAAGAAAAAAGATTACAAACAAAGGTCCCTGCCAATCGGCGTTTCAGATTATATTCGCGCGCAGGCTGAATATTACTACGTAGATAAGACGTTGTTGATTAAGGAATTTTTGGACCAGAAGCCGTTGGTTTCCTTGTTTACAAGACCGAGACGTTTTGGAAAGACTTTGAATATGGATATGCTCCGTGTATTCTTTGAGATTTCGGCTGAGGATACGAGCCAATACTTTGTAGACAAAGCTATTTGGAAATGTGGAGAAGAGTATCGCAAACATCAGGGGAAATATCCGGTTATCTTTTTTACTTTCAAGGATGTGAAATTTGATTCTTGGGAAGAGACGGTGGTTAAGATTCGTGGACTCCTACAGAAAGAATTCGGAAGACATCAGGAACTGTTAAACAGTAGCGAGCTGGCAGAGTATGAGAAAGCATATTTTGCTAAAGTGTTAAAAGAAGAAGCGTCTGAGGTGGAAATGTCAGAGGCGCTTGAAAGATTGTCACAGATGCTTGCTACTCATTACGGGAAGGCGCCTATCATTATTATCGACGAATACGATACACCGATACAGGAAGGATATTCCAAGGATTTCTATGATGAAATTATTGGCTTTATGAGAAATTTCTTCTCCGGAGCTTTTAAGGATAATAAGAATATTACCTATGGATTTCTTACAGGAATTCTGCGTATTGCACAGGAAAGTATTTTCAGTGGGCTAAATAATCTGACTGTGAATTCTGTAATGGACGACGAGTATGATGAGTTCTTCGGTTTTACTTCTTCGGAAGTAAGAAAAATGCTTGAATATTATGGTGTTGCAGATAAGGAGGATGAGCTTAAAGATTGGTACGATGGTTATCTGTTTGGCAGTACAGAGATTTATAATCCATGGTCTGTGATTAACTATATTTCAAGAGGTTGTATTCCGCAGGCATACTGGGTTAATACCGGAAAAAATGAAGTGCTGGAAGATGTACTTACCATTGCTACGGATGATATCACAGAGAGACTGTATGCGCTACTGCGAGGCGAGCGAGTAATTGCAAGAATTGACCAGAATGTGGTATACAGATCGCTGGCTGAAGATCCTGCCAATATTTATAGTCTTTTATTAGTGGCTGGATATCTTAAGACGCCTAAAAAGGAATTACAAGCGGATGGAGCATATTTGTGTGAGGTGTCTATTCCAAATAAAGAGATTGCGGCAGTTTATAAGAGCGAGATATTGTCGCATTTGATGCAAATTGGTGCAATTACGAGAACTACAGCAAATATGATTGCGGAAAGCCTGTATGCAAATGATATTAAAAAACTGCAAAAAGCAATTTTAGAGTATATGGACAAATCCATAAGCTTTTATGATGCTGGTGCAGAAGGATTCTATCATGGACTTACGCTTGGGTTGATTGCTTTGCTGGATAATCAGTATAGGATTAAGTCTAACAGAGAATCTGGTGATGGCAGATATGATATCAGCTTGATTCCGAGAGAAAAGAAATATCCCGGCATTATTATGGAACTGAAATGGAAGAGTGGATTGGAGGAGGCTGAACTTGAAAAACTCTCAACGGAAGCACTTAACCAGATTGATGAAAAACGGTATGACCTTGAACTTAAGGAAGAAGGAATTGAGAATATCATTAAGCTTGGAATTGCTTTTTCGGGTAAGAAAGTAGTAATAAAGACAAAATAAAGTGTTTCTTTAATGCGAAGTGATGCATGAGTCCGGATTGGATTACTCCGCAGGAACAGATTTCAATCGTCAATGGAATGGTAATGAAAAATGATACATTTATCTGCTTGGGAGACGTTGGAAGTCCGAAGTATATCAAAGACATCAAGGCGAGAAAGAAGATTTTGATTCTTGGAAATCATGATGCAAAAGGTGCATATAAAAATTACTTTGATGAAATCTATACAGGTTCGCTTTTTATAGCTGAGAAAATATTGTTATCACATGAGCCTGTGTACGGATTGCCATGGTGCCTGAATATACACGGTCATGACCATCATAATGTGGAACCATACAAAGAGGGATGTAAGCACATTAATTTGGCTGCGAATGTATGTGGATATACACCGATAAACCTTGGAAAGATTATCAAAGACGGTGTGCTTGCAGATGTTCCGAGCATTCATCGGATGACGATTGATAGGCAAGTGGAAAGAGGAAAGAAAAATGATATTGATTGAACTACAACTGTGTGATATTCAAGGTAGATTATTTAAGCTTTCTGCCTGGAGAGGAATCAGTAGTGCAGAATTTATCAAAGTATTTATGAAATCTGCTACCGCAAAAGCATTGGATTCTGCCTATAACCGGATGCAATGGGCTGGGGAAGAATATCTTTTGGAAGAAGTTATCGATGAAGTAGGAGATAGATTCGAAAGGCCGGGAGAAGTTTATAAAGAGGAGTTGTTATATTGGATAGGGTACATATATCGGTATTGGCATTATGTGACGGGTGAATCCAGTAAGGAAATATATAAGCAAGCACCTGTGAAGGTTATGAAGCAAAATTATGTGGGGCTTTATCTGATGACACCAGAGGAGGTTATAGAAGTATTAAAAGAGAAGAATTAAATATGTTTACGGCATGAGGTGGCCATGCTAGGCCGTCTTGTTGACAAGGCACTGATTTTTGGAGTGATATGTTCGGTACGTCAGTGCCTTTCTTTATGCCTTGAAAGCATGGTTACGGGTCCCAGCAGTCAACATATTCAAGGCTTATTTAACTATACGTATGTTTAAATTTAGTCTAGAGAAAAATGTAATAACAGTTTAAAAAGATTTGACTTTGCTTTTCGATTTTTGATTTGTACTGGTTAATCCGTGTACATTTAGAAAGTAAGCCGGAAAAACTCCGGCTTACTTAGGGGATTTAAATAAGCTCAAATACAACATCGGTTGGGGAAGTGAAGGTAACTCTTATATGATCGCCTTCAACAGCTCCTATGTGGTTATACCAATCGCCTAATGCTTTTAAATCATCATTTACAGAAAACTGTTTTCCATAGTTGGAATCGGATTGGTTTCCTTGAGATTTAACAACACAGCGAAGGTAGCCATCTGCAGATGTGCAATTAAAAATATTTTCGCCTAAGATATCGCGATTGCCAGTGTAATTTCCATTATACAAATGGAAGCTATAAGCATATGTTGAAGGAATAGCTAAATAACCTTCGCCATATACTTGGCCACGAGAATTAGTGTAACGATGTGTTCCCCAACGAAGCATAGCTTCATTAAGTTCGATGGTGTAAGTATCGCCTGCTGTAGCCATATGATGTCCTCCTTTCTTGTTGATTTGAAGTATATTATACAATAAAAGCGGGGTGAGGAGAAGAGATAATGAGGGATAGTTAAAGAAGCGAATATAATTTTATAAAAACTTTTTTACATAGCTAAAAAACTTTTTTGACTTTATAAAAAGAAACGTTTATACTTATCTGAGGAGGGCATTGTTATGGCTACAATATCAGAACAGATAAAAGTTTTATGTATTAGAAGTAATATTAGTGTCGCAGAATTAGCGAGAAGACTTGGTAAATCACCTCAGAGTTTCAATTCAAAATTGAAAAGAGAAAGCTTTACGGTCAAGGATTTGGAAGAAATTGCATCAGCTACTGGGACCGAATTTAAAAGAAATTATATTTTGCCGAATGGAGAGGAAATCTAATGAGTGACGTAAAAGAGTTTAAATTGGGCGAGTTATTCTGCGGGCCTGGAGGATTGGCATTAGGAGCCATGTCTGCTCGAATTAGTAACCCAGAATATAGAATTATACATAAGTGGGCAAATGATTATGATGCAAGTACCTGTCAGACATATAGAAGGAATATTTGTCCTAATGATAAGGAAAGTGTAATTTGTGGAGATGTTAGACAGTTAGACATTGATTCTTTGGGTGATATAGACGCATTTGCATTTGGTTTTCCGTGTAATGATTTTTCGGTAGTGGGAGAGCAAAAAGGATTTGATGGTGTTTTTGGTCCGTTATATTCATATGGTGTAAAAGTATTAAAAAAATACAAACCATCATGGTTCTTGGCAGAGAATGTGGGCGGTTTAAAGAGTGCTAACGAAGGACAAGCATTTGAACGTATAAAGAAGGATTTAATTGATGCGGGATATAGAATATATCCGAATTTGTATAAGTTCGAAGAATATGGTGTTCCACAAGCGAGACATCGAATGATTATTGTAGGAATCAGAGAGGATTTACCATTTGAGTATAAAGTGCCTAGTACGGAAAAATATAAAAGCGTAGATGTGTCTTGCAAAACAGCAATAGAAGTTCCGCCAATTCCAACTGATGCAGCTAATAATGAATTAACAAAACAGTCTGCAACGGTCGTTGAAAGATTAAAGTATATAAAACCAGGACAAAATGCATTTACGGCTAATTTGCCTGAAGAATTACAGTTAAACGTTAAGGGAGCAAAGATAAGCCAGATATATAAAAGATTAGATCCAGCAAAACCAGCATATACAGTTACAGGTTCTGGTGGTGGTGGAACACATATCTATCACTATGAAGAGCATAGAGCACTTACTAATCGAGAAAGAGCACGTTTACAGACATTTCCAGATAATTATGTTTTTGAAGGTTCAAAGGAATCTGTAAGAAAACAAATTGGTATGGCAGTTCCAGCAAAAGGTGCACAGGTTATTTTTGAAGCAATTTTAAATACGTTTGCTGGAATTGAATATGATAGTATGCCGGCATCAGAAAACGAATAGGAGATATGATATGACAGAGAAGATAGATGTACTAAAATTGACTCCGGATCAGCATCAGGCATTGGTTTGTATGTTTTTTGCAATGTTACCTAAAACAGATGAACGATATAAAATGCGCAATGAGTGTTGGAAAATATTAAGTAATCGGTTTAATAAAAAAATAAACACATATAAGAATCATAAAGACTCTTTTGACCCATATTTTGAAGCTAATGGTAGGGTAGGACATAAAACAAATAGGAGCTTAAAAGATCAATCGGGTCAAGCATTCCAAGATGTCTATGATAGATATAGTAAATATGATTTGGAAGAAATAGAGTCAGCAGTTCAGGAGGTTATAGCATTATATAAAGATTCTGATAAAAATTATATGGCCCTAAGATTGACTGAGCCAGACACTGTGCATAAATTATTGGCAGGAGAGAAGGATTTCGTTGTTGACGGTGTTACTGATTTAGCAGATGAGTTAAAGTCTGGTAAAATAATATTTGTTGCGCTTGGTGGAGATAAGGGCAGAACAGAGGTAGATTGGGAGACTGGATTTTATGCAATAGCGCATGTTAGTAAAGAACCTTATAATGTGGGTTATGAAAAAAATAAAAGAGGAAAAGATTACTTTAAGTTTAATATGCATGTAGATGTTGTGCTGGATTATCCTATTTCTAGAAGCGGTTTCCTCAAGTATCCAGATACATACGATGCAGCATATATTGGGTTGGAAATACATCGAGATAGGTCACAAGCAAATTCTAACTTAGAAGATGAGAAAGCAGTTGCAATTATTAGAGCAACTATTGATTGTATGCCGCATTTGAAAGAGACATTTGCGGAGATATTTCCTGATGAATTTATGCAACGAGTATTTGGATGTGCTAATGTTTTAGTTCCTGTATCTGTAAATTATGGTGAGGATTTGAAAAATGCGGTAAATGAACAATTTAGTAAAATGGATGATGATGGAAAAGATGACATGCAATATGAATTTTATAGTAAAGAAGATTTCTTGAAAGAGGTCTTTATGAGTGAAGATGAGTATGAATTGTTATCAGAATTATTGCTAAATCGGAAAAATATCATCTTGCAAGGTGCTCCAGGTGTTGGAAAAACGTTTATGGCAAAAAGATTGGCATATTCTATATTGGGAGGCAGGGATAAGAAGCGTGTTCAAATGGTTCAATTCCATCAGAGTTATAGCTATGAAGATTTCATTGTTGGATATAGACCAACTGGAAGTGGATTTGAATTGGAATATGGACCATTCTATAAATTCTGTAAACAGGCAGAAAAAGATAGTAGACCACATTTCTTTATAATTGATGAGATTAACAGAGGAAATGTAAGTAAAATATTTGGTGAACTTCTTATGCTGATAGAAGCTGATAAAAGAGAGGAATCTTTAAAACTTTTGTATACAAAGGAAGAGTTTTCTGTTCCTAAGAATGTTCATATCATTGGAATGATGAATACTGCAGATAGAAGCTTGGCAATTATTGATTATGCTTTAAGACGCAGATTTGCATTTTATGATGTTAGACCGGCATTCAATAATAGTATGTTTATAGAAATGACTGAGAGAAAGGAAAGTGAAAGTCTGAAAAGATTAATTTCGTATGTGAAGCTCTTGAATGATGATATAAGAAAAGATGATTCACTAGGAAGTGGCTTTGAAGTTGGACACAGTTATTTCTGTACAGCGGAAGATACTCAGATAGATAAAAAGTGGATAAAATCTACTGTTGAGTATGAAATAATACCGTTGATTAACGAGTACTGGTTTGACGATAGAGAAAAAGTAGACGAATGGTCAGCAAAATTGCGTGGTGTTGAGAATGATTAAAATTCAAAATGTGTATTACATGTTGTCTTATGCTTTTCAGAATTTGAATGAAGTAGAAGCAAAAAAATATTCTGCTGAAAAGTTTGAATTTATTGATGATTTGTTTACGGCTATTCTTGCAAAAGGAATAGCCAAGCAGGTCAAAAGAGGACTCGGAAAAGAGTATGTTTACCATACAGAAGAGCTAACGTCTCCTATGGGGAGAGTTAGTATTTCAGAGACTTTGAAGCTGAGGGCTGTTCAAAAGAACAGTATATGTTGTGATTTGGATGAGTTGGTAGAAAACACATATATGAATCAAATTCTAAAATCCACATCTTTATTGTTGCTTCATTCAAGAGATGTAGCAAAGGAGAATAAGAAACAGTTAAAAAAAGTATTACTATTTTTCTCAAATGTAGACACAATTGATTGCAGGACAATTGATTGGAGCAGATTGCAGTATAACCGTAATAATGCATCATATAAAATGCTTATGAATATCTGCTATCTTATAGTCAAGGGCATGTTGATATCAGAGAAAGACGGAGACTTGAAACTCAGTAGATACATTGATGATCAGCAGATGCATGTGTTATACGAGAAGTTTATATTAGCATACTACAAAAAGCATTTTCCAGAGCTAAAAGTTACACAGTCACATATTCCATGGAATACAGATGATGGTATGATAGAGCTTTTACCTCGTATGCGATCAGATATAATGATTGAATATAAAGGAAAAACGTTAATTATTGATGCAAAGTATTATGAATCAGCTATGCAAAGGAATAGTCGTTATGGCAATCAAACCATACATTCGCATAATTTGTATCAGATTTTTGCATATGTAAAAAATAAAGATACGGAGCATAGTGGAGAAGTAAGCGGTATGCTACTTTATGCAAATACAGATGGTGAAAATCCAGATAAAGATTATCTGATGGATGGAAACAAGATAAGTGTAAAGACGTTGGATTTAGATTGTGACTTTGCGGATGTAAGAAGTCAATTAAATGCTATTATAGAAATCTGGCTAAAAGATAATGGTATTACATATGACAATGTCGGTTAATGGTTTCTGTTATTGTTAGGGAGGTGTCGCATGGATAATCTGACAAAAGAGCAAAGGCATAAAAACATGAAGAATATCCGTGCGAAGGACACCAAGATAGAAGTTATATTGAGAAAAGCATTGTGGGATAAGGGGTATCGATATCGTAAGAATTATAAGAAATTACCGGGGTGTCCAGATATAGTGCTGACAAAATATAAAATAGCGATTTTCTGTGATGGAGAGTTTTTTCACGGAAAAGATTGGGAAGTATTAAAGCTAAGATTGGAGAAAGGCAACAACAGTGAATTTTGGATAAGTAAAATCTCTCGTAATAGAGAACGAGATGATGAAATTAACAAAAGGCTGCTGTTTGAAGGGTGGACGGTTATCCGGTTTTGGGGCAATGATATTAAGAAGCATACAGATGAATGTGTAAGAGTAGTTGAAGAAACAATATTCGATATTTTACTAGAAGAATAATAATGGCAGAGGTGTAAAAATGTTTACCAATAATTACAAATATAATTTTATAGATGTATTTTCCGGAGCGGGAGGGTTGTCTGAAGGTTTTTTTAATTGTGGTTTTAATCCAATAGCTCATGTGGAAATGAATAATTTTGCAGCTGAAACGTTAAAAACGCGTTCGTGCTATTATTATTTCAAGAAGACTGGGGACTTGAATTATTATTATGACTATTTGAGGGGAAATATATCGAGGGATGAATTGTATGGAGCTGTTCCAGCAGAAGTGTTAAGTACGGTAATCAATGAAGAAATATCGGATAAAACATATAAAAAAATATTTGATAAGATTGACAGGATAATGGAACAAGATGGTGTTGAAGAAGTTGATGTTTTGATTGGAGGTCCTCCATGTCAGGCTTATTCATTGGTGGGAAGAGCATCAGCACCAGGAGGAATGGATGAAGACCCTAGAAATGATTTATATATCCAATATGCAAGATTTCTTAATAAATATAAACCTAAAATGTTTGTGTTTGAAAATGTTCCGGGCATGCTGACTGCTAAAAAAGGGTTGATATGGAAAAGGATTCAGCAGAGACTAAAAACAGTTGGATATAATATAGAGTATAAATTAGTTAATTCGCATGATTTCGGGGTATTACAAAATCGCAAAAGAATTATCATAATAGGTTGGAGAAAAGATTTGGACTTGAGATATCCTGAGTTTCCGCAGGTTATGATTAACGCAATTGTAAATGATATATTAAGTGATTTGCCACATTTAGAGCCGGGAGAAGCAAATAATGAATATGTGGCAAATCCAAGCGAATATT
Organism: Lachnospiraceae bacterium; assembly: GCA_017416505.1. Next base: position 69,226 of record JAFQCI010000124.1, read on the forward strand.
TACTTGAGACAGGAATAAGAAAAGAAAATGATGTTTTAACAGATCATCAAGCAAGAAATATTAGAGATGTCGATAGAGATATTTATAGGATTGCTGTAAATATGTGGAATAACAATCATGGAAGATTGCGATACACAGATTTGCCAGCGGAATTACAGTTTCACAATAATTGCACTTCTTTTCTTGATAGATTCAAGGTGGTTGAAGGTGATATGGAAAGTGCGCATACAATGTTAGCACATATATCTAAAGATGGACATTATTATATACATCCAGACATTAAACAGGCAAGATCATTGTCTGTAAGAGAAGCAGCTAGAATACAATCGTTTCCAGATGATTATTATTTTGAAGGACCAAGAACCGCAAAGTTTGTTCAGATTGGAAATGCAGTGCCACCATTAATGGCAAAAGGCATAGCCAATGCAATTTTAAAATTGTTGGATACGCTATAAGAAAGAGAGGGTTTTATGGAAAAACAAATTAACTTTAAGTCTCGTGCTAGATTAATGCCTCAAATAGGCGACCAGTTGATCAAAAATGAAAGTATTGCATTGTTGGAATTGGTTAAAAATTCGTATGACGCAGATGCGCCGGATGTATGGGTCGAGATGTGGGATGTTGATAAGCCTAAAATTGGTAGAATTATTGTAAAAGATAATGGTGACGGAATGGATCTATCAATAGTAGAAAATTCATGGATGGAGATCGGAACAGATAATAAAAAGAATCTTCTTGATGAGTATATTTCTAATAACAAAAAGAGTGCGTTAGGTAGATTGCCTATGGGTGAAAAAGGAATTGGTCGATTTGGAGTCCACAAATTAGGAAATAAAATTACTTTGATTACAAGAATGAAAGGGAAGCAGGAGGTCGTAGTAAAGATTGATTGGACTGCATTTGAAAAATTTGATTATTTAGAACAAGTGCCAATTACAGTGCTTGAAAGAGAACCGGAGTATTTTTTAGGAGAACAGAAGGGGACATATATTGAAATTACAGAATTGAAAAATGAATGGACAAGGGGGAGGTTAAGGGATGTTTATAGATCGGTTATGTCTCTGCAATCTCCGTTTGAAAGTATACAGTCCTTTAATGTCGAATTTGATACAAATCATGAGGAATGGTTGGAAGGGTTACTTACTGTAGATAAAATAAAAAACGATGCACTTTTTTTTGCAGATGTTGTAATTGAAGGGAATGAGATTATCGAACTAAAGTATGAGTTTAAGCCATGGAAAGTTTTAAACAAATTAGCCGAAAAACAAATTAATAGGACTCATATCGAAATGTGTCGTGAGGAACGAGAAAATAATAAAAAAATGTTAAAAAGTATTGATCTGAGCTCATTTAATATTGGAAGAGTTCGAATGAAATTGATGATCTTTGACTTGGATAATACAATTTTATCATATGGGGTATCTGATAAAAAAGGGTTAAAAGAATATTTGAAAAACAACGGAGGAATAGCTGTATATCGTGATAATATACGCATCTATGAATATGGAGAATCTGGGAATGATTGGTTGCAATTAGAGTCGAAAAGAATAAATGCTCCAGGGACAACACTAAGTAGCAAAATAACTATAGGTGCTATTTATTTAGACAGGCAAGATAGCAGTGGGCTGGTAGAAAAAACAAATAGAGAAGGTTTTGTAGAAAATGAAGCTTTTGAAGAATTCCGTTATGCAATTATAAATGCAATAGAAAAAATTCAAACTTTGAGAAATATTGATAAGGATTTATTAAAAAAATACTATGGTCCATCAGGTAAAGCAGAACCGGTATTATCAAGTATCGAGGACTTAAAGATTGTAGTTGAAAAAAATATTGATGATATAAAATTAAGAAATCTTATTCACAAGTCTTTAAGAAACATAGAAATTGATTATAAAAATATAACTGACGTTTATATAAGAAGTGCTTCAGCAGGGCTTAGTTTAAGTGTAGTAATTCATGAGATAGAAAAAATAATAGCGGAATTAAGGGTTGCAATTATGGATGAACAATCTACAGAACATGTTAAAAATTTGGTGTTTGATTTATCCAAGGTTACTGATGGATATGCATCTGTCATTAAATCAAAAAAACAGTCATTGGTAAATGTTTCAGAATTGATAGATGACGCGCTTTTTAATGTGAAATATAGATTGAAAGTACACAAAATTGATGTGGATATGCCATATCAAGAGAAAAAAATCAAAGAAAATATTAAGTGTGCATCTAATCTGGTGATTGGTACCATAATGAATCTTGTAGACAATTCAATTTATTGGTTGACATATTCTCATATTGAAGATAAAAAAATGTATTTTGATGTATCGATGGATTACGAGGGATTTATTACAATTATTGTTGCTGATAATGGTTATGGTTTTACCTTGCCGACTGACCAAGTTATCAAACCATTTGTAACGGATAGAGTTGGTGGCATGGGGTTAGGATTACATTTGGCAGATGAAATAATGAAATCAAGTGGAGGAAGAATGATATTTCCGGACAAAGGTGATGTATATTTGCCAGAAGAATTTAAGAGAGGTGCGGTAGTAGGTCTTTCATTTCCAATTCCAGAAGGATAAACAAGGAGGATAAAATATGGATTTACCAAAGAATGGAAGCGTAGTAATTATAGATGATCAAATTGTGGAAGCACTTCCGCTAATGAATGCGTTAGCTAAAAGAGGTGTATCCTATGCATACTATGATGGTAAAAGTAAAAACTATCCAGCTGAGCCATTGGATAGTGTGAGATTGATTTTTTTAGATATGCATCTAGATGAGGCAGCAGTAGGAACAACAAATACAAAAAATATAGTTAGTTTGTTGGTTGCGGGTATAAGTGCGATTGTGAATGAGAATAATGGACCGTATGCTGTTATGGTATGGAGTAAACATGATTCACAGCATCTCGAAGAGTTAAAAGCTACGCTATTAAATAAAGAAAGTGTACCATGTAAACCGATTGCTGTCTTGAATATGGAAAAATCACTATGTTTTGAAGCAGTGAGTTCAGGTAAAGATGGCATGAAAACAGAGTGGAAACTTAAAGATGCAGGTATGGATATTATTGAGAAAAATTTGAGGACACAACTAGAATTGGTTGATTCATTTTTAATACTATGTAATTGGGAAAATGGTATTAAAATATCATCAAAAGAAACGGTTCAGGCAATAGGTACGCTTTTTGATAATGAAAATCAGAACTGGAATGACAACTTAAAAGTGTGTATGGTGAGAATGGCGAAAGCATATGCTGGGCAAACATTAGAGATATCAAATGAGAGCATTATAAGAAATGTATATTATTCGATGAACAGTATTACTAATGATTTTAATGGAGTAGAAGTTGATCAAAGGGTTAAAGTGATTGCAGGAGAAGTCAGTTTACCACAGACGAAAGAAGGTATTAATGGGAATATAATTCTTTCGTTAATTCATGATGATAAGGAATATATTCTTTCACATGATGAAAAGAAATTTTACATATATGAAGAAGGGGAAGTTAAGTTTGAAAGCGGTGAATTGAACAGACTATTTAAATCTAAGGATGATGGTTATGATAAGGTTAGAGAGCTTTTATGTGGAATGTATAGGGATAATATTAGTTTAATAAATTCATTGCTAAATGTAAGAAATTATATTTTAGACCAGAAAAGACCAGGTAATATATATGAATCTACACAGAAATTGAAAAAAGAGATATGTGAGGCACACAAGATAGATGAAATTATGCAAGAAAATGTAAAAGGTATAGAATTAGAGATTTCTCCAATATGTGATTATGCACAAAATAAAAGGAAGAGACTTAGAATTTTACCGGGTTTGGAGATTCCAGCCGAACTTGTTGAAAAGGATAGTTCTAAATATACATACATTACGATTCCGATAATGATTGAAGGAAAGGTTAGAAGGATATTATTTGATTTTAGGTTTTATACATCTGAGAAAATAGATTATCTTGATGAAAAGAAACCATTATATGCTATTGGAGATGAATTGCTACAAAATATAAGAGATGAATTATCGACACATAGTGTGCGAAGTGGAATTATTTGTGTTGAGTAGGGGTACTATATCTGCCAGTGAAAAAGAGTAGAATGGGTGAAGAATTAAAAAATATCCCCCAACTAGGAGAAAAGCAATCAGAGGAAGATGATTATTTGGATTACATTATCACCGTTGATATTTTTTCGGAAGGTACAGATATTGTGGAAGTAAATCAGGTTATTATGCTTCGTCCAACACAGTCTCCTATTGTTTTTATTCAACAGTTGGGACGTGGACTTAGGAAGGCATCGGAGAAGGAATATGTTGTGATTCTTGATTTTATTGGTAATTATAAGAATAATTTTATGATTCCGATTGCACTTTCTGGAGATCGTAGTTATAACAAAGATAATATTAGAAGATACTTGATGGAAGGTGGCAGAGTAATTCCAGGTGCAAGTACGATTCATTTTGATGAGATAAGTAGAAAACGTATCTTTGCAGCTGTGGATAATGCCAATTTCAGTGACATTAAGCTTATCAAAGAGAATTATACGAATCTCAAAAATAAGTTGGGACGAATTCCAAGATTAAGAGATTTTGACGATTACGGTGAGATGGACGTTTTACGTATTTTTGACAATAACAGCTTGGGTTCTTATTATAAATTTCTTGTAAAGTATGAGAAGGAATATGAAATAAGACTGGCACCGGAAGAGGAGAAGGTTATTGAATTTGTGTCAAAGAAGCTTGCTAGTGGTAAAAGAATTCAAGAATTACGACTTCTGAATAGGATGCTTGTATATGCACATAGATTGTCGTTGTTTGCTGGTTTACAGGAAGAACTCAAAGTGGATTATGGAATTCAGATGAGTGACGACCAGAAGAAAAATATTATTAACATCATGACAAATGAGTTCCCGGCAGGTGCAAGTAAAAATACATATGCAGAGTGTATTTTTATTGAAAAAGAGGACGAGGACGGGATAGATTATCATGTTTCAAAATCATTTGAGAAAATGCTCGCCAATAGGGATTTTTATGAGATTTTGAAGGAATTGACTGAGTTTGGTATCAGTCGATATGAACGAGATTTCTCTGACACATATAAGGAAACAGATTTTGTGCTATATCAAAAATATACGTATGAAGATGTTTGCCGATTGCTTAACTGGGAAACAAATGAAGTACCGTTGAATATCGGCGGGTACAAGTATGATAAGAAGACAAAAACGTTTCCTGTATTTATTAACTATGACAAGTCAGAGGATATTAGTGATACTACTAAATATGAGGACCATTTTACGAGTAGTAATAGTTTGATTGCAATATCGAAATCAGGAAGGAGTATATCTTCCGAAGATGTGCAAAACTTTTTACATGCTACTGAGCGAGGAATACAGGTTCATTTGTTTGTGCGTAAAAACAAAGATGATAAGATTTCAAAAGAATTTTATTATTTGGGGCACATGCAGGCAAGTGGAAAAGTAAAAGAGTTTATTATGCCAAATACGGATAAAACGGCTGTTGAAATTGAATGGTTGCTGGATGTTCCGGTACGTGGGGATTTATATGAATATATTGTAAATGAGTAGAGGTGAAAGCCTCTAACTGCATAAGTGAGAGGGTATTTTGCTTTGTAAAACGAGGAGGCTTAGAATGAAAACAATACGAGTAGTGGCAGCGGTTATTAAGGCGATAAATGAAGAAGGGGAATCGATTATCTTTGCAACTCAAAGAGGATATGGTGACTTGAAAGGTGGCTGGGAATTTCCAGGAGGAAAGATGGAAGAAGGTGAAACACCACAGGAAGCTCTTGTTCGTGAGATAAAGGAGGAGCTTGATACAGAAATCCTAGTTGGGGAATTGATAGATACGATTGAATATGATTATCCGACATTCCATTTATCAATGGATTGTTTTTGGGCAGAGATTGTTTCAGGTGATTTGGTTCTTAAGGAACACGAGGCGGCGAAGTGGTTGACGAAGGATGAGTTGGATTCTGTGGAATGGTTGCCGGCAGATATTACGCTGATTGGTAAGATACGAAAATGTATGTAGTATGTCTTTGGCAATTAAGCAGCATAAGAAGGTGTTGTTATGGCGTTTAGTGAAGATATAAAAATGAAGGCATTGGTAACAGAGTAGTAGTTATCGTTAAAAAGTGAGCAATCGATAATATAGTAAAAAGCGGGCAGTAGTAATTGGGGGCATCCGATTACTGCTGCTTTTATTGGTCTTGAGGTTGAAGTGCAAAAAAGTCGAAAAATAAAAGTTTTTGCATTTTAGTGCATAAAGTCGATTTTTGAGAAAGTTTTTGCTACAATGCTTTTACAAGGAGGGATAGCAAATGATAGATACACATGAACTCAAAAAGTGTGATAGATATTTAAAGAAACTGATTGCTTTTCAGGACACAGAGCTAGTAAAGGTGGTGACAGGAATTTGAAGATGCGACAAATCGAGTTTATTAAAGCTGGTGGCGGAGCATTTGAAGAATAGTGGTATTTGTGATGAACAAATAGTGGAAATGAACTTTGAATCTCATGCATTCAAAGAAATGACGGCAGATGAGTTTTGCAATTATGTAAAAGAGCGCGTGCTACCGCAAAAGAGAATGTATTTCTTTTTTGACGAAGTACAGAGAGTGCCGAACTGGGAAGATGCTATAAATTCATTTTTTATATTTTCATAACTTTGAGGTAAAAGAAGCGAAAAGTGCTTTGGGCGATGTTCGAAAGCTGGTGTATGATAAGACAGGGGAACATTATGAACTGAGAGAAGTGTTTGATGCATATATGCGATTTGGTGGAATGCCGGGAATTGCTGATGTAGGTTTGGATCAGGAAAAGGCTCTGATGCTGTTAGAAGGTATTTATTCTACTGTAATTGTGCGTGACATTTTGGAAAGAGAGAATCGAAGAGGGCAGAAAAGAATTACTGACCCGGTGTTGCTGCGTAAGATAGTGTTGTATTTAGCAGATAATATTGGCAGTAATATTTCTATTTCTTCTATCGGCAATGTGCTTGTTAATGAAGGTTTGTTGGATGATGGAAAGTGGAAGGGGACACCAAGTGCACATACGGTTCAGGCATATGTGAATGCTTTATTGGAGTCTTATTTCTTCTATGACATCAAGCGATTTGATATTAAAAGCAAAGAGTTTTTACGTACACTTGGTAAATTTTATGTTGCAGATATTGGTCTTAGAAATTATCTGCTTGGTTTTCGGAACAGAGACAGTGGCCATGTATTAGAAAATGTTGTATATTTCGAGCTGCTTCGTAGAGGCTTTGATGTTGCAATAGGAAAAGTTGATAATTCGGAAGAGGATTTTATTGCAACAAAAGCGGATAACAAGCTTTATGTTCAGGTAACAGAATCTATGACAAGTGAGGAAGTTCGTGTCAGAGAGTTGGCACCTTTGGAGAAAATTAGTGATAATTATGAAAAGATGGTGTTATCGCTGAATCCGGGATTAGACACTTCGTATGAAGGAATCAAATCGATAAGCCTTGTGGAGTGGTTGTTGGAAGAGTAAAATGAGTGCATTTCGGCTAAAATGCAATTTGATTATGAATTAGCCGAAAGAAATTAGGCTGACTGGAGAAATTCGTCAGATAGATTTTAGTCGTGAATATAATCATTTGCCAGGAAAAACAAAGATAAACATAAATGTTTGGACAAGAAATGGGCATAATAGAAAATCAGAATTATAAAACTTTATGTTTAATAAAATTGACAAAATAAAATAATTTGTTTAATATATTAAACATAAGAGGTGAAAATATGAGTAAAAAAACAGTAGTAGTTATGCCGGATACACAAAAAATATTAGAAAAGATGGGTGAACAGATAAAGATGGCCAGATTGCGTCGCAATCTTTCTACAGAATTGGTGGCAGAAAGAGCTGGGATTAGTAGGGCTACGTTGTGGGCAGTGGAAAAAGGTACTCCAACGGTGGCTATAGGAACTTATGCTGCGGTGTTACATGCTTTGGGCGGTATGGATAAAGATTTAGAGTTAGTGGCGCAGGATGATGAGTTTGGCAGAAGAATTCAGGATATGAATTTAGTGACTCCGAAACGAGCAAAAAGGAAGTAGGGATTAGATGGATAATGTAAATGAGATTTATGTATATGAGAATTGGAAATCAGATACTCCATCGTTAATAGGTACGTTGTATGTAGACGGCGGTAGAGGAAAACAGATAGTGTCTTTTGAATATGACGACGAATGGTTAAATGATTTGACCAATAATGTGACCCTAGATCCGGATTTGAGAATGTTTAAGGGACGTCAGTATACACCGGCAGATAAGTTGATGTTTGGTGTGTTTGAGGATTCCTGCCCCGACAGATGGGGACGTCTTTTGATGAAGAGGCGTGAAGCGATTATTGCCAAGAAGGAAGAGAGAAAACCTAGGACTTTAACAGAAGTAGATTTTCTGATAGGAGTCTATGATGAGACAAGAATGGGTGGCTTAAGATTTTCTACATCGAAAGGTGGTTCGTTTATGTCTGATGATAAAGAATTGGAAACTCCACCTTGGACAACACTTCGTAAACTGGAGTTAGCCTCTTTGGCATTTGAAAAGAACGATGATGGTATGGAAGAAAAGTGGTTGAAACAGTTAGTAGCACCGGGTTCTTCATTAGGTGGAGCTAGACCTAAGGCGACTGTTGTTGCACCGGATGGTTCTTTATGGATTGCAAAATTCCCATCAAAACATGATGAAATCAATGTGGGGGCATGGGAAATGGTAGTCCACGATTTAGCGGTTATGTGTAACTTGAATGTTCCGGAAGCGAAGCTGGAGAACTTTTCTAAAACAGGAAGTACATTCTTAATAAAGCGATTTGATAGAGAAGGAGATAGGAGAATTCATTTTGCTTCTGCAATGACACTTTTAGGTAAGACAGATGGAATGAATGCGTCAGCTGGCTCAAGTTACATGGAGATTGCATCAATCATAAAAACCAATAGTGCAACACCGGGGAAAGATTTGCTGGAACTGTGGCGTAGGATTGTTTTAAATATGGCGGTGTCGAACACTGACGACCATCTGAGAAATCATGGGTTTGTTCTTGTAAAGGATGGATGGAGTCTGTCTCCGCTATATGATGTAAATCCTAATATTTATGGAGATACATTATCGCTCAATGTGGATTCTGATAATAATCTGATTGACTTTAATCTGGCGTTGTCTGTTGCAAAAATGTACGGATTAACGGATGCGCAGGCGTTAGAGGAATTACAGGGAATCAAGAATGTGGTGGAAAGCAATTGGAGAAGACTTGCCGGACAGTATGGACTGAGCAGAAGTGAGATTGAAGGAATGGCGCCGGCATTTGATATGTCATTTAAAGGATAAGAAGGGTATTTATTCATATAAGAAGAGATAAATTTGCAGTAAGGAAGGCAAAATAGTGTACAGAAAGGAAGGTGCCTTATGTTCCCTTTAATCAACAAACGAGAAACTGGTGTTAATCTACGAAGAATTATGGACATGCGTGGTGTTACACCAAAGGATGTGCAGAGCAGCAAGCCTGCGTGCCGGGGGAGTCGGCATGAGATATACCTGCATCATAGATGGCAAGGAAAGTCATCTGTATTATGAAGATAATAATATGTGGTTTGTGGAGGGGCGATAAATCTAAGGAATGGAGTTAGTCAGGAATAAAGGTCAGCGAGAAGTACAAAAGACGAGTGGTGCGGACTTCGGCACATCGGAACTCATTCGTCATTCAACAGTCATCAATGGTTTTCCTTTCCCTTTACCGTTGAGTAATTACAATCAACAGGAGGATTTTGATGATGATAGATAGAAAAGAAAAAAGATTTGTAAGCTGCCCGGTATGTGGCAGGGTTCTGATGAAATGTCAGGGCATGTGCAATTTAGAAATAACCTGTGGAAAATGCAACAGAGACATTGTAGCCATTATAGATGATGAGAGAGTGATGGTGCTGGAAAACCGCAGAGGAAACGGTCAGGTAGGACAGGTTAAGGTAAGTGTCCAAAAGACCAAGGGCTGTAAGCAGATGCAACCAATGAAGCGAGCAGCAAATTTTTAATACAATAGAATAATTGAGG
>JAFQCI010000013.1 GCA_017416505.1 Lachnospiraceae bacterium
ATATCTGCCTTCACTTCCTTCATGTCCCCTTGCAGGATCTGAATTTCTTCCTTCACTTCCTTCATGTCTCCCTGCAGAGTTTGAATATCTGCCTTCACTTCCTTCATGTCCCCTTGCAGAATCTGAATTTCTTCTTTCACCTCCTTCATGTCATTTTTGATTGGTTCTAGCATATTAGCCATGGCTAATAATATTTCTTGATCTGTCATTATGTCCACTCCTTCTCATTATCTGTGTTGGTTTTTTCCTTCGGTATTTTTCTCCCTACGACCTCCTTATTCAGTTATCAGGAGTTCACTCTTCACCAGAAAACTCCTACTAAAAATATGAATAAAAGCATGAATTTTCTGCAAAGAACAGATAGAAAAGTATGTTATCTGCATTAGAATATTGGAAAATGAATTTATGGAATTCATATCTGATGTGTAGAAATATGCTTTGTTTTAAGATATCATATATAACTGAAAAAAGCAAATGATTCTTTCATTTTTTTCATGCATTTAATTTTATTGTAATATTTGTCATCTCGCCGTCACTATTTTCATGCTACATCATTTTCTCTTTCTCCCCTAATGAAGCAAAAAGCCAGGCATGCATTTTTTGCATACCAGGCTTTCGCTTTCCATCATTTCTTTTTTCTACGCTTTAAATCCTCTGGATTGTTGTGCCATAACATCATAAGATTCATTTAAGTAACCCTTTCCATAGGTTAAACCAGCATACACCTGATGAGAATTCTGCATTAATGGTTGGGACATATCTAATTTTGCATGTGCCTCAAAACCTACTCTTAAATCTTTTAACACCTTTATAGCAGCTTCTAACTCTATATTTTTCCGTTTTACTATGGATTCCACCAATTTCTTGTTTACAAAAAGATACAATGCCATTACATCAAGTGCAACAGCAGGTGCTTCCTCATAAGATAAGGTATTCATTAATTCCTGATGTACTTTTTGTGCCTGCCTTACTTTCATAACAAATTTGTCCTTGTCCTCCTGTAAGGATAACGCCTCTTCTATATAAACAAGTTCCATGTCATATAATACTACAACCATCTGTCCGGAGTTGGCATTGGTAATACGATAACTAAATTCATTAATTTGTTCTTTTGTCATATAACCGCTCCTTAAATTACTTTTTCTATATTTCACGAAACGGTTAGCTATACTATAGCTAACCGCCCCATGAAACCCTCGATATATGAAACTGTTATGTTTTTTGAATCATGATGCAGGTATACCTTATAAGTAATACCTTCACCCCTGTTTCAGTCATGAAATCAGGTAACATTTTATTTATCCTCAATTATTCACGACAATCTCAGTTTATTATTGTTGTAATAATTGTAATACTGTATTTGGCATATCGTTTGCTTTTGCAAGCATTGAAGTACCAGCCTGTGCTAATACATTTGTCTGTGTATAAGTTGACATTTCTGCTGCCATATCTGCATCTTCGATACGTGATAAAGATTCTGTCATGTTTTCAGAAGCAACACCTAAGTTAGCAACCGTATGCTCTAATCTGTTCTGGTAAGCACCTAACTTAGAACGCATCTGAGATACTTTATTTACTGCAGCATCGATAGTAGTAATCGCTGCCTGAGCTCCATCTGCAGTTGCTAAATTTAACTTGTCAATGCCAAGTGCCTTTGGAGTCATAGCTGGAATTCTGATTTCCATCATCTGTCCTTCATTTGCACCGATTTGTAAATCCATTGGACCTGCATCAAGAACGTTTACAACTGCTTCAATGTTTTTGCCACCCGTTGGATTTTTCGCTGGAGTCACATCTCCAGCGCCAGCTTTAACAAAAGCATCTGTAAATTTTGTTCCTACTGCACCAATGATAGGTTCAAACTTCATTTCAAAACCATCTTTATCTGTCACTGTAATAACATTTCCCTTACATGCAATAGTAGCAGTATCCGAAAAACCAATACGTTCTGTTGTATTGCTATCATCATCGATATCTTTCGTATCTAGTGGGAATTCTGCTTTTACATCAACACCAGTTGCTCGACCATTCGTAATACCTAATAATGTCTTTAATTCTGTACTGTCACAGTAAACTTCCACTTTTTGGTCTGAACCATATTCTTTTGAACAAAATACTAACATCTTTGATTCATCAAAAGCAAAAGTTTCTGCCTGATATCCTGCATTCACATCTGCAGTTGCCGGGTTAATCGTTTTATCACTGATAGTAAATACGTCCACATTTACTCTTTCACAAAGTTCACGAAGCTTATCATATACATCATCTGCAGTATCACCTGCTTCGATTTTTACTTCTTCACCATTAATATTAATCGTACCTGATGCCTTTTCTGTAACCAAGTTATTAGAATCTAACAAACCTGTAATAGAAGTTTTATCAATATTATCTCCTACAAGAACAGCCTGTCTTGCATCCTGAGTTACTGTCAAACCATAATCTGCTGGATTAACACCATCAGAAAGAGATACGATATTCAAATTCTTAGTAGTAGAATAACTTCTTCTATCAATCTCACCATTTAATAATTTTCTTTCATTGAATTCAGTCGTATCTGAGATTCTTTGAATCTCTTCGTTTAACTGATTGATTTCGTCCTGAACGGAAGCTCTGTCTACTTCATCGTAAGTTCCGTTAGAAACCTGAACAGCTAATTCTCTCATTCTTTGTAACATAGAATGTACTTCATTTAAAGCACCTTCTGCTGTCTGGATAACAGAAATACCATCGTTCGCATTTCTGGTAGCCTGAGTTAAACCTCTAACCTGAGTATCCATCTTCTGAGAAATTGCAAGACCTGCTGCATCGTCTGCTGCCTTGTTAATTCTCTTACCAGAAGAAAGCTTTTGTAAAGATTTCGCTAAGTTATTGTTTGTAGCTGCTAATTGATTATTTGCAATTAATGCTGGAATGTTATGGTTAATTCTCATAATATAACACCTATCCTTTTCTCTTAATTTTCGTATGTAGTCTTAAGTACCACACTTTTCTTTGTTTTATGTCTATATTATCGGATGGATTTTTTCAAAACTTAATAGGTTTTTGAAAAGTTTTTTCTTTTTCTTGAGTGCAATTCTAAATTCCACTTCTACTTACCCCTATGCGATTAAGCATTGACTTTATTTCTATCGATGAATTACATCAAAAAAGTGCAAAGCCTTGATTCCTTAATAAAAAACTTTACACCCTTTGATATATTACTTTATGAAATTGTTATGATATTTTTTGCAGTTTTTCGCTATGTTCTGCTACTACCTTTTTTAACATATCAACATCTGATTGAATTGCTTCTATTTTATTAAAACTTTCTGAATACTTGTTAAAAGTCGAAACATAACAATCTTCGATGTTCTCCAATCTAGGAATCACATCATTCTCAAGTGATAATCTAATTTCTTTTATTTCATCCCTAAGGGACGTTTCTACTCGTTGTATTTCATTTTTTAGTGGTTCAACTTGCGATTGTACGATATTAGATATTGCTAATAATAACTCATTATCTGACATTACATCACACCCCTCTCTGCTTTTATAGTAGCATAATCACAAAAAGAATGTAAAGCCTTTTATTAAGTTATCAATGTGCCGTGAACTACCCATTGTCTAAAGCCAATAGGCTTCCTGCTTCATAAACCTCGTGTCTTCGCTCCGCTTTGTCAAAGCAAATTTATCTACTTCTTTCAGCCATTCATATTCCTTCTTTAATCGTCTGTTGCAGTAGTTATTACAGTCGGTTTTACTTACGGATTTTTTCTCTTTCTCATATGTTTCTTTTCGATATGCGAGTGTCTGA
>JAFQCI010000125.1 GCA_017416505.1 Lachnospiraceae bacterium
CTTCAGAAATCACAAGTTCCATAAATGGGAAAACCTATTATTCTGTCAAAGAACTGTCAGACGGTTCCATACTTTACACAGACGTAAAGAAAGATGCCGAAAAGGATAGTCACGCGAAAGGGTATGTTTACACCCCTTTAACGCCTTCCGTGAAGCCGGAAGATATAAGCAACCCTCCTCTTCCAAACGAAGAGTTGGATAAGGTATATCGAGACTTCATGGCACAATTGTCGCTATCCGAAAAACACTTGAAGAAACTATTAGATGATGGTTGGACGAAGAAGTTAGTAAAAGACAGCCAGATTCGCTCGCTTTCATTTGTCAAAAAGTTTGACAAAGACAAGGGAATCTATTCAGACCAGTACATGCGCCGGCGAATTTGTAATGCTCTGACAAAGAAATATGGTACTCTTGCAGGTGTGCCCGGCTTCTATCAACTGGACGATGGGCATTGGTCCTTCGTTGGTAAAAGCGGAATGCTGATACCGGTATTTGACAGAAATCGAAAGATTTACAGATTAAGGCTCAGATTGGATAAGCCTGAAGTGAATGAAAAAGGGAAAGAGATGAATAAATACAAAAACTTTTCTTCGTACAAAGAAGAGAATGATGAAAACGGCAACACATATAACATTTACAACAATGGTTGCCGTTCAGGTAGCAATATCAGTATTTACTACTCTCCTACCCTTGATGACACTTATCTTTTTTATGTTACCGAGGGCGAAAAGAAAGCAATTGTTGCAAATCACCTTTTGAAAGTGATTGTAATCTGCCTTCCCGGTACTGGCACCTATTCAAAACTGACAGATAAAGATTCTAGTGGTATGTCGTGCCTAGATTATCTCAAATCGCTGGGTTGTACTGCTGCCGCCGTTGCGTATGATGCGGATAAGTTGGTGAACGAAGCTGTGCAAAGGCACGAAAAGAATCTAGTAAAACTTTTGAAAGAAAACGGGTTTACTTCTTATGTGACCCGATGGAATGCGGGTTTCGGAAAAGGGTTGGATGACATACTGCTACTGGGCATAAGACCAGAGCTGATTCCGGCATAAAAAAAGAGGATGTTTCCCATCCTCTTTCAAAAACCGAACGGTTCGGTTTTTCATTTTATTTCGTCAGTTCTGCAAGTTTCTTTTCGATGCTCTTCTGCAGCCCCTTCAAGGTTTTTACTACTGTTTCCACTTCGTTATCCCTAATAATTGCATCGTTTTCCAAAACATCTTTCAGACTCTTTGTACAATTCATAATGATTTTTGTACCATCTTTTCTGCGAACCCGAGTAGGCTTTTCTTTTGTTTCTACCACCTTTGCTATTTCGCCGGTCTTCTCTTCGAGTTTCAAATTCTGAATAGTTTTCTTGATCCATGCTTTTGTAACGGTGTTAGCACCGTCTTTATCCGTCTTTTCTACAATACCTTGGTACAACTTTTTCTGATACGTTTCGGCCATATTGCTTGCGTATGCAATTGCAGACCATGAATATCTTTTATCGTCTGCAAGTTCTTGCAATTCTGGAATTAGTTTCAAAAGTCTTCTATACAATTCGACAGTTGTTGAATCGAGCCTCATAAACTCGGCTGTTAATTCATTTGGATTGGTGTTTTCTCCCTCCTGTAGTTCCCCTTTTTCCTTTAAATCGGCTATCTTCATGATCTGAGCTTCATAGGTGCCTTGTGCAACTCTCGCTATTATCATTGGCGTGTAATCTCTATTATTGAGATTAGCCATCAACAGGTTAAGTCTTCTTTCCCATTCACTTTTCGGTGGTTCAACTAAATACGTCGGTATATCTTTTATCCCCGCACGGCGTCCCGCTTCTCTTCTTCTGTGTCCGGACTCTATCATGTATTTGCCTTCGTATGGGTATGCAATCACCACGCCTCTGAAGCCATATTTACGCATGATGTCTGCGAATTCTTCCACCTCATTTTCGCCGTATGTTTCTAGGTTGAACGGATCGTCAAGCAACATTTCATCCGGCAACATTATGATTTTTCCTCTTACGTCTTCCGGTAAGTCCTGTACATTCTCAGCCGCACTAATCTCTTGCTTGAATTCCTGTGATTTCTTCGCCAACTGAGATATGGAGTTCATTCTTTTCATTGCCTGATTTGGTAGTGTTTTTGCCATTACGCACGTGCCTCCTCTTTAATTTTCTTTTCGATTTCTTTAACTAAATTCTTGTAATCATTTGCTATGTCTGTGCTAGCACAACAAACACATAAAGGTTTTCCGGTTCTTTCCGTCTTTTGTGTAGAAGCATAATCAAAACGAATTGCCGTTTTAAATAAACTCATACTTTCCCTTATTTCATTACTCATACAATAATTCATTTCTTCAAGCTGATCGCTTTTATACAATTGTACTGCGGTATAAAAACTTCCCAGAATGGTTAGGTTCTCATTGCCGTAATCATTTCTTGCTTCACGAACAGCCTCAATTACATCGTTATACGCATGTATGCTCGAACTTTTTGCCAAATGCATTGGTATAAGCACATAGTCACTTGCTATCAAATATAACATTGTTATAACATTAGCATTTGGCGGTGTGTCAATAATGATATAATCGTATTCATCCTGTAACACAGATAATTTTTCTTTTAACAATTCAAAATCTTCGCAAGCAAAATATTTCATATCTTTGCTGCCTAACAGGACATCTACTTTACACTCCAACTTTTTAAACTTGTTTTTCAGCTTTCTTTTTGTAGAATATTCAACCGTTCTGATAGCATTATAAATATTTGTGTTTTCTTCCAAGACATGATAAAGGGTTTCAACGTCTTCCTTTAATTCTCCATTTTCAAAAATATCCGTAGTCGGCGTAAGTTGTTCATCCGGTATGTTTTCAAAAAAGGCTTGCGTAAGATTTTGCTGTCTGTCGCCATCTATAGCCAAAACCTTTTTTCCATTCATCGCTAACTGGCTAGCTATATTGTAAGACGCTGCCGTCTTTCCGATTCCTCCCTTTAAGTTATAAACACATAATGTTACTGCCATATGTTTCCTCCTTTTGTAAAAACCGAACGGTTCGGTTTTCTGTTTTATTAATACTCCTTTTTACATTATTACACACACTATTTTAAAAATCAACTTTAAATAAATTAATTTTTAAACTTTTTGCGTTGTAACCGAACCGTTCGGTTTTGCGTTTTATTTATGCAACACGAGGCATTCTTATTATTTGACATTTCGGTTAAGGATTGCTATACTTTAGAAAAACCTATTTCATTTAGCAGAAAAGCCTTTTGGCAGCTCTCGGTTATCAATCCCTAGATAAATAGGTCATATTGTATCACTATGGAATGACATCTTCGGATGTCTTTTTTTATTTTAAAAGGAGGAACACATATGAGTGAACTACAAGAACTATTGAAACTGGTTGGTCTGCTGGATGAAGATATCTACATAGTGCCACCCGAAGAAGAAAACGGATACCTTGTGTATCTGCAGAACGGCGAACGCATTTTGTCTTTAGCACGAGAAAAGAAGGAGCGTACCGTTTTTAAAAATGAAAACCGAACCGTTCGGTTGTGTGATTTGAAATACCCGCCTTTGGATACGGAAATCAGTAAAGCCTTGCTTCAAATCGAGCATGCTATACACAAGGCTATAAAATCAAAATTAAAGAGTATAAATTCTGAGGAATGCCTTTTAAACGAAGGGATTCCTTTTTTATTGAACTTTATGCCTGATTTTGAGGATTTCAAAGTAGAGGTTGCGGAAACTTCATTCGAAAAAGGGTTGGCTACGGCAGTAACAAAATGCGACCAAATCATAAAAGCAACAATAAAAGGGCGTGATTACTATGTGCCATGCGACCCAAAGAAGCGATTTACAGATAGTGAGTATTATTATCGCGTAAACAAAAGTCGTAAAATACCTATGGCTCACGGAGAATTTTTGTTTTATCCATTCTTTTTGGTGAAATGGTTAAACCTGCTTGCCGATGAAGCAAGAGAGGATGAAGAAATACAATTGATGTTAAAACGTCTTGCAGGTAATTTTACTTACAATTTGCAAAAGCATGTGTGGAAGAGAAGTGATATACCAGATTGGTATTATGACTTTTTAATTGATAATGGCTACGACTTAAAAGATGGTTTTATGGTGAAGGAAGGTCTTAGTATAGGTACCATTACATCTTTTTCTGAAATGCTAACATCATTTTCTGCCGAAGTGAGGATTGTCTCTTATGCATACTCATTGGAAAAGTACACCTTGGACGACATTTTCGAATCAGAATATTCCTCTTATGGAATCCATTTAACGTATCCTACGGGTACATATTCTCTATATGCATTGCATCACATTGTTTCTAACATACAGGACACAGTAGCAGAAGAGAAGCACCGCAAGGAACTGAGAGGAATGGTTGCAAAGGCCTACACCACAAAACGCAATATACCAAATCACATTTTGAAAGAAATGAAGGATTCCGAGTTAAACGAGTTTTTTGGTTTTGTGGAATTTGATGAGGAAGTGGATTTGAACCTTGTTGATAAGATTGTGACTGAATTTAAAAGCCTGAATCATCATGTATTTCATGATTTTAAGTGTAAGAATGTTTCATTAAGGTTTAGAAAACTTGGAAAACACCGTGCAACCGGTCTCTATTATCCATCCATTTCAACAATGGTAGTGGATTTTCGACATCCACAGTCTTTTACACATGAGTATTTCCATCTGATAGACGATGCACTTGGTAATCTTTCTTTAAGTTACGATTTTAGCCGTATAGCCATGAGATACCAATATCTTCTTACTAAAACTGTTAATGACAGCAAGAAAGAGGGTAGTAGTGAAATTGTATTAAAAGGAAAATATGATCTTAGATATTATCTGAGAAAGTGCGAGATTTTTGCTCGCTGCGGTGAGATGTATTTGTTCAGAAATTGCCATGTTGTAAGTTCTCTTTTAAAACCGGAGGAAACAAAGTATTTTTGTTATCCGGAAGATGAAGAACTAGATAGGTTAATAGAAGAGTATTACGGTAAGCTTCTGAAATCGTTAAATACAAATAATCAAGAGAGTAGGAGAGTAGCAAATGAAGAAAATCTACGTGTCGCAGATCACTGAACACTTTGCAAAAGAGATAGTGGAAGAGTTTCTGTTAAAAGACATCAAATTGGAGTACACCAAAGATTCCGTAATTCCATACCTTCAATTAAGGCTGGAAGACAAAAGCGGAGTTCTCTTTGGTCGTATTTGGGACAATAACATTGAGGACGAGTATTTGACCTTCAAAGGTAAGGTGGTTAGAGCATATGGCGAAGTGACCTTAAATTCTTCTTTACCCGAATTCATATGTTTCAGGATGGAACTTGTGGCAGACGCAGAGATGAGTTGCTTTATAAAGGGAATCTCTGAAGAAGAGACGGAAAAATATCTAATAACACTTAGAAAACAAATGTCCCTGGTTAAGAATCAAGGACTTCATGAATTATTAACTACCGTCTTTAATGGTGAAATGAATAGATTTAAAGAAGCGCCGGCTTCTTTAAATCTATCCGGAAGTTATAATGGTGGACTACTTGTACAGACTGTGTCTGTAACGAGCATGGCTCTACAACTCATGCGCTCTCACAAACTTTACTCTTATCAACCTGATTTGAAGATTGAACTGGATGAAGAACTAATGGTATGTGGTGCCTTATTATTTGGAATAGGTATATCGCATTTGTTTACTCCTTATCCACAAGCCGAGAGGGTGGGAGAGTATTCGCTAATACCTAAAGAAGTTTTAAGTATTCAGATAATAGAAAAATACTTTTCTGAAATACAATCTTTTGTATCCATCGAAAAGAAAAATCTAATATATCACATGATTCAGAGTGTTTACAGTAAAGATACTGCCGGAATTATGACAAGGGAAGCCCTATTGCTAAACATGGCTTACCATGCATACAAAAGATTATCCGATCAGGAGTGTCTTCTTTCCAAAATTCAAGATAAAACAGGACCGGTATATATACAAAACAAAAATCATTATCTCTATTTAACCAGACAAGAAATAAAAGGAGGAACAGGCAATGAACTTGAATGAAATAATAAATAGTGACACGATGAGTCAAATAAATGATTATCTGACGCTCAAAAAGCCTCCAGGATTGATTTTAAAGGGCATAGGCGGTCTGGGCAAGGCAGAAGCCGCTAAATTCGTTTCTGCGGCGCTTCTGGGCTGTTCAGAGGGCGATTTGATTACAAACCCCGACTATTTTCACACCGATCCTTCAAAATCCCTGAAGGTTGACGATATTAATAGCCTTCTTGATATGGCTAATCGTTCAAGTGTGGGGACACGTAAAGTAATTGTTATTTATAACGCCCACACAATGACGATACAGACTCAAAATCGCTTGTTAAAGTTATTAGAAGATAGACATGAAACTAATATTTTGATTATTCATACTCAGAAAGATGTATTGATTGATACAATATCTAGTAGGTGTTATACCATCAATTTTCATCCTCTATCTGACGAAAAAATGAAAATCTATCTCAATAAAAAGGGTGTAGAAAGCAAATACCATGACTTTCTGTGTTTTTTAACACAAAACGCTCCTTTGGTGATTGAGGATAAGGAAATTTTAAAGGATTATCTTTCTATGTTTGACAAAATGAACGTTCTCACTATGAGAGAAAATCTTTTGCAATTGTTTCATTGTCTTAAGGAAAAAGATAATGCTGAGTTTTATTCCTCTCATGATGAACATCCA
>JAFQCI010000126.1 GCA_017416505.1 Lachnospiraceae bacterium
CTGCCATAGCTTTTTTAGCTTTTCTTGACATTTTAATCATTTTCTTTTTTCCTCCTTATTTTCGCTCCCTGACCTTGTTTTAAACCCTTATTAATATAGCTGGAATGATCGTATCATTCCTACAATTGTGGGTGAATGATATTTTTGGTCGAAAAAGTTCGGAAAATAGGGAATTTTGATTTTTCGTGATACTATTTTGATACTATTTTTTATAGCATGATTGTCGGAAAGTCAGAAAAGATGGGGGATGGAAGGGCATTTTGTGATACTATTTTGATACTAAAAAATAAAAAAACGAGCCGAAGCTCGTTTTTATGTTTTTATGAATAATTAAATATTAGTTATCCTTGAATTCCATACCAGCGATTCTTGCTAGTTCACGGATAGTAGCTTTAGATACTTTCTTACCTTTATATTCGATAAGATCATCCATTTCACCTGTGAAGATATCTGCAGGAACATATTTCTTTAAAATAATAGTTCCTTCGTCAGTAAAGATTTCGATTGGATCACGTTCTACTACATCAAGAGTTCTTCTTAACTCAATAGGGATAGTGATACGTCCTAATTCATCTAATTTTCTTACAATACCTGTACTTTTCATGTTGAATCCTCCTTATTCGTGAATAATTTGCCGTTTATGCAGGACAATTTTGCAGTGGCCATATGCCCTAGGTAAAATTTAGCACATTCTGTAGCATTTTGTCAACCTTATTTGTAAAAAAAACAATGAATAATGGAATGTTTTTTAAGAATTACGAAAAAAGATAAAAAATGGAATGTTTTCATGGTGGTGGGAATAGGTTTAATAAAAAAGGGATTGAATATGCTGAACTATTTATGGGCAGGAATGATTATCATAGGAGTTGTGTTTGGAATATTCACCGGGAAGACCAGTGAGGTTTCAGAGGCGTTTCTTTCTTCTTCAAAAGAAGCCATTTCTCTGTGCATTACTATGGCGGGGGTTGTTGCTATGTGGAGTGGTGTAATGGAAATTGCCAAGGAGAGTGGTTTAACCAATGCCTTATCCAGAAAAATGAAACCTTTGATTGCTCTTTTGTTTCCTAATATTCCGAAAGATGATATTGCCAATGAATATATTGCAACCAATATGATGGCAAATATTTTGGGACTGGGCTGGGCTGCGACTCCGTCCGGATTATTAGCCATGAAGGAACTGCAAAGGCTCAATGGAGGGAAAGAGATAGCAAGCAATGAAATGTGTACTTTTTTAGTCATCAATATATCGTCCCTGCAGTTAATACCAATTAATATTATTGCTTATAGAATGCAGTATGGAAGTGTGAATCCTACTGGTATTGTTGCCCCTGCCATTGTCGCAACACTGGTGAGTACATTGGTAGCAATTATTTTTTGTCTGATGATGCGAAAAAGGGAGATGGTAAAATGAAATGGATAATGGAAGTTTCGAATTTAATCATCCCTTTGTTTATATTATACATCATTCTTTTTGGTATGACGAAAAAAGTGAAAGTATATGACACTTTTGTGAAGGGAGCAAAGGATGGACTTTTAATTGTGTATCATCTGGCACCCACATTGATTGGATTGTTAGTAGGAACAGGAGTGTTAAGAGAGAGTGGGGCACTTGATGCACTGGCAAATCTGCTCACACCCTTGGGAACGGTTTTTAAAGTTCCAAAAGAAATCATACCTTTAATGGTGGTGAAATTGTTCAGCGGTTCTGCGGCTACAGGACTTTTGCTTGATATTTATCATACCTTTGGACCGGATTCTTATATTGGAACATTAGCTTCGATTTTGATGAGTTGTACGGAAACAGTGTTGTATTGCATGAGTGTTTATTTCATGTCGGTAAATGTAAGTAAAACCAGATGGACTCTTGCAGGAGGACTGCTCAGTACCTTTGCAGGGCTTATTATGAGTGTTATTTTGGCATCGGTGATGTAGAAATTGTTTAAAAAAGGGAGTTTCCTTGGAAAAAGGCACTGCGTTCGTGTATTATGCTTAAAATAGTATAAAACAAATGAATTGTTTCGTAAAAAATATACAAGATATCTCATAAAAAAGCTTGTGTTTTCCCACAAAAATGATATAATATACCTATGCAGATTTGCTACCCATTAAAAGGGGGTTATATTTATTTGCAGCAGAGGGGCTACAAGGATAGGAAGCCACGTAAGAAACGACAGAATATTAGGGCTAGGAGGGCGAATAAGATGAGTAAGACAAATAAGACTAACAAGACAAATGAAACAAAAGACACAGGAATCAGAGCAAGACTTATGCAGTCATTTTTTGTGGTGACGATTATCACAAGTGTTGCCGGTGTTTTGGGAGCGATCGCATTGTTTATAATATCGGCGAGATATGAAAATGCATTGGCGAATTATGGATTTTCCCAAGGTGATATTGGTAAGGCTATGACAGCTTTTACAGAAGCACGAAGCTCATTACGTGGTGCCATTGGATATGATGAGCAGTCAGAGATTGAGCATATGATGTCCGTATATTATGAGGAAAAAGAGCTGTTTAACGAGTACATAGCTATTGTAGAACATTCTATGGTAACAGATGCAGGGCATGAGGCTTATGAAGATATTATGAATAAGCTGGAAGGTTATTGGGAATTAAGTGATGAGATTTTAGAATATGGTTCCGTTACAGACAGAGAAATTTGTGCCAAAGCACAGGATAGAGCTGTAAATGAACTGGCGCCTCGGTTTACAGAGGTATATGAAGCAATGTTGCATCTGATGGATGTAAATGTAGAAAAGGGTGACGATACTCATAAGATTTTAACAGCTGCCAAAATCATTTTAACTTTGGCGATTCTTCTGATTATTGTTGTTTCTGTTATGCTTGCAGTTCGCCGTGGTGTTCGTATTTCTAAGGGAATTGAGAAACCATTAAACGAATTAGCAGACAGATTAAAAGCATTTTCAGAAGGAGATTTAAGCAGTCCATTCCCAGAATATGATATTCAGGATGAAATTTTGGATATGCTTACTGCCACTAAGAATATGGCGGAGAATCTGAACCTGATTATTTCAGATGTAGAATTACTTCTTGGTGAAATGGCAGGTGGTAATTACACTGTTGACACCCAGATGGAAGAAAAATATGTAGGACAGTTTACTAATTTGATAAAGTCCATCCATAAGATGAACCGACAGATTGACAATACTCTTCGTAATGTTCAGGATGCCTCCGCACAGGTAAGAGCAGGCGCAGAAAATCTTGCAGAATCTGCACAGGATTTGGCAGAAGGAGCGACAGAACAGGCTGGTACGGTAGAAGAATTACAGGCAACTATTAATAATGTTACAGTTACCATTGAAAAGACAGCAGAAGACTTATTACAATCTTATCATGATGCGAAGAATTATGCGGATGTGGCAGATGTGGGACGTGGTGAGATGTCAGCCATGGTTGCAGCTATGGGACGTATTAGTGAAGCCTCACAAAAGATTGAGACGATTATTGATGATATTGAAGATATCGCAAGTCAGACGAATCTGTTATCATTAAATGCAGCCATTGAGGCAGCCAGAGCAGGAGAAGCAGGAAAGGGATTTGCAGTAGTAGCAGATCAGATTCGCAGTCTTGCAGAACAAAGTGCGAAATCTGCAGTAGATACCAGAGATTTAATTGAAGATACATTAAAAGAAATTGAAGATGGAAGCAGCGCAGCGGAACGTGTTTCTGAATCTATGGGTAAAGTAATTAAGGGTATGGAAGAAATCGCAGAATCTTCCAAAGTATTGAGCCAGCAGTCTGAACAACAGGCACGGGCTATGGAGGAAGTAGATAAGGCAGTAGGACAGATTTCAGAAGTGGTACAGTCTAACTCTGCCGCAGCGCAGGAATGTTCTGCTACAAGCCAGGAATTATCT
Source organism: Lachnospiraceae bacterium (assembly GCA_017416505.1). Next base: position 3,879 of record JAFQCI010000126.1, read on the forward strand.
GCACAGTCAGAAACTTTGAACGAATTAACCAGCCGTTTTGTTTTAAGAAACAGATAAGTGGTTGGTAATGCAATGTATTGTGATAAAGATTGCAGTAGAATAGAGCTACATGAATGAAAAGAATATGAATCAAAATCAGGAGAAGGTTTTGAATTAGAGGAATCGGAGTCTTATGAAGTATCATAGGACTCCGTTTTTTTAGGTTTCGTGAAATGCAGTATTTATTTTTTATTTAAGGATTTTTTAAACTATGTGATATTATAATGCTTTAAGAAGAAAAGTTTCTTTCGGAGCCTGTTAAGAAGAAAAGTTTCTTTCAGAGTTAAAAAGAAAAGTTTCTTTCAGAGCCTTGACAAATATATATCGCAGTGCTATAGTGCGAATGTAAGTATCGCGGTTCGATATATCGCACTGAATAGAGAGGTGGCTTTATGGATGCTCATATTAAAAAAGTTTATGTGCCCATGACAGAAACGGGTTTTTATATTCTACTTTGCCTAAGAGAAGAAGCTCATGGTTATAGTATAGTTCAAAAAGTAGAGGAAATGACCCGGGGCGAAATCAGAATCAGTCCCGGAACATTGTATGGAAGCTTGTCTAAAATGGAAAAGGATAAACTGATTGGGTTTGTGAGAGAAGAGGAGAAAAGGAAAATTTATTGTATTACGGATTTGGGGAAAGAAGTATTGGAACTAGAGATGAAAAGGATTGAACGTTTGTATCGAAATATGATGGAGGTAAGAGAGCATGAGAGATAGAAAAATTTCGTTTCGAGTTTTTATGGTTCCTGAGTGGAAAAAGGAACAGGAGTATCTTAGGAAACAGCATAAATGCGGGTGGAAATTTACCAAGGTGAATTTTGGCATATGCTATCATTTTGAAAAATGTGAGCCAGAGGATGTGGTTTATCAGTTGGATTATAACCAGGATGGGATTGCAAACAAGGATGAATACGTGCAAATGTTTCACGACTGTGGATGGGAATATTTACAGGATTTTTTTGGATATAGTTATTTTCGAAAACCTGCCTCTGAAATGAATGGTCATGAGGAAATTTTTTGTGATACTGATTCTAGAATTGATATGATGAAGCGGGTATTTAAAGGGAGAATGATTCCTTTGCTATGCATTTTTTTCTTAATTATTTTACCGAATATTTGGTTGCAGAATACCATTGAAACATTAGAGAGTCGTATTTTGTTAGGGCTTTATATTGGTCTGTTTGTGCTCTATATGTTTGTATTTATATCTTTTGGTGTTCAACTTTGGAGATTAACGAATAAGAAAACGGATTAACAGAAGCGTTACATCGCAGAAACGATACTTTAAGAAAACTTTATACTTTTAATAAAAAAGCTAAAAATATATCCGTTATGATAAAGCAGAAGGTATTGATTGATTTTTGATTTGCATACGAGTATAATACATCATGGTGATGTTTATATTACAGTCCGGACACGAAGGAAGTCAGGAAGAATGTAAGGAAGTTGTAACTACTCTGTGTGAACTGTTACAAAAAGTAAGTGTCTGGCAAGGAATTGCCATTGAGTTAAAAAAAGTAAAAGAAGAAAGGAAAAGTAAACAGTCTAATTAGGACAGGTTATACAGGATGAAATTATGTCATTAGAAGTTCGAAATCTGGTAAAGAAGTATGGAGACAAAGTAGTGTTAAATCATCTTAGTTTTGAGATGAAAGAACCTGGTGTTTATGCACTTTTGGGAACCAATGGTGCAGGAAAAACCACTTCACTTAGAATCATTCTTGGTATGTTAAGCTATGATGAAGGAGAAGTGTTATGGGATGGAAAGCCATTCCAGCCACTTTCCGAAAATATCGGCTATTTGGCAGAGGAAAGAGGATTGTATCCGAAATACTCTATTATGGATCAGTTGCTTTATTTTGCGAAACTAAAGAATGTTTCTAAGAGTGAAGCGCAAAAAAGAATCAAATACTGGGCAGAGCGTCTGGAAGTGGAAGAATATCTGTATCCTGCTGTAGTAAAAGGAAAGAAAGCAAAATTAAAAAATGCGGACCAGTTATCTAAGGGTAATCAGCAAAAGATTCAGTTGATGGCAGCCTTAATTTCTGACCCAAAGCTTTTGGTATTAGATGAGCCATTAAGTGGTCTTGACCCTGTAAATTCGGATTTGTTTTCTTCTATCATTAGGGAAGAACTGGAAAAAGGAAAATATTTAATTATGTCAAGCCATCAGATGGCTACCATTGAACAGTTTTGTTCCAATATTACGATTTTAAATCGTGGAGAGACAGTGCTTCAGGGAGATTTAAATCAGATAAAGAAAGAATATGGAAGAGTGAATATGATGATGAAATGTGACCAGAACATCAAGCCATATTTAGAACAATTTGAAATGAAAATTTTAAATGAAACTCCGGATGGATATCAGTTAAAAGTGTCTTCACAGGAACAGGCGTCAGCATTACTTTCCCGTCTTATTGAAGATAAGATTACCGTAGTTCGATATGAATTAAGAGAACCTTCACTTCATGAAATCTTTGTGGAAAAAGTGGGAGGGGCTAACGATGAAGAATGAGCTTAAAGGATTTGGAAAGGTTTTTGGATTTACATTTATGCAGGCAATCAAAGGGAAAGCTATCATAGTTTCTACATTGATGCTGGCTATTTTATCCGCAGCAATTTTTCCATTGATGCAGACGTTTACCCAGGTGGATACAACCAGCGTGGAAACAGTAGTATTTTTAAACGAAACGGATTATTCTTTTTCGGAATTGAAGACTTGTGTTCAGGATATAGCGGGTTATGAAAAAGTAAAAATAGAAAGTACAGATAAGACGAGGGAAGAAGCCATAGAGGAACTTGAAATCGGTGAAGATACGGATAAGGAGGTTCTGGTGATTGCTTCTTTGAAAGAAGATGGATTCTATTTGGAATTTATAAAAAATAAGGATGGAAGCCTTTCTGAAACTAATATTGAAATATTTGCTGAGAGCTTTTTAAATGCATTTCAGACAGCGCTTGCCGCTGAGAATGGGGTTTCTAAAGAGCAATTATCTTATCTTCTTAGTACAATGGAAACAGAGATCAAATACATAGATGAAGTCATGAATGAAGTGCTGGAAGAAGAGCAGGGAATCAGCCAGGATTCTGAAAAAGGGAGATTTACCTTGGATGCTACAGAATATAATATATTCTTTGTGCTGATATTTTTGAGCATGATGTTTATTATGTTAAGTGGAGAATCCATTGCCACTTCTATAGTGACAGAAAAATCCACAAGGGTAATCGAGTATCTTATGATTTCAGTAAGACCAATGGCTATTATTTTAGGTAAAATCTTAGCTATGCTGCTTGTGATGATGATGCAGATTGGAATTTCAGTTGTGGTGGCAACGATTTCCGGCATTGTGTTTGGAAACGGAGATAGTGGAAATGTGAGCCAGATGCTCCATGATGTAGCTCCTTCTCTGGCTGAGAATTTAAATCTTGGCTCAGTGTTAGTAAGTCTGATTTTCCTGATTTTAGGATTTGTGTTTTTTGCATTTATTGCCGGACTTGCGGGAGCAGCAGTTTCCAAATTGGAAGAGGTGGCAGAAGGAATGAAGATTTATTCCTTAGCGATGTTAATTGGAGTATATCTTAGCATGTTTTTAGGAATGATGTCCCAGGGTGCATATCCAAACCCGGTTCTAAAATATGCAGCTATGTTTCTTCCGTTATCTTCTGTATTTTGTGTGCCAGAGTTTTTTATGATGGGAAAAATCGGTTTAGGAACTGCTTTGGCGTCTCTTTTGGTGTTGTTTGTATGCTTGGCGTTCTTGGCATATTTCGTATCAAGAGTATATGAATCCATGATTTTACATCGGGGAGAACCAATGAAATTAAAGGGAATCATTCAGTTAGGTATGAATAAGAAAAAGGTGGTGAAGAAATAAATGGACAAAAAAGGAATGAAAGGGATTAAGACAATCTTTCAATTTTCATTGAAGCAAACGATTAAGGCAAAGGGATTTCTGGCATCTTCCATAGGAATAGCCGTGCTACTGTTAGTAGGAATTATGGCAGTATATGGTTTGATTGCACACTTTAGCAGTAAAGATGAACCTTCACCGGTAAAGCATATATATATTATAAATGAAAGTGATTTGACAGAATTTTCACCAGAGTATTATCATATGCAGGCTTCGGAAGAATTTGCTGGGGTAGAAGTCAGCATGGTAACGAAGGATAAGAAAACTTACTTTGAAGAAGTAATGGAAAAACCGGAGGAATATACGGAAGATGTAATTCTCTTGTTAGCTCAGGAAGAGGAAGAGTATAAATTTACTGCCATTACGGTGGAGGATACTACTTTGTCGGATTCGGAAGTGTTGGATGCGGTGGAACCATTAGAACAGTCTGTGTTTATGGGAAAACTGACCCATTCCGGAATCACCCAGGAGCAGCTCATGGTGTTGTCTACGCCGATTAGCTATGAAACAAAGGATGCGGGGGAAGAATCAAAAAGTTTTGGAATTATTATGATGAGCTTGGTTCTTCCTATGCTGTTTAGCTTTGTGGTTTACATGATGGTTTTATTGTATGGGCAGAGTATTACAAAGAGTGTTATTGCAGAGAAGAACTCCAAGATTATTGAAACCCTGCTTACTAGTGCAGAACCTTATGCCATTATTTCCGGTAAGGTGCTAGCTCAGGTGGTGGCAGCCGTTGCACAGATACTAATCTGGGTAGTAAGTATCGTACTTGGTATCTGTTTTGGACATTATCTGGCGTTGTCCATAAATCCGGAATTTAAGGATGGTCTCTTTGCAGTGATTGACCAATTAAAAGAGCAGAATCTGGCTTCTGCGTTTTCACCGGCAGCAGTTGCTATTGCGTTGATTTATGCTATCGTAGGCTTTGTTTTTTATTGTGCCATTGCCAGTCTGGTGGGTGCCAACGTTTCGAAGTCAGAGGATTTAGGAAGTGCCATGTCAGTATTCCAGGTTCCGGTTATGGTAGGATTTTTTGTATCTTATTTTATTCCGTTGTCCGGAGCCAATGAAACATTGCTTCAAATCATAAGATATGTACCTGTTACTTCGGCTTTTATGACACCGGTGGATATATTGCTTGGAAATATGAGCCTGTTAGAAGGAAGTTTATCCTTGGTTATTATACTTGTAGTGACAGTGGTATTTTTAGTACTGGCAGGACGTTGTTATAAAAATAAGATTTTCTATAACGGAAAGCCGTTCTTTTTCTTAAAATCAAAATAAAGTGGAAAAAGAAGGGATAAGATATAGACATAATGAGTGGGAGAAAGGAGTCGGCATTCGTTGACTTCTTTCTCTTATAGCGCGATTTATGAGTTGTTTTAAGTGAGATAGAAAAAGAAAGAAAATAGAAAGAATTTTATATTTGCTTATCAGGTAAGTTTTGGGTATACTAAAATAAATATGGTTAGGTGATTGCGAAACTATAATATTTTATGTGAAAGTGATTCAAAAGTAACAAAACATCGCAGGCACACTTTTGCTGCGTTCGGCTTGTAGCGGTACTAAATTCAAGGCTTCGCCTTTCATTAAGTACCGACGGCTGAACAAGCACCTGCTTATGTTTTTTTCTTTTCATCACCCAACATATGTTTTTGATTGTTGCGCAATTACCTAAGAAATGTGGTATGAGAAAGGAGAATAAAAATTAATATGAGGAAATTAAAAAAGACAGTAAGTGTTGCGTTGACACTGATGTTGTTGTTTTTATCCGGTTGTGGAAAGAATGAGGCATCCAAAAGCGTCCGTGACTCTGTGAAAGATGTTATTGGTTCCGCTCAGGTAACTACCGCGGAAGAGGAACCTACCACAGAGGAAGAAGACGACGGTTATACAGAAGAGGATTTAAAGGTACAGGAAGAATTTGAAAACTTCATGACGGAAGTATTTTATGAAGAGATGGAATCCGATTATGTGAATATGCATTTCGCATTAGAGGATCCTTCGAAGTACAACCTTACCGTTCCGGAAGTAAATTGGGGCGAATATGGAATGGATACCATATCCGATTATTCAGAGATTACCGAACTTAAGAATGAGGTATTGACGTATGAATATGACAGTCTTACCAGACAGCAACAGTACTTAAGAGATAATTTGATTTCTTATCTGGATTATCAGTTGGCTTTTGAGGGCTTGGAATATCTGGACAATCCGTTTGGGGCTACTTCCGGGGATGCGTCGAACATTCCTACGAATTTGACAGAATTCAGAATTACTAATGAGGATGATGCACTGGCATATATCGATTTGTTAATCGATACAAAGAATTATATGGATTATTTATGTCAGTTCGCAGATTATAAAGTAGAACATGGAACCTTTATGGCTGATTTTGCCATAGATAATACTTTGGAGCAGATGGGCAAGTTTATGACAACTGTGGAAGAAAATCCAGTAATTTTGGTTTTCGATACGAAAGTAGATGCTCTTTCTATTTCTGATGAGGAAAAAGCAACCTTAAAAGCGGATGCAAGAACTGCATACAATGATTATTTTATGCCAGGATACCAGCAGCTTTATGATAAACTGGCATCTTTAAAGGGAACTGGTACCAATGAAGGTGGTTTATGTAACTATGAGAATGGAAAAGAATACTATACAGCAGTATTGAGAATGAAGACATCTTCTGATTTTACTCCGGAAGAGATTGCTGATATTTTGGATGAATATATTGATTCCAAGATGGTAGAGCTTTATACTTTACTTATGGCAGATGAATCTTATATTGATGCTTATATGAATATGGCTGAATATTATACGGAATCAGATGCTACAGCAGTATTAAATAATTTAGAAGCTTTTGCAAGAGCAGAATTTCCTGAAATTCCGGAAACAGAATTTACCGTTAGTCCATTAGATGCATGTTTAGAGGATGAGACTACTTTAGCATATTATCTGCAGCATCCATATGACAATATTAATCAAAACGTAATCCGTACCAATAATTCTTTATTGGGAGATGATTTGGAATCTTTATATTCTACTTTAGCTCATGAAGGATTCCCTGGACATTTATATCATTTTGTATATCAGGGCAGCCGTGATTTGAATCCTTTGGCGTATGTAATGAATGACTATTTAGGCTGTGTAGAAGGATGGGCAAGATACATTGAAGAAAAAGCGATTGCTTACCACCTTCAGGATGAAAATTTAGCAAAGATTATCTCTATTGATACAGATGTCAGTTATGGTCTTTATGGAAGAATCGATATTGGTGTAAACTATGAAGGATGGACGGTAGATGATGTAAGTGACTATATGGCTGGAATTGGATTTGATGGTTCTTATGCCCAGGAACTTTTCGAAACTGTGGTAGAGGAACCTGGACTTTATCTTCCTTATGCAGTATCACCGATTTTATATAAGAATTTAGAGGAAACAGCGAAAGAAGAATTAGGTTCTGACTTTGATCAAAAAGAATTTTATGAAGCATTATTAGAACCAGGATTTTGTACTTATGAAAATATGGAACAATCTGTATCGGATTACATTGATAAGAAACAATTCAGTTAAATATAAATGAAAGATAAAAGATAAAATTTATCATTTATTAAAAAACAGACTCGGAAATCCATTGATTTTCGAGCTGTTTTAAATTTGAGGGATATGGTAAGGATAGGTGAATAGAGAACCTTTACTACGGGGCTGATAGAAAATTATGATTGACATATAGTTTGAGTATAAATGTCTCATTGTTATGGAATCAGTAACATGCTTATAAAATTCATCGAATTTTATGAAAGGTTTTCTATTGACATCGATTCAATAAACTTATATACTGATATTGACGAATTGTAAAGTTCAAATAGGTTTTAATGGCTGTGATATGTTTTCACATACCGGTCAAAAATAATACATTAGGAGGAATTTAAAAAATGTCATCAAAAGCTTATTATTCACATGACGAAATCGGTGCAGGAAAAGTTGGTTTCTCAAAGACTCGTTCTATCATCGAAGCTGCATTTTATGGAAACAACGTAGTTAAGGTAAATACCTTAAAGGAAGCATATGAACTTGCTAAGAACTCTCCAGGAACAGTTGTAACTGATATGCCTGTTTACAGAGGAGAAGAATTTGGTCTTGAAAAAGATGCAAAGGTTCTTTTATTTAATGATGGTGCTATTACAGGACGTTATGCAGCAGCTCGTCGTATCGCTGGTGAACCAGGTGTAGATTGCGAAGGTCTTGATAAGGTTGTTATGGATGCTGTATATGAAGCTCGTTGGAAGACTTTATATCATGCAGAAGTATTTGTAGGTCTTGACCCAGAATTCATGGTAAAGGCTCACTTATTAATTCCAGAAGGCGAAGAAAATGTTTTATATTCATGGATGTTAAACTTCCAATATATGTCTGATGAATATGTAAAGATGTATAAGAACTCTCAACCAGTTGGTAATGGTAATGAAGCAGATATTTATATCTTCTCTGATCCACAATGGAATGGTTCTGACCGTCCAGGTGTTAACTTAAACTGCTTAAGCGACCCTAAGTGCTTATGCTACTTCAATACAGCAGCTAACTGTGCTTGTATTTTAGGTATGAGATACTTCGGTGAACATAAGAAGGGTACACTTACTATGGCTTGGGCAATTGCTAACAGAAATGGTTATGCATCTTGCCACGGTGGACAAAAGGAATACACTTTAGCAGATGGTTCTAAGTATGTTGCATCTGTATTCGGTTTATCAGGTTCAGGTAAGTCTACTTTAACTCATGCTAAGCATGGCGGAAAGTATGGCGTTACTGTTCTTCATGATGATGCTTTCATCATTAACACAGATACTTGTGCTTCTATCGCATTAGAGCCTACTTACTTTGATAAGACTCAAGATTATCCTACAGGATGTCCTGATAATAAGTATTTATTAACAGCTCAAAACTGTTCTGCTACTTTAGACGACGAAGGAAAGGTTCAGTTAGTAACGGAAGATATCAGAAATGGTAACGGACGTGCTATTAAGTCTAAATTATGGTCTCCAAACCGTGTAGATAAGATTGACTCCCCAGTTAATTCTATCTTCTGGATTATGAAAGACCCTACTATTCCACCAGTAGTTAAGTTAAAGGGTTCTGCTTTAGCTTCTGTTATGGGTGCTACTTTAGCAACTAAGAGATCTTCTGCTGAAAGACTTGCTGAAGGCGTAGATCCTAACGCATTAGTAGTAGTTCCTTATGCTAACCCATTCAGAACTTACCCATTAGTAAATGACTATGAAAAGTTCAAGAAGTTAGTAGAAGAAAAAGACGTAGATTGCTATATCATCAATACTGGTGATTTCATGGGCAAGAAGGTTCAACCTAAAGATACTTTAGGAATTCTTGAAACTATCGTTGAAGGAAAGGCTGACTTCAAGCAATGGGGACCTTTCGAAGATATCGAAATCATGGATTGGGAAGGATTCGTTCCAGACTTAAATGATGCAGAATACAAGGCACAATTAAAGGCTCGTATGCAAGACCGTGTAAATGCTGTAGAGAAATTCGGTACTGATAAGGGCGGATATGATAAGCTTCCAGATGAAGCAGTTGAAGCATTAAAGAAATTAGTTGCTGCTCTATAATTTGAAGAAATCGAATTGTTCGTAGCATGAACGAATAAAATCGAAGGAAGCAGGTATTACCTGCGAACCAATATAGATATTTCTATATAGAAAGGAAGAGGGAAATGACCTTTTGGTTATCTCCTTCTTCTTTCTTTTTACAAAAATAAAAAGAGAACCCACGAAGAGTTCTCTTTTTGCTGTTTTTAATTGTCGTTTTTGTGTTTTTGGATGATTTCATCAAATCTTCTTTGAGAGGCTAACATTTCGTTGTCATCCGCTGCATCATTGCCGGTGTCAAGGGAATCCATTTCTGCAAATAAATCAGCTAAATCATCATTAGAAAAAAATTCTGAATTCATTTTTCAAATCCCTCCTTATAATATGTGTAATTCCTACACTATGTCACGTTAGTTCTATAATTTAATGATAGCACCTTTTTGGTTTGGTTACAATCATTTTTATAAATTTTTTTGTTCTTCCGAATAACTGGAAAGTTTTTTTAAAGCATTCATAAGAAGTTCTAATTCTTTTTCTGACAAATCTTTCGTAATCTGCAGAGTCATATTTTTGTGAAATTCCATATGTTTTTGAAATGCTAAAGTTCCTTTTTCGGAAAGGGAGAGAAAGACGACCCTACGGTCCTGTTCTCCGCGGTTACGAGTGACATATCCTTTTTTAACAAGATGATTAATGGCAATCGTTAAGGTTCCTACCGTTACTTTTAATTTAGTTGCCACAGAGGACATATTTTGGGGTGTTTTCTGACCGATAGCTTCTAAAATGTGCATATCATTTATGGTAATGTCTTTAAAATCATCTTTAAGCAGGCATTTTACTTCTGTGTCGCTGATGTTTTGTAAAGTTGTCACTAAAAGTTCGTTCAATCTATCGTAATCGTACATGGTATTCTCCGTTGTTAAGGTTAATGTAATTTCATTTCGTAAAAAATATTATACACGTTTTTTTATGATTAGAAAAGCCTGTTTTATAAAGAATTATTTCATTTTTTGTGTTCCCGCAATTCTAAAAACATTGGAAATCCGTCCAATTGGTCTGCTTTCTCATGTTTTGCGGGTCCTAAAGTCATACTTTTTCATGCAAGCATGAAAAAAGTATGACCTTTTGATCCTGGTATCATATAAAGTGAAAGTATAATTTATAAAAAAAGGGGAATGTTATTCTTAATATGTATAGGCAATTGTGGAACTATGATATTTATATAATGTGATACAAAGTATATTTTAGTTACTGTTTACGAGGCCCGAGTGGACAGTAACATATTTTATATTACTTATTATAGGTTTTTAAGGGTTTTGCAATTACCTAAATATCTGTAATGTGAAAGGACTATTATTATGCAGGAATATTTAGAAATTGAAAAAGTTCATGGAAGAGAAGTGCTGGATTCCAGAGGAAATCCGACAGTAGAAGTGGAAGTTACGTTGGCAGATGGTACGGTAGGTCGTGCTATGGTTCCGTCAGGAGCATCCACGGGTAAGTTTGAAGCTGTGGAATTACGTGATGGTGGAGAACGTTACAGAGGGTTAGGAGTAAAACGTGCAGTGGATTTTGTCAATGGGGAACTGGGACAGGCTATTTTGCATGAAAATGCAAGAAAACAGTCATACATTGATAAATTGCTGATAGACAAAGACAACAGTGAAAACAAGGGGAATATGGGTGCTAACGCAATGCTTGGAATTTCCATGGCAGTTGCAAAGGCTGCAGCATTAAGTCTGGATATTCCTTTGTATCAATACCTGGGTGGCGTCCGAGCCAGTGTATTGCCTGTGCCTATGTGTAATATTGCCAATGGTGGGGCGCATACTGCCTCTACGGTTGATTTTCAGGAATTTATGATTATGCCGGTAGGAGCCTGCTGTTTTCATGAGGCACTTCGAATGGTATCTGAGATTTATCATAAGTTAAAGGAATTGTTGAAAAAGGATGGACATGTTACAGCGGTAGGAGATGAAGGTGGGTTTGCGCCGGATTTAAGGGATGCTAAGGAAGTCTTTGAATACTTGATGAAAGCGTGTAAAGAAGCCGGCTATCAACCGGGAACAGATGTAGTTTTTGCCATGGATGCCGCAGCCAGTGAACTTTATCAGGAAGATAGCGGACTTTATTATTTTCCGGGTGAAAGTAAAATGAAGGCTATGGAGTGTGGTGCAGGTGCCATCGAGCTTCCGGATACCAAGTCTACTCAGGTGGTTCGAACTACAGATGAAATGATTGATTTATATGAAGAATTGGTAAATACCTATCCTTTGGTTTCCATTGAAGACGGACTAAGAGAAGATGACTGGGAAGGATTTCGAAAACTTACCGAACGACTTGGAAATAAGGTTCAGTTAGTAGGGGATGATTTGTTTGTTACCAATCCAAAACGAATCAGGCAAGGAATTGAAGAAAAGGTGGCCAATGCGGTTCTTATAAAGGTAAACCAGATTGGAACTGTGACAGAAGCAATGGAGGCGATTGAACTTGCTCATAAGAATGGATATCGTACCGTTATTTCGCATCGAAGTGGTGAAACAGAAGATACCTTTATTGCAGATTTGGCAGTAGCAGTAAATGCGGGACAGATAAAAACCGGTGCTCCTTGTAGAAGCGAGCGTGTGGCAAAGTATAACCAGTTATTAAGAATTGAAGAAGAGTTAAGTGTTATGGGTAAATACCGATAAGTCTTGAAGTGTAAAGAAAACTGGCGTACAATAAAAGAGATGGAATGATGTGAGTGACAAAAGTAAATTTTGCCACTCACTGATATCAAGAATTGCTATGTTGCGACGCAACTTTTGCAATTCTAAAAGATTCAGAATCCGACATCATAGTATTAAGAATAATTTATGATTATGGTAAAGGGGAAAAGTATGTCAGAAAACAGATTAAAAATTGGGCTGGGACAATTAGATATGGTTTGGGAAGATAAGAGTGCTAACAGGAAAAAGGTAAGGAAGATGACGGAAGATGCTTCGGAACAAGGAGTTGAACTTTTAATTTTCCCGGAAATGACATTGACTGGTTTTAGTCTTGAAGTGGAAAAGACCTGGGAGGAAGAAGGAGAAACGGTTGCCTTTTTTAAAGAATTATCCAAAGAATTTCAGATGTGTATTGGTTTTGGATATGTAAAAAGGTCGGGGAACAAGGGAAGAAATCAGTTTTGCGTAGTAAAAGACGGAGACGTTTTAGCGGAATATACTAAGATACATCCTTTTTCTTATGGGAAGGAAACTTTGTATTTTGAAGCAGGAAATGAACTTGCCGGTTTTACATTGAAAAATTTTCATATAGGTATGTTTATCTGTTATGATTTACGTTTTCCAGAAGTGTTTCAAATCAGTGCAAGAAAAAATGAGGTCATTCTTTTGATAGCTGACTGGCCTAAGGCAAGAGTGGAGCATTTTAGGGCTTTGCTAAAGGCAAGAGCCATTGAAAATCAGTGTTATATGGTTGCAGTAAATCGGGTAGGTTTTGAAAAAGAGATGTATTATGAGGGAAGTTCAGCCATCTATTCGCCCAAGGGAGAAATACTCACCAAAGAAGTGGATGTGGAAAGTTTAATTGTGAAAGAGATTGATTTGGTGGATATCTTGGAATATCGAAAAAGTTTTCCACAAAGGGAAGACAAACGAACTGAGTTATACCGTAAATTATATTAATTCAGATATGTCATGTTTAATTAAGAATTAGGATGTTGATATTTGGGGTTTATATTTTGCTTTTATATTTTTGCAAAATGTTTTGGCAGACACTTGAAATAATTAATTTTGTATGAGCGTTACTGTACAGACAGCACCAAAACACTTACTGTTTTGGTGCGTAAGAATGTGATTCAGGAGTTCGCAGGCTCCTTTTGCGAAGTAAAACTTTAAATGTGCCTGCGAATTGTTACTGTTTACGAGATACGAGTGGACAGTAACTATGAGCTAAAAATATGAGTTAAAAATAAAAAAATACTGGAAATGAACGGTACTTTATGATATAATAATATGCGTTGAGCGGAATTGCTGGAATTGGCAGACAGGTATGATTCAGGTTCATATGTTGGCAACGACGTGAGGGTTCAAGTCCCTTATTCCGCATCGCATAAATAAGATAGAGGCTTTATAGCCTCTATTTTTTTGATGAAAATACGATTTTCTTTTGCTTGGTTTTAAAGTGTAAACATTATAAGAGTTTTTTAGAGAGTCTAATGATATAAAAATACGATAGCTGTTTAAAATGAAAAGAGGCTGTGCGGTTTGCACAGCCTCTTTTAAAAAGGTTAGAACTTATGAGTATATTCGAAAGCAACCATTCCAAGTGGTGGAACATCGATTTCGATGGATTGGTCTTTGCCATCCCATGAAATAGCTTCTGCTTTCTTTGTTTTATTATCACACATACCAGTACCGCCAAATTCAGGAAGGTCACTGGTGAAAATTTGCTTGAAGTTACCTGTGTTTGGAACACCTACGCGGAATCCGTTACGAGCTACAGGAGTAAAGTTACATACTACTAAAATGCTCTTCTTACCATCGATGGACTTACGAACATAACTTACAACACTGCTGCCGGCATCGTTACAATTCATCCATTCAAATCCGGAACCATCATGGTCTAATTCATATAAAGCCTTATTGTCTTTATAGAAGTTTAATAGAGCCTTTACATAGTTTTGAGTCTTTTGATGGATTTCATCATCCAATAAGTGCCAATCAAGACTCTGAGATTCTTTCCATTCATCCCATTGTGCAAAATCTTGTCCCATGAACAATAATTTCTTACCAGGGTGAGTGAACATGAAACCGTAAGCAACACGTAAGTTGGCAAATTTATCGAAATAATCACCAGGCATCTTGTTAATCATAGAGCCTTTTCCATGAACTACTTCATCGTGAGAAAGCACTAAGATGAATTTTTCTGTATAAGCATAAACCATACTGAAAGTTAATTTCCAGTGCTCGTATTGACGATAAATAGGGTCCTTTGAAATGTATTCAAGGAAGTCATTCATCCATCCCATGTTCCATTTATACTTGAATCCAAGACCATTGTATTCTACTGGAGAAGATACACCGCCCCATGCAGTAGATTCTTCTGCAATCATTAATGCACCTGGTACTCTTTGGTCGATGATAGAATTTAAGTGTTTCAAGAATTCTACTGCTTCCAGATTTTCACGACCGCCATATTGGTTTGGAAGCCATTCGCCATCTTCTTTTCCATAATCAAGGTAAAGCATAGAAGCAACCGCATCTACACGAAGACCATCGATGTGGAATTTTTCTAACCAGAATAATGCACTGGCAATTAAGAAGTTTACAACTTCCTTCTTACCATAGTCGAAAATATAAGTTCCCCAATGTGGGTGTTCTCCACGACGGGCATCATAATGTTCATATAAACAACCGCCATCAAAACGTGCCAGACCATGAGCATCCTTAGGGAAGTGGGCTGGTACCCAGTCAAGAATAACGGAAACGCCTTTGCTATGAAGATAATCTACAAAATACATAAAATCTTCTGGAGTTCCGTAACGGGAAGTAGGAGCGAAGTAACCAGTAACCTGATATCCCCAGGAACCATCAAATGGATGTTCTGAAATACCCATAAGTTCAACATGGGTATATCCCATATCAGCAACATAATCACCTAATTCGTGTGCAAGTTCACGGTAAGTTAAGAATTCTTCGCCATTTGCACCTTTTCTTTTCCAAGAACCCGGGTGTACTTCATAGATAGAAACCGGCTGGCTGTATGTATTGGTTTTAGAACGCTTAGACATCCATGTCTTATCAGTCCATTTAAAGTTTCTCAAATCTGCTACGATAGAAGCGTTGTTTGGACGAACTTCCTGATAATTTCCGTAAGGGTCTGTCTTAGAAAGAAGCCATCCTTGTTTTGTTTTGATTTCAAAACGATAAAGTTCATTGGCACCGATACGAGGAATAAAAATTTCGTACATTCCCATATCGTTTACCTTACTCATTTGATGGATTCTTCCGTCCCAAGAGTTGAAGTTACCTACAACACTGACTCTTCTCGCATTTGGCGCCCAAACTGCGAAGAAAACACCATCTACACCATTGATGGTCATAGGGTGAGCACCGAATTTTTCATAAATTTCGTAATGAGTACCTTGTCCATAAAGATAAGCATCTACATCAGAGATTTGCACTGGAAAGCTATTAGGGTCTTCCGTTTCGTATACGTTACCATCCTGGTATGTGATACGAAGCACATAGTCAACCATTACCTTAGTAGGTAATACTGCATAGAAAACACCAGTGTTTTCTATCATGGTAGTTGGAAATTCCATTCCGTTTTTCGTAAGAATATCGATAGACTTTGCGGCTGAATTATATACAGAAATAACCAATCCGTCTTCGATTAGATGTGGTCCTAACAATCCCCTTGGATAATCATTATCCCCATAAACAATCTGATTCAAATAATCCTGATTAAAAAACTCTTTCAAACTCTGTTTCATCCACATATACACTGCTGAAAAACTTATAAATAGCGGATTATGTAACTGTCGCTTTTATAATGTTGCCCGTTTCACAGTCTTTTCTCCTCTCCTTTTTTTTCATATCTTTTTGATATGGTTACGCTGCAACCAACGCTTTTGTCAAATTAGGTATGTTTTCTTTTGAAAAATGAAAGAAAACAAGGGTGCAGGAAGCAAACTCCCTCTATGCACAGTTTATAATAATATTTTACTATAATTAAAAATCAAAGTAAAGGGATATTTGTGGAAATAATTCGCCATTTATCTATGTGGAAAAGTTACTGTTCGTGGGATAAAACAAATTCTTTTTCTTTCTCTAAAAATTCTTGTGTACACTCTGTCAGTGTCATAATGTCTTCGTCGGACATTTTTCTTTTTAACATATTTCGCACAATTAGTTGTTTTTCTTCTTTTTTTCCTTCTCTTTTTCCTTCACGTCGACCCTGGCGTTTTCCTTCTCTTTTGCCTTCAGCTCTTTCGTCTGCCGCCCACTCCTGCATTGCTTGACACATATTGATCACTTCTCCTTTCGGATTTTTTAATTCCACTATATTGGTATACTTTTTTATCACATCATACGCATCCTTTGAAATTTTCTCATAATCAGGATTTTTAAGTACTAGCATTTTTAATTGTTCTTTGTTTTTCGAATATCGGATAAAGTCAAAAACCTGCCTGATATCAGTTTTAAATATTGAAGTATCTTCAAGTTTTCTTATTTCAATTAAATTAACTTTGTAGTTTTGAACCAGATTTTTCAAAGAATCCGGTATTTCTCTAAAATTAATAATGTCTGTAAGTTCTTTGGGTCCATCCCATTCTTCTCCACTGTAAAGTATGAAGGTTATCACCGGGTAAAGACGGCTTTCTTTTAAGAAACCATATAGATATTCTCCGGAGGTTTGATATAAATTTCTTTCATGTACGATTCGGGATATTGTCCTTTTTTGCTTTTCGTATTCTGTTATATCATAGGTCATACAGGTAAGTGGCATGGCATAATTTACAGTTTCCTGATTTTCCAATCCTATTATCGCAAAATTAATTCCTAATGCCGCTTTTCGTATGATATCCCGGTATTTTATACTTTCTTTGCCGGCTTTTTGATGCCTGAATATATTTTTTGAATCCATAGTCTGGATGTCACAGGGGTGCAAAATTTGTTCCCCGCCACAACCGCAAGCATTTACTAAGTCAGCAAAACGCTCTTCTTTCTCAAAATATATACTCCAGGATATGTCTTTTTTCATTTTACTCCTCCCTTTTGCAGGAGAGTTCCTATAAAATAATCGGCACTTATCGAAGTAAGTCTGTTTTCTTTTTTGGAAACTCCTGCTTTAAATTTTATTTTAGAAATAGTTTGATAAATTTTAAAAGCAAGAATTTCTGAATTTATTTAGAATTGCCCAAATGGTATCAAAAATGGCAATTCATTATCAGTGGATATGAAAATTTTATGCTCACATTACAATAGATGTTTATTTTATAGATGTATTCGAGTTACTATGCTCGCGTCCTCGAATGAGATAAAATAAGGAATTATTTCTCGTCCTCTTTTTAGATATGAAAATCTGCTTTGAATACAGTATAGCATCTTTTGCATCTTTATACAAGTAAAATATGCAAAAAAGTCTAGAAAGTTATTAAAAAACATATAAAGTTAATTTTATCAATACAAATCCGGGGGGATGACTCTGATTTGAGTAGAAAGTTGAGTGAAAAAGTAAATTCCGCTATAAATGTAGAGGATTTAGAATTGCACTCAAGACATTTGTCTGAAAATGAAAAATGACCTTATGAAAAAACGATTTTTTGCCGATAAAAGATTTAGACTATATAGGAATACGAGAAATTGTTCTGGGAATGGAGGATTAGTATGGGAATCAATATTCGTCAAACACCGGGATTTGATAGAAGCACCAGTGGGATATATGAAAAAATGAATGCAACTGAAGCAGAAAGTGCGAAGAAGGTTCAGGATGCACTGAAAGTGGAAGAAGGACAGGTTGTAGAAGGAACTGTCTGTGAAAATAAAGGGCAAAAGTCCATTCAGATACAAGGAGAAGAATTGCCTGTAAGCAGTGAAGTAATGAAAGATTATAATGTCGGGGAAACTGTGTATTTAAAGGTGGATACCAAGGAAGAAGGCAAGGTATCCTTAAAAATATTGTCTTCTGATGAAGTAGAGCAGATAAAGGCAGAACAAATAAAGACCGAACAGAAGACAGATACAAGAAAATCCCTTTCTCGTACGAACTCCATGATTGGAAAAGGTCAACAGGAGATGCAGGCGGTTTCGAAAAAGATTGAAACCGCTACAGGGGAAATAGCCAAGCTTTTAAAGTCATCGAAGGTGACAGTTACTGTTTCAAAGGACGTAGAAAAAGCAGTAGAAAAAGTGGTAAAAGAATTGGATGTTGCTCATGTGAATCTTCTTGAACATCAGGATGTGGAAGTAGAAAATACAGATGTAAGAACCCTTTCTAATATGATTTCTAATTTGGAACAACAGGAACAAAAAGAAGCGAATAAAGAAGAAATCATGAAAGCTGTAGTAGAAAAAGGAAAGGAACTTAGTACATTTCCAGATGGTAAAATGTATTATATGATTTCCAATGAATTGGAATTGACGGTAAATAACCTATATAAAGCGGAATACAGTTATGATAAAGATTACCAAAGCCAGGATTTAAGCAAAGAAGAATGGGAGCAGTTAAAGCCAAAGGTGGAAGAGTATCTGAAAAAAGAACAGATTGCACCGAATGAGGAAAATATGCGTGCTGCGAAGTGGCTGATGGACCAAAAGCTTCCTATCAGTAAGGCAAATGTTGCAGATGTAAAAGCGATGCAGACCATTTCAAAAGAAGGGGTAGAGGAAGAAGTTTTACAAAATAATGTAAAACATTATTTTGAATTAAACTTAGACCCAAAAGAAGCCAATGTATTCTATGAGAATGAAGGCAAGGTTGCAGAAAAATTAATGGAAAAAGTAAGCCAGTTGGAAGAAAAGGACATGGATTTTGTCATTGAACAACTGGTAAAGGAAGAAAAGCCTCTTACTTTGGATAATATCCTAAAAGAAGCGTATAAACAGGAAACAGAGCAAGCTTCTAAAGAAGTTGTATCCAAAGAACAAGTGCAAACTGAGGAAACAAAGTCTTCCAATGAAAAAGTGAAAGATGCGTATGAAATTCCTGAAAAAACAGTTTCAAAGCAAGAAACGAGAGGGGAACAAAAGTCTGACGGAGAAAAGACAGAAGTTATAGAGTCAAAGAGTTCAGACAGAGTAAATTTGGAAAACATAAAAGAAGAAACAGCTTTAGATAGAGAAAAACCGGAAATTGTGAAGGAAGAAAAAGGCTCAGACAAGCAAAAACCGGAAGTTACAAAAGAAGAAAGAAGTTTAGACAAAGAAAAGCTAGAAATTGCAAAAGAAGAAAGAAGTTTAGGAAAAGAAAGGACGGAAATTGCAAAAGAAGAAAAAGTCTTAGATAGAGAAAAACCGGAAATTGCAAAAGAAGAAAAAGTCTTAGATAGAGAAAAACCGGAAGTTGCAAAAGAAGAAAGAATTTTAGATAGAGAAAAGCCGGAAGTTGCAAAAAATGAAACGGGTTATTCTGTAACAAGACCTCAAGTTTCTAAAGAGGAAAAGGCTTTAGAAAGAACAAAAACAGAAATTTCTAATGAGAAAAAGAAATGGATGGAAGCCAAGGAAGAAGTTCTTGAAAATGCTTCAAGAAAAGAAGTTACGGAAGAAGAACAAAATACCGCAGATTTTGAAAAGGTATTGGATGAACTCGATGAAAAGGATGTAAATTACCGAAAAATTGAGAACCAGGAAAAACGAAATCAGGAAGAAAAAGAAAAGAAAGAAGAGATTCCTTCTGCCAAAGAAGAGGTTTCTTATGAACAATTAGGAAAGACTCATATCAAACGACAACCAAAAAGATTTCAGATGAAAGAAATTGCTGTTGCAGAGGAATCAAAAAATGAGTCTTTAGAAAACGTGAAAGAAGATAAGGGAACAAAGATCGAGAATCCTAGATTGGAATGGAAAGAAAGGGAAGTTCCAGAGGAAGATTCGCAAAAATCAGTAAAGAAAGAAAGTGTGGACTTAAAGCGAACTACTGAAACAACAGTAAAGGAAGATAAGACTTTAGGGGAAAACACGGAAAGAGAAGTAAAGGAAGAAAATAACGCACCAAGCACAGATGCCAAGAAAGAGGTAAACGGAGAAAATAACCCTCCAAGTGCAGATGTCAAGAAAGAAGAAAAAGAGGAAAATAACACTTCAAGTATTGATACCAAAAAGGAAGTGAAGAAAGAAGATAATACTTTGAAGGCTGATTTTGAAAAGGAATGGCAGGAAGAAAATCAAGCCCTCAATATGCTTTTAGAAGAAGCCGGAAGGGTCAATGCGGACTTAAAAGAATCTGCTACAAAGGAAACAGCAGGGAAACAGAAAGAATCTTCTGCAAAAGAAATAGCAGGAACCCAGATAGAAAAAGTAGAAGGAAAGACATCGGAAGGGTTAGAAGAAAAAACAGAAGGAAGAATAGAGCCGGAAAAAGAATTACCATTAAAGGGAGAACATTTCGAAAAGAAGGAAACAAAAGAACAGAAGGAATTTTCTTCAAAAGAAATGGAAAGAAAAGAACTGAAAGAATTTTCTTCAAAAGAAATGGAAAGAAAAGAACCAGCAAGAGATTCTCTTTCGGATGTAAAAGATAGCAAAGGGGAAAATCTGCAAAAAGGACCAGTTCAGGAAGATAAAAAGGTTTCTGAAAGCGTAGAAAAAGAACGTCTATTAAGAGAACAGAGTAAGGATAAAGATGTTTCTGAAAAAGAAATATCCAAGGCGCAAAATAGAGAAGAAGGTCCTTCTTTCGATGGAGCAGAATTAGAAGCAAAAGTAATTACTGCAAAACGTCAATTAGAGGAAATTCGTTTAAAATTGACGTTATCCAGTGCGAAAGTACTTGCTAAGAATGATATTAAGATTGATACCAAGGAATTAAGCGAAATTGTTGATCAGCTAAAGGAATTGGAAAAAGAAGCTTGCAAGCGGCAATTGATTGAAAATCGAATTGAGCCGACAGAAGAAAACATTGAGCAATTTAGAATTACCACAAAAATGGCAGAAGAATTAAAAGAGATGCCAAGCTATTCTATTGCCAAGTTTGTTCGAGAGCCGATTCCGATGACTATGGAAAGTTTGCATGAGGAAGGAAGAAAGCAGAAAGCAGACTTTGATGCAGCCAATGAACGCTATGAAACCATGATGACGAAGCCTAGAAGTGACATGGGAGATTCCATAAGCAAGGCATTTAGAAACGTGGATGATATCTTAAAAGAGATGGATTTGGAAGTAACAGAGGCGAACCAAAGAGCAGTAAGAATCTTAGGTTATAACTCTATGGAAATTACTAAAGAGAATTTAGAGGCAGTAAAGGCAAAGGATTTAAGTGTAAATCGTTTGTTAAATCAATTAACTCCACAAAAGGTTATGGAATTTATCCGTAAGGGCGAAAATATCATTCAGGTTCCGATAGAAGAATTAAATCTTAAGATGGAAACTATGAATAACGAGGTACAGGAAAAAGAAGTTGCCCGTTATAGTGAGTTCTTATATAAGTTAGAAAAGAACAAAGAAATTACACCGGAAGAAAGAACCGCTTTCGTAGGCGTATATCGTTTGCTGGATAAGGTTGTGAAGTCTAAAGGTCGTGACATTGGAGCCTTGGTGAAGTCAGGACAAGAAATTACGTTAAAGAATCTTTTGACTGCCCAAAGAACCATCAAGGCATCAAAGATTGATGCCAATATTGACGATGACTTCGGAATGGTATCAGAGGTCATTGAAAAAGGTGTAAAAATTACCGACCAGATTGAACAAGGATTTTCTAATGCTGAAAAACAACTGCAGCAGGTAGAGAAAGAACCGCAAACAAAACAGGATTCCTTGATGCAGCAAAAGATTTCATATCAGCAGGATTTGGCAAAGGAAATTTTAGAATACATAAATCCAAGTGATTTAAAATCTTTAAGTAAAGTATTTGGCGAAAATCTTGAAAATATGACCTTCGAACAGATAAAAGACCGCTTATCCAGAGCAAATGGAAAGAATTTTGAAGCAGCGGCATTTACCGGAGAAGTTGTATTAGATGAGTATCAGGAAGAACAGATGAAAGAATGGAAACAGCTTGCCCAAACAGAGCAAAGAGTCATTAAGGCATTGTCTGACTATGATGTTTCTAAGACATTATCTAATGCTAAAGCATTTGAAACTATTTTCAGCAAAGAAACTCCGTTGTTTGAACAAATTAAGAAGGAATTTGAACCAAAGACCAAGAAGGAGGAAAAGGAGAAAAAAATCCAGAAATCCATTTCTTCCTTGGGAGGATTTTTTGACGGAAAAGAAGAGGCTGTCAGTGCATATGAAGACTTTGCCGATGATTTGATGGAGCAAAGTGGACAGGAAGAAACTTTAACTACGAAAGAGATTCTTGCAAGAAAGAACCTTATGTTAGCCGGAAACCTGATGGCGAAGATGGCAAGGGAAGAAAGCTTTATCGTTCCGGTTCAGATTCAAAACAAAGATACTACTATGGAAGTAACTTTAAAGAGTAAAGGAAATGAAAAAGGTACCATTCAGGCAAGCATCATAGCCGGGGACTGGGGAGAAATTTCTGCAGAACTTTTAGTAGAAGAAAAAACAGTATCCATCTATTCAAAGGCAGAATCAAAAGAAGGAGAAACAGCATTAAACAAAGCATTGGGTGTTTTTGAAGGCGCGTTATCTTCTAAGAATATTATTTTACAGCAATCCGCCAAGCCGATAAATGGCACAGGTCAAGCAGCTACAAAGCAGTTATACCAAGTGGCAAAATCCTTTGTAGAGGCATTTAGGGCTTGATGAATCTGTAGTTGGGTAAGATTATGTAAAATACGAAAATTTTTATTAAAATATTTCCTGATAGGGCTGTCGCGTTAATGTTTATTCATTAAAGCGGCGGCCCTGTCAATTTTTTAGATATGAAAACCTTGTCTACAGCTCTGAGGAATAAAAACTTTTCGCAATAAAATAACCAGATTTCATGCAAGAAAGCTTCCAATGCGTTAAAATATAAGAAAGAAATTTTTCGCATAGGAGGCTTTTCAGATGACAAAGAGAGAAAAAAGGGAACGAAA
>JAFQCI010000127.1 GCA_017416505.1 Lachnospiraceae bacterium
CTTCCGGATTCTGTTCCTTGACCAGACGTCCAGCCTCATCATACACAAGCTGTATTTTGCTCGCATCTGCCCGTGTAATCTGCGTTATCTGGGAAAGCTCATTATATTGGAAGCCGGTCTGTCTTCCCTCTTCGTCTATACGGCTTACCAGCTGATATTTATCATTATAATTTTCCCGTATCTCCGTATAATCCGAATATACGGTTCTGGTACATAATCGGTTTTCATTATAATGATATTCGCAAGGTCTTTTATCCTTACTTGTCCTTACTGTATTGTACATCTCTTCATCATGATAATCAATCCAGAGACTTAATACTCCTCCGTCACCCCAGCTTCTTACTACACCAATGTCATTAAGATAAATAGATATTGGTATCATCCTATTTCTAACTTTTCAAACATAGCGTAGGAATAGGATGAATTTTTATTGCGTTCCAAAATTTTTGACAAGCACAAATAGACAGATGTTTTCATCTGTCAAAAAAAGTAGTATATTATATTTGATGTTAGGCTACTCTGTAGAGAAAACTTACTGCTTTCTTGTGGTCGACTTTGCGAGGGTCATGACGCCCAGGACGAACAGGTAAAATTTCCTTACTTATCAATGCTTCAACATCTGGCGGAGATTTCTCCGCCATTTTACTTATAAAATATCTGCATATATGTATGGCAAATGTATAGTTAACCTGATATACATGTTTTTGTGTACATTTATTTATAACGACATGCGCTGTAATTATCTCGCAGAAATTGTATAAAATAAGTCTGGCCCATATTTCTTGAGCGATATATTCTCTCTTTTTAGAGTGAAAGCTTGTTAATCCAACTGCATATTTAAGTTCTCTAAAAGAAGTTTCGATTCCCCATCTCATTGCATACAGTTTTTTTATTTCTTCAACATCAAATTCATCAGAGGGAAGATTTGTAATGATACATTCATAACTATCTTCTGATATCGGAAATCTCAATGCTCGAAATTCCATTTTGTAATACGGATTTTCTTCTAAATCAATATAATCAAGGCAATCTTTTTTGTGAAAAGATTTATATATTTCAGGATGATTTACCACCTCTTTTGTGCATTTACGAGTAAGAATAATCGATACCTTACAATCAAACTGTTCGGTGGTTGGCAGTTTATGCTTTAATCCGGATAATATACCACTGCTGTTAAGGTCTTTGCATCTAAATAAATAAAATGCACCTTTTTCTTGTACGTGTGCAAGATTGTTATACGACTCATATCCTCTATCAACAATAAAAACTGTTTTTAACATTCCACCATATCTGTCTACCATATCACAAAAAGCTTTGTGTTCATTTTCGATTCTACCTGGTTGTATAACAACATCGGTATATATTTTATTTGTTAAATCATACATTGCATTAAGATGTAACTGATTAAATCCTCGTACTTTTCCATTGGTAAAATAGGATTCCTTGTCATTAGGATTATGTGCGATGTTTATATCAGAACCATCACAAGCAATAAGTCTATAACCTTTAAAAAGGTTTGTGTTGTTGCTATATTCAGAAGTAAATGATTCAAAAAGTGACTGAAAAGCATTCTCACGAATTTGTGATCTTCTTTGATTAAACGATGCTGTGCTGGGACAGTCTGTAGTATAACCAAAATATTTGTGAAGTTCATTTTTTAACGACTGACTTTCCATTGAAATAATAAATTTCATCAGTGTTGCAAAATCCCATTTTTTCTTTCTTGTAAAATCTTTGTTTGGATTAACCGTGAATTCTGAAGCATTCAAAGACATGTCATCAATTAAATTCCATAATCGGCTTTTTACCTTTTCCGAAAATTGCATAAGCGAAACCTCCTAAAATGTAATATATTCAAAGGGCTTCGCTGCATTTTTCTGTTGATTTGTCAAGTGTTTTTTCTAAAAAAACAAAAAAACGAAAAAAAGAACAGATATGTAAGATATCATATCTGTTCGGTATAATATATTTTCTTATCTTAATGACATTGCTTACTACACGGGCGCCGGTTTCGTACTTATCATATGAGTACTACTTTCTATACCATTTGCTAAAAAGCGCCTACTATAACCACTAGTAAACGCTTTTCCTTCATGAAATTACAAATATAATTCTTTTCTGATTTGTTCACAAACTTGAGACATTTCCACCATTTCGTCTTCCTCAACCATCTCACACAAATCATATGTTAATGGTTCTGTCACGAAATCAACAAGAGC
>JAFQCI010000128.1 GCA_017416505.1 Lachnospiraceae bacterium
AATAAAAGAATTCAAAAAACATGAAAATGAAAGATTGCATAAGTCTGTGATGGATCTTATTATTCATGCAAATAATGAAGCATTTAAGGAGGCGAAGAATATGTGTGATGCGTTGATGGAACTAATGAAAGAGGAATTAGAGGAAAGTAAAAGCATCGGTTTGCAACAGGGCATTGAGTTAGGAATCGAGCAAGGAATTGAGCAAATCATACGTAACGCATTGAGAAAAGGTCATACTCCGGAACAAATCAGTGATTTTAGCGGTATACCATTAGAAGAAGTTTTGGCAGTACAGCTGACAATGACAGAGGAAGATAAAAATGAAATGATTCATAATGCAACCTGAAAATAACATAGTTTCAATATTTTTCCGTTCTTAAATAAAAAAGCAGTAATTGTTGGACACTCTATAAGTTAGAAGTAAAATCTGGCTTGGCAGGGGTGGTTTTAAATTCCGGCAATTACTGTTTTTTTCTTTTATTTACGTATAAATCGTAAAAAAATTAGAGGGTATTTATTCTTGTGAAGAAACAGAATATACCTTTGTGACTAATATTATGCTACCGGATTTTGCAAAGTGTGCCTCATAGAGTGCAAAACGTGCCAACTATATTGTAAAAATATAAAATCAGTTATTATGCTGGTAAGGATGTGATGAAATGAAAGAGGGAAAAGTTACATTAACTTACGGAATTATTACATGGTAATAAAAATAGCATCTTTTTATGTTAAAATTAAAAATAGGGGGAGTGATACTTTGAAAGAAAGAATGAAAACGATAGTGATGGTCGTGGTTATTTTATAGAGGGAGGATGTATTTTATGAGAATAATAAAAAAATTTCTGGCAGTACTACTATTAGTTATAATAGCAGTTCTTTCTGTGGGATGCTCCAATTCTAAAGAAGAGCAGGATGTAGAATGGAAATTTAGCAGAAAGGTGGCACGTAAAGTCTGTGAGGATGGATGGGTGTATACATTTACCTATTTTTATTTTAAGGATGGAACTGTAGAAGAAAGTGTTTATCCATTCAACTTTATTGGGGTAAATCTTCGTTATCGCTATAATGAGGATTATATCACTATAATTGAGACAATAGAAAATGATGAACATGTAAAAAAAGAAGTTCCATCTACCATACAGATATTAGGACAATCAAATTCAACTGCAATCAAACGTGATATGGAGAAAGTGGCAGAAATTCTTGACTACGAAAACAGAAAGGCAACGCCAGAGGATTTGCTTGCTATAAATCCGGAGGATGTTACGTTTGAGGAACTGGATAAGGATATTTTTTTCGGGTTAATGCAAGAGGCTTTGAATGGGGAAGCACACCCGGAAGGAAATTATTGTGACCTCCCAACCTATGCATTGTTGACGGAACCGGAATATTTAAGTGATTACAAATTTCAGATAGGATTTGTTACTGAAATGGGAACTGTGGATGCAATTTTTATTGATGTTCTATATAAAACCGGAGAGGGTTACAATGAATATGTACAGTTGTCTGACCTTGTAGATAATGGCACTGCTACTTCAGCACAGAAGCAGGCATATGAATTGATAAAAAGTATCTCAAATGGCATAGTCGAAAACAATGATTTGATGTTTGAATCTAAAAATAATGAAAAAGAGGAAATAGCGGACATTGATTTTTCAAGGCTATATACTTTTTTAGAGAATATAGAAAAAGTTAACATTGGGTCATATGTTGTTGATTATCCAATTCAATAATTCTCGCATTATCTTCGGCCTTAGGATACAGAGACGTAGTTTCTTAAGGCTGAAGCAACTTTTTACTTTTTGTACTACTTTGCCACTTAATAAAGAGGGAGAGTTATTGTTTGCGCGCCCAGTATCGTGGGAAAATGGAGGAGAATATGATAATTTGCAAAAACATAGATAAAAACTTTGATACACAGGCTGTAATAAAGTCATTTTCTTATGAATTTCAGGATACAGGGTTTTATCTTTTATTTGGAGAAAGCGGAAGTGGAAAGACCACTTTTTTAAATCTTTTATCTGGATTTTTACCTTTTGATTCTGGAAGTATTATCATTCAGGGGAAGGAATTTAAGGAAAAGGTTGAACGGAATGTAATCGAGCAGGATTTTGATTATATTACACAGGACACTTTTTTTGTTGATTTTCTTACGGTTTTTGATAATTTAAAAATAGTAATAAATGAAGATGAAAAAATTAGAAATATATTGGAACAGTTTGGGTTGTGGGAAAAAGCAAAGCAGTATCCTGCTACTTTATCAGGAGGAGAAAAGCAGAGACTTGCAATTGCCCGTTCCTTACTAGGAGAGAAAAAAATCTTGTTTCTTGATGAGCCTACGGCATCCCTTGATGGGGAAAATAAAAAAGCAGTATTTCGGATGTTGTCCGAAATAAAGAAAGAGGTTCTTATTATTTGTTCCTCCCATGACGAAGAAGCGAAAGCGTATGCGGATGAAATCCTTTCTTTTGAAAAAAGTCATGATGTCATAAAAAAAACAGAGAGGAAAATTGTTAAATCTAGGAAAAAAACTGCTTCTTCGAAACCTGTTTCAAAAAATAAGAAACCAGTTTCCTACTTTTTGAAACAATGGTTTCGGTCGAAACAACGTAGCAGGAAGGCTGGCGTTTTGTTTGGTATTTTTTTAACCATTGCTATATGTATCTGTTCTTTGGCAGACACGCCTGAGAATAAGATGGATTCTAATATTGAATATGTATATAAGGTGAATATGTGTTTGTTAGATACTTTTACGAAGATGCCAGATGAATATGAAAACTTATATGAAATTGAGGGAATCAGAGAGGTAGTGCTTAGTTATGGAGAGAGTGTACCAAGGGGTCCAATCGATCCGAATTCACTTATGCAGGAACTTTCAGAGTATGAGGTAACAGTGTTTGCACTTCCATCAAGTAAAGAGGCTTTCGAATTGGCGGATAAAATCCAATATGGAACTTATTTTACTGAAAAAAATCAGATAATCCTTACCAAAGACTTAGCAGAAACTATGATGCCTGGGGCACCGGAACAATTGATTGGAGAAACCCTTACTAAAAATTTCTACGGAATTGGAAATGTAGAAATGGAAATAGTGGGAATCTTCGGGGAATTTAATGAAGTCGATGAACAGTATTTCAGTGCAATGCAGATGCCATGGCAGTACACATGGTATGTAAACGGAGACTTCACCCGGCAGTATGTGGAGGATGAAACGTTTTATTCAGACAACCAGAGAGGTTATACTTTATATTTTGACTCTTATCAGGCTGCGAAAAATTTTTACAATGAAAATTATAAAGCATATCGGGAAGAAGGTAATACTCTGATTATGGGACTCTCACATGGAAAAATGTCAGCATTGTTTCATACCATGTTTCAGATGTTTCTTCCACTGGCAATCTTTATTGCATTCTGTTCTATACTTTTTTATGTGAATATCATAAGAACAGAAATGATTTATCATAACAAATTTATGTCGGTGTTTGATTATGCAGGGTATCCCATAAAAAAGGTAATCCGTTGTTTTATAAAGCTTAATTTTATGAAGTTACTGAAAATAGGTCTTATTTCTTCTATAGCAGCTTTTTTAATTACTCATGTTGTAAATACAGTCAATCAAAAATATGTTTTTGTTGGCTTTCAGATATTTACATATAATATCCCGATTCTTCTTGGTTTTATTCTATGTATAGGTATGGTCTCCATTATTTTTTCTAATGTAATGTTACGGAGGCTGAAATTTACCAGCTGGTATGAAAATATTATTACTCAACGGGATTTGATATAGGGGGCGGTTTATATGATGATAACACTAGAAGAAATAGGAAAAAAATATGACAGACAGGTTTTAAATAAGATATCTTATGAATTTGAGTCAGGCAAGCTATATGTGATAAAGGGCGTCAGTGGTTGTGGAAAGAGTACGCTTTTTCATATCATAGGTGGTCTGGAACGGGATTTTTCCGGAAAAATCTTATTAGATGGTAAGGAATATAAAAAATCGCAAAAAGCTCTTAAGAATATGACAGGTTATGTGTTTCAGCATAGCCTGTTGCTTTCTAATATTACGGTTAGGGAGAATCTGCTTTTTATAAAAAATGACAAAGAGCTGGTGGAAAAATTTTGTGAAGACTTTGGTATTACATATCTGCTGGAAAAGTATCCAGAGCAGATTTCCGGCGGAGAGAGGCAGAGGGTATCTATTGTGCGTGCCTTGCTTAAAGAACCGAAACTTCTTCTGGCAGACGAACCTACCGCGTCTTTGGATGCAGTTAATTCAAAAAAAACTGCGGAAATCATTGCAAAACTAAAATCAGAGGATAAAATCATTCTAGTGGCAACGCATGAGCATTATTTTGATGAATTGGCAGATGAGATTCTTTATTTAAAATATGGTGAAATAGAAAGAGTAGAAAGGGCTTTTAAGAAAAAAGAAGAAAATACGAAAGAGGAATTGGAAGAAAAGGTAAGTGGAAAATCAAAGAGAAAGGAGCAGGTAGGAGATAAGAAAATCTTTGGAACAGAAAAAAACAAATCAGAGGGAATGCAGGGAAATAGCATTAAAAAGACGAAAAATCTAAGTTCCATTCAATATAACCTTCATAGAAATAAAAAAATCCTTCACTTTTTTTCCCTACTTCCGTTTACGGCAATATTTTTACTGATTTTGCTTGCTTCTACGATACAGAACAGTTTTGAGAAAGAATATATGCGTTCTGTTAAGGAAAATTACCCAGTGGATGCGTTTAATTTTTATCAGTATCAGTTGGAAACATTTCCCTATAAGGACAAAATCGGAATTTATGAATATTATACTGCTACAGAGGATGATGTTACTGCTTATTATCTTGCAGAAAAAAAGGATAGTGTCCTGTCCATCGAAGGAATGATTGAATATGGAAGATTTCCAGAAGAGACAAAAGAGATACTTGTAAGCAGAGAATTTTTGGAGAGCAGATATGGGGAAACAGTGAATCCAAAAGATTATGTTGGTGAGAAAATTAAGTTTATGAACCAGGAATTTAAAATTAGTGGAATTCTTTTTTCTATGGCTGAAACGGTGCCAGGGTCTGGAAAAAATGACCAGTTTACCAGCTATTTTGAATCAGATATTTATTATCGTAGATCGAAGGGAAATCAGATTTTTATTCCTTATGATATCATAAAAACATTTCTTGAGCCACAAGTTAAGACTGATGAAGGAAATAGTGTGATTATTAGAGGATATTGCCGTGGATTATTTGATGATTCTGAAGTCTTAGAAGAATTGCGGAGGAGAAATCCAAATGGCAGGGTGAATATATTTGATACAGAGATTGCAAATGCACAGAAATCGGTTGATGATATAGTTAAAATTCTGTTTTTGGTTTTTGTGGTCTGTTTTGTGATTTCCTGTCTTTTTATGAGTTCGCAGATTCAGATAGAACTATTTTACCGAAAAAAAGAAATAGGATTTCTTCAGGTTTTTGGAATGGAAAAAAAGAGAATCAGGGCAATTTTATTTTCGGGGTATTTGATTAAGGCAGTGGCGTCTTTGGCTATGGCGGCAGGAATGTATGCATTCTTACTTCTTTTGTATTTTGTTTTTACAAAACAGTGGATTTTCTTAAATCCAGCCCATGTCATGGTGGTGATTATAGGGATTTGCTTTATTTATTTTTCAACAGTTTTTTATTCGGCTCAAAAGTTCTTAAGGAGAGATGTAATAAAGTTGATTGTGGAATAAAATGTGAGATAGGAAGAAGAGAAAAATGTTGTTGGATTTTGTAAAGTGTGCCACATATATTATAAAAAGAATAAAATCAGTTATTATGATGATAAGAATGTGGTGAAATGAGTGTAACAATTGGCGGCGTAATGTGAGGTGTGACAAATATGATGATAAAACTGGCAATCAAAAACATAAAAAACTCTTTCAAAAGTCTTCGAAAGATGGGAAAGGACTGATAAAAAAGTAAAAAAATAATGATTTTCCGGTTTGCTTTTTCATGGCATCTATGATATCTTTAAATCAAAGCATATTTCTACACATCAAGTATGAATTAAAAGAAATTCATATTCTACATTCTAATACAGATAAAAACAGTTCTTTCTATCTGTTCTTTGCAGAAAATTCATGCTTTTCA
>JAFQCI010000129.1 GCA_017416505.1 Lachnospiraceae bacterium
CGCCCTTTCACGGCGGTAACAGGGGTTCAAATCCCCTTGGGGTCATTTTAGCTTATATAGGAATATATAAGTTATTCTTGCATATAATACTATAGATAAAAGAAACATGGCGCCATAGCCAAGTGGTAAGGCAGAGGTCTGCAACACCTTTATCATCGGTTCAAATCCGTTTGGCGCCTTTTTTTATTTGTTTGAAAATGTAAATTGGGTCTAAATAAAATAAGAAATGAATATTATTATAATGTAAAGAGAAAATTTAATGATTATCGCGGGGTGGAGCAGTCTGGAAGCTCGTCGGGCTCATAACCCGAAGGTCGTAGGTTCAAATCCTGCCCCCGCAAGTCAATGAATACAGATTATGGGAAACCATAATCTGTATATGTGTGTAAGGAGATTAAAATAAGGAGGGAGTTGTAAGTTTTATGAAAAAGGCTATCATTCGATTGCCAGGAGTAAATAGTGTTCAAAAATTTGTACATAAGGTAAATGAATACGAATATGAGGTAGATTTATATTCTCATAGATTTGTAATAGATGCCAAATCCATTTTAGGAGTTTTAAGTATAAATCGGGATGAACCATTGGAAATGCACATTTATAATGATAAATGTGACGATTTATTAAAGGATTTAGAAGAATTTATCTGCTATGAATAGTATAAGATGCAGTTAATAGGATAAAAAGAATGGTAACCATACAGAAAAATTGTTTGGTTACCAATTTTTATATACCAGGGAGTTCCATGTGAATAAATTACATGGTTCTTACCTATAAGAAAGGAATGTGAAGGTATGGAATTTAATGTAGGTCAGGTTATAAAGTTAAAAAAATCACATCCTTGTGGGGCGAATCAATGGGAAATTCTTAGGGTAGGAATGGATTTTCGGCTAAAATGTCAGGGATGTGGGCATCAGGTTATGGTTTCAAGAAAACTAGTAGAAAAGAATTTTAAAGGTTTTATAGAAGAGTAAAAACCTTGATTATATTTGAAATTAGTATGTTAAATCAGTTATATCATTTCAATAGTAAAAATATACCTGATTCGGGCATTATAGTCTGTACAGATTTAATAAAAAAGACTTGCTTTTGATTGATAAATATGATAGAATATCAAATTGTGATATGTAGTTTATTCCTTGTTCTTTCAAAAAGAAAGGACCAGAGACCAAAAGGAGGTGCAGATAACAATGACAAAGTATGAATTAGCGTTGGTTGTTAATGCAAAGATCGAAGAAGACGTAAGAGTAGCAACTGTCGACAAAGTAAAGGCTTATGTTGAAAAGTTTGGCGGTACTATTACAAACGTTGAAGAATGTGGTAAGAAGAGATTAGCTTATGACATTCAAAAGATGAAAGAAGGATTTTATTATTTCATCCAATTCGAATCAGCATCTGATGTTCCAGCGAATCTAGAAGCTAGTGTTCGTATTATGGAAAATGTCATCAGATACTTATGCGTTAAACAAGAAGCATAACGAATAGGAGGAATTTCCATATGAATAAGGTAATTTTGATGGGTCGTTTGACCAGAGATCCTGAAGTTAGATATTCTCAAGGCGAGAATGCCATGGCGATTGCCAGATATACCTTAGCAGTAGATCGCAGATTTGCAAAGCGTGATGGAAGTAATGAGCAAACAGCAGATTTTATCGGATGTGTTGCATTTGGAAAAAATGCAGAATTTGCAGAGAAGTATTTAAAGCAGGGTACTAAGATTGCGATTACTGGAAGAATTCAAACTGGAAGCTATACCAACAAAGATGGTGTGAAAGTATATACCACTGATGTTGTTGTGGAAGAACATGAATTTGCGGAAAGTAAAGCTACAGGAAGTGGAGATTATCAAGCAGCTGGCAGACCAGCACCTAGTGCGGCCGCAGGCGATGGATTTATTAGTATTCCAAATGGAATAGAAGATGAATTACCGTTCAACTAATCGTATTATTATAATAGGAGGTAATACAAATGCCAGTTAATAAGACTGAAAAGAGCGAACGTCCAGAAGCTCCAATGAAGAGAAGACCAATTCGCAGAAGAAAGAAAGTATGTGTATTTTGTGCAGATAAGAATGCTGTAATTGACTATAAAGATGTTAATAAGTTAAAGAGATATGTATCAGAAAGAGGTAAGATTCTTCCTAGAAGAATTACTGGAAACTGTGCAAAGCATCAAAGAGCTTTAACAGTAGCAATCAAGCGTGCAAGACACATCGCTTTAATGCCATATACATTAGACTAATCATGATATTAAGACTGTCGCACTAAGAAAGTTTACTTAATGCGGCAGTTTTTTTACTTTATAGGCGTGGGTACCAAAGTCTTAGTTTTTGATGAAAGCATGAAAAGTAAGACCTTTTGACTATGGTATCATTATAATAAGGATTCCGGGAATGGAGTGAACAGGTATGGAACAGGAAAATCCCTTTGGATTTAAAATAACTGTGGAAAAGGAAAAAGAGAGAGTTGTTTTTTATATGGCTGGCCCGGACCGTCGTTATAATGGGAAAGAGTATGTATTAAAAAAAGAGGAAATAGATGAATTTTGTGCCTCTATGGTAGAAAATTTTGAACTGTACCAGTTGAAGAAGAAGGAAGGAAATTTGAAAGGGATACCCGGAAAAATGGGAATGACCATTCGCTTCGGATTAGTGGAAGGAGTTTGTTTTGGTGGAGTTTACGGGCAAATTCATTCTGAAAAGAAACTGAAGCAGTGTATTAACTATATTCGTCAGATTCAAGAGTGTATGTAAATGAAATTAGATTTGTTTAAATGCAACTGTTCACGTGTGAATAGGTACGTTTAAATTATTAGTAAGTAATTGTTTGAATAGGAAGGAATAGAAAACAGATTGAAAAAAGTTTGGTAATTTTTTAACAAAGTAGTGCTACTTATCTTGACACTGTTACGAAAATGTGGCATAGTAGATGTAATCTTTACAAACAACGGATAAAGAAAGAAGCGAAGAGATGATGGACATGGAATGGAAACCGGATATTATTATAGTAGGTACTGGTGCAGGGGGATTGTTTACAGCATTAAAATTCCCTGAAACTACGAAGATTTTGATGATTACCAAAGACGAAGTACTAAAAAGTGATTCTTATCTTGCTCAAGGAGGAATCAGTACATTAAAAACTCCGGAAGATTTTGAGAGTTATTATGAAGATACCATGAAAGCTGGACGGTATGAAAATAATAAAGACTCAGTAAAACTAATGATTGAGCGTTCTCCAAAGATTATGGAAGAACTGATGAATTATGGTGTTGATTTTGACCGGGAAGATGGGGAACTGTCTTATACCAGAGAAGGTGGACACTCAAAGTTTCGTATTTTACATCATAAAGATGTAACCGGTAAAGAAATTACCACGAAATTATATGAATGTGTAAAGAAAAGAAAGAATATCGTGATTTTAGAACGTACTAAGATGCTGGATATCATCATTCGTGAGAATCGTTGCATCGGTATTGTTATAAAAGAAGAGGATGGAGAAGTAGCAGCTATGTATGCTAAATCTATTATTTTAGCGACAGGTGGCATTGGCGGTTTATTTGTTCATTCTACCAATTTCAGACATATTACAGGGGATGCTCTTGCCATTGCCCTAAAGCATGGTGTTGAAGTTGAGAATATTCATTATATACAAATACATCCTACGGCACTGTATTCGAAGAAACCAGGAAGAAGATTTTTGATTTCCGAATCAGTAAGAGGCGAAGGAGCATATTTATTAAATAAAGATGGAGAACGTTTTGTAGACGAGCTGCTTCCGAGAGATGTGGTAAGTTGTGCCATTAAGGAACAGATGGAAAAAGAGGGAAGCGACCATGTTTATTTATCTTTGACTCATTTAGATGGAGAAGAGGTAAAACAGCGGTTCCCGAATATTTATCTTCATTGTTTAGAAGAAGGATATGATTTAACTAAGGAGCCGATTCCGGTCACTCCGGTTCAGCATTATCATATGGGCGGAATCAAGGTAGACCTGGATAGTAAAACTAATGTAAAGGGTCTGCTGGCAGTAGGTGAAGCCAGTTGCAACGGGGTGCATGGAGCAAATCGTCTGGCATCGAACTCTTTATTAGAGAGTCTGGTGTTTGCAGAATGTGCTGCCAATTATGTCATGAACCATTTATTAGAAGAAGAGATACATATGGAAGGTCTGGAGCCTGATTTAAGCCAGTATCAGGAAGAGGATTGCAAGAAAGAATATAAGAAGATAATTTTAAATGAAATTAAGCGAAGGGATGGAGTTTTTTATGCTAAATGGTGTAACAATGAAAATTAATATAGATGAATATATTTTAAATGCGTTAAAAGAGGATATTACCAGTGAGGATGTTACTACGAATGCCATTATGCCAGAAGATAAAGCCGGAAGAGCAGATTTAATCTGTAAGGAAGATGGTGTGATTTGTGGTTTAGGAGTATTCCAAAGAGTATTTGAATTATTGGACGATAATGCCCGTTTTGAAACTACATTAAAAGATGGGGATGAAGTAAAGAAGGGTCAGTTAATGGGTGTTATTTATGGAGATATTAAGGCACTCTTAACAGGAGAACGTACTGCTTTAAATTACCTTCAAAGAATGAGTGGAATTGCTACTTTTACCAAGAGCCTGGCGAAGGAACTAGAAGGTAGCAATACAAAACTTCTCGATACCAGAAAAACCACTCCTAATATGAGGCCTTTTGAAAAGTATGCAGTGAAAATTGGTGGAGGAACCAATCATAGATATAACTTATCAGATGGTATCTTAATTAAAGATAATCATATTGGGGCTGCAGGAAGCATTAAAAAGGCAGTACAAATGGCAAAAGATTATGCGCCATTTGTAAGAAAGATAGAAGTCGAAGTAGAAAATCTTTCCCAGTTGGAAGAGGCTTTAGAGGCTGGTGCGGATATTATTATGCTGGATAATATGGACAATGAAACCATGAAAGAGGCAGTAAGAATCGTTGGAATGAAGGCTGAAACAGAGTGTTCCGGTAATGTTACAAAGGAACGCTTAAAGGAAATCAGGGAAATCGGAGTGAACTATGTTTCTTCCGGAGCATTGACCCATTCCGCTCCGATTATGGATATTTCATTGAAAAATTTAGTTCCTGTAGAAGAATAGAAGGGTTAGAAAATCCCTGAATCATACTATTATGTATCCTGACAGCGGGTGTCAGGGTACGGTTTGAAGGGTAACGAAAGTTACTGTTCCCGTGTGAACAGTAACTAACGAGAAGGTAACATTCAAAGTATTGAAATGTTGCCTTTTCTTTTTTTTCTTTTTGTGATATGATAAAAAGGATATCATAAAAAGAAAGAGGGGATATAATGAAGAAAAAACTGTTGAAGCAGATTTTTATTGTAGATATTATTTTAGCAATGGCAGCTATCTGCTTATACGCAGAACCTTTGATTGGACTTTCTTTTTCCGGCTCTGATTTCAAAGAAGTGGCTATGGCTTATGTGATGTTGTTTCTGATTTTAATGGTATTTATTGTGGTAAATATTCGGCTGGTTACAACAAGATATGAAGAAGATGAAATTATCATTGATGAAATAGAAAACGTAGAACAGTTAGAGGAAGAGCTTAAAAAATTACAGAAATTAAAACCTAATTTTCAGCAGGAAATTCACGTATCTTTAGAACAGATGGAGCGACTGCAACGTAAATATGATATGTTAAATCAGTTACTGTATCAAAGTTTTCGCCAGAATGAGGATATGTTGAATACCAAACAATGCATGAGTGAGATGCAGGAAATGCTGTATGACAATATAAAACAGCTCATTAAGTGTCTTAAAGTTTTGGATGCCAAGGAATACGTTAGTTTTCAATCCGGATACCGAACCATTGATAATGATGTTATGGCAAAAAAACAGCAGCAGTTAGAAGAAAATGCGAATTATATCCGGGAGAAAGTAAATAAAAACGAACAGATTTTATTGGCCTTTGATCATTTAATGACGGAAATATCCAGAATCAATGATTCTGAGGAAGAAAATGATTTATCAAAGATTAATGACATGGTGTCTGCATTAAGGAAGTTAAGAACGGCTTCCAGCGAAGACCCAATCGAAGAGTTAATTGGAAAATACCAATAATTTAGCCAAGATGATTCAAGGCTGATGTAATAGGCAATTGCGAAACTATCCAAAACTTATATTGAGTGATACAAACTATTTTAGTTTCCCAATTACCTATGAAAGATGTAAAGAAAAAAGGAGAGATAGAATGGAACATTCAAAGATGGCAGGAAAGAAAGCAACTAGCTTTCTTATAGTAGCAGTAATATTTTTTATCGTAATTTTTACGGGAATTTCGTTGATTAGTAAATTTTCCGGTTCTGGTACCGGCAATAAAATTGAATCAGACGAAGAAGCACAAAAACAGCTTATGAAATTATTGGATAAGGTAAAGATAACAGAGGTAGACCTGATTCGTGGACAGGTAGAGTTCGGTACGACCTCACTGGCAGATGAATTACCGGATATTTCGAAGTATGAATATACAGTTGTTGGGGATGGAGAAATTGATGTAGAGATTATTTCTTCACCAGAAAAAGCAGGGGATGGAACAGATGGCTGGATGAACGAAATGGCAGAAAAGTTTAATGGTTCTGGCTATACCTACGAAGGAAAGTCGGTGACGGTATCCATTCGTAATGTTACTTCTGGTCTTGCTATGGATTATATTGTTTCCGGTAAGTATATTCCAGAGGGATTTTCTCCTTCTTCCAGTATGTGGGGAGAAATGACCATTGCCCAGGGTAGTGATTTAGAAGTGATTACAAATAGAACCGTTGGAAATGTGGCTGGTATTCTGCTTAAGAAGAGCAAGATTGACAGCCTGGAAGAAAAGTACGGAAGTGTAGATATGAAGACAGTCACTCAGGCTGTGGCAGATGGAGAATTGCTGATGGGATATACCAATCCTCTTGCCAGCTCTACGGGGCTTAACTTCCTGCTCTGTACACTCTATGCATACGATAGCGAAAATGTATTAAGTGATACTGCAATTAACGGATTTACTACATTCCAGCAAAATATTCCTTATGTTGCATATAACACAATGCAGATGAGAGAATCCGCATCTTCCGGCTCTTTGGAAGGAATGATATTGGAATATCAGACATATGTAAATAGTGACCTGCAATCTACTTATGATTTTATTCCTTTTGGTTTAAGACATGATAATCCGTTGTATGCTACAGAAACTGCATCACCAGAGGAAAAAGCAGTATTATCCATGTTTGCAGAGTATTGTGCTTCGGAAGAAGGTAAGAGTTTAGCAGATAAGTATGGATTTAATGGTCTGGATTCTTATGTGTCTGAATTGCCGGATTATAGTGGAACTACCATTGTAAATGCACAAAAGCTATGGAAAGAGAATAAGGACTACGGAAAGGAAATTGTTGCTGTTTTCGTAGCCGATATTTCAGGAAGTATGTCAGGGGACCCTTTGAATCAGTTGAAGGATGCATTGGTAATCAGCAGTCAGTATATTAATGAAAATAACAGCATTGGTCTGGTAAGTTATAGTTCAGATGTATATATCAACCTTCCAATAGGGAAATTTGATTTAAACCAACGTTCTTATTTTGTAGGAGCGGTGGATAGTCTGATGGCAAACGGAAATACTGCATCTTACGATGCCTTATTGGTTGCGGTAGATATGATTCAAGAAGAATTAGAGAAGAATCCAGGTGCGACACCAATGATTTTCCTGCTTAGTGATGGGGAAACTAATGTAGGGAATAAACTGAAGAATTGTATTCCTATTTTACAGTACTATTCTATTCCGGTATATACCATAGGATATAATGCGAACATTGAAGCTTTAGAAGAGATTTCAAGCATTAACGAAGCAGTCAGCATCAATGCGGACAGTGACGATGTTATTTATAAGATTAAGAGCTTATTTAATGCACAGATGTAACAGCCGGGCAAGTAATTTTAAGGCGAAATCCTTATGATGCCATGAAATAAGTAACTGTTCACGTGTGAACAGTTACGATGGATGGTGGGTTTTGTATTTTGTGCATAGGATGGAATGATAAAAGATTTTGATAGGAGGAAAAAAGAATGATGAATTATAAGAAATATAAAAGAGGATATTTTATGCCCCCAACAAAGTGTTTGAAGTGGGCTGAAAAAGAATACATTGAAAAAGCACCTATCTGGTGTTCTGTAGATTTAAGAGATGGAAACCAGGCATTGATTATTCCTATGAGTTTAGAGGAAA
Source organism: Lachnospiraceae bacterium (assembly GCA_017416505.1). The sequence goes on from JAFQCI010000129.1 coordinate 8,242, forward strand.
AGGTAGAATTCTTTAAATTATTAGTAAAGATTGGGTTTAAAGAAATCGAAGTAGGATTCCCTGCAGCTTCTGAAACAGAATATAACTTTTTAAGAAAGTTAATTGAAGAAGATTTGATTCCGGATGATGTTACCATTCAGGTACTTACTCAGGCAAGAGAGCATATTATTAAGAAGACTTTTGAAGCCTTAGACGGTGCAAAGAAGGCCATTGTCCATGTATATAATTCTACTTCTTATGCACAAAGAGAACAGGTATTTAAGAAATCCAAGGAAGAAATTTTAGAGATTGCAGTCAGTGGTGCAAAACTTTTAAAAGATATGGCAGAAGAAACCAACGGAAACTTCCAGTTTGAGTATTCTCCGGAAAGCTTTACAGGAACTGAAGTAGATTATGCTTTGGAAGTATGTAATGCAGTATTGGATGTATGGCAGCCAACCACAGATAATAAAGCCATCATCAACTTACCAGTTACGGTATCCCATTCTATGCCTCATGTTTACGCAAGCCAGGTAGAATATATGAGCGATAACTTAAAATATCGTGAAAATGTAATTTTATCTTTACATCCACATAATGACCGTGGTGTTGCCATTGCAGATTCTGAATTAGGATTACTTGCAGGTGGAGACCGTATCGAAGGAACCTTATTTGGAAACGGAGAACGTACCGGTAATGTAGATATTATTACTTTAGCAATGAATATGTTTTCTCAGGGTGTAAATCCGGAACTTAATTTTGAAAATATGCCGGAAATCGTGGAAGTATACGAAAAAGTAACCCGTATGCATGTGTATGAGCGTTCGCCATATTCAGGACAGTTGGTATTTGCGGCATTCTCCGGTTCTCATCAGGATGCCATTGCCAAGGGTATGAAATGGAGAGAAGAAAAGAATCCGGAATACTGGACCGTACCATATTTACCAATCGACCCTAAGGACATTGGAAGAGAATATGAGGCGGATGTTATCCGAATTAACAGCCAGTCCGGTAAGGGTGGAATTGGATACTTATTAGAGCATAAATATGGATTTAATTTACCGGCTAAGATGAGAGAGGATGTGGGATATTTCATCAAAGAAATCTCAGACCATGCCCATAAAGAATTACAACCAAATGAAGTAGTAGAACATTTTACGAAAGAATATATGAACCGGGAAGAAAATACCAAGTTAATGGAAGTTCATTTCGTACAGGACAATGGAATTGAAACTAAGATTACCCTTATGAGAGGGGAAGTAGTGAAACATTATTCCGGCAAGGGAAATGGACGTTTGGATGCAGTAAGCAATGCTATTATGAAGCATTTTGATATTAACTTTAAGTTGGTTTCTTATGAAGAACACGCATTACAGATGGGTTCGGATTCTACCGCAGTTGCTTATGTAGGAATCGAAGATACCAATGGAAAAGTAACCTGGGGAGTAGGTACAGACGATGATATCATCAATGCGTCTGTGAAGGCATTAATCAGTGCTGTAAACCGTGCAGGTGTGAAATAAGGAGGATGCCTGTTAGCAGCCTTTATAAAGGAAATGTGAGCCTTTTAGGAATATGGAACCATTGTATCAGCAATAAGGAAAGGTGTTTTACACATGAATATATGGGAAGTACTTGGAATTCAAAAATGCAAAGAAGAAAATATAATCAAGCAGGCATATTATGAAAAGTTAAAGGTGACAAATCCGGAAGACCATCCGGAGGAATTTAAGCTGTTACGTCAGGCATTGGAAGAGGCAATGGGTTATGCCAGGGGAAATGTAGCAGGGTCTTCGGATTTGCAAACCTTTATGGAAAAAGTAGATGAGATTTACCAGGATTATGGAAGAAGAATTCAGGTGGATAGCTGGGCGGAATTGTTAGAGGATGGTTTGATGGAAGAGGAAGATATGAGAAGACAGGTTTCTCTTTGCATCTTAAAATATATTGCAAGTCATTCTTTTGTTCCTCATGAAGTACTTTGCTATTTAAATGAACGTTTTGACTGGTTTGGCAGTATGGAAGAGTTAAGTAGGGAATTTCCTAGAAACTTCCTGGAGTTTATCATTGCCAATGTGCAGTATGAAGATATTTTCTATTACAATAAACTTCCAATTATGGAGAATTTTGATTATGATGGATTTATTGATGAGTATTTTGCATACCGAAAGGCATATTCCCAGGAAAATATAGAGTTGTGTCAGGAATTACATGAGTCTTTCAAGAAGTATTCCTTTGACAATCTGAATGTGGACATTATTTCTTTTTATACCGCTCTTTATTTGGAGCATTCCCCTGAGAAAGCGGCAGGGATTATTGAAAAATGGTGTGATAAGGAGCCGGATGCATACGAGAATTTTAGTAATACTTTAGGATTTTACTATCAAAGCGAGAATCAATTTGAAGAGGCTGTAAAGTGTTACAAGCATGCGGTTTCGGTGTGTGAGAGTAATTATGAAAATTATGTATCACTTTTGCGTTGCTTAAGAAGAATGAGTCAGTACGAAGAGGCATTGGTTGTCATTGAAGAGGCATCAGCCAAGTTTCCAAAGGAAGCCACTTCCTTACATCGACGCATTGCGGATTTGTATTTTGATATGGGAAATTATGAAAAAGCCATTGCCCAGTATGAGCTTTTAAGTGAAGTGGAAGGTGCGAAACAGGATTACCTTTCGGAGATTGCTTTTTGTTATGAAGCCATGGAAACAGCGGATGAAACAGCGGAAGAGTGTTATTTAAAGGCAATCGAAGCAAATTCCGAGGAAGGCGAAAATTACCGTATTTATGGTATGTTTTTATTAGAAAAGAAGCGTGTGGAAGAAGCAGTAAAGTATTTAAAGAAGGCATACCAATTAGACCCGGAAAACAGTTTTATTGCCCTTTGTCTGGGAAAAGCCTGCAGGGAAGCAGGAGAGTTAAATGCGGCAAAGGTTTATTTTGAAATCAGTTTAAGTATCGCTATGGATGAATTAAAAGAGGATGAAGAAGATTCTTGTATTTTGGAATCTATATCAGATGCCTTGGTACAGTTGGAACGTCTGGATGAGGCTTTAGACTATGCCAACCAGGCTCTAAAGAATCAGTATTGTATTACATCCTGCCCTGGAAAAGGCTGCTTTGAGGCATATGAGCATATGGCACAGGTGGCAGAAAAACGGGGAAATAAAGAAGAAGCATTAAAATACTATGAAATTGCAGAGGAATTAAAGCATAAGAAACGATTTGCCAAAGCAATTCACAGATTAACAGAGGAAATAAATTAGCATGAGTACACCCATACTTTCGGAATTAATTCGATATACAGATTCTAAAGTCTATCCTTTTCATATGCCGGGGCATAAAAGAAGATTCCCGGATTTTGATAAAAATATATATGAAATGGACGTAACAGAGGTTTCCGGAATGGATGAAATGCATGACCCAAAGGAAATCATCAGAGCCTCTATGGATTATCTTAAGGAAGTTTATGGGACAAAGGAATCTTTTTATCTGGTGAATGGTTCTACAGGAGGGATTTTAGCGGCAATTTTTGCTGCCATAAAGAAGAAGGAAGAAATTCTTGTGGCGAGGAATTGTCATAAAAGTGTATATCATGCCATAGAGCTTTGCGAAGCGACTCCTAGATTTCTTTATCCTAAGTGGAAGGGAGACTATGATTTTTATGGGGAAATATCTCCGAAAAAGGTGGAAAAGATAGTAAGCCGGAACCCTAAAATAAAGGCATTGGTACTAACTTCTCCTACTTATGAGGGTATTTTATCCGATATAAAAAGTATTAGTGAAATTTGCAGGAAATATGGGGTTTTGTGCATTGTGGACGAGGCCCATGGGGCACATCTTCCCTTTGCTTCAAAGGTGGGAAGCTTTCCTTTAAGTGCCATTGACTTAGGGGCGGATATCGTCATACAAAGTCTGCATAAGACCTTGCCAAGTTTAACCCAGACAGCTCTTTTGCATGTGCCTAAAGGCAGCAGGGTGGATATGGAGAGATTAAGGCATTATCTTACCGTGTTTCAGACTTCTTCTCCCTCTTATGTTTTTATGGCTTCCATGGAACGATGTGTTGATTTTATGGAGAGAGAGGGAAAAGAGCTTTGGAAACAGTATGAAAATCGATTGGATGAGTTTTATAAGTCTTTGCAAGGTGAGGAAGGACAAGGGTTAAAGTATTTTCGCTTATATCAAGGGGAAAAGGCTTTTGACTTTGATAAAGGGAAGTTGATTATTTCTACAAAGAATACCCCTTTTTCCGGGGAAGAACTTGCGGAGCGTTTAAGAGAAAACGATCAGATTGAAATCGAAATGGCAGCAGCAACTTATGTGATTGCCATGACCTCTCTTATGGATGATGGGGAAGGTTTTTGGCGATTAAAAGAAGCGTTACTTTCTATAGAAGAATTCCTGAGTGAGTCTTGTGTAGAGAAAAAAAACAAAAATGGTGAATCGGTTACGAGAACCGGGCAAATCGGAAAGAGTAGCCAGGAGAATTTTAAGATTCCAAAAGCGAAGCGAAAATGCTCTATGAAAAAGGCTTTGAAACTGCCGGAAGAGGAAGTTTCCTTGAAGGAATGCGTGGGCAGAGTCAGCAAGGACTATGTGTTTGTGTATCCTCCGGGAATTCCGGTTTTAACACCGGGGGATGAAATTCGAAAAGAAATCAGGGATTTGTTATTAAAATATATGGATTTAGGGTTAAATGTCAAAGGACTTTATGACGATAAAAAAATAAAGGTACTTTGTAAGGAGTCTGAAGACAGGAGTAAAGGATGAAAGGAACAAGCGGAAGTTGGTAAAGGCTTGGGACAAACTATGAAAAAAGGAATATTTATTACATTAGAAGGTCCGGATGGTTCCGGGAAATCTACACAGATTCAGTTATTAAGTGAATATTTAAAGGAAAAGGGATATGATATTGTCCTTACCAGAGAACCGGGTGGCACTGCCGTTAGTGAGGAAATCAGAAAAGTGATATTGAACCCGGAATTAAAAGAAATGAAGGATATGACAGAATTATTGCTTTATGCCTCTGCCAGAGCCCAGTTAGTAGGAGAAGTGATAAAACCGGCCTTAGAACAGGGAAAGGCAGTGATTTCTGACCGTTTTATTGATTCCTCAGCGGTGTATCAGGGAATTGGACGAGGTTTAGGGATTGAAACGGTTTATGAGGTAAATAGCTATGCTCTTCAAGGATTGATACCGGATATTACTTTTTTGTTGGATTTGGATGCTGAGGAAGGAATTAAGAGAAAGAAGAAGCAGGCGGAATTAGACCGAATGGAACAACAGGATGTAGCATTCCATCAAAGGGTGGTAGAAGGATACCGGGAAATTGCAAAAAGAAATCCGAAAAGAATTATAAAACTGGATGGTACTTTACCACGGGAAGTACTTTGTGATATGATAAGAGAAAAGGTAGAGGAACAGTTAAATCAGTAACTGTTTGATGATAAAACGGATAAGACCTGCCTTATGGCGGTAAATGAAGAAAAGAGGAGGGATTGCGATGGATTTAAAAATTCAACAGGCACAAGCATTGATGCAGACTCAGGCAAGAACGGAAGTAAATCAGAATGATGATACTTTTAAATTTACTTTGATTTCTAATATTGCAGAAGCGGATTTGCAGGAACGACTGACTGTGCTGATGGGACAGATTAATGACCAGGGCGAAAAGATTGCGAAGCATATGGATATTAAAGATATGAGAAAATATCGTGCAGCAGTTAAGGAGTTTATGAATGAAGTCGTTTCCCGTTCTCATAAGTTTTCCAGAGAAAATTTTCTTGATAAGAGAGGACGGCACCGGGTTTATGGTATTGTAAAACTGGTGGATGAAAATCTGGACCAATTGGCGGCAGAATTATTAAAAGAGGAAAAAGACCATTTAGCAATTCTTGCACGTATTGATGATATCCGGGGATTATTACTTGATATTTCTACATGATTGGGGGCATGAAACATGGAAGAATGGAAAGAATTGGTGGAAGTAAATCTTCTTTCGCAGATTGAAGACACTGTAAAACAGGGAAATATTTCACATGGATATTTGATTAGCGGGGAAGAATATTCAGGAAAGAAAACATTGGCTAAGATATTTGCAAAGGCATTGTTATGTAAAGAGGACGAAATGTATTGTGGTAAGTGTACCTCCTGTCTTCAAGTGGAAAATGAGAATCATCCGGATTTGATTTATTTACGATATGAGAAGGATTCCAGTATATCCGTAGATGAAATCCGGGAGCAGGTTAATCAAACTGTGGCTGTCAAACCATATGCATCTGACCGGAAAGTATATATTGTTCCAAATGCGGACAAGATGACACAACAGGCTCAAAACGCATTGTTAAAGACATTAGAGGAACCACCGGAATATGTAACCATTCTTTTATTGGCGGCAAATCCACAGAAATTTCTTCCAACCATTTTATCCAGAGTGGTACAATGGAAGATAAAACCGGTAGCGAAGGAAGACATTGTGTCTTTACTTGTTTCAAAATATGATGTGGAAGAGAGTAAAGCGGAGTTTTGTGCAGGTTTTTCCATGGGCAATGTGGGAAAAGCTATCCGTCTGGCTACGGTTTCGGATTATCAGGAAATATATGATTTTTGCATACATCTTTTAAAATATATTCATGAAATGCCGGTGTATGAGATTATCTATGCCATGAAGGATTTGTCAAAGCATAAGTTGGAAATTAATGATTATTTGGATTTTATTATGGTGTGGTATCGGGATGTATTGATGCTAAAGGCAACCAACAATCCAAATAAGATTTTGTTTAAGAAAGAATATAAAGATATTAGTAAGCAATCCCAGAAAAGTTCTTTTGAAGGACTAGAGCAGATTATTACGGCAATAGACAAGGCAAAACAGCGTTTGGATGCCAATGTAAATTTTGATATTGCCATGGAACTTTTGATGCTTACCATAAAGGAGAATTAACATGGTTGAAGTAGTAGGCGTAAGATTTCGTAAAACAGGTAAGATTTATCTGTTTCGCCCGGGAAAATATGATTTAAAGGTTGGGGATAATGTTATCGTGGAAACTGCCAGGGGCGTAGAGTATGGCTGGGTAGTTTTAGGAAAACGAAATACGGAGGAAGAGAAGATTATTTCTACTCTTAAGACTGTAATTAGAAAAGCAACACCGGAAGACGAAAAGAGAAACGAAGAAAATCATAAAAAAAGCAAGGAAGCTTTCGTATTATGCCAGGAAAAGATAAAGAAGCATGGGCTTAAGATGAAGTTAATCGATGCGGAATATACTTTTGATAATAATAAGGTGTTGTTTTATTTTACTGCGGATGGAAGAATTGATTTCAGGGAACTGGTAAAGGACTTGGCAGCAGTATTTCGTACCAGAATTGAATTACGTCAGATTGGAGTAAGGGACGAAACGAAAATCGTAGGAGGAATCGGTGTTTGTGGACGTTCTTTATGTTGTAATTCTTATTTGAGTGATTTCGTACCTGTGTCTATTAAGATGGCAAAAGAACAGAATTTATCATTGAATCCTACCAAGATTTCCGGAATCTGCGGAAGACTTATGTGTTGTTTGAAAAATGAGCAGGAAACCTATGAGTATCTGAATGACCATTTGCCGGAAGTAGGAGATATGGTTACGGTAATTGATGGTTTTAAGGGCGAAGTTCATAGTGTCAGTGTTCTTAGACAGAAGATAAAAGTCATCATTACGGATGATAAGGGTGACAAGGAAATTCGTGAATATAAGGTGGATGAAGTAAAATTCAAACCTAGAAAAAGACGGGAACATATGGAATTGTCTAAGGAAGAATTAAAGGCATTAAAGGATTTGGAAAAGGATGAGGGAGAGTCTAAACTGGAATGATAAATCTAAATGCCAATGAAAGAATTGATGATTTAAATATTAAGGGATATCGAATTATCCAAAACCCGGATTTGTTTTGTTTTGGTATGGATGCGGTTTTGTTATCCGGTTTTACTAAGGTGAAGCCGGGACAAAGAGTATTGGATATGGGAACCGGAACCGGTGTTATTCCCATTTTATTAGAGGCGAAAACCGAGGGAAGGGAATTTATTGGTTTGGAAATACAGGAATTAAGTTATGATATGGCTTGCAGAAGTGTGGCTTTGAATGGCTTGGAAGAGAAGGTTCATATCATAAAAGGTGATATAAAGCAGGCCAGCGAGATTTTTGGAAAGGCTGGTTTTGATGTCATTACCTGTAACCCACCTTACATGAATGATATGCACGGACTAAAAAATCCCGATTTGCCCAAAGCCATTGCCAGACATGAAGTACTTTGCACTTTGGATGATGTTTGTAGGCAGGCAGGAGAACTGTTAAGAGTGGGAGGAAGCTTCCATATGGTGCATAAGCCATTTCGCCTGGCTGAAATTTTCGAAAAACTTAAACAATACGGATTGGAACCGAAGCGGATGCGTCTGGTTCATCCATACATAGACAAAGAGCCAAACATGGTATTAATCGAAGCAGTAAAGGGTGGAAAGTCCATGATTAAGATTGGTCCCCCATTGATTGTTTATAAAGAACCAAAGGTGTATACGGATGAGATACATGAAATTTATTCTGTGGAATGAGAGTAGTGGAATGAATAGGTAATTGCGAAACTATAATATTGTATTTGAAAGAGTGATTCAAAAGAATCAAAACAACGCAGGCACGCTTCCGCTGCGTTCGGCTCGTAGCGGTACTAAATTCAAGGCTTTGCCTTTCATTAAGTACCGACGGCCGAACAAGCACCTGCTAATGTATTTGTTTCTTTTGAATCACTTAATATAAGTTTTTGGTAGTTTCGTAATTACTTAGTAGGAGATTTAGGAGGGGTTAGATGCAGGAAAAGGAACAGGGACAGCTTTATTTATGTGCAACGCCTATTGGAAATCTGGAAGATATTACGTTCCGGGTGCTGAATACGTTGAAAGAAGTGGATTTGATTGCGGCAGAAGATACCAGACATAGTATTAAGCTGTTAAATCACTTTGAGATAAAAACTCCTATGACCAGTTATCATGAGTATAATAAGGTGGAAAAGGCAAAATATCTGGTTCAGAGAATGCAGATGGGAGAAAATATTGCCTTAGTAACGGATGCGGGAACTCCGGCGATTTCCGACCCGGGAGAAGAATTGGTAAGACAGTGCCATGAGGCGGGAGTTAAGGTTACTTCTTTACCGGGAGCCTGCGCAGCAGTCACAGCATTGACCTTATCCGGACTTCCTACCAGAAGGTTTTGTTTTGAAGCCTTTCTTCCGGCAGATAAGAAGGAAAAGCAGGAAATATTAGAAGAGTTAAAGGATGAAACCAGAACCATTATTTTATATGAGGCTCCCCATCGGTTGAAAAAGACTTTGAAAGAGTGTCTTGAGGTGCTGGGAAATCGAAAGATGACGTTACTGCGGGAGTTGACGAAAAAACATGAAACTGTCTTTCTAACTACCATTGAAGATGCCATTGCAAAGTATGAAACTGAGGAACCAAAGGGTGAGTGCGTTTTGGTAATCGAAGGCATGAGCCGGAAAGAAAAGAAAGAAAAAGAATTACAGTCCTTTAGTGAAATGTCAGTGCAGGAACATTATGAAGGGTATTTAAAGCAGGGCATGGATAGTAAGTCTGCCATGAAACAGGTGGCAAAAGACCGGAATGTAGGGAAAAGAGAAATTTATCAGATTTTATTGCAGACGAAGGAAGAAAGTGGAGAGTCTTAAAAGGGCTCGGCACTTTCTTTTTTGTTTTTCAGGAAATTATGTGAGTTTACTGGTAAATGAAGAAACGATATTTTTGGAAATTATATCATTGGACTAACTGTCCAATGACAGAGAAAAAATCGTGATTTATAATTGTAGTGTAGTATGAACAGAAGAAGGCAATCATTGATTTGGTGGAAGAAAGATTTTTAGGTAAGCCGATTTTAACACCGGATAGCACCGAGGAGGAGATTGAAAAATGTTTTAACGAGTATTATTTTTCGGAGGAAGAAGAGGAGGATATTCGTAGAGCATTGAAATCGGGTGAGGCAGTTTATTGGGGGGAAGTGTGTTATGCTAGAGCGGAGGATGAACTGGCTGAAATATATTTAAGAATCTGGAATAAATTAGAAAAAATAGAGAGTAAAAATTTCAAAATAATCGATGGGGAATTGGGTTATTAAAGTGATGGTATAAGTTTTCTAAAGAGATGTTCTCAGGATGGTGGTAATATGCAGATAAGAAAGGAAAAAGATTTTTTGTCTTTTTTTTGTGAAAAGACAGGAGAATATGTTAGAACAGGAATTATGAAAGAAGGAGTGGATACAGGGGTTGATCCCTTTATGGCATCTTTTCCGGAACTTTTAGATGTTGGTATTATGGGACATTGTGCCCATGGAAAAAGCGGTTTGTGTTTGAAAGCGGGCGTATACTGTTATCAGGACGGACTACATTCAGAATGTCCAAATATGAGTGTGGAAAATTTTAAGAAAATCGTGATGCAGTGTAAGGGAAATACCTATCAGATTGCTCTTGGAGGTTGTGGTGACCCGGATCAGCATGAATGTTTTGAGGAAATATTAAAGATTTGCAAAGATGCAAGGATTGTTCCTAATTTTACGACATCCGGCTTAGGCATGACGGAGAAATGTGCAAAGCTTTGTAAAGAGTACTGTGGTGCAGTGGCAGTCAGCTGGTATCGAAGTTCCTACACGGAGCAGGCAATTCAAACGTTGGTAAAAGCAGGGGTAAAGACCAATATCCATTATGTTTTGTCGAAGCTTTCGATAAGAGAAGCAATAGAAAGATTAAAAGAGAAGAGTTTTCCACAGGGTATTAATGCGATTGTATTTCTTCTTCATAAACCGGTGGGGCTCGGCAGAAAACGAGATGTACTTTCTTTAAAGGATAAAGATTTACAGGAATTCATGGAACTTATCGGAAAAGGAAATGTTGGGTATAAGATTGGCTTCGATTCCTGTACGGTTCCGGTATTGTTAAATTATTCTGAAACTATAGATTTTAACAGTCTGGATACCTGTGAAGGTGCTAGATGGTCTGCATATATTAGTGCTGACATGAAAATGATGCCTTGTAGTTTTGACAATCAGGAGTTAAGATGGGCAGTTGATTTAAGAAAACATACCATATTAGAAGCCTGGAATAGTAAAGAGTTTGAAAATTTCAGGAATCATTTTCGTTCTGCATGCCCGGATTGCGTAAAACGTGACCTATGTTTGGGTGGATGTCCGATATGCCCGGAAATAGTTTTGTGTAAAACGCGAGGAAAAGGATGAGGAAAAGAATGTTTTCTTTAAGACAAGAAGTATAAATTTGTGCTACAATACCTATGAGGAAAAGATATTTTTAAGAAAAAGAGGGTGGCTGTTTTGAAGAAAGAGGAAGATTCTTGCATTGATGTCGAACAAACTGGTAAGTGGATAAAATATTGTTTAAAGGAAGCAGGGTATTCTGTAAAGGAAGTTCAAGAGTATTTACATTTGGCTTGCCCACAATCTATTTACCGATGGTTCCAGGGAAAGATGCTTCCGACAGTGGAGCATTTGTATTCATTAAGTAAGTTGTTAGGAGTTCATATGGAGGAATTGATTAAAACAAAAGATGATATATCAGCTGAGAGAGTAGTATTGTCAGATAAAAACAAACGACTATTTATTTATTGGAAACGTTTAAAAAATGAATTACTTGTTGACAACTTAAACTTTATGTGTGAAGTTTGAAAAGCTTCGTGTAAATTTTTGTAATCTAGATTATGAGAAAATAGGTAAATTGTTAAATATGATACGTGAAGTTTCGGAAGATAAAGCACGTATTCCAGAACTGAAAAGAGAACAAGTGAAAAAGTATATAATTGAAGCACGAGAAATGGGACTTTTGGATGAAGAGGCAATTAGACCAGAACTAAGAGATGCAATAGATAGATATTGCCCGTTATCGAATTAAATTATTTGTTGAATTGATGGCTCTGTTTTGGTTCTAATAATTTTGAACGAAAAAAAGAGACAATCAAAAAAAACAGGGAACTATATTTGCAGTTTCCTGTTTTTCATTATTATTGAAAATTTTTACAAAACTTTCTTGGGGGAAATTAGAAAACGTTTATAAAAATGTAATATTTTACGATAAAAAAATAAATGAAAAATATGTAAATAATGCTAATAAAAAAAGCTGATTTTTTTTCTGTTATCAGGGATGTATGGTAGAAAAAAATAAAAATAGAATGATGACAATTCGTGTTTTTTCGTGATTTTTCTAGGGTTAGAAAAATAAAAAATAAAAAATTAGTATCATTTTAGTATCACGGATTTTTGATTTTTTCCTTTAGTTTTCGCGGATTCCAGAGGGTGGTTTATACAAAAAAATCAAGCTTAGTATCAAATTAGTATCACAAAAGAAAAAAATAATGGCTTAGACATTGAATTTACTACATTTTAAAATTTGTGGTATCATTCACCCACAATTGTAGGAATGATACGATCATTCCAGCTATATTAATAAGGGTTTAAAACAAGGTCAGGGAGCGAAAATAAGGAGGAAAAAAGAAAATGATTAAAATGTCAAGAAAAGCTAAAAAAGCTATGGCAG
>JAFQCI010000130.1 GCA_017416505.1 Lachnospiraceae bacterium
CCTGGCATTCTTCAATGTATCTTCTGAAAATCCTTTACCAAATTCTTTCTGAAGCTTTTCTGATAGTGTTTTAATAACTTTACTTCCGTACTTTGCTCGCTTTTCTCCCATTTGTTGCGTTTCCACAATCCATCTACCTAACGAATAGTAAGTCATTATCTGCACAATATTTACATGATTTACTACAATATTTCTTGCGTAATTTATTAATTCTACTGAATCAGTACATAATTTTTCAAGTTCAGCTTCATTCTGCATAACATCTAAATTAAAATCATCACTCATGTTCCAAAATTCTCCTTTCTCACTTACAACCTATCCTATATATTTCTATTATCTTGCCACAGAACAAAATCTATTCTGTATTCATCGTCATCAATCCAATATGTTATTATCTGCAATAAAGTGTGAACTTTTTGCTTTTCAAAAACTACAGACAATAATTTCTCCGATGGAATCTGTTCTCCTTGTTCTGTAGCAGTAAAGACCATAGCATATTCCTTTTGTGAATTACGCAACGTACCTACTAATTCAAATCTTTTTCTTTTCGCTATTACAAGTGCTTTCTCAACTCTTTCAACAAAACACCTTATTTCATCCCTAAACAAATGCGCCAAAAATTTTACCACTTCATAACATCCATCAGGCTCCGATACCACTTCTATATGCTCATATAAAACGGATACATATTGTCTAAAAAGCTCATAATAAAAATTATCTTCCGCTAATACATCATCCCCATATTGTTCATATAAATATTGATGTACCAAAGTTTCTTGTTTCTGAGGCTTGCTTAGAAAGAACCCTTTCTTTGTTTCTGTAATCAATAAATTAATTGCACCGTTTTTTTCATAAAACACTTTTCTCCATTTTATATATTCTATTATTTCTATTGGAGACACTAATTCTTGACACATAAGCTGAAAGTCATCTATCGACATACAATTAACTGATAAACCATCAGTAGTATGACTACGAAGTAAATGTTCATATTCTGATATACTAACATTTTCAAAAACCACCAACGGAACAATTTCCGCATTAGGATTAATCTTTGTTTCTTTTCCTCTAGCATTTGCAAAAGAGACTTTTTCATTATTGATAAACAAAATTGTATCCTTTATCTGTTCCTTTGCTTTTTTACATTTCTTTTTCAGCCACTTTTCTTCTACATTTTTGTCCTGCGTCCTATCCTTTTCATTCCGTTCCTTTAATTGAATTGCCAGTATAACATCTTCAAGATTTATAATTAAATCAGCTAATTCTATCTCTGTCCCACCTTCTGGAACGAATTTCAAATCAGCATATACAAGCTCTTTATAAAAGAAATCTTCCGAAAAAGAACTTAATAGTTTTTCTGAGTTAGTCACGAAAACACCACCTATTTTCTTTACTATTTGTCCACTTCCGTAAAGAAGTATCTCAACGTCTCCACAAACATATTATGTTCAAACAGTTCCTTAATCTGTTCCCGATTCATCCAAGTAACCTGTGCCACTTCATCTGTTGTAGCATTCCCTAAATCGACCTCTCCATCATACTCAAACAACCAAACATCCATAATATCATTAAAGATTTTACCATCTATGATTTTTCGTGTTTTTGTAAAAAGAACTTGTCCGTTTTCTGGATTCAAGTCAACACCAACTTCTTCTTTTACTTCTCTGATTGCTCCCAACAGGCTATCCTCTCCTTTCACAACTGAGCCACCTACACATTCCCACATCAGCGGATATGTTGGTCTATTTGCAGAACGTTGCGAAATCAGATACTCTCCCTTGGAATTGCGAATCCAAACATGTACCACCAAATGATAGCCGTCTATCGGTAACTGCTCACCTCTGACATGATCCCTTCCGATAAGTTCCCTATTTTCATCATACAAGTCCCAAATTTCTGCATCTGGTATATACTCCACAATATCACCAAAATCTGTATTCAAAGTCTTACATATCTTGCTAAGAATCGTAAGACTTACCTCTTCATCACGTCGTAATTTTGTCATTGTATTAGGAGCAATTTCTGCCTTTTTACGCAAATCTGATTTGCTCATTTCCTTATCTACTAATAATTTCCATAATCGTTTATATGATACAGCCATAATAGCATCTCCTATTTTTATAAATTACATCTCACTTTAGATAAATACGTCTTCTTCGTCATTGTACTTATCGTCCGATTTTTCCCAAGGATTCCCATAAGGAAAACCACCTGAAGTATAGCCGACAATAAATCTAAAATTTTCATCCTGTTCTATTTCAAAATCTTGAATATTCTGCTTTTTTCTTCGCTTGCTTTTCTTTGTATTCTTATCCATGCCAACCTCAAATATCACAGTTTCCTTAATTCATCCATCATAGCTGGACGATTTTTATATTTTGCTTTCCACTCAGTAACTATTTCTTCCACAAGCTTTACTCCGCCTTTCATATGCTGCATCTTTCGCAGAAGCGAAACAAGGTGAGC
>JAFQCI010000131.1 GCA_017416505.1 Lachnospiraceae bacterium
CCATCTGCATTCAGATAATACCAGGTTCCTTTATCCTTCACCCAGCCTGTCTTCATGGCTCCATCTGCATTCAGATAATACCAGGTTCCTTTATCCTTCACCCAGCCTGTCTTCATGGCTCCATCTGCATTCAGATAATACCAGGTCCCTTTATCCTTCACCCAGCCTGTCTTCATGGCTCCATCTGTATTCAAGTAATACCAGGTCCCTTTATCCTTCACCCAGCCTGTCTTCATGGCTCCGTCTGTATTCAGATAATACCAGATTCCTTCATCTTTTATCCAGCCGGTTTTCATCATACCAACTTCATCAAAATAATACCATTGGTTGTCTTTTTTATACCATTGATTACTTACAACATTTCCATCCTGATAAAAATATCGATTTCCATCCTTATCTGTATACCAGCCATTATCCGGTTTTTCACTCTGCGGAGGAGTGGTTGGATTACCTGGATTACTAGGATTTATGGAAATAGATGGTCCAGAAGGTAAGCTTGGAAGAAATGGATTCTTATCTTCTTCTTTATCAGAATCATTCGAAGAAGCTTCTTTTAATACTACAGTACCTCCATCTCCTTCTGCCGGAATATTAACGGTAACTTTTCCATCCGATGCTACCTTATAAGCCACTTCATTGTATAAATCAATCAACATCGTACCTTTTTCATAATTTGTTGTAAAGGTCGCAGTTTTTGCTTCATCCGATACGTTTAATGCTACTAAAAGACTGTCATCATTATAACTTCTCTCAAATACCAGATACTCTAACGCATCAGAACCAGCGATTTTTGTTCTAGTACCCTTTGCAAAGATTTCTGAATTATCATTTCTTATTTGCAACATTTTTTTGTAATGAGCATAGATAGTATTTTCATCATTGGCAATAGACCAGTCAAAATCATAACGATTATCCTGATATGGATAATTGTTTGCTCCGGATAAACCAATTTCTTCACCGTAATAAATAACCGGTTGCCCTTTCGATGTCAATTGCAAGGAAGCTGCTACCATCATCTTTGCTATAGCAGTATCTTCATCAAAACTTTGTCGCAAATCATATAAAAATCCATTTTCATCATGACTACTTAAGAAAGAACCCATGGTTGCTGTGTTATTGATGACCGCATTTCTTGCTTCAAAATAACTCTCAACACTGTCAATTTTACCATTAACAAAATCATTTGCCATGTTGTTAAAATCAAAATCAAGCAAGGAATCCATAGTACCGGTTCCTAAGTTATCAAAAGTACTTGCGTAACCTGCACCATAGTACTCACCAATCATTTTAAATTCAGGATTTTCTTCTGTCAAAGCATTCTTAAATGCTGCCCAAGTTGTATTATCTACATGTTTTACCGTATCCACACGGAAATAATCAATGTCATAGTCTTTCATCCACTGTACTTGCCAATTAATTACTGTTTCTCTAACTTCCTCATCTTCAGTAATAAAGTCTGGAAGACCTGCCTGACCACCGCCATGAATATAGTCACTCTCGTCTGCATCTTGACGAATCATTCCTGAGAAGCTATCCTCTGTATCAGCACCATATCCAATATGATTCACTACAACATCAACCATAATCTTCATATCACGGTTATGGGCTTCCTCAATAAGCTTTGCAAATTCCTTTTCTGTTCCAAGTGCAGGATTTAAAGCTGTAAAATCATCTGCCCAATATCCATGATATGCTGCATTGTAAGGAACATCGGAAGAACCGGTTCCACTTACGGTTGTTCCTGTAATATTATCTACAATCGGTGTAATCCATATTGTATTCACACCTAAATCCTTTAAATAGTCTAATTTCGCTGTAACACCTGCAAAGTCACCGCCATGGTATAGTCCAGGATTATCTCCATAGGTTTCTACTCCATTTGCTGTATTGTTCGATGAATTTCCATCAAAGAAACGGTCTGTTACCATAAAATAAATAACCGCTTCATCCCAGTCAAAATCATCATCATCTTTTCCCACTACAGTAACAGCTACCGTTGTTGTGTATTCATTATTATACTGGTCCACTACAGTAATCGGTAACGTCTTATTTCCTTTTGTAACAGAATCTTTTACAGACAATGCCACTGCTAGTACTTCTGCATCTATCTTTAAATTGCTGCTTAGTCCCAAAGCCGAAGCATCCACATATGCGTCCACAATCTCCATCTCATCTAAATTACTTCCATCGATTTTAAGAGATAACACATTATTTTGTGTTGAATTCATGGAAGCCATCTGTAAGGATGCACTAAGTTTTACATCAAACTTATCATATTCATATACCGAATAGTCTGTTCCACTTACATTCTTTGTATTTTCATTGAATTTATCTAACTCATAAGTACCATTTATCTTATACCTGTATGTATGCTCTCCTTCTGTTAAACCTGTCATTTTATAGACAAATCTTTGAGTTTGTGCATCATAAGTCATCTGGTATTCCTCACCATCTGCTTCCACGAAAATACTTTCAAGTTTGGATAAACTTCCATCCAGATATTTTGCATCATCACGATAATAGAAGTATACACAATTATTTTTTACATCAATATCGTAACCTGTATTATATGGATATTGTAATTGAGGCTCTGAGCCTTCCTGCATATTTGCTTTAATTACAGTCTGCTTAAGTGGAGTCGTAATGGAATGGTCACCACCATCTTTATTCGCCCATTCATTCTCTCCCACTGTCTGCTTTACACAAAAAGACAAACTTGAAACACTTGAAGTAATCGGTACTTTCGCAACACCTTTTCCATTTTCTACTACGAAGTCTATGGTTACTGCACTACCAAAGCCACTATTCCATGTATAGACTCCCCAGCCATCGTAATTTCCATCTGCTCTTTCATACTCTAACACAACATATCTTGGTTCTTCTTCCTTTACCACAGGTTTCTCTGTGGTAATTCCCTGTCCATGAACATACCAAGCTGTCACAGTAGTGCTTCCATCCGGCATATCAAAATATTGATTTCCATCTTGTCCATCCCAGCTGCCTGCTGTAGGTCTTCCGATAATACCAAGGTTAGAATATGGCACTTTAATCTCTGTGGTCAACCAGGTAATTCCATTGTCTTCATCCGCAAGAGTTCCTGTAAATCCGTATCCTTGTTTTCCTCTTCCGGTACTATCATTTGCCCAAATCCATAAATCCGGACCATTTACATCTACTCTGGCTGCATTTGGATTATAATAATTAATGTTAAAGGTATAAATCTTATCTACTGCATTTACAGTAACATCTTTCGTGTACCCATTATAAGAAACAGAAACCGTGATTGTTGTTCCTGAATAAGCTGCAGGCACTGTTAATACACCATCTGTTAAGGTTACACCTGCACTTTTATCCGCATCCGTAATCGAATAGGATACATTCACTCCTGTTTCACTACTTCCATCTCCTGCATAGTAAGTAGCAGTAGATGGTAATGTAAGACTCTTTCCCTTTTCTACTTCCAGTCCTTCGGATAAAACCAAATCTTTTATGTATTCAGGTGTGACAGTAACACCCATGGTATCATCTGTCTGGTTTATGCTAAATGTCAAATTAGCAGGAGCTGATAAGGTATAGGTTCTATTATCACTTCCTCCCCATGGTTTATTCCATCCATAAGTTGTAGGGTTCTGTAGCACCTTATACTCATAAGAACCTACCGGCACATCGCTTAAGGTTACGGTATATTCATCCGTGGAGTCAACCTGGGAAAAATTAGGGTCTGCAGTTTGGTCCCAAGCAATTCCAGGAATATCACCAACTAATAAAAATGGTGGATATGACTCAAAAGTGGTTAATCTTTCTGTACAAGCCTCATTTTTATACCAGGCACTGTTTTTATAATATAAATCACCACTATAGTCAGCCATATTGGCTTCGTACCCTTTACCACTGGTATTCTTGCTTCCGTCAGAGTTTAAAAATTGGAATCCTTCTACACTACCTTGAATCGTTAAGGTGTACCAATCATTTCCCTCGGCTGTTAACTGATATATTGTTTTACCCCAAGTATCAAAGTACTTTTCTGTTGCATTTGTTATGGTAGCTGTTCCCACTTGCCAATACTCCATATAAACAGCATCATAACCTAATCCACCCTCAGTGCCATTATAAACGTGTAAAGTAACATACATTCCTGTGTCTGCTGCTATTACTGGTGTGGTTACTGGCAATAAGGTAACAAACATAGCAATCACCATAATAACACTTAGTATTTTTCTTGTTAGTTTGTACTTTTTCAAAGCTTTACCTTCCTTTCATTTTCGATTTGAAAAATATGGTTCTTACTCTAGGCATGAGAACCTATTTGGTTTCTATTTCACCCCTTGGAAACCTCTCACATTTCCCCAATACGTTTTGCTACATTTACATACCTGCCTCACTCCTTTTAAAATTATTATTACTATTTTATACGAGCCATAGGTCTTTTTCAATCGATTTTTCTTTCAAAAAATAGCGTTTTTTTTATACATATTCACAACAACAAAAATCTTTCAGAATTCAATTTTGCGTTCTTTTCTACCCTACTTTCTGTTCAAGACGTTTCATTGCCTTAAATTCAAAACAGACCATAATAACAGCAATCATAGCTGCTACAAAATCAGAAATCGGTCCTGCATAAAGAATTCCATCAATACCCATGATGGCAGGTAAGATTAATAATAAGGGCAATAAAAATATAATTTGTCTGGTTAATGATAAAAATACACCTTTGATTGCCTTACCAATGGAGGTAAAGAAAGTGGAAGTAATGGGCTGTAAAAAATTAAGCCAGGTAAAGAATAAAAATACCCTGAAATACTTTTCACCAAATTCGAAATAAGCCTCTGTTCCTTCCCCAAAGGCTGCCAGAATCTGACGTGGAAATATCTGAAACAGGAAAAATGATATTACAGAAATTGAACCACCTGCAATACACGCCATGCGATAAGCTTCCCGCACCCGTTTATAGTTTTTCGCTCCATAATTAAAACTTTCAATAGGTTGTGTTCCTTGTCCGATTCCAATTGCAACCGAGAAGAACACCTGGCTAACCTTCATAACAATTCCTGCACAAGCCAAAGGAATTGCTTCTCCATATACAGAGGCAGCACCATAATATTTCAAAGAATTATTTAATACAATCTGAACCAGCATAATTCCAAGTTGATTAAAGAAAGAGGCCATTCCGATTGACATAATTCTTCCAATATATTTCCATTCTATCTTAAAATGTGCGGCTTTCAATGGGGCTGTTTTAAATCGTCGCATATAAAGAACTACAAGCATTGCAGAAAAAAACTGCCCAATTACGGTTGCATATGCTGCACCCTTCATTCCCCATTCAAACTCTAATACAAACACTGCATCCAAAATGGTATTGATAATTGCTCCGGACAAGTTACAAATCATAGTCATTTTCGGACTACCATCGGCACGAATCAAGTGTCCACCGCCTGTAGTTAATAATAAAAACGGAAATCCTAAAGCAGTGATGCTGACATAATCTTTCGCATAGGGCAAAACATCTGCCGGTGCCCCAAATGCCTTAAGCATTGGAGTTAAAAATATCTCGGAAATAAGACAAAGGCTCAATCCACATACAAATAACATAACCAGTGCATTTCCGACATAGTGAATTGCCTTTTCCTTCTCCCCTCGTCCCAAAGACAGGTTAAAGCAGGATGCTCCACCAATACCAAACAATAATGCCAGTGCAATACAAGAGGTGGATAAGGGGAAGGCAATATTCGTGGCAGCATTCCCCAGTGTACCTACCTTCTGACCAATAAAAAGCTGGTCAACAATGTTATACACCGCACCTACCAGCATTGCTATAATACTGGGAACGGCAAATTTAAGCATTAATTTGCTAACCGGTTCTGTGGCTAATGGATTTTTGTTTGAAGTTACTGCCTGATTCATTTTTTCTCACACTTTCTAAATTTATCTTTTTTGTACAACCATACATTTTCTAATGTAATCTACATTAGCATACCATTATATTGCTTCTTTATACAACACCCTAATTTGAAAATTTTTTATTTCTCATAGGAAATGCCCTTTCCAAACCATAGCTTAGAAAGGGCATTAACATCATAAAATAACCTTAAACTTTATAAACCTTTTTTAATTAGGAATAACTGGACCAGCTTCCGTTGTTATATATCATCCCTGTACCATTTAAAGTAATGTCAACAGTTTGAGAACCATTTCCATTATTAAAAATGATATATTTTGCATCGGAAGGAACTTCGATTTTATATGTACCATTTCCAACGTTTGTCATCTGTACGCCTGGCCATGTTGTCATCTTTGTATTGCTGTCACTCCAGTAGTAAGCGTATACATTGCTCCAATTATTTGTATTCTTATAATAAACGTAATTATCAACAGGAGTAACAGTACCACTTCCATAATCCGACCAGCTACCGTTATTATAAACTTTATTTAATCCTGCCAGTGTCAAATCATCTGTCTTTGTTCCACTGCCATTATTGAAAATGATGTACTTCGCATCTGTAGGGATATTCGTACCATATGTATTGTCACCAACACTTGTCATCTGTACACCTGGCCACGTTGTCATCTTTGTATTGCTGTCACTCCAGTAGTAAGCGTATACATTGCTCCAATTGCTTGTGTTTTTATAATAAATATTATAAATTGCAGGTGTAATGGTACCGCTTCCATACTCTGACCAGTTTCCATTATCATAAATCATATCCATTCCTGCAAGAGTCAGGTCATCTGTTTTTGAACTTCCACCATTGTTGAAGATAATGTTAGTAGCATTGGTAGGAATGTCAACACTGTATGTGTTATCTCCAACGCTTGTCATCTGTACACCTGGCCATGTTGTCATCTTTGTATTGCTATCACTCCAGTAGTAAGCATATACATTATTCCAATTATTTGTATTCTTATAATAAACTGTACCTGTTTCTGATGGTGGAGGAGTTACACCGTCCTTGTAAATAACTGCAATACCTGAAGAACCAATCTTACCTGAAATGGTAGTTGATGTAACTGTCCATGTTTCCCCAGTAATTTCATCAACATAAGTACCTGGTTCTGCAAGGCTTCCGCCATTTGGAACTGTAACACTAAAGTTACCGCCGCTTCCTGCTACAATTACTGCACCAGTATTACGGGTAACAACTGCACAGTTGCTTCCTGTAGTATAGTAATCAGGCTGTCCATTCATAGCATTGTGGAAATGGTTTACTGCTGCAACTTCAGCACTTGTAAAGTGAGTGCTTCCCTTTTGTCCTGCTTTAATGTTTTCTTTATTGGTAGAAGCCGGACGAGAGAAGTATAATGCTGTTACACCATTACGGCTTGCTGCCACTGCATATGCACGGTCAATCACATTCTGGCTCATACCGTTAGAGTATCCCCAATCCTGATTGTTAGACCATGTATCATGACTTTCGCCCCAGTAGATTAATTTATCATTTGAAATACCACGCGCAGACCAGTTACCATAATTTTCCAATACGGTGCCTGATGCAAAAGCTTCACGAAGATTTTTTGCATAAGTGCTATCTGTAACTGTCATGTAATTAGTATATTCTTTCATCAAACCTTCATTACCGGTTTCTCTATCATCCGGACCCACAAGGATTTCACCATAGTGGTATAATCCCTGACTTGTTACTGCAGGCCAGAAATTGCAGCCTTCACTTGGTAATGAAATATGTTTTGCTGCATCCCATCTGATACCATCAACACCTAAGCTCTTTAATTCATTAATATAATTACTTACACATTGTTGAAGGTAGCTATGTTCACTATTAAGGTCAGGCATACCGATTTCTCCATGAGTAACTTGATAACGATCCGCCCAATTCGTTACTTCACCATATGTATGCCAGAACTGTCCATCTTTAAGGTCACTTTGAATATTAGAATGGTCACCTGCAAGATGATTTGCAACCACATCAACGATTACATTGATACCATACTTATCTGCTTCCTCGCAAAGGGCACGAAGTTCTTCCTTTGTTCCAAGGTCATTGGTACCAACATAGAATCCAAGTGGCTGATAAAGCCAGTACCATACTCCTGAGTTTACAGAAGGCTGTGCAGGTGATGTCTGCACTGAGGTAAAACCGGCTGCTGCAATATTCGGAAGTTCAGCCTTAATATCATTATATGTCCAATTAAAGCAGTGTAAAATAACACCATCCTGTATATTGTCTGCAAGTCCGTAGTTACTACTATCTTGTTGTGCATTGGCTGGCTTTGAATTCGGAATTGCAACAATTCCTGCAAACGCCATACAAAGTGTTAAAATAATACATAAAATTCTGCTTTTTATGCTCTTTCTAAATTTGTATTTCATGTTTTCTCTCCTAAAATTTTTTTAATTTTTGAAACTTTATCAGGAGAATGGCAGGAAAAATCTTATCACATAAGATTTACATTACTTGTTATTGGAATTTACTAAAAAATGAATCATGCTTTGACATAATAACCAATGAATTTTCCCTCCAAAAAAAGTCAGAAACTAATATTTTTAGACAAAATCCAGCAATTCCACCACTATATCGTTTGAAATTCGACTTTTTTTGTACTTTTTGTCTATTGATTTTTATTCATTACACTTTATAATACCTTATTGAAGATTCACCTCCTTGTTGATTTGATACTTTTTAGTAATTGATATCCCAACTCCCACCTACTGATTTCGTCTTTCCGCAGATAAAAATAGTAATGCTTCCATCTGCAAATAGTGGCAATACTATAAATATCTATTCCTGCAAGGAATATGGATATCATTGATAGATATCATTTAGAAAGTTATGTAAAAATCCAGTAAAATTCTCCACGTCAAGTATATAATACAGAGAGTTTGTAGTCAAGCTAGCAAAGTATTGAATCTTTAAGGAGATTTTCGTTACTTTTCACTACTGAAACAGTAATCAAATTGCATCTCAAGTCAAACTTTACCCTCTCTCCATGGTCTTTGTTTCGTATCATCCAAAAAGTATTTCTTGATTGTTTCATCGCTCCATACATGAACTTCTATATACCGCTCTGGTCCATATGCTCCATCATCATTCCAATCTTGCGGAAACCCATATTTTTCGATGACCTTTAAAATTTCATCATAGAAATACAATTTTTTTCGATATTCTTTTCCATCTTTTATCCGTTCGCTAAAGGTAGGATGAGAATCCCCATATGTAAAGGAAAGTGTGGCAATATCAAATTCTTCAATCGAAATTTTTATATACTGACAATTTTCATACCAGGTACTTAACCACGGACTATGACCTAAGGTCATATAATGTGGTACTTGTCTTTCTATTTTTCCGCCTTTTTTCATAAATTCCTTTCGTAGTATCTCTTCATAATACAATCTGTCTTTGATATATGCT
The DNA here is from genome assembly GCA_017416505.1 of Lachnospiraceae bacterium. The sequence goes on from JAFQCI010000131.1 coordinate 9,366, forward strand.
TCCTGTCGTCTGGCACAGAAAGAATCCGGTCTTTCCTTTTTTATCAAATTTAAAACAGCTTGTGCCTCTTCTAAAGATAAATCTGATAAGTTTTTAAATGGTCCTGTTTCTTTTTCAAAATAATGATATAGCCACACTTTCATTCCCTCCATTATTATCTTTCATCTATTGAAAATATTTTAGCACACATTTACCTAGGAAACATCCTTTATCAATAAGAAACCACAAATAATTTTCCTATAAACTGATTGAGTCAGTAGGAATCAATCGGCAAAGGAACAAATTTCTTTTAACTTTTCTGATTCCACCTCAATCACCTTTTTATCAATTCTTTGAAATAAGATTTCTATTTCCGGAAGATGATATCCTGCCGGAACAGACTGTTTCTCCCACTTATCCCTTATATTTAGCCATGTAAACACTTTTTCCGAAGAAAAAGGTAAAAATGGATGCAGAAGTATTGCTAAATTCACAATGATTTGAACACATTGATATAGGGTATTTTTACAAGCATTCAAATCGGTATCTCTGGTAATCCATGGTTGCTCTGTGTCAAAAAATTTATTGGATTCTCTTACAAAGTCAAAGATTTCCCCCAAGGCATCCTTGAAGGCTCCACCCTCTATCTTTTTCGCAGTAGTTTCATATAGGTTTTCAATTCGTTTATTGATGCTCTCATTTTCTATCCCTTCCGGCACAATACCATCCCAGTATTTATTTATGAAGGCTAAAGAACGATTGATAAAATTCCCATAAGCTCCAAGCAATTCCCCATTGTGGGTATAAACATATTCTCTCCAAGAAAAATCTGCATCCTTTTTTTCTGGTCCATTGGCTAAAAAATAATACCGAATGGAATCCGGGTCATATTGTTCCAACAAATCCTTAACCCAGATAGCATAATTCTGACTGGTGGAAATTTTTCTTCCCTCTAAGGTTAAATATTCGCTGGACACAATGTTATCCGGCAAATGCCAGCCTTCTCCATTTGCTATCAAAAGAGCCGGTAAAATAATCGTGTGAAAAGGAATATTATCTTTTCCATGAACATAATAATGCTTCGCATTCTTGCCCCACAATTCACTAAAACTTGACTTTCTTAATTCCGTAGCTATTTTACTCGCAGACAGGTATCCAAGTACATTTTCCGCCCAAATATAAATGGTCTTTTTCTCATAATCTTCCTTTGGTACGCTGATTCCCCAATCTAAATCTCTGGTTAATGCCCGGTCCCTTAACCCCTCTTCTATATATCGGTTGGTAAATGAAATAGCATTTTTTCTCCAGCCCGTCTTTTCCTCCACCAATCCTTTCAACTGGTTTTCCAATTTGGAAATTGCGATATATAGGTGTTTTGAAGTTCTAAAATTTATCCTTTTTCCACAAATCGCACAAACCGGCTCTAGTAAATTCTCCGGTTCCAGCATAGTACCACAATCATCACATTGGTCCCCTCTTGTATTTCCTCCACATTTTGGACATTGCCCTAAGACAAACCGGTCTGCCAAAAAGGTATGACAGGTTTCACAATATGCTTGTGGAACTTCTTTTTCATAAACATACTCGCTTTCATAGAGTTTTTTATGAAACTCTCTTGCAAAATCTTTGTGTTCTTCTGATGATGTTTTGGTATATACGTCATAACTAAAACCTAGTTTTTTAAAGCATTCTGCAAATTCCTCATGATAAAAATCACTAATTTCCTTTGGTGTATTATTTTCCTGTTTTGCCCGAATCGCCACCGGCGTTCCATGACAATCACTTCCTGATACAAAATATACATTATCCCCAATGGCTCTATGATATCTCGCCAACACGTCTCCTGGTAACAATCCGGCAATATGTCCTATATGCAACGAACCGTTGGCATATACCCATGCTCCACCAATTAAAATATCTTTCATACAACATACCTCATTTCCTAATTTTGTAGTGATAACTTTGTTACTGTTCAAAAATCATTTTCGTGAAATAAAAAAAGCCCTCCTCTCTGAAAAATTTCTTTTTCAGGGACGAGAGCAAAAGCTTCGTGTTACCACCCTAAATTCACTTATACCTCACGATATAAGCCTTATCAACTACAGATGAGAAATGATTCATCGATAGTCTATCACTATAACGGGTGAACCCGTCGCAGCCTTGGCATAACAGCTTCGGTACGCAGCTCCGAGACCATTTTCAATGGTTCCTTCTGTGCCTGTTCCCACCTAACCAGACTCTCTGTGACATATCTAACCATTTACTCTTCTCTTCATTGCCTTTGCGTTTAACTATAGCACAATTATTTTATTTAGGGAAGAGTTTTTTATCTATTAAATTTTAATAAATTAAAAAGGTGCAAAGCCTTAATAATTCAATAAGGACTTTACACCTTAGATAATAATTAATATTTTTAGTTTCTACTTAATTTTGTCATATAATCCATTTTCTTCCACATCATAACCAAGTTTAGAAATTGCAAGTTTGCGTTCTTCGTAGATTGCTTTTAGTGTATCAAAATCTTTTGTTACTTTTGCGATTCTATCAAAACTTGCTATCTGTTCTTTTATCATGCCATCGTATTGCTTGTCTGTTAACCCCATATATTCAACCTCCATATATTCACGCCCTTTCTATATACAAATTACTTATATTATAAGGACTTTTTGAAAAGGTGTAAAGCCTTTATTCAATTCCCAATGTTCATTTTTGTATCATACATCTTTTTATAAAATATGTCAACAGTATTTTTATTTTTTTTCAAAAATGTCATTCAAAATGCTCCCTTCTTTACCTGGCACCACCAAAATAATAAATTACAAAACATCTTGTTTCTTCATTTACCAGTATCCCTTCCGATTTAGAACCTGAACCTTGGGGATAGTAATATAAAACCGTATAATCTTCAATATTATCAGAAATCACTTCTGAAAAAGGCATCCCCTCTGGAAAATTATTTAAAGAATATGATAAATCCAAAAAGTCTTTTACGGATGCTCCATAACCATTAGCAAATCCTTTGTTATGTCTTGACATGGATAAAATTTCTTTATAATTCATATTCATATAATTTTCTTCCAAATACTTCATTTCAACTAATTCGTCTTCCGTATAGATATTATCATCATCCCAATTCCAATATGGATTCGAAGCAGCATATTCCTTACAACTATAATCCTTAATTTCTTCCATAAACAAATCATAGGCTGCTTCCTCTTCTATCACAAAGGAATAAATGCTTTTCTTATATAGTGTAGTTCTAGAAAGATAGTAGTGTATCTCTTTCACACCTTCCGGAAGTGTTCCGTCTGTTCTTCCATATACCGGCACTCCACCAGCTTCGCAAAATTCTTCAAAGGAAGAAAATTCTTTCCTTCCCAAATTACTTTTCATTTTTATATAGAAAAAGCTTCCTCCGGCTAACAATAATATACCTACTACTATGACTATGTACAAAGGTTTCTTTTTTAGCATTACACCCACTCCTTTTTTTAACACAATATGTAATTGCGAAACTATTAAAAACTTATATTAAGTGATACAAAATAAACAAATACATAAGCAGGTGCTTGGGCGGCCGTCGGCACTTAATGAGAGGCTTGCCTCGAATCTGGTATTATTAATGCTACTGTTTACACAGTAACCTGACACTTGCTGTCAGGTTACGTAATAGCATGATTCAGGGGTTGGTTTCTGCTTCGCGAAGCGAATTTGCATGCAGAAACCAATAGATTACTGTTCACACGAACAGTAATCCACTACGAGCCGAACGCAGCGAAAGCGTGCCTGCGATGTTTTGTTCATTTTGTATCACTTTCACATAAAATATTTTAGTTTTGCAATTGCCTATTTTAAGCACAACCATTGTAACCTGCCCATACCAAAGTCATACATGACAAAATACCTTTCGACCCCAACATCATAATATTCAGATTACAATGGTTGTGTTTTCTTCTTATAAAAATCGACGAATATCTATGGTAAGTTTCTCTTCCAAATTTATCAGTCGTTTTGTAATATCCTTAGCTTTCTCGTTGGCAGCCTTATATTGATTTAGGTATTTATGAAGAGATTTTACTCCCATATTGCATCCATCTGTCATCAAATCGGCTATGGTTTCATCAGATTCATTCATCACCAATTTCACATTTGTCTTTATCCATGACATACTTTTCGCCATTGGGTTAGGATTTTTTCCTTCATCATGATATTGGTCTAAAAGAGTCTGGATTTCTTCTTTTAATTTAATGTGACTATTTTTACACTTTGTAAGACAGTTCCGAAACGTTTTATCATGTACATACCCCAATACATCATCAATAGATGAAACACCCATTTTAATTCCTGCATCACATTCTCGCAGCAATTTTATAGTATCTTGTTCGATCATAGTTTAATTTCAACTCCCTTTACTTTTTAAGTACATTGGATAATTGCAAAATTATTATATTTTATATAAATTTTCTATACTTTTACAAATACCCTTATAAGTACAGTGTAACCAATTCCGCCTTAATTATCCTCCACATAATCTCGGAAGTTATATGTTTCATCTATTTTTTAATCTTTCTACTCTTTCCATTGAATTATAGCATAATACCTGTTTCATCGCACCTTAATATTTCATTTCACTGCACTGTTCCTTTAATGCCTGATATACCTCTTCTCTCATCTTAACAGCCTGTTCCCGCACCATCTTTTTATACATTTCTTTACTTCCATCGTAATCTTTACTTTCTAAATATTGATACAATATCCCTCTGGAAGAGCTTACTAAGGCTCCTAGCCCATCATTGTTAAAACAAGAAACTACATCCTTTGCACTTCCGCCTTGGGCGCCGTAGCCTGGAACCAGAAAATAATTTCGTTTCATTCTTTTTCTTAATTTTTCTGCCTCCCCTGGAAAAGTGGCACCAATTACTGCCCCGATTGCAGAATAGCCACTTTCTCCTATATAAGAGTCACTGATTCTGTCTATGTACTCCCCAAGCCACATACTTATTTTCTTGCCATCTTTATTGACGGCCTCTGAAATCTCTATGGAACTTGGATTGGATGTTTTTACTAAAACAAAGACTCCTTTATCATCTTCTACTGCCACATCCATAAAGGGTTTTATGCTGTCTGTTCCCAAAAAAGGTGACACAGTTAGAAAATCTGCCTTAATGGGACCCTCTTTCGCCAAATGGGCATAAGCATAGGCTCTGGCTGTATTTCCTATATCATTACGCTTGCTGTCATCGATTACAATCAATCCTTTGCGATGGGCATGCTTTACAATATCCTGAACCACCTGAAAACCTTCTGCTCCATATACCTCATAAAATGCCATTTGTGGTTTTATAGCAATTACAACATCGCAAACTGCATCTATTACATCCATCGCCCAATTTAAAACAACCTCTGCTTTTGCTATGTTATCCTTTTTATAACAATCCGGTATTTTGTCCCACTCCGGGTCTAATCCCACGACACAAGGATTCTTCTTTTTTCTGGTTTCTTCTACTACTTTGTCTATCAGCATTTTATTCTCCTCCATACTCTTTTTGATATTGCAACATTGCATCTAAATAATCTGAATTTGCAATTACCCCATGCTTAATTGCATTAATTATATCCTGCAATGTTACAATAGAATAGATTTTTATGCCAAACTCTTTTTCCACACTATCTAAAGCAGTTCTTGATAATTGTTGGCTTTTTTCCATTCTGTCTACAGAAACAATCACATTGATTTCGCTTCCCTTGGCTATATTTTTTATCATTTTCAATGTGTTGCACAATGTATTTCCAGAAGTCAAGGTATCTTCCACTATCGTAATGTTATCCTGTTGCTTTAGCTTTGCTCCAATTTCATTTTCTATACTATACTCTACATCTTCCCCGTATTTTTCAAACAAAACCATGCTTGTGGCAATTAACAAGGGTGTGATGCTTCCTGTGTTTCCATATAAAATGCCGGAATGAATGTTATTTTCCCGAATACATTCCGCATAAAATGTTCCAAGTTTTGTAATCTGGGATGCTGTCTTATAATTTCTGGTATCAATATAATAGGGTGATACTCTTCCACTTTGTAGTTGAAATTCTCCAAATTTTAAAACCCCATTATCTACCATAAAACGAATAAAACGCTCCTTGTAATTAAGGGCATCCAAACGATAATTAAAAAATTCATCCATTGTAATTCCAAAGTATCTTGCTATGATTGGTAACAATTCAATATCCGGCACCGATATGCCATTTTCCCACTTGCTTACGGCCTGCGAAGAAATGGACAATACCTCCGCCAACTGCTCCTGTGTCATGTTTTTGTTTTTTCTTAATGTCTTGATTTTCTTTCCTATGATATCCATTGCAATGCCTCCTTCTATTACCCATTATAAATTAGTTACGCTTTATCTCCATACCCTATTTTTATAGTTTCATACAACCAATCGTTGAATTTATACGTCTACATTTATGTTAGCATAAAAATTGCCAGCAGGATTCCCCTACTGGCAGAAAATACTTCTTAGTTTTCAATTATTTACTCGGTTAAAAATGCTATAGTGGTTTATCAAACCTTTCATATATACTATGAGACTAGTTTATGAACATTGGAATAGATATTTCACATAATTTCACTCTTACTTTTTGGTTCTTTACAATATCCTAATATTTTATCTTTAATGCCATCTTGTGGGATATCTTATGGGGTATCTTGTGGGGTACAAAAATTAATGTTCTCTAGGAATTTTTTATTTTTACTGGTGGCATATACCATAAATGCTTCTGCACGATATCTCGTTAAGCTCTACTTGCAAAAAAAATCACTTCCGTTATGTGGAAGTGATTTTTTTGATTATTTATGTTTTTTATAAACTTGCCAAAATTCATTTCATGATAGGGAACACTCTTTTCTTTCATTCTAACTAAAACCTTTAATTCCGTAATATTTAAAAAAGGGAATGTTCATGCCGCAGCATCAAACATTCCCTTTTCATGGTTGATTTTTCCATTGTCTGCTAACCTATTTGATTTGTCCCAAAGCCCGGAGCGTTTCTCCATGCCTGTTCTAACTCACAGACAATATTGTGTGCGTTTTGTCTTGCTGCAATTATATTTGGATGATTTTGTGGAAGATAAACCTTTGCATGTGATTTTCCTTTCGTTTGATTATAAGTATCAAACCTTTCTTCCTCATTATCAACGATAAATCGCACTCCAACCGTACCGACATCCTGATTCGGCTGACGTTTATCTTCATGAATCCAGATTTTTTGTATCCTTTTTGCTGAAAAAATATACGGAGTGATTGGATTGAAGGAGTAGATTATGGCAACCATTCCCCCACTAATATCTATCAGCAAAGAGTATGTATAATTCTTGTAAATCTTTTCGATTTTAAAACCACTCTTTGCAAGTTTTTTGTATGCAGTATTTCTAAAAACAGATGGTGCAATAATTGGAACAAGGGCAAACCATAATACCATCATCACGGAACCCAAAAGTATCGGAATAACAATCCAATCACTATTACCTACAGCCCCAACAACAGAAAATAGTATTACCAAAAAAAACAACATGATGCCCACCAATATGTAAGTCAAAAGATACGAAATATTTACTTTGTTTTTCAATTTAAATTTCTCCTTAGACACTTTTTATATAACTGGCTAAACCTTTTATTATGCTCCTTTTTTCAATTCTATCTTATTCTCATACATTTTACTATCTGCTACTGCGATTGCTTCCACTATCTTTTCCTTTGTAAGCTAATTACAAACGGTAAAACCATGTGCAATCTGAACTGTCCAGATATATGATCCTGCCCTGTTTGTCTTAGTTGAACGATGCACCATTTTGGGCGGGTCATTCAACTACTATATTTAGTATGTGTTTTCATCAAACGCCTAAACATTGACGAATAACTCTTCTTAAGACATATTATATCATGATATGACTGTTTATACCAACTACCTTTTCCTGATAATCCCGTTTCACCTGCTACCAGATATATATTATTATATTGCTTTTCTGTCATTCAACGTCATCTTATTCCCCACATAAAAAAATCACAAACTCCATCTCAGAAGTTTCTTCAAAGCGTTTTACATAGATATCCCCACCTAGCCGTTTTGCCATCTCTTTAGCGACAAATAATCCAATTCCGCTTCCTTCTTCATGTTCCGCATTGGAACCACGCCAAAAACTCTTAAAAATAAATGGTATTTCTTGTTCCGGTAAAAGTTTTCCCTTATTTTTTACCGAGAAAAAATATCCCTCATCCTGTTTTTCCATGGATACGGTAATACCTGTCCCATCTCCATATTTCATGGCGTTTTCAATAAATTGTGAGAGAATGTGAAACAAACCCTCTTTATCACTATTTATCATAGGATTTCCAATACACTCTATCCTATAGGCAATTCGCTTCACCTTCAGTCGGTTTGCGTATTCCTGCTCAATTTCTTCTGCCAGCTCCTTCAGATAAAACACCTGTATCTGTGGTTCAAAATCACATAATGCTGTGGATGCAGCGAGCAACATTTTCGATACAAGTTCTTCCATATCCATGGCATTTTTCTCGATTTTTTTCGCAATTTCCACATCCTTTGGATTTACATTATTTGAATCTTGATATAATCCGGTTTCTATGGCATTGGCGTATAGTTTGATATTTGCTACCGGCGTTTTTATACCATGGGCAATGGAAGTAAGCATTGCCTGTCTTTCATACTCCAGTTTTTGAACCTTCTTTTTATTGCTTTCAAGAGTATCATTCAACATATTCATACCCCATACGAATTTACCAAAATACCGGTTTTTCGTTTCCGGAAGTTTTTCATGGGTAATGCCTTTGGATAATTTCTCCGGATATTCTTTAAGGCTTTGAAAGGGTTTAAGTATTCTTCTGTTTCCATACCATAATATTGCCACAATGCAAAAAAAGCAGGTAATCAAAACCGCATTCATGATTTTGCGGCTTCCTGCCACGAAATTATCTTCATATTTATATTCTAAAAAGCCAATCAGACTTCCTTCCTCCCCATAAAGATTCCAGATATATGATTTTTGATTGGTTTCCATTACGGAGAAGTTTTCTGTTTCTAAAGTGCTTAGCGGAAGGAATATCATGAAATCCGGTACATTCTCTTTTCCATACTCTGTTTCCCAGTTTCCCCTTTCTTCTTCCCATAATGTAGACATATTTACGGATGTATCCTGCCATAATGCTTTTCTTATCTGGTCAGTGATACGATTCATTGCTACATATCGTTCCTGATGCTGATTCATTACTGCCTTTTCATATGCTACATTAAAAACAGCTAAAAGCAAAACAAATCCTATGAAAATAAAAGCAATTATTTTTTTTAAACCCTTCATTTATGAGCCTCCAAACTTATACCCAATTTTCCAGACAGTTTGTATCAGTTCTGGTTTTTTCGGGTCCTTCTCAAGTTTTTCCCTCAGCCAGCGAATATGAACGTTCAATGTTGCCGGCTCGCTATAACAATCCGAACCCCAAATTTCATTGAATAATACATTCTTATCCACTACCTCTCCCACATGTTTCATGAGATAATATAAAACATCAAATTCTTTCCCTTTGATATCTATTTTCTCTCCATTCTGCGTTACCGTTCTGGCTGTATAATCCAAGGTAATTCCACATTCAGTTAGAATGTGCCTTTCTTCTTTTGGTTCGTAACTTCTTCGTATCAATGCTTTTATCTTTGCCACCAGTACCGATATGGAAAATGGTTTTTCAATATAATCGTCTGCTCCAATTTCATATCCTAACAGTTTGCTCTTATCATCCGTCTTGGCACTCATCATAAGAACGGGAGTATTGGCTTTCCTTCGAATCAAGCTGCAGGTTTCAAATCCATCCATCCCCGGCAGCATAATATCAAGAAGTACCAGCTTACACTTCTCTTTTTCCAAAACCTTCAAGCCTTCCTCCGCACTCATTTTCCATATAACCAAAAAACCTTCTCTGCTAAGGAAATCACGAATCAAGGTTCCTAGTTCCTGATTGTCTTCTATCATAAGTATATCTGTCATCCGCATTCCCCCTGAAGCTTCTGAAATTGAAATCATAGTATTCGTATCTATCGTCATTTTACATATACCTTACTTTCTCTTATAGTATATATAAATTCCAGCTAGAATACAACCTACCTTTTTACGCTATTTATTATTTGATTAATATGATGTTACTGTCCACTCGTGCCTCGTAAACAGTAACGATATGATTACAAATAATCATCCGGAATTTTAATTACCGGAACGTCCTGTTGGATATCACTTGAACCAAAACCATCAGTTGGATGATTCGTGGTTTGCGGTGGGGTAAAATCGTAGTCATCAATCACAATTCCTTTTGGTATCGGTGATTCTACAAAAACAGGATCCCCGTTCATGATTGATTTTACGATATACGTTACAAGCAAAACAAGCATAAAAATAAAATCTATACCCCAATAAAATGAACCTTTTACTACATTTCCATCTGAATCCATATAGAAACTGACGGTATCTCCCTCTTTTTCCCAGAAACTTGACCTAAGTCCATTTATATAAAGCGTTTCACCTTGGTATTCAAAACTGACAGATAAGTAGTGGTTCGTTTTTCCTCTTTTCCCACTTCCATAACGTTTCTCATATTTATCAATTATAGTACCTGTCATTTTAGTATAGTTATCCTTATGTATGGCAACTTCCAAACATTCTATAGAATTTAGCAAAGTAGCCGTAAAAAACAGTATTAGTATAACCGAAAACAGATGTTCTTTTACAAGCTTTTCTATCATTTTCCTTCTCCTTTACATAGCATGCATTTTTTAATATTCCCCTACCTCCACAAATTCCGGCTTGTCTACCACACCTTCTGTTCCTGTAAATGCTACCTGAATCTTTCCTGTGGCATAATCAAGAATCACCATGTGAAACACTGTTTCAGAATGAACACTTACGACAGTGCTGTCTACCTTCTCGCAGGTCAGCATATCCTTCACATCTGTAAGGGATATTTTTTCTTTCTTACCAATCCATTCATTGTATTTTAACCATCTTACCAAATTTTCCTGATTTCCGGTTAAGTTGTCTGCATTTTCAGCTGCTGCAAAGGAATTTACCACGCAAAGACTGTCAGGATTATCCCAGACCAGATTGTCATGGAGTTTTGTGGAAGTGTCCCTTAATAAAGAAATTCCTTCTCCTTCCACTACACAGTTTTCCACACAGTAAGAATTGTCCTTATCCGTAAGAATCAGATTATGGGACCAGGTATAGTTTTTGCTGTTTGCAATCAGATAATTTCCCACGTCTTTCGCATTGTCCAAATTTTCTAAGGCATATCGGATATCGTAGGTATAACAGGTTTTTCCTTCATAAACATACTCTCCACCGCTTCCAACATCCAATATCCCAATAAATACTCCATCATCATTGACCGCAGTTAAAACATCCAAAAGTCCCAATACAGAAATACCTGTAATGGATTTTTCTCCATTTTTCATATGTACCACGCAGTGAACGTTACACATCTGATTTTCACTGCCCAAATCCCATTCCAGAATTCTGGCAGTGATAGTTTCTCCTGTGGCACTTTTTTCTCCCCAAACAGACATGGCACTGCAGGAAGTCCCCCGAAGGGCATCTGGAATCATCTGAGCAAGCATGGCTTCCTCATAACTGAATACCCCGTTTTCCACAAAGCCTTGTTCTCCATTGGAAATAACTTTTGCAAAGTGTTCCATTTCCTTTTGATATTCTTCCGGCAAAGAAGCTTTTAATGTATTCAGCCTTTTAAGTACCGGTGTATAATCCCCTTGTAGATTTGGAAATGCCAGTTTTATATTTTCATATAAATAAGGCTCCATCACTGCACCATATTCCGGATATGCCATCAGAATAGTTTTGGCATAGGCTGCCCCCACTTCTTCATAACTTCCATTTTCATAATCTAAAGTAACATCATAATAATCTTCTTTCTTCTCTATGACACACAACCCATTCTCGGATTTGAATATCTCCAAAGTTTCCTGAACCTTAGGAGCTATTCCCTCATAACTTCCTTCTACATAAAAAGAACTGACTGGTTTGATATCACTTTTGCCCTGTTTCGGGACTTCATAAGTATCATAACTTTCCGGATTGCCGCTACAGGCAGTTAGAAACGTACAAATACCTGCTGCCAAAATCCATGTTTTGACGTAATCTTTCCTCTTTTTTCCTTTTTCTTTCTTCATATATGAACCGAGTCCTTTCCTGCAAATTTGTTTCTCTAACAAAGTAAGATTAGTGGGATCAATTATAAATTACTTGTGTTCTTTTCTTCCGTAAAATACACGTTTCATTCATAACTGTTTTCCCTTCTACCATCCCTGTTCCATCAGCCAGTTTTTTAGGGTACGTTCTCTTTTCTCTAATTCCTGCTTATCCTTTAATTTTCCAAGCTGTATCTCCCCTTGAATATTGCCATCCATCAGATATATGATTCGGTCACTTTGAGCAGCAACTTTTTCACTATGGGTTACCATGAGAATACTGGTTCCTTCCTGATTTGCCGCCACCAATTCTTTCATTACATCATTGGCAGCCTTTGAATTTAAAGCACCCGTTGGCTCATCTGCAAAGATTACCTCGGGATAATTAATTAACGCCCGGCAAAGACAGGCACGTTGCAACTGACCGCCTGAAACCTCCGTAATATCCCGTTCCGCTATATCAATCAAATTCAGTCTTCGCATCAAGGTTTCTGCTCTTTTATTTACTTCCTCCCTTGACAGCACCCCTGCCTGATATCCGGGAAGAACAATATTATCCAAAATACAGAGTTTTTTCATCATATACATTTGCTGAAATACAAATCCCATCTCTGTAAGGCGAAGTCGGGATAACTGTTTTTCATTCATGTTCTCTATATTTTTCCCATTAAAAATAACCTCTCCGGATGTCATTTTATCCATACCGCTGATGGTATACAACAAGGTGGATTTTCCGCTTCCACTAGGTCCCATAATGGATACAAATTCGCCCCGGTTCATTTGAAAATTTACATTCTGCAATACATTATTGCTGTATTTATTTACGATATATGTTTTACATAAATCTTTTACTGATAATACCGTATTCATCTGCTTTCATCCTCCATTTTCTTTCATTCCCGTTTATTTTTCCATCTTTCATTACTCTTCCCGGATTTTCCATATTTCTATATTTTTTATGCTCTTAAGCCGGATTAACATCGTCACCAGAACTACTAAAAAGACTAGCAATGGTACCAGGATATAGGTGGAAATCGGCTCAATAATAAAGGTAAATCCTGTCAACCCTAGAAAACCAAACAACTGAGTAACCAATAATTGTCCAGCAGTATTTACTATAACATTTCCTGCCACAACAGAAATCACTAAAAGAATCCCCATTCGTAGCAACTGCCATGCTTTCACGCTACCGGTCTCAAATCCCAGACTCTTAAGCATCGCAATGGATGGTATCTCTTCTTCCAGTAATACACTGGAATAAAGACTGGTAATTAGAATCAACACCAGAATGATAACGGTAGATAACACATATTCAAGCAGGGTTAAAATTCCATTGAAATCAGCCATATAATAATCTAAGTATTCCTCTATGGTCTTTACCGACTCTGCTCCGTATAAGTTCCGAATTTCTTCCACATACTTATCTTTTTCTTTTTCAGGTGCATTGATTTCTTCTTTGATGATGAAATATCCCATCTCATAACCATTCTCAAATTCATTTCCCATAATGGCTGTGGCAGTTCCCTGTTCCATATAATCAAAGAATCCGGTAATGATAAACTCTCCCTTTACCTCATTCATACTGATATTATCTTCGCCCAATTCATAATAAGTGATGGAAATCTTATCTCCAACCTTTAGCCCCTTTTCCTTTGCCGAAAAATAGCTAAGGGCGATTTCATTTTTAAGCTCTGGAACGGTTCCACCTTCCCGATAGGTAAATTCCTCTGTATCTACTTCTCCAAATAACATCAAAACATCTCGTTCTTCCCCATCTGACATGGTTGTTGTACCATTGCTCAGCATATCATAATGGATTTTGGCTGGAATACCTGCGCCTTCCAATTCTTCATTAATCAACTCCAGCATACCGGTTTCGCTTCCGGTTTTACTCAGATATTCTTTCAATTGCTCATCGGAAAGGTCAATATAAAAATCAACATTTAAGCCCAGTTGATATTTCAAAAATTCTTCTGATATGACTGAGTTTTTCAGATGCACCGTACATAGAATCACTGTAATTCCAAGGGTATAGGCAACAATCAGGAACAAATACCTCTTTAAGCGGTTTACCACGTCCGATACTGCCAAAAATAGAGAAATCGGCATCTTCTTACGTTTATGCAGATACAAGCCGGATGTCTTCCCAAACCGCTCTCCCCGATTCTCTCCATGAATGGCATCCATAACGGATATTTTTTTCATCCGTTGCATTACAAACATAGTAAAGAGAATCATAATTCCAACTATACTTACTACTGCCATAATACCAATCAGCCCAATTACCTTACTATCCGGCAAAATGGTATTCTTACTAAACATTGTCAGCATAATCTTTGCAACAGGAATTCCTGCAAAAATTCCAATGATTCCCCCTATTACGGAAAAAGCAATGTATTTAGCAGCGAACAGCCATCGAAAGCCAAAGGAATCCACACCAATTGCCTTCATCATACCGATTTCCTTTTCTTCCTCCTTGATGGCCGAAATCATGGTGAACCGGATGGTCATGAAGATAATCAGAATCATAAAAATACTGATAATCACCATAAATACAGATACTACATATAAAATAATATAACTATCATCTGACTGATTCTCCTGCACCGCAAAAGTATTCAAACTGCCCATATTCTGCTTTGCATAATCCGATAGAAACAAAAATGGTACCACACCTTCTGTCAACTTTAATTCAAAGGTATCTACTTTAATTGGTGACTGCTCGCTTATTAATTCATAATCCGCATCCGATACTATGTACCGTTGATAAGCTATCGGCATAGGATCCTTAAAGAAATGACTCACTGTAAATTCATAGGTATAGCCCATCTGAGTTGTCAATTTTACTTTATCTCCAATGGATACTCCTGTCATATCCTTTATGGTCTGTGGAATTGCAATGCACCCATTTTCAACATAAAACCGCTTATCATCCAAATCATATACCACATTTTGTTCAAAATTTTGTTTTGTAATAAAATGAGACAATTCAAAAAACGAAGCATTCAAATCTTCCTCATAATTTTCAAAATCAATATTTGTATTGACGAATTCTATCATTTCGCCGTTGGATACCTTTTCTACTTCACTCTTACTATTAAGCCATTCTAATATTTTTTCCCTGTCCTTCTCCCTATCCCGGACACTGGATTGACTTATCAGCACTAAATCCGAAGAATTGCAAATTTCAAACGTTCTTTCCTTTCCGGCAAGATGTGCATATACCTGTATGGCACTTGCCACCACTAAAATGGAGGCCACCGTCATGAAAAGAAACAATATCACATTTAAACCTTTTTTCAATTTTAAGTCCTTTTTTAACATTTTGAAAAACATACTTTTTCCCTCTTTGCTCATCATCATTTTATATATGTTAATTTCCTGTTTTGCATTGTAGAATTCCTACAAGCAGTTCCTTGTTATAGATATGATAGCATTCTAAAGTTTAAAAAATCTTTAAATAAGAGAAAATATTTTATGTAAAAAAAAGCCAACAAATAACCATGGTTATCTGTCAGCCTTGTCTGTATAATGATTTTTAACAAAATATTCAATTTTTATTGACATAATATATTTAAAATTATATAATAATAGTAGTGAGACAGCGTGCTGTTTCAGGTGGGCTAACACCTAAATCCGAAAAACTTACTGGACGAATGTGCCAGTCGTTGGCAGGCAACAGAAAAACCTGAAGCCTTGCTGGACGAATGTGCCAGCCGTTGGCGGACAACAGAAAAATTAGCCATAAAAAGAGAGTTGATAATGCTGAGGTATTATAACTCTCTTTTTAAATTTCAATATCCCCATTAATTTAACTGATGTTACATTTCAGATACTTGCTATATTCTCAAAACCTGCAAACAAAACCACCTCTGTTTACAAAGATATCCGCTATGTTGCAAAAGGCGTGAAATTGAATCATTTATCTTTACCTACTAACTTATCATCCCTTATTAGTCTTGAAAACTATATTGAAAAATAACAAACCATCCATAAAAACATTTTCGCTTGTCAAAAATCAAAAATGATTGAACCTTTTCATAAATTCTTTATCACTATGAATTTTACATATCATTGCATACTACTATTTACATTACTGTTTTTCAATCTCTTCCTTCATATGAAGTCGGTCTTTCTCTGTGATATTACGAAGCACTTTACATGGTGCTCCAACTGCAATTACATTCTCAGGTATATCACTTGTAACAACACTTCCTGCCCCTATAATACTTCCATTTCCAATATGCACTCCTGCAAGAATCGTGGAATTTGCACCAATCCAAACATTTTTTCCTATATAGATCGGCTTTGACGTATTTACGATTCTATCCTCCGGATGAATCCCATGACCGGCACAGGCAATGCAGACCCCAGGCGCAAGAAATGTATTCTCACCGATATACACAGGTGATGTATCCAGTATGGAACAATTATAATTAATTAAGGCAAAGCCTTCAAAATGTATGTTAAAGCCATAATCACAGTGAAAAGGAGGCTCCATACAAATATTTATATTTTCATCTTCGAACAATTTCTTTAGTATATTTTTTCTACCCTCCTCATCATCCGGAGCAGTATGGTTAAACTCGTAGGTCAGTTTCTTTGCCCTCATCTGTATCTCTTTGGTGTAATCCTTATGCTTCGCAAAATAAGCTGTGTCGGTTTTCATAATCTCTAAAAATTTATCTCTCATAGCCTTCTCCTTCTATTTTCACTCACGCTTCCCCGTTCTACTACTTCCACAGGTAATAATACCATTCTGCCTTCTGATTCCCCGTTTATCAGTTCCAGCAATAATTCCACTGCTACTTTAGCACGACGCTCCAAATTCTGTGAAACAGTGGTAAGAGTAGGATAAACCATGGATGCCAAGGGAATATCATCAAACCCCATAATGGAAAAATCCTTTGGAATATTCACACCTTTTCCCAATAAAAAATTCATAAATTCTATGGCATACATATCGGATGCCACAAAAGCTGCTGTATATTCTTTTCGTTCCAAATACAGCTTTTCATATATCTTAACCCGCTCCTCCTTATAAGGACTGAGCATTTTAAAATCCTTTTTATCAACAGAAATTTTTGCCTCTTTTAACGCATTGGTAAGTCCTACATAACGGTCATGGTCACAATCCTCATCATTATCTGACAAAAACATAATATTCTCATGTCCC
The DNA here is from genome assembly GCA_017416505.1 of Lachnospiraceae bacterium. The sequence goes on from JAFQCI010000131.1 coordinate 26,778, forward strand.
ATTTTTATTAAATACGAGCCTGCCAAAAATCCCCCTTGAATATTGTCCACTCCTACATCTGAGTATTTATGCACGTCTTTTTGATAGGAATCCACCACAACAAAAGGAATATGCATATTACTTCGCAATGTTTCATAATCCATGGCACAAAATCCAATCAACACCAGTCCTGCCATATTCCACATAGAAGCATAACGAACAATCTCCTTCACATCCGATACTTCCTTTAGCATGACAAAATAATCGTTCTTCGCCAATTCTTTCGAAAGATAATTTAACATCCCACTGACAAAAGGGTCTTCTATCATCTTATTTTCATATTTTGCATCATTGGATAACACAATACATACAATTTTAGAAGTATTTTGTGCCAGTAACACAGCTGCCATGTTAGGAAGATAACCACTTTCCTCTATTTTTTCCTGTACTTTTGCCACTGTCTTTTGTGAAATTTTCTTGGTTTTACCATGAATCACATTAGAAACTGTGGCAGTACTCACACCTAATTCTTCTGCAATATCTTTTATTGTCACTCTGTTCTCCATTCTATTTAACCTCTTAAGTTAATGCTTTCCCTTATATTCCTTTTCCACAATTAACAATTCTTCTTTTCCTACGCACTGTTTTTCATTGAAATCTAATCTTATGATATATGGCATAAAATCAATGATTCTTAAAAAATCATCGCATAAAAAAGTCGGATTGAAATAATTTAAAATGGTACTCAGTGCAGTTCCATGGGTTCCTACCAGTATGTTTTCTCCTTCATGATATTCCAGCAACTCCATTATAGTTTCTATATTCCTATCCTGTACCATTCTTAATGACTCTCCACCTTCTTCATGGTAGTCGAAATCTCCCCAACGTTTCTGAAACATGGTAAAATTATTTCCATCCCTGCCCTTTTGACGTTCCCTAAGTCTTTCATCCATATGTATTTCAAGCTTATGGTCTTTTGCACATTCCTTAATGGTATCTACACTTCTGATATATGGACTTGAAATGGCATAATCAAAAGGTATATCGTGAAGTTTTTTCACTACCTGTTCACTATCAGCCATTCCTTCCTCTGATAAAGGTCTTGTCCTGTCATCCTCCCAGCAATGATTTGGTTTTGCGTGTCTTACAAAATAGATACTTGTCATGTCTGCCTCCAATATACAAATGATTCTGTCAATGATTTGCCTTTAAAATATTGTATCATACCGTAATTTCAATTTGGTTGCCCTCTATACCAACGATACAACTTTCATAATAGCCATCCCCTGTCACCCTTGGTCCACTTACAACCTCATATCCGTCATTTCTTAACTTTTCCGTTAATTCATCCACTGCCTCTTTACTTCCTAATCCAAACGCAATATGAATAAATCCCGTTCTCTTCAAACTTTTCTCCTCATCCTTCATATCCGGTCGATTCATAATTTCAAGCCTTGCTCCATCCTCAAAGGATAAAAAATAAGACCGGAAATCAGTGGTTTTATTATGATAGCCGTTATTGGCTGTTGCACCAAAATACCTGACAAAAAATTCTTTCGCTTTTTCTAAATCCTTTACATACATCGCAATATGTTCTATCTTCATAATCTACCTCCACAATCCCAGTATCGTTTTCTTAATATTATCACAATTTTCGTGAAATACAATAGGTTAATCGCATAAGCTTCCACAAAAAAAGAAGTAAAACTTTTATAGTTTTACTCCCTTTTTCATTATCTTTACTACTTTATTGTTTCAGCAAGACTACAACGTTCTTTCTCTTCTTCCAGTAGCTCTCTGCTACACTCAGCAAGTGCCATGATATCTGCATCTGACATTCCCCTTTGTAACATATTTCGAACAAATACTCTCAAACCTTGATTTAACCCCTGCTCCAAACCTTCCTGCAAAGCTTCTTTTCGGCACTGTGTCAATTCATCTTTGTATAGTTCCTTATATATATCTTTATATAGTTCCATCAACGCATCACACATACTCGTCACCCCCTTGAATGCTTCATTATTTGCACGAATAATGATATCCATAACTGATTCATACAAATTTTCTTTTTCATGTTTTTTATATTCTTTGATTAATTTGTCTACATCATTCTCCTTTAAATCATTACTTAAATGTTTTAGCCAAAGGTTATGTTCCTTTGACAATTTCGAAGTAATAATAAGTTGCATAGGGAATATATCTCCCACTAGATAATATATTCCCTCATCATTTTTATGAATTTTCATACATCGTTCAGATTTCAGATGTTTTAAAAATTTCCTAGGGTAATTTCTGCATACAAAAGTTATGGTAATTTCATCGGCTTTTCTGTCATTTTGCTTTTCCGCCATAGATTTATAAAAACAACTATAACCATACACTTTGTAAAAATCATCGATACTTAGATAATCTTCCGGACTTTTATACTCAATAATATTATATTTCCGAAAAATACGTCCAATATTTTTTTGAATTCTAGTTTCTGAATGTTTCTTAATCACCAACAAATCAATGAGCATTGGTTTCGTTCCCAGATTATGCTCTGTCTCAAATATCAGCTTATCTGCCTCCTCTGACAATTCAATCTGAAGACTGGCATAAAATGCAGGATGCCATTGCAACAACTTACCCTTCGCTGCATTTTCTTTCGTCTTTTGTTCTTCCATGTGACCTCCTTATAAAATTGTCAGGAGTTCACCTTTTATCAGAAAACTCCTGCTAAAAAATATTTTAAAGCATGAATTTTCTGCAAAGAACAGATAGAAAGATATGTTATCTGTATTAGAATGTTAGAATATGAATTTCCCAAATTCATATCTGATGTGTAGAAATATGCTTTACCTTAGAATATCACACTGAAGGAGGAAAAGCAACTTTCTTTATCGGATGTCGAATTACTGTTTTCCATTTTTCCGGCGCCACTTTCCTGGCATCCGACATATATATTTCATGGTGCAAACGCTTCTCATTGATATCATTCACATATCCATTGGCTTCTAAAAACTCATCCATGAGTGCCACTGATTTCGGTTCCTCATCAAATGACCCCAAATGCATCATTTGCACACATAAGCCTTCTTCTATGGTGATAAATTCTGCTTTTGAACAGTCCATTTTTTTCTTCTTCGAAGCCGTTTCTACCGCCCAGTCAAAATCCTGTTTTGAAACAAAATCCGGCAAACGAATAACGGAAATCCAATGAAAAGAATCTTTATTTTTGTAATCTATGCCAACAACATCTTCCCGCCTGCCGGCTTGGTCGGTTCGTACCACAGCATCCACCGGATTCTGCTCACCTTGCCACCAAAACCCTTCCAGAGGCGGCACTACATACTCAAAAAAGCCCTCTATTTTATAATCCGTTTTATAACTCATTTTTAGTGTATATGCTACGGAATACAAAATCCCGATTGCCTGCTGGTATTCTCCTCCTTCTATGTTTGGATTTCCTTTCCCTCGCACTGCAATATAATTTGCTTTTGGTACATTCACAATTTCCGGCTTATTCTTTGGCATATAGTATTCTTTATATTCTTTTTTAAAATCAAATGCCATATTTCTGATACCTCCTTAACATAATGGAACTTAGGCAATTATCTCACAAGAAATATGACACCCTATGTCATGTTTCATTTATAGTTTTTTTCTTTTAGCCATAATACCGACTTTTTCAATGCTTCAATGGTTTTCGTTTCCACCACACATCTACACTGATATTTATTGGCAATACTTAGTCTTTGTTCTAAATCAATTTCTCCAGTACCAAGTGTCATATGGTCTTTTCCTCCAAGAGAATCATGGATATGAAAATGCTTTAAACTGCTTTCATTTTGCACCATAAATGACTCATCTATATTTCCCGAACTATTGGAATGTCCGATATCCCAGGTTAATGCAAATACTTTACTTTTTAGTAAAAGCCGAATGGCAGACTGTTCATAGTTTCGAAAACCATTTGTATTTTCAATACATATTTTTATGTCACTATTTCCAATTTCCTCTTCGCACATCTCCTTGAATTTTTCAAATGCACTCATATATTCTTCAAAATACTGCTCGAATAACTGGACTTTTCGCTCCGGCAATGTGAAATGAACCCCATGATTCATATGCATATTAAGAATTGGAACATTTAAGTCTTTCGCAACCTGAATGGTTCTTTTTACCGTCTGCATATATGCAGCCGCAACACTCTGATTGAAATCTGCAATGTTTAAATTTTCATCCAGGTGTATGGTAAAATATATCCCCATTTTTTCTGCTATTTCTTTAAAATAAGATACGTTTTCTAATTTTTCTATTTGATACTCCGGAAGATTCATATTCAGCTCAACAAATTTCAAATCCAATTCTTTGCATAAAGCTATATTTTCTTCCAAATCTTTATTTTCAATTAATGTAGGCATTCCAAAATCCATAAGTATAATCCTCCCAATATTGTTCATTTTGTATCACTATTTCACAAAATATTTTAGTTTCGCAATCACCTATTTATATACTGAATCATTGTTTCCAACCCGCCAATGGGTACACAAAACTTCTGATTATGTTGCTTTACGGCCTCATAGACATATTCCAAATCAAACCATTCCACAGCCTCTACTTCTTCCTTCTGCAAAGTTAATTCCTCAATATTTACCCTTTTATCATATATGTAAACAAATGCCACTTCATTATCCCGAAACATTTTTCCATAAAATTCTTTCTCATATTGAATTCGAAAGGTTCCGGCAAAATTCAAATCATTTTCAGATGCCCTAATTCCAAGTTCTTCATATAATTCACGAATGGCTGATTGCATAGGCTCATCACCTGCCTGGATATGCCCTGCAGAGGAAGTATCAAATCTTCCTGGAAAGGAATCTTTATTCATGTCTCTTTTCTGAAGAAGTACCTGATATCTCTCCCCTTGCCTTCTCACAATCCAGATATGGGCAGTTCTATGGCATACCCCTCGTCTATGAGCCTCTGCTCTTTCTATTCTCTCTCCCGTTGGCTGCCCCTTCTCGTCACATATATCAAACAATTCCATGCTTTCCACCTATATCATAAACCCAGGAGACTTCCTACATTCTACCGGATTCATTCCTTTCTAACGTCCTGTCACTAAAATTATCCTTTTTATTTTATCAAAAATCTCAACAAATACCAATCCTATTCTTTTACTTTATCCTACATTAAGATATAATGGTTACTGTACAGACAGCACCAAAACACTTGCTGTTTTGGTGCGTAAGAACGTGATTCAGGAGTTCGCAGGCTCCTTTTGCGAAGCAAAACTCTAAATGAGCCTGCGAATTGTTACTGTTTACGAGGCACGAGTGTACAGTAACATATAATGATATTACTGTGCACTCCGATGTTTTGTTTATTTTGTATCACTGTTTCATAAGATATTTTAGTTTCGCAATTACCTATATAATAATGCCGGAAAGGATGTGCGCTATGACATTTGGAGAAAAACTTAGAACCATTCGAAAAGAACAACATATCACTCAGGAAAAACTTGCCGAATTATTAAATGTTTCCACACAAAGTATCAGTGGTTGGGAATGTGGTAAAAATTATCCTTCCACTGACCGTTTAGAAGATATTGCACAAGCATTAAATACTTCCGTTGGATATCTTATGGATACTTCTTATCCAATCAAAAATTGGGAATTACGGGATGAAATGTTCACAGTCGAAAATATGTACCAACATGTTTTAAATCATATACTTTCATGCAATCTTACACAATGTAAAAATGCACTCCCTTTGATGATGGAATTACATAAAAATCATATTAGAAATGGAAAATCTTATACTCCATATGTCAGCCATCCACTTATGATGGCATGGCATGCATTTGCACTTGGAATTAAAGAGGATGACCTGATTGCCACTATCCTTCTTCATGGAATATACAGAAATTGTAATATTGCTCCGAAAGAACTCCCCATACCTTTAAATGATAATGTACTAACGGCACTGTATTTATTACATTTTAAGCCTGATACTTTTGAAAACATAACTGTAACAAAAGAACACTATTATGAAGCACTTAAAACAAACCAGCTTGCCTGTCTTGTGCGAATTATTGATCAATGCAATAAAATTTCAACCATTGCAATGGGGTTTCCAAAAGAAAAATTATACCAATATATAGGAGATACAGAATGTTACGTTCTTCCTTTACTCTCATATATAGAAAATACGTATTTAGATTACTATAATATAGCATTTTTGTTAAAATATCAGATATTAAGCATTGTGGAAAGTCTAAAGAGAACATTGGATTAATCCAATGTTCCCTCATATCTTACAAAGGAACAACCTGCGTCCCTTAAATCCTGCTCTATCTCCCCTGCCATATGCTCAAACAATTCCTGAGATACTCCTATGGCAGAGGGGTATAACTGATACATCTTATTATTATAAAGAAAACGAATCGTGGCACCCTTAACTTTCCATGTACATTGATACGTTGTTTTCAGCCTTTCTGCACGATGTTTCCATATTTCGATTTGTTGTTCCATCATTTTTAGCTTCTGCTTATCATGTGATTTTTCATTGTTTTCACTTATTATCTCCGGGTGAAACCATTCATCACTTTCCACCCAAATCTCCGGCTCATTTCCCCTAAAACCAGCAATCTGTATCATTCCCTTTTCTTTATCATCATTTTCATTATTATTCATGATAGCTCAAACTCCCTTCTTTTTACTTATTTTCTTCCCACAATTATATGCCATCTTATATTCCGGCATTTTAGTCACACAAGTACGGTCTCCTATCCTGGCTTCATTACAACGTTGCAAAATACAAACCTGCGTTTCTTTCATTTTTATAATTTCTTCACGTGGTAAATTTGCCGCCTTAGATATATAATCCACAGTTGAAATATTTGTAGTTGGATAGAATATCTGAAATTCCATACAATCCAAAATGCTATCTGCATACAAACCATAAAGGGCGTTTAATTGAGCAATACTTTGAAAACAAATCATATAAGAAATATTTCTGGAACGACAATTTGCTATAATTCCAGGAAAATGATTCATTTGCACACCACTGGCAAAGTCATCTATCAGGAAACGGACATGGTGTGGAAGCCGATCGCCGTTCCTACTGCATTCTGTATCGGCAAAATCCACCAATTGATGGCATATGTCATTATAAAATAATTGTACCAATGGATACTTTGAATCGTCTATATCACTACTCACCACATATAAGATGGTTTTTGTTTCCCCAAGGCTTTTCAAATTCATTGTAGTCTGTTTTGTCATTTCCATAATATCAGAGGAACGGTATCTTTGCATACATGCCTCTAAGGTTACCACAATACTAGCCCATGTATGTTCAGAACATTGTTTCAGCCTTCCATAATCCTCCATGCCTTGAAATAACTTTCCATCTTCTTCCAATTCTAATATAAGTTCATCTATTACATCCTCTTTTTCTGGATTTTTTCCAATACTATGCATTAGTTCAAAAAATATTTCTAAATTAAAAGTCTCACCTGTTTTATTTGTTAAATGAATCCCTATCTCTATCAAAGAAGCTGCCAAGTCCCTTGCAGAAATAATCCAAAATGGATCATTTCCCGTCAAACTCTCCGGTAACAACATATTAACAATACGAAGAATATCATCCTTATTCTTTATACTATCAAAAGGATTGTATCGTACACATGATGCTTCAAAATGGATGGTATCAAATTTAAATACCTGATACCCTTTTTCCACAAAATAATCCTTGGTACATCGATACAAATACCCCTTTTTGTCATCTACAACCATAGAACAATTGGTACTTAACAATAGATTAGGCAACAAATTTGAAAATGTTTTTCCACAGCCAGGTGGGCCTATTACAGCCATATTTGCATTTCCCCCAACAGGAACGTTAACAAGTATGTCATTCGCAATAGCCACCGGAATGGTTTCTTCTATTTTTTTACTCAAATTCTTCATCCTCCTTGTAGCTCTATCAAGAACTTAATTTTCTTTTATTCCTTTATCTGTCCTTACTATACAAAAAAAAGTTCTTTTTCACCACAAAGTTGTATTTGAATTTTCATCTTATTTTTCAAGCTGTACTTGAAATAACTTTTCAATCGCTTCGATTATGGCTTCACTTCCCAAAGAACAATCCAAACAAAGGTGATAATTTTCTTTTTCACCCCACTTCTGGTTTGAAACAAGTTCATAATATTCTGCTCTTGCCTTGTCGCTGGCTTTTATTCTACGTTCTGCCTCCTTACGCTCATCGTGGTAAATATTCATAATATTATCCACTTTATATTCCATTGGCGCATATAAGAAAATCTTAATCACATTTTCATATTTTTTTTGCATCCAAAGATAAATACAAGGAATAACTATCCTGTTCCGTTAAATTATCCGCATAATTTTTATCCAGTCCACGACGTTTTGCTTCCAACATGGAAAGTTCTTTATCGTAAAATTTAATTCCAAGTTTTTCAGCAAGCATTTTTCCAATGCGTTTTCCATTTGTACCATGTTCTCTGGATATGGTTATGATAATTTGTTTCTTTCCAGCCGGACTTACATGTGTCTTCGCCTCTTCCATCCCATTGATTTTCTTGTTTTGAGCCTGTTTTAAAAAGATAAAAGCAAAAATACAAGTCAAAATTTCTGCAATCGGGAAGGTCCACCACACAAGATTTAAAACATCAGATGACAAGGTAAAAAGATAGGCAACCGGAAATACAAATACTACCAATCGAAGCAATGCAAGAATAAATGGTTTTCCTGCATATCCTAATGCCTGTAGTACTCCTTGAACTGCCACTGAAAATCCCATAAATACAAAACTCAAAGCTGCAATTCTTGTTGCCTTGGCACAAACATCCACAAGAGCAGCTGCAGAACCACCAGACAACGCAAACAGCTCAGAAAGTGGTTTCGCTATGATTTCAAACAATATGGTAATAATAAAGGTTGTAATCAACGTATCCATGATACCATATTTTACACATTCCTTTGCACGTTTCTTACTCTTCATACCATAATTGAAAGATAAAATCGTAATAATGGTATTGGATAAACCAAAGGCAGAAAACAGTGCAATCTGTTGTATCTTATAATAGATACCAAAAGAACCAACAAGAACCGTTGAATCTACATCGGCACTTCCAAGAATGGCATTCATACCGGCCATCATAACAGAAAGCAATGCCTGCATAAAGGCAGCAGAAATACCGATTTTATAAATTCCTTTGATAATTCCCCACTTAGGACGAATGTATTTTACATTTCCTCCAATTTCTTTGTTTACAAGGTAATGAAATGCCATTGCAACAAAAAGAGAAATAAACTGTCCAATGATGGTAGCCCATGCAGCACCTACAACACCCATTTTCAATGGGAAAATAAATACATAATCTAAGATAATGTTTGCCAATGCTCCTGAAATTTGTGCAATGGTAGAATACATTGTCTTTCCGGTTGCCTGAAGAAACCGCTCATAAATCGTAAACCCAATCGAGCCTAGCGAAAAGCAGGTACAAATCGATAAATAAGAAGTACCCATTTCCAATACATCCGGATTGTTTGTAAAAAGTCCTATAAACCATTCGGATAAGAATATTCCAAACAGTAAAAAGACTGCATAAATAACCAGTGCCAAAAAGATACCATTTCCTGCAACCTGATTCACTTTTTCCCGATTTTTTTCTCCGAGGCTCTTAGATAAAAGTGCATTTAAGCCAACACCGGTTCCTACACCTATAGCAATAATCATAATCTGAATTGGGAAAGCAATAGTTAATGCCTCATTAGCAAGTGCCCCATCCCCTTTCATATTAGCTACAAAAATACTGTCCACTACATTGTACAATGCCTGCAATACCATTGAAATAATCATTGGTAAGCCCATCTTCCAAAAGAGCTTTTTTAACGGTTCTACCGCCATTTTGTTTTGTTTCACCTGTTCCATTAAAAATCCTCCTTTTCTTTTTGGGCATAAAAAAAGTGTAAACCCAATTATCTCTAACTGGATTTACACATTTCTGCCACTCGTCGACCATTATTCTACCATAAACTCTTTTAAAATTTCAAGATAAAATTTTAGCATGATTCAGTAGTTGGTTTTTGCTGTTACTGTTTACAAGGCACGAGTGGACAGTAACTTTTTGCCCTCATCTGAATCACAAACTCTTTCTTATAACCATTTACCTGCTCCTTCATCCACAACTTACCACCATGTTTTTCAATAATTGCCCAGGAAATGGCAAGTCCAAGACCATTTCCTTTTCCGCTGGTTCTTGAATCATTCCCACAGACAAAAGGCTGAAACATATTTTCTTTCAGTTCTTTCGGAATTGGATTTCCATCGTCTGCGATTGTTACAAAAGCAAATCCTTTTTCTGAATAAACTCTTATCCTGACACAGGTTCCTTTTGGATTATGCTTATAGGCATTTACGATTAGATTATCTATCCCACGACGAAACTCCTTTTCATCCAGTTCACATAAGATTTCTTCCTCTGGAATTTCAATGTGAAGTTCCATCTCTCTATCCTCAAATTCAGAATAATGAATGGCTGCTAAATCACGAACAAGAACACACAGGTTTGTTTCTTTTTTCTGTAACAAATATTGATTCGTGCCTAATTTTGAATACATAAAAAGTGTATCTATCAACTCGTTCATATAAAGGCTTTTTTGGTAAATAATATCCAAAATCTCCCCTTGTTCCTCTTCTTTGATTCTCCCCTCTTTTAACGCCACCGCAAAGCCTTGTACCGATGTCATAGGTGTTTTTAAGTCATGGGCAATACAGGAATACAAAAGGTTTTGCTCCTGTACCTGACGTTTGCTTTCTGCATCAATTGCTTTTTTTGCAAATCTATAAAAAATGAATGCACCAACAAAAAATATGAAAAAAGAACAAAATAAATCCAAGAATATTAAAACTTTCGTCATGGTTTCATTTTCCATATATTTCACAAGAAGTATATCTTCAAAAGTGCTATCAATGGCAGAACCAACTACAGAAATTCCAAAAGAACAAAGTACAAAATATTTTCCAATTAAAAATTTAAGTTTTTTCATAATTCTCCAATCTATATCCAAGTCCTCGTATCGTTTTTATGTATTCGCTCCCTATTTTATCCCGAAGACGACTGATAATAACCCGAATCGTATTATCATCCACTGCATATTCATTCTCCCAGGCATATTCATAAATCTGCTCTTTCGTAAACACCCTCCTTGGCTGGCTCATAAAAAGCTCCAGCACTTTATATTCCACCTTAGTAAGTTCATAAGTATTTTCACCCTTTATTACCACACACTCATCACAATTTAAAACAAGAGTACCAACCTTTATCTGCCGTATTTCCTCTTTCGGATGATTTTCCTGTACTCCTATCCTGCGAAGATGCGCCCGTACCTTTGCAGCAACTTCCAATGGCTCAAAAGGTTTTGTAATATAATCATCTGCACCCAAGTCAATTCCAAACACCCGGTCTGATAATTCTACTTTGGCAGATATGACAAGAATCGGTATATATGGTCCTTTGCGGATTTCCTTTATGATTTCATATCCATTTTTCCCCGGCATCATAATATCTACAATAGCAAGGTCTATGGATTCACATTTTAATATCTGCAACGCAGTTTCTCCATCATTGGCTTCAAAAATCTGATGATCATTCGCCTCAATATAAATCCTTAATAAACGCACAATTTCCTTCTCATCATCTGCAATTAGTATCTTCGCCATTGACACACCTCAATTCATTTTAAATCACCCAAAACTGGTACATATCAAATAAAATAATGTTTATGAGCATACAGATTGCCATCAATGCTGTAATAATATATTTTACCTTTTCAGATTTTTTATCTGCAATTCCCTTTTTACACCAATAAACCATTCCAAAAATCACACATAGTATCAGCAATATTGTCATCACTGTAACGATTCCACTTTGCACCATATAACTGGTAACCGAACCCATATCTCCGGTAGCATTTCCGTTACTTAATCTTAAAAACATAATCAGAACATCTGTAAAAACAATCGTCATAAGGAAAGATACTGCATAGTTCCATTTTCTGAAAGGATGCTTTTTCTCTATTCCCTTTCTCTTCCAAACAGCCTTTTGAATCGGTGACCAAATCAATCCCCCTCCAAAGAAAGTAACGATTCCATATACACCTGCCAGCAGAAAAAAGAAAAAGCAAATTAACTTTGCAACCGTTTCTTCTGTAGAAATGAAACAATCTCCATATCCTCCATATATGTAATCACCTTCCTGATACCACCAGGAATTAAGATCCTCTTTCGCAAATTCTGTTATCCCGATTACTCCTGTAAAAGACAATGGCCCTTCTTTTATGGAGCGGGCAAATGTAAGGAAACCCTTCGGTACTTTACGCTCTATATCTGCCAGTTCCGAATCCTCAAACTTTCCAAAAATCAGCTCATACATATCATAATTATACACCTGCTCATGAGCCTGATTCGTCATAACGACCATTCCAATACCACTTTCCGGATGAAATTGAAGCATACTGGAACATCCCATGGTATTGCCAGCATGTCCTAAGGTTTCTACAGCAAACTGATTTGCAAAAAATCCATGATAATTATTCGGAACTTCGCTACTTCCATAATAACTGGTAGCAGTATACATTAAATCCAACGTTTCCTGTTTTTGAAACAAAGGGCAGGAAGTGTTTGAGTTTGGCGTAACAGCCCTTGCAAAGGTTAGAAAGTCTTCCATTGTCCCTGTTGCACTACCGGCAGGATATATCATAACGTAACTGATTCCATTACCGGGTATTTTATCTCCATAAATATCATACCACTTTAAATCTTCTCTTTGTTGTTTCACCCATACATTGTCCTGCATAAGTGCACCTACTGAAGTATGCTCCATTCCGAGGGGTTCCAATATATTCTTATGCACATACTCCACATAATCCATACCGCTAACATTTTGTACGATGTACGCAGCCAATGCTGCTCCCCAGTTAGAATAAGCAGTTACGGTTCCCGGTTCATATACCTGTTCCGGCTGATATTTCCTTAATGTCTCCTCCAGACTGACTACTTCTTCTTCATCCGCAGTCATAATTCCCAAATACATTTCCTGAAATCCTGCCTGATGATTCATTAAATCAATCATAGTAATCTTTTTATCAAAGTTAAGATTTTTAAGAAAATCATCCGGCAAATAAGTTCTGATATCTTCCTCTAAATCCAGTTTTCCCTGTTCCATAAGCTGCATTACACTAATCCAGATATAAAGTTTAGAAACAGAACCCCACTCAAACACCGTATTTTCATCTACAATTTGGGCATTTTCCTTGTCTTCATAACCGAAATCATTCCGATAAATCACACCATTTTCGTCATATACCGCAACACTCATACCTACTGTAGTTTCACTATGTTCTTCTACAAAATTTTCAATCCCATAGGAAACATCATCGTATGATATTCCAGATGGCACTTCCTGTTCCCTCTCCTCCTTCTCTCCGGCATATATCACTGCTAAATTCTGAAACATCAGTATGCCTAACATACACATACTTATTATTTTTTTTAATTTTTTCATATTCTCCACCATTCCTTAATTTTTCCACAATGGTTCAAAAATCCCGTAAACCTGCTTGTGTGCTTTTATTATATTGGTGGATACTTAATTTAAAAATTGATTTATATTAACCGAATATTAAAATTTCATGTTTAAAAATACCTCTCCAATATTCTTTTCATTTCTTCTCTTGCTTCTTCAATTTCCTCCGGGTCACCGTTTTCTAAAATACCTTCAAAAATAGATATATTTTGCCCCATGATTTCTCTCTCCATCCCCAGAAGTTCCTCGTATAGTTCTTCTGCCCGAAACAGTACCAGCTTATTTTCCTCCTGCTCTCTTGGAGGAAGTTTTAAATAATCAAGTTCTGCAAACCGCCTCTCGGCTTCTTCTTCCGAAATATCAAACTCTGAACTTCGGATAATCTTCTTCACCACTTCTTCTGTTGTATTGGATTTTACAATTACCTCCAACAAAGAATTTACATCATAGGTAAAGGTAACACTTACACTTTCCTGTCCTGCCTTATTAGGCGGAACCTGAATCGTTATCTTGTCAATAAACAAATTTTTATCTACCAGCCGGTTCTCACCTTGGTATATGTTTATCTCTATCTCTTTTTGGTAATCATGTACCGTAACATATTTCCTTGTACGACTATATGGTATGGTTGTATTTCTTTGAATAATCGGACTGTAGATATCGGAACTGCCATTCCGGTTTCGTATTCCAATGCCTAATGTATATGGGCAAACATCGGTTAATATCAGGTCTTCTAAGGCTTCGTTTCTCTCCTTCATGGCAGCCTGCATACAGGCACCTATCACAACCACCTCATCCGGATTTACGCTATAATCAGGAATTTTCCTTAATAGGGTTGCAACATAGGAGCGGACTAATGGAAGTCTTGTACTTCCTCCAACCATAACTACCCGGTCAATGTCTTCAATGCTTAATTTAGAATTCCTTAAACTTCTTGCAATAGGTTTCTTGATTCGTTCTAACAACTCTTCGCAGTCATCCTTAAATTCTTCTCTGCTTATTATCATTTCCAGAATCTCATCCTCAACCTTACATTTCATCACCGCCGACATATGGTCGGATAGCTCTAATTTACAAAGTTCTGCCTGCTTACTGATATGATTTCTCGTCTGTACCGATAACGATTCCTTGTCCAATCCCTTTTCTTGCAAAAACTTATGAAAAATGACCTTGGTAAAATCTTCTCCGCCTAAAAAGTTATCCCCGGCTACACAATGCACCTCCATGACTCCATCCTCTAATTCAAGCAAGGAAACATCAAACGTTCCGCCACCTAAATCAAAGACCATAATTTTAGTGCTGTCCTGACAGTTGTTGATTCCATATGCAATGGCTGCTGCCGTTGGTTCACTAATAATTCTCTCTACCTTTAGTCCTGCAAGCTTTCCTGCCATTTTTGTAGCCTTCCGCTGATGTTCATTAAAATATGCCGGAACGCTGATAACTGCTTCCGTTATCTCTTCTTTAAGATAATTTTGGGCATCTTCCTTTAAAGAACGTAACACCAAGGCAGATAAATCGGTTGGAGTATATTCCTTTCCAAACATATTCCAGGTTTTTGCAGTTCCCATATCTCTTTTAAACACTTCAACAGTTTCCTTTGGATTGGTAATTCGTCTTTCCTTGGCTGTTTCCCCTACATATATGGTTCCATCCTTGTCAAAACTAACGACAGAAGGTGTAAGCTTGTTTCCTAGTCGGTTAGGAATGATGGTTGCTCCCTTCTCCTCGTCAAAATAAGCAATCAAGCTGTTGGTTGTTCCCAAATCTATGCCTACTATCACGTTGTATCACCCTTTCTCATTCTTTCAATTATATCTAATGCGGTTTTCTTAAGCCAATCCATCTTAGTATGACTTGGTATCTGACAAACTACTTTGTAGGCATTCTCGAATTTTTCCTGTTGGACATATAACTGACACAGTTTCCAAAAGATATTCTCATTTTCCCCATATTCGGGATAATCTTTAGCATAAGTACAACCTAACTGCAACAGCATGACTGCCCTGTCATACTCTCCTCTTTTCACATAGATATCAGAAAGATATCCATAAGCCTGTCCAAAGGAATTTCCATTGGTGGCTCCGCATCGGTAATATATGAAAGTATATAAAGATTGCTTGGTACCTTTTTGGATTCCTCATAGAAGATACACATGTATCTCCAATATAATGAGAACATATATCTGTCATTACAAGTTCTGCCACACCTTCCTCCCGGGTAAGCAATGCTCCCTGTAATGCCGCGCCTCTAACCACAGCCTCATCAGGATTTATTTTATCCTCGATGTCCTTTCCTATCATCTTCTCTATCATTTTTCTTACTATGGACAGTTTCGTACCACCGCCCACCATAATAATATCCTTCACTTCCTCCGGCTCATATTTTGATTCTTCCACAGCCTGTAAGGTTAGTTTTCTCATTCGGTCTAACAAATCATAGCAGGCATCTTCATATTCTGCTTCCGTAATGGAATATTCGTACTCCCTGCCACCTATGGTACATTTTATTGTACCTATTCCTTCTGCTGTAAGCTGGTGTTTTGCCTGTTGTGCCTTTTCCCACAATTCTCTATTTTCTTCTATGTTAAGTTCCTTGTGAATAGAATTTGCCTCCTTAAAAAGTTCCATGAGCCTTTGGGTAAAGTCTCCACCACCAAGCTTATTATCACCACATATGGCTACAACCTCCATAATGTTGTCATTTACTTCCATAACAGAGATATCAAAGGTTCCTCCTCCAAGGTCAAGTACAATGATGACATCCGGGGACTGTATTGCATCTTTTGACCTTACTCTCTCATTTGGATTTATACTGTCTTTCCCCTGCTCCATACTATTGATTCCGTATGCAATGGCAGCCGCCGTAGGTTCATTGATGATTCGTTTTACATCAAAGCCTGCCTGCTTTCCTGCCTGCATAACAGCTTTTCGCTGGGGATTGTTAAAAAATGCAGGCACACTGATAACAGCATCGCTAATCTCTTCTCCAAAATATGCCTCTGCCTCCTCTTTGATTGATTTCAGGAGTATTGCAGAAAGTTCTTCTGCCTTAAATTTTTTATCCCCTAACTCAAACAAAGCAGAAGTTCCCATGCTACGCTTAAACATCTGGACTGTCTTATCCGGATATTGCTTCTTTCTTTGTAATGCCATATCTCCTGTGTAAAATGCTCCCTCATCATCCATACTTACAACGGATGGGATAACATGACTGCCCGTTCTGCTTTTTACTAATTCTACTTTTCCGCCCCGATAAACAGCCGCCATACTGTTGCTTGTTCCTAAGTCAATTCCTAATATCATCTTCTTTCCCTTCCTAAACCTCCTGTTATAACCTGTACAAAATCTCAATGATTCACAACATATCTTTTAAACATATTGTACCACCAATACATATGCCTGTCATTTGGAATTCTGAAGTAAATAAAAAAAGCTTTTGCTATAAGGTATCTAAATATTACCTTATAGCAAAAACTTATTAGTTAAGAATCATTTTCATTACTTTTTATACGCAAAGAATCCTATCCCCTAATCAAAGGTGTAAGCACCCGCTCAAATACCTTAAAATTACTGTCATCCCTAGGACTGCAATACACTGCAAACTCAATATTTTTAAATGCTTTAGGATGGTCTTTTATGACATTATATCATTTGTTTTACAAAGATTTTTTGTATCCTGAAAAATTAATACATTCTCTTCTCTACTCATATATCTCTTCCATCCTTTCATTTTCTTTAACAAATGGATTTTTTATTATACCTTTTTCCTGCTTTGTTTTCGGACAAATTTCTGATATATTTAAAAGACATTGCCCAGATTGACGTATTCGCTACGGTAATTTCATTAAAATATTTACTTGATGCCACACTTCACATTCATTTTAATTTCCAAAATTTTCATTGACAATTTTCTAAGCAATTACATATGATATATTAGACGCACGAAACGATGCGTCCTTAAAAAAATTCAAGACTATTGCCTTGAATCTATTTTATGCTATAATATTTATAGAGGATAGCGATGAGATCATCTATCGTTGGTTATGAAGCAATTGACTGTGTCGGTATACAGCCGGTTGTGGAGCCAGACCTTGGGTTATGCGATAACCTCAAACCGAATAGGTTCTTCGGAACTGAAAGAAAACGCTTTTACGGGACCTTGCTCACGCAAGGTCCTTTATTTTTACCAAAGGTGGCTATACAAAAATGGACATTTTACAACAATCAGCATTATTATGGAAAGAACTAACTGAATACCGATACCAGTTTGTATATAGCTACAAGAAAATTCATACAACCTAACGAAAGCCCCTCTTAAAGTTTGGCAAACCCTTAAAAACTTTGAAGACCCGTTTTATTTTCTTATAAATAATCTTGATTTGCTTTTATGTACTCACCTAGTGTCGCTGGTAGACTATGTCTTTTAATGACATCCGCACAATACTTTTTATATATCGATTTCAATCCCTTGCTATTTGAATTATCACTTTTCTGTGCATAATAAACATATGCCTGAAGAATAATAATATCAAAAGTTATAATATCTATATCTTTTAAATCTTCTAACTCTCTTGCTACGTTGTCAACCATAATCTCCTTTGAGCAAAAGTAATTCATATTATGATATGCTGCATATGCAAGACTATATACCTCTCCGCGATCTTTTGAGCACCCTCTTACATAATTAACCAATTCATGTTTTGCAATATTATTAAAGATTGTAGTATATTTCGGATCTGTTCCATACAAAGTACCTTCTGTTACGATTGTTACATTTTTGCCTTTGTAATTGTTAACAAACTTTCTAGCATCTTCATCTAATTCTCTATATACCTCTTCATGAACATAAATATCTGTAAAACTTTCAAATAACGGCTTAATATACAATTGTGTCATATTTTCAAATGAGCAATTTTTATCTGAAACTCTATCTGAAATTCCAACCATAAAAATATTTGCATCAAATAGTATTGGTTTATTAAGCAAATCATGCAAAGCAATCTTTTTTAACGGTGTAAACATAGCTGATCACCCCCGCTTTGCATTTATTATTGAAAACAATTCTTCATCATCTTCATCGTCATCAAACACTTCTTCTTGTTCAACCAATTCATTAATTACATTCATGTCTAATGAGAGAGTCTCGGCATCTTTTAGAATCTCCTCCCTCGACGCATTTCCTGTAATAAAAGCATTTTCCATATCCTGATATGTTGTACTATACGGCACAATATAATTATTCGCTGTGCTATACAATCCAGATACTTGTTGTTCAAATATTTGAATTTCCTGAAGAACCTTCTTTATGAAACCATAGTTCTCAATATATTTATTAACATCATCAATATAATGTTCTTCTTCTAATCTATATATTACTGCTTTAAGGGGCATCTGATATTTTAAAGTCATTACAATGATAAATGAAGCAACCCTATTAAAATTTAATGTTTTGAAATCACTTATCTTTAAATGTCTGCAATAGTCTTTAATTTCACGATTTAACGCTTCCTCTGGAAATAAAATTTCAGCAGCAAATCTACAAGCTTTTTTTTCATTTACATCTTTTAATAAACCAAAATCACAGACATATGGTTTTTCCTTAAACACTTGATAATCTTTGATGTAATGATAAAACTCATGTGCCGCAGCAAAAACCTGATTCACTAGAGGCTTATTGCTATTTAATATTATATAAGCTCTTTCATTTCCCGTAGTTGGAATGTATAACATTCCGTCAATCTTCTCAGAATCAAATGAAACAAGTTCAAAACGAATATCGCTACTCTGTTTCTGAATCAAGTTAAATATTCCTACACCTATTGGTGCAAAAGCATAATCAACTCTTTTTTCCCTAGCTAATTTCTTTATTTCTTCGATTTCATCAATAGTAAGCGATGCCGTATTGAAATCATATTCATTTTGATAATATTGTTCAAATAATTCATTATTATCAATCGATGACATATCTACCTCTCTTGGCAAGCAATTCATACTTTTCCTTTATTCTGATTCGTTCTGCCATTTCCTCAATTTTAGCCTTATCAGCTTCCTCTAAGCTACCCATAAGATATACCAATGCATCCGTTGTTGATTCAATAAAATACTCATCTGCACTAGCTCCAGTCATGCTACAAATCTTACTTAATAAATCAATCGTGGGTATCTGCTTACCATTTTCTAATAAGGATAATGTTGGTCTTTTAATTTCTAATTTTTTTGCAAAATTATCTTGTGATTCTTTTCCTCTAAGAGCCACTAAATCTTTGCAAAATTTCTCCGCATTGAACTCCTTCATGACAAACCTCCTAAAAAATGCACGTTAATAATTTTAACAAAACAAGTTACCACTGTTAATGAATTTGTTAATATTTTTAACACTATTATATTATAAATTATGCCCTGTTGACAATCATTTTAACAAAAAATTTTCATTTTTCTCTTTTATATTCATTCCATAGCAACAACCCTATGTTTTATACATAGTATATCTTCAAAACTACGCTCCGACAGGAACAATATACTCCGGTTCCTCTCTTCCGAGATTTTTACAAGCATCTCGGATTTTTTGTATACCACGACCCCAGCTCTCAATATAACTAGCTCTATAGAACACTCTTGCAATATTACGCTTAACCTGTTCATTCAAACGCTTCACTTCATATCCATAAATCTCAGCCAAATCATAATCCAGCATAACTTGCTGCCCACGTAATACATATACTTTATTTTGTATATTTTCTATAGACATAACTTCTTCCTTCTGTTCCATAAAAACCTCCCATCTCCTCAAAATAATTCTAACTGGAATTTACTTTTTCATTTAACCCCTTATTTTGAACATCAGTTCGTATTGTAATTATTTCAAGAGTTGCATATCATATAATCACTGCCAAAAAGCTTTTGACATTCTATTCTGAATGGCTTATACCTTTTGTAGTTAATGAGTTACGGAATAATCTCATTAAAATATTTACTTGATGCCACAGACTTCCGACAGTTTTATTATGAATAAAGAAAAGGTTATCAAAAAGTATAATCCTTCTGATAAAACCTTGGAATTAATAGGATTTCCAACTAATTGGATATCCATATTACAAATAAAACCCTCCACCGCTACCGATGGAGGACAACACTTTCAATCCAACCATTTCTATACCGCATATTGGTCAGCGGTAAACCTACACATCACTTCTGTTGAAATTCTTTTACAAACCCATAGATTAACTGTTCAAATTCTGACAAAGCATTTGTGAAAAAATGATCAATGTTCTCTAAGATATTTACCAATAGAACTTTTGAATCTATAGAATCTAATAATTCCACATATTTATACGATGGATCCTGTGTGCCATATACCATTTCTATTTTTTCATTTTCAAAATCGACTATACCGCGCCTGGTTTTGTGAAAATTAATCATCAGTGGTCCGTTTATTAATAACATTCGTTTTATTTCCGGAATTAGATAACCCTGCTGAGCGCCAATGTTCGCCCCATCTGAAAAACCAATGTAAATGATATCGTCAAAAGTATTATGTACACCAAAGGCGTCAAAAACTTTTCCCATTTCGCTTTGTAAATTACATTGTTCCTCCACCGGATTCGCTGCTACAAGAACCGCATAACCAAGTTCATCATAAATTCTATTAGCAATCTTCACATATTTATTTTCATAGCCAAAAATATTTCCACCATTACCGGTTTTAATATAAACCAGAACATTTGCACCAAATACAATTCCAAATTTGCTATCGAACGCAATCTTATCAAATCTTTTTTTCACGTGCTCCTCCTTTTTGCACAACTGACTGATAGTATTCTCTAAACTGCCCTGTTTCCATTTCCGAAATAAACAAATACTTATCATCCAAATCTACTTGTCCTAGTATATTAGTAAGGATCTTTTTTACAGGCTCTGACATATCAAATAATACACGTATTCCATCATTTACTGTGGGATATTTTTTGTAATAGACCATCCGATATTCCTCCATGTAATCAATCGAAATCGCATTTGTCAAAGTAACACTCATCTACCATTTCATCTACAATTCCGTCTCTAATAAAGCGCTTATGCTTTGCCTCTAAATGCCTTTGTTCCCATAGGTCAAACAAATTATCAAGTTCTATCATTGTAGTGCCTCTTCTCTGACAAATACGATTTTCCTAGTGAACACAATGATACATTATCCAACCCATAGATATAACTTATCCAATATTTGCTTTCTTTTATCCATCATCACAACAAAATTATATTTATGTTTTCTTTTGCCATCATATATACAAATCTGTACTCCGGTAGGAACAATGAAAAAATAATTCTTTTTTCTGATTTTTACCACTTGTTCCTTATATATGCGGAACGCCCCTTTTTTATTGTATATTAACAGGCTCTTATCTGTTATCCTCAACATTCCTGCTACAGAAGACCACGCATTTTTATGAGTTGCAAAATAATCAATCTCTGATACCAGTGTTTCATTCTCAAATAATTCACTGTTTTTCTCAATGTTTGCAGTCTCTTTCCTTGATTTTTCAAGATGTTTTTCTCTTTTTAATTCATTTTTTTCTGCCCTGACCTGCTCCCTTGCATTTGATTTTTCAATATTTTTTTGTATCTTTTCTTTTTTATCAGGATTTGGAATAGTAAACTCTTTTTTGCATCTCGGGCACTGCATTACCCAAACATTGCTGCATCTGATTTTTACAAGTATATTGATGATTATGTTAAAAATCATAGTGGCAATAGCTAATAGTAAAATTATAGGATTGATTGATATCCCAAGAATTCCAAAAATAACAATCATCCACCATGTTGATTTCACACTTGCATCAAATATTTCGTTCGGAACTCTTGTTGTGTTTTCATTTCCACAGAATGGACATTTTAAATCAGGCATCATTCTACCTCCTCGTTTTATAGTATAAACTGATTATACAATATCTAATGTGCATTTTTTTGTACATCTGATAATTTCCCGATTTTTACAGTGTTTTAGGTTTCATATCCGACACTTTAGAACACGGATTAAATATCCGTCCTTATTCTGTCCCTCATAATCTTTAAGCCTTCAACTGCCTTATTAACAAAATCATTCAAATTTTCTTCCTCATATAAATCGTAATATGCATCGTTACAATTCTTGAAATTAGGTATGGATTCCTCTACTTCTGTGTTAAAAGTCGGCAAATAGAACCAGTCCACATACCATCCCCCTCTATGAAAAACCTTGCTTTCCCCCGGTGATAGAACCCGCTCTGCCTCCTCGTATATTTCAGTTTTTTCAAATATCCCCGTATAGTCTATTTTTTCATCTTTGTTCAAATATTTTTTGACAATACTAAAACCTAAAAAAGGCCTATGGTCAATCTCGAATCTGAGCCACAGCTGATATTCTGTATCATCCCCCTGCATTGAAATATTTTTCACAAAGTAATTAAGTGCAGGGTAAGTTGATTTTTGGAATTGATAATAATTTCTTATCAGTCCATTATTATCCCATGGATCCATAATCGCAGCTTTCCATTTGCCATCCGAAAAGACCTCTTCCTCCGCTTTTTTCCATATCTTTTCAAATAATTCTTCTATGAGTGCCGTCTTTCTGACAGCAAAGCTTTCACTTATCACCTGTGCCGCTTTCATATTTTCCCTACCGGTAAGAAGTCCCTTATCCATCATCGTGTCATATACCAGTCCTTTCCTTTGTCCTGTCAGATTCTTGACCTCATCCATATACTGCAAAACAATTTCCCATACATTTGCATTTTCTTTTTGCGAAGCTCCGATATTCTCCAGCCATTTCAGGATATTTTCACACCATGAGATTTTCTTTATACTGTCAATACAGGCTTTATCTCCACCTGTGCTTTTTTCTGAAGGCATCCCACCATAAAGTGTAAGATATGCCAGCCTCCATTCTCTACGGCATTTCTTCTTTGCGTTTTCTTCCTTAGCAAATTCATAATAATCGAGGCATTGTCTTTCCTGCTCCTCTGCATAAATCTTTACTTCAACCGGAACCGCCCTATATGGTGTATCTATGTATATATCAATCCTTCTGTCCGTACCTTTAATCACACATTCACGGTATACCTTCGTCCTAAGTACCTCTTCACTTGTAATATCATCAAGTTCAAGCACGTTTTTCAAAAAATCCTCAAGATACATGCCGCCTCTGCCATGACTGCCTTTAGGATTCAAAAATTCATACAGGACACGACACATCCTAACTTCTCTGTCACTGATATTCAGTATACGAAAAATATTAAAATTCAACGCTTTAGTATTTATTGCTTCCTCAGACTCCCTAATAATGTCCTTAACCCTGTTCAGATAATCATATTCATTCATTTGTTTATTTTCCATATTTTCCCGCCATTGCTTTCACATCCTCTGCAATTCTGGCACGAAGCCCCGGAGGTGAAATCACCTCGACAAAAGGACCGTATTGAAGCGCCCAATACCTCATTGCATTTTCATTGCAAACCACACTGATAATAATCTCTCCATCATTTTTCTTCAATATAGTAATACCTGTACCAAACCAGTCTGCAAGTTCCGTCATCATGTCCTCGGTAGTCTTTAGCTTTACCACAATACTCTCCCCACTAAACATATATACATGCTCCGCCATATGTTTGGGAAGATTCAGCCCTCTTTTCACTTCCGGAATTTTGTTCATAGGTTTTACCTTTTCTTCAAGCATACGCACATCTGTCATCCTGTCAATACGATAGTGTGCAATATTGTCATATTTGTCATAATTTCCTATCAGGTAAAATCTTCCGTTATTCGCAACAATCTGATATGGATTTACTATATATTCTCTGTCACGCTTCGGATGGAGTTTAAAATCCGTCCCGATATAATTGTATAAAAAACTGATTTTCTTCTTTTTAGATATGGCATCATTTATCGTATCTAACGAATACATAGCCTGCTTGTTCATGGTACGGTTGATTTCCGGCAGATTGCTGACATGGGAAACCTTTGCATTAAAATATCTGCTAGCCAATGTCCTGATTTTTCCTATCAATTCCTTTGCCTGCTTTGTGGAAATTGATTTTGAAAAGAGTACACTGTCAATCAAAATTCGAAGTTCCGCATCGTCAAACTCCCTCGATAGCAGCCGGTATCCCTTATCCATTGATATATCATAGCCCAGTTCCTTTAAGGATAATATATTGTTCTTCACGGAACGCCGGTCACAAGTCATCCCATAGTTTTTATCAAGCAGACGAATAATCTCCTGCTGTGTCAGTGAATGCTCTTCATCAGTATATTCCCTCAAAATATCGAGGATTAAAATATTCAGCATCTTTTTATTGCCTGTCGCATACATATCTGTTCGCACCTCCTCATCTTATATTATCATATGTTCATTTTTTTGTACATTATCTAAATGTATATCGCCATCAGCCAAAAACACAAAAAACGCTTCACCACTTTCTAATGTCATTTTCAATTTATCATCCCAACAAAATTATGCATCTGTTTCAACTATATTTCAATCACATTTTTCTTGTTCCGAACATCAGTTTTGGTTACAATTATCTCAAGAGTTACATATCATATACTCACTACCAAAAAGCATTTGACATTCTTTCCTAAATGGCTTATACTTTTTGTAGTGAATGAGTTACGGAAACTTGAGAAGCCCGTAACCCGGGCGGCTCCTGCGGGGGCCGTCTTGTTATTTATGCAGGTAATTTCGGAGGTGATTTATCATCTTACCGCACATAAGAAATTGCATATTCCCAAAATAAACTCCAGATACCAGCAAGGCAAATCAGATTTATTCGCTACGGTAATCTCATTAAAATATTTACTTGATGCCACAGACTTTCGACAGTTTTATTATGAATTAAAAAAGGTCTTCAAAAAGTATAATCCTTCTAATAAAACCTTGGAATTAATGGGATTTCCGACTAATTGGATGTCCATATTACGAATAAAAGTTTATTAGATTGCTTGCATCTATCAATCGTTAATAGTATTATAAATAATGATTAGGTTACAGAAACTTGCGATGCCTGTGACCGGAAGGAAGGCCTGCGGGCCTTCCTTTTTTTGATTACAATAAAAATCTCCATCCTTAGAACTATCGCTACCATCTTCCACACAGATAAGATTAACACCAAAATCCTGCATTTATCTGAAACAAAGTTTTCATTGAGAATATCTATACTTCTTTGAATACTATCAAATCTTTTTTCAGCTTTATTCTTCCACTCTACAACACCTGCAACCTGCACTGATATCTCCGATACTTTTGCCGTAACAAGCCGCATCTCCGACTGTGTAACAAACTGTTGATTCTGCTTTATATAATGATGCACCTCACGAAACGCACGCATTATAAAAATACTTTGTTGTTCCGCAAGTTCTCCTCTTAGAACGGTAGCAAGCATATAAATACCTTGCTCCGTAAATGCATATGGAAGCTTTCTTTTTCCATCCCAACTTGAAGTCGCAATTTGCGACTTCAAGAATCTATCTTCTTCTGTTGTTAATTGAAACATAAAATCTTCCGGAAATCTTGCAATATTACGCTTAACCTATTCATTCAAACGCTTCACTTCATATCTATAAATCTCAGCCAAATCATCCGGTTCCATTCCAAGTAGCTCTTTGAACTCCCTGAAATTATATGGATACGCATTATCGCCATATATCTTCACCGGTTTATGACCATTAGAGAAATAGATTTCAAGCTCCCACTGTGTTCCATCGCATACCATATAACCAAATCTACGCAAATCATATCTTGTGCGCCATTCGCCGATATGCAGTTTCCGGAATCCATCCAGAAACTCATCCTTGCTAATTTGGTAGTCTGGTTCAATATGAAAATTCGATGGTTTGAGAAGCACGGAATGCTCTACATCCATATGGAGCTGTTCATCCAAGGTGTATGTTCTCGTCTCATAGCCTCCTATGGAAAATACCACTTTGCATATTGCCGGGATGCTTTCCTCGAATGCAGCCACCTTCAATTCAGCCTTAGACGGTGTATATGTACCGCCAGCTTCTGCAAGGGCCTCTTTTGCTCTTTCAAGATACAGACGAGTGCACCACAAACGAGTGGATTCGCTAGGATGCATCATCGGCGCATACTCCGGATGTTCCATTGTATTCTTAAGGCGGACGATTTCCTGCTTCAAGCCACGTATCGCTGTCATAATCTGCTCTGCGTTTTTACCTTTAAGATATAATTCGTAATATACCTCCGGACTAATCATCATAATCGGCCACCTCCTGTATTAATAACTTTTGCTGCGGTCTGGTTTTTCTAACACATTTTCAGCATTTGGTGTAAATACAAAATGGTAGAAAAACTGTTTAAAATCAAGGATTTCTTCTCAATATCCGTAAATCTGTCATATAGCTTAAATACCGGTCTAATTGCAGATGCAAATTCAATTTTTCATAGCGATCTAAAAATTCTTCCAGCAACGCTCTTTTAAAAATGCTCCAATGACCTCTAGCGGCGCACCTTCATAATACTGCACCAATAATTTCTTAAACTCTGGCACATCCTTTTCCGGTATAACCAAAAATCCCATACCTTGCGCAATCAAATAATGATTTGCAAAAATAACCGATGCTCGCTTATTTCCATCTTTGAACACCTGCGTTTTCATACAGTACATACATAACTCAATCGCTATCTCTATTGACTCTTTATTTTGACTTCTAATTTCGTCAATTTTCTCGATAACCACCGATTCGATAGGCAACGGTGGCACATAACTTGTTCCTCCAATCTGTACCGGAATGCCACGAATGCGACCTCCATCATAGAAGAAACCTTCATTAACCAACTTGGCAATATGACAAAGCATATGATAATTACTTTCACTCTGAATAACATCTCTATCCAGGATAAATTCCCAAGCATGCTTCAAATTAAGAATCTTCTGCACATCAGTAGCCGATACTCCATTGACTTGTCCATTCTCAATAATATCCTCAGTTTGTGGAAATGTAGTTGCAATGCCTTCTAATACCGCCTGATCATAAATGTTTGCCTTCATATTTGCTCTGGCAAAATCCAAATTCTGTAACACTCTAGCCGAAAGTTCTTTATCCTCGTAACCAAGTGCTGTTAAATCTTTATTGATTTTACGAATGGTTTTATTTAAATCTTTACGTTCCTTGGCATTACGCAAAAGCAACTGATATAGTTCATCTGAATATACGTCCACATAAGTAGATGTCAATTTCCCCGCTACTCGTTTACGCATATACAAGTATTTTCCACCATTTGCTTCCTTAATTTCCGGATTTCCATCATATGGAATCAGATTAAGTCTTGCTTGTATATCTGCTTTTTGCTGTAATAATTCTTGAATTTCTGAATAATTTGCACCCATTCTTGTCACCGCTTTCTTTTTTAGGGAACTTTTATGCTATATATTATATACAAAAGTTCCCTAATTATCAAGAATTATTTAGGGAACTTTTTGATGCATTTTTTCACACAAAAGTTCCCTATTATTGAATTTAGAGTAGTTGGTTCTATTATAGCAGTTTCACTTCCATGCATCTGAAACCGGAATCAAGCCATCTGTATAGCAATAGTTCAAATAATCAGCAAGAACGTCTTGCATATCATAATCCCTATCATCCAAGATGTCCCCGATTGCATTTGCCATTGTTTCAAATGTGGTATTAATATGGATTACCGGATAACGTTGGCTTTCATTATACTGCTTCAATTTTTTTCAAATGCAGTTTTCTTACTTTCCTCCATCAATTTCGGCGCCAGTGTAATCATAATCTTATATTTCTCATCATTGAAGGAATTCAAATGACGAAGCAGTTGGTCTTCATAAAACCAATCTGACATTTTAGTCTCTACAACAATTTTGAAGCTTTCCTATGTAATAGTTGCGTCAGGAATGCTATCAACGCTCTTTTTTTGCAGTGTAAAAACAATCTCCGGATTAAAGGAATCAGAAAAATATTCTGATTTCAAAAACCTAAAAACTTATCCGATGAGTAAGAATACAAGCGTGAAAGCAATAACATTGTATTTGCTGTAGCCACATTCTCTTTCTCATGATATCTCTGAAAGTAATGTATTTTCATAATCTATTCTTCCTCCTCTACTTCGTATTATCAATCCAATATCTTTGTTCTATAACACCATCAACCTCTACTTCATTTTCAAGCACACCGCCATTATTGATAATACTTTTTGCTGAGCCAATATTGTCCTTGTTGCATACCATCAAGACTTTTTCAATTCCCAATTTTCTACATTCATCTAATGCAAGAGCTATCATTTTTGTAGCAATTCCTTTTCTTCTCTCAGACGGTCTTACACCATCACCAATATGTCCTCCGTTAAGTAATAGCGATTCATTCAAATAGTGTCTTATATTTACAGCTCCAACCATAATATTTCTATCTTCGTCCAAGCAGAAAAATGTTGAATCTGGAACCAATCCACCACTATCATCTCTTATTTCTAAGTTATTACAGTAATTATCAAAGTCCCTATAATCCAATCGGCGGATTGCATATGGAACAATTTTCTCACGAAAACTATTCCATTCCTCCATCATATCACTTATCTGGCTACGATATTCTTCCGAAACCTTTACTAATCTCAAATTCATATCCAATTACTCCTTTCGATAAATTTATTAATTCATCGGGCCCTGATGAATAAAAAAAGACCACCTACCCGAAAAGATAAGTGGTCAAAAACAACTATAACTATATTCTGTCTCTGAAAGCTTATTTTTCTTCGTAACTAAAATATTCATATACAACAATAAGACCATGCCCGTTATTCTGCATCGCCTGTTTAGAATTGTATGAATTTTTAGCTGCGAATAAATACATATCTGTGCTTCCTTTCAAAATTATTAGGCCTAGTATAATCCTTGTGTTTATTTTTGTCAACAAGAATTTATCTATCAATTTTTCCCGATCGCTGCAATGACAAGGCAATCGTTGCATCATCAAGTTCATTTTCTTGTCGATGATAAAAACTTATTGTCTCGTCGTTTCCAAGAAGATCCTATAAGAATTCTCTATTTTTCAAGTAAGCCAATGGCTTCCTTGAAAGTTGATGTTAAGGGCTGCCCCATTCTCATTGATGAACTTACACCTACTTATTGGAAATATGCAAAAGATATCGTAAAAATGAATGTGAACCTCATAAGAGAACAACTTATTAATCATCCAACCTTTGTGTTATTATCCAACGATATCAATAATGTAACACCTGAGATTAGTAAACATATCATTGTTATCAACCTAGATAATCACCTGGATCGTACTGCTGCCGCATACAACGGTAAGAAAATTAATACCATCCGAAAAAAATTGATAATTCACTCTACTGCGAATACCTAAACAGAATGTTTGATGCTGTCGATACTCTATCATAAGCTCTATCAATAATATTGTTTCCAATAAAAAGGATGTATTTGATGAACTCACTTGGTTAATGAATATAAAGAACTTCTTGAAATCAACAAAAATATCATGGCGTTGGTTAATCCTTCACCCATGTTATTTTTATCGTGCTCGCTCGTTTTATCAGTTATTATGTAATCTTTATTGAAATAATCTTCATCTTTGATTTCCGTCAACCACTCAATCCAAACTACTTGTCCAATTATTTATTAGACAAAATTAATTTCTCCATCTTCGCAAACCAACGCAAATTTAATTCCTAGATTCTTAATTTGTGTCAATTTCGACCATCTTTCAGCTAATTCTTTTGATTTATCTGTATATGGAACCGCTACAATCGGAATCACACCCTTAGTAAAATCACATCCCGTCATTAACTGACCTATCGCCTCTCTCATGAGTGAATATTCCTGCCCTCGTTTATCGTTCTTCCCTTTTTTACACTCAGCATAGACAATTCTACCATCTGTAAGCTTTACATTTACATCGCCATTTCCAGGTGTACTAGATATAATAACACGACTTTCACTTCCTACAAGAAAATACTCACCTTGCCATCTTTCTGACTCATTATCAATTTTCTGAAAACCATTCTCCTTCAAAAAAGTAAATATATTAAAATGTACCATATTTCCTGTTTTTACATGGGCGCCATCTATTGATACAGTAACATTTTCTTTGGTATAATCATTTCTTATGTAATACATTGCCAAACGCAATATCACTTCTGCTTCTGTCATTAGACATTGTCCTCCGTTTAAATTCAATAATCTCTAGGAATCTTTAAGCTCGTAAATATAATGCTTTCAGATTCCTTTTTTATTAAAACCCCTACTTTTTTATCAAAAACACTTGACTATTTATAGTTTGTCACCTTAACTACTGATTTTACCCGACTCTGTTTTATCTAGTTTTTAATATCTTCTATCCATGCTTTGCACTCATCATTCACAACAAAGCCAACCTCTCTGTTTTCCACTAATATCCCTCCAATCAGTATTTCCTATCCACTATTTATATATTCACAATTCTGTTTTGTATCAGTTTTCAATCTATTATTTTATATGATAGAACTACTGTTATTATCATACTTAAGGCTCAATTTTGTGTCAAGCAGATTGGTCTTTCCAACATATTTTTTAATTCTACATTCCTTGCATAATTGTAATACTTCAAATTCTCCCTATTAAAAAAGCACTCCTAACATCAAATTATTTCTAAATACTTTGTTTTTTCTAGTCATAAATTGCTTTTTCTGCAAGCAAATTATTTCTAAACAGATTGACCCCTTCAAAAAGATTATGTATTATCTTTCTGTAGCAAAAAAAAGAAGAACCGCAAAGCCTGCAAGCATCGGTTCTTCTCCCACATTCCCAGATACGAATATCTGAAAACCCATAACCTATGATACGA